>JAWKPW010000210.1:0-1614 GCA_041390465.1 Desulfobacterales bacterium | reverse complement strand
GAAACAGCACTTTCCTTCTTTTTTTCCGGAGGTTCTGCTGCGGGTTTGGGAATTTCGGGAGCAGCGGAATCCGGTTTCAGAAGATCGGTTCCGGGTTTGGGAACTTCAGGAAGCGCGGGATCCGGTTTTGGAAGATCTGCTTCGGATTTGGCAGCTTCCGTAACCGCTGCTTCCGGTTTTTTTTCCGGAACCGGCGCAGACTGTCCAATGGATGATGTGGAAAAGAACACAAAACACAAAGAAAAAATCAGCATGAGCGATAATTGTCTTTTCATTTTCATTTCCTCCTTTCCTGTATGATTGCAAAGACTTTCAGCCTTCCGATTCCATGTTTGCGCCTGTCGGAAAAAATCACGCGAATCAGCGATGATCCCCCCGCAACTGCAAAACTTCTTCACGCAATCCTTCTGCAGTCACCTGTTCCGGCATGAGCGGAGTTCCGGCCACAAGCTGGACTTTTGACCAGAACCTCCCGGAGATGCGGCTCATGGCCTTTCCGGCTTTTCTGCTGAAAAAACTTCCCCATAATCCGCGCAGGGCAAGGGGAATGACCGGAACCGGATTTCTCCGGATGATTTTTTCTATTCCGGGTTTGAAAACATCCATTTCCCCGTCTGCTGAGATTTTGCCTTCGGGAAAAATGCAGAACAGATCACCCTCTTCCAGACCTTTTGCGATCTCCTCAAATGCCTGTTCATAGATTTCCGGTTTTTCTCTCTGGGATACAATGGGAACCGCCTTGCCGGTGCGGAAAATGAAATGAAGCACCGGAATGCGGTAAATGGGCTCGAACATGATGAAACGGATGGGACGGCGGCAGGCTCCCGCGATGAGCAGTCCGTCCACAAAACTCACATGGTTGCAGACCAGAACGGCAGGGCCTTCATCCGGTATATTTTCCAGTCCCTCATGGCGGACACGGTACATGGTGTGCGTGAGCATCCAGATGAGAAAGCGCATGGTGAATTCCGGCACAACGGAATAAATGTAAATGGCAACCGCAATATTGCCCAGAGCAACAATCAGAAAGAATTTCGTGATGCTGATTTTCAGAACCCCGAGAAGAAGAATGCCCATGACAGTGGACAGGACCATGAACAGCGCGTTGAGGATATTGTTGGCTGCAATGACACGCGCCCGGTATGCAGGCTCTGTGCGCATCTGGATGAACGCATTCAGGGGGACAATGTAAAATCCGCCAAAAATGCCAATCAGCACCAAATCTGCAAGCACACGGATGCTGCCCGGAGTGTCGAGAAACTGGCTGATGTTGAGAAGACTGACTGTATCCGGTGTGTCATAAGCCAGAAACAGATCTATGCCGAAAATGCTCAGTCCCAGAGAACCCAGAGGAACCAGACCCAGTTCCACCTTGCGTCCGGAAAGCCGTTCACACAGCAGAGAGCCAACACCAATGCCCACAGAAAACATGGTCAGCAGCAGAGTGACAACACTTTCATTTCCTTTGAGTACAATTTTGGTGAAATTGGGAATCTGGGTCAGATAGGATGATCCCAGAAACCAGAACCAGGAAATGCCCAGTACCGAAAGAAAGACCGAATGAATGCGCCGGGCAAAACCGATAGTGTTCCACGTCTGGGTCAGGGGATTGAG
>JAWKPW010000209.1:0-1693 GCA_041390465.1 Desulfobacterales bacterium | reverse complement strand
TATTCAGGTTCATAGGGATTGAACGCGGAAATGGCTCCCAGATAGGTGGGCGCTTCCACGGCCACCCTGTCTCCTTTGGAAATCAGCACTTTTCCCAGAGCATCCAGCACGCCCTGTGAACCGCTGGTGATCAGCACCTCCTCTGCGGAAACCTGTATTCCCTTCTGCGCGAGATAATCGGAAAGCACTGCCCGCAGGGGAGCGAAGCCTTCAGTCAGATCATACTGAAACGCGGCAGATCCGTATTTTTCCACCACTGCATGGCTCAGATCATTGATGATTTTCATGGGGAAACTCTCGGGAGCGGGAATTCCCCCGGCAAGGGACACCATGCCCGGCTGGGACACCACCTTCAGAATTTCCCGTATGGCATTGGCTCCCATTCTGTCTGTTCTGTCCGCAAGCAGATGCTCAAAACGCATTTTTCTTCTCCTTTCTTTCCCTTTCAGCAGATCAAAAAAAAGAAATTCCCGCTTTGAAAAAAGGGGCAGGTTCTTTGAACTGCTGATTTTTTTGTTTTTCCGCAGGATAGACGGAAGAAGGAAGAAAAAACAGATACAGATTCTCAAAATAATGGACATAACAGATGCCGGAAAACAGGATTCGGCAAATTGAAACCCCAATCTGTGCTGTTATGCCAATTCGCCATTGAAACCGTGCCTGTCTGATTCCGGAGTGCCGAAATGAAGTGAGACGGAATTTTGACGGGATTTCCCCATCATTTCAGTATCCCCGGCTTTCAGTCCGGGACTCCCGCGCCTGATCTGAGGGCAGGCATTGCACAAATTCAATGGAGATTTGGTATTATGCCCATCAATCATGCTGACGAAAGCCCGTATCCAAATATTGTGATGGTTATGCAATACGGATTTCTCTGCTTCTCCCTTCGCTCCCTTTCCGCATCTGCTTTTGCACGGATGAATGCGGTGCGGACTTCCCCATTGTCCGATATTGCCATCTTTCCGGCTGTTCCATTCATGTATATCATTGACGTTCCCGCAGCAATCGCATATAATTCTGCCAAACTGACCTCCAAATTTGCTTTCCGGGGAAGACAATATGCCTGACAAATATGATCTCTGTGTGCTGGGATGCGGGCCTGCGGGCTTTGCCGGAGCCATGCGGGCTTTGGATCTGGGCAGACATGTCTGCATCATTGAAGGCCGTGACATCGGCGGAGCCGGTATCCTGTGGGGCGCGCTGGCTTCCAAAACCATGTGGGAACTGGCAAAGGATTATGCCATTGCCGCAAAAACCGACCGGGGCTACAGAGCTTCGGGACTGACAGTGGATTACTGCGCAGTCCGAGCCGCAGTGATGCAGGCAGCAAAGGAAAAACAGTATCAGATGCTCTCCCAGATCGAGACCTTTTCCCCGAAGCGCTGGAAAGGGCCGGGTTCTCTGACATACCGGCAGGGATGGGCGCGCTTTGTTTCGGAAAAAGAAGTGGAAATCCAATGCCGGGACGGAAAATGCGAAAGGGTCAGCGCAGATTTTTTTCTGATTGCCACAGGATCAACCCCCAGAGATTTTCCGCAGGCACCGGCTGACCAGAAACAGATTTTCAATTCTGACGGCATACTGAACCTGCAGTGTTTTCCCCAGAGACTGGTCATTATCGGCGCGGGCATCATCGGGTGCGAATATGCCACCATATTTTCCCATTTCAGCCAGACAAAGGTCTGGCTGGTGG
>JAWKPW010000208.1:0-1716 GCA_041390465.1 Desulfobacterales bacterium | reverse complement strand
GAGCTGGTTTCAGAAAAGACAGTTACGATTACCACCAATCATGTCATTGATGAACTGGCAACCCTGCTGGCAAGACGGACAAGTTATGATTTTTCAGCAATAAAGACAGAGGAAATCTATGATTCAAAACTTTCCATGATTATCCGGCCGGATCAGAACGATGAACTGGAAGCACTGAAAATCTTCAGAAAATATGCGGATCATAAAATCAGTTTTACAGACTGTCTTTCCTTTGTGGTAATGAAAAATTTCAAAATTCAGCATGTGTTTACATTTGATCATCATTTCAGTATATTGGGATTTTATATAATCCACTGAAAAAGATATACTGGCGGTTTTTCCGGGAAATCAGCACATGGTATGAGCAGAAAACAGCGAAGCTGAGATAAACCCATAACTCCGGGGCGGGGATCTCTGCCCCGGCAATTTTCACCTTCATCATCCGTGCAAAAATTGTGTTTTTGCCCGTATGTGCTCTTCTGTTCAGGATTGCGAAAACATTTTATGGGAGACAGATATGAACTGTTCTGAATTGTCTGAAATACTGGACAGAGGGGAAGATACCACGCATCAGTTCAAAGTGAATTTCACCAGTATTGATGCACTGGCCGCAGAAATGGGCGCATTTGTGAATACAGACGGGGGAATGATCATTATCGGCGCATCAGACACGGGTGATCCGGTCGGCGTAAGCAAAGAAGATATCGCCCGTCTCAACCAGTGGATTGCCAATGCAGCGACCCATAAATTTGACAAACAGATTTTTGTAAAAACTGAAATTCTGATTTGTGATGGAAAAAGAATACTGATCATTCATGTTCCGCGGGGTGTCAATAAGCCATACGCTGTCAACCGTTTGGATGTATGGGTGAAAAACGGCGCGGACAAAAGACGTGCGCCCATTGAAGAGGTGCTGCGTCTGGCGCAGACATCGGGCATTCTTTTTGCTGATGAAACGGAAACAGATGCCACACCTGATGATTTTGATGAAGAATTTTTCAAATCCAGATACAGAAAATTTTATCAGGAAGAATTGGAAGACCTGGGAATTCCTTTTATAAATTTTCTGACCAATCTCAAACTTGCCGCAAATGACAGACTGACACTGGCCGGGCTTCTGTTATGCGGCAAAAATCCGGAAAGATTCCGTCCCCAGTTTATTGTCAAGGCCACCTGTTTTGACGGAAATGACATTTCTGTTCAGATCTTTGCGGACAAAGAGGAGATTTCAGGGAAACTCCTGGATTTGTATCAGAAAGCAAAATTTTTCATCAGCAGAAATTTACGGCGGGTGCAGAAGGATCAGGATTTCAATGCACCTGGAATATTGGAAATTCCCGAAGATGCTTTTTCTGAAATCATTGCAAACGCGCTGATACACCGCAACTACTATATCAGCGCGCCTGTGCAGATTTTTCTGTTCAGAAACCGGCTGGAAATCATCAGTCCGGGAAATCTGCCCAATACCATCACACAGGAAAACATCCGGTTCGGGGTTCATATTGAACGCAATCCGATTCTTCTTTCTTTTTTGGAAAAAGACAGAGAATTCAAATACACAGGACGCGGAAGCGGCATTCCCAAAGTGCTGAAAGTCTGCAAAGCCGAGGGGGTCAAAGTTGAGTTTGACGACAACAGGGAAACGCAGCAGTTTAAAGTGATCTTTCACCGGGAACCTGTGTTATAAGGAAACTCTTTGACCCGGAAAAAAATCGG
>JAWKPW010000207.1:0-1798 GCA_041390465.1 Desulfobacterales bacterium | reverse complement strand
AGATGCTGAGAATGCCGCTGAGTTCCCCGTCCCGGCTGAACACCAGAATGGAGCGGTGCCCGGTTTCCATCACCCGGTCACTGGCTGCAAGTCCCTCAAAGGTTTTCATGAGCTGTTCAATGGCATCCTTTACGGTCTTGTCTTCGGTCAGGGTGGTGTAATCCTCCACCCGGATCATGATTTCCCCTGCTGTTTTTTCCGGACGATCCTCTTTAAACCGGAGCGCATTGTAGGCATCATTGATCTTGGCCGTAAGCAGATCCAGATCGCAGGGTTTGTTCAGATAATCAAAGGCTCCCAGTTCCAAAGACGCCCTTGCCGAAACCTGACCGCCGTGGCCGGTGAGCATAATCACCTGGGTTTCCGGATTGATTTTTTTGATTTTTTCCAGCGCGTCATGACCGTCCATGCCCGGCATCCGGATATCCAGCACCACCACATCCTGGGGACTTTTTTTCAGAATCTCAATGGCTTCCTCACCGGTTCCGGCCATTGTGGCTTCAAATCCCCTTTTTTCCAGTATCTTGGATGTTGTTTCACGGAATTTCTCTTCATCATCCACCATCAGGACTTTGATTTTCTTTGCCATACAGTTTTCTCCCTTTGCATGAATTGTTGGTGAAACTTTACCGTCTTCCGAAAAAATCCTGCTCCGGCAGATCAGGCGCACCCGCAGGTTTTAAGAAAAAGATTTTCATCCTGAAGTGCTGAGGAGTATGAAACCCGTCAGTTGTCTGTGACAAACCTTTTCTGAAAACCTGTGTTCCTGTTCTCTGAAACAGGAGAGGAATGGCCGCGTGCCGTCCCATGCCGGAAATCCTTTGCTGCTTTGGAAAAAGCAAGCACTGTGCCAAATCATAACCAAAGATATAAATAAGAAATATCAGACAGTTGAAATTTTATATGCAGATTTTGCACACAAGGATGGCCGGTCCAGTTGTCGATAATTTTTACAAGGTGTAAAAGGATCGGAATCTGATTTCCCGGAAATCTTTCATGCAGAAAATGACTGCTGTCTGTACAAAATATGACAGGATGTTTTGCGGCATTGCTTTTTATCTGGATTAATTGTCTGTAATTTAAAGGGAAAAAACAGGATTCAGCTTTGGCACGGCCTTTGCTTTATCCATAAGGCAGAAAAGGAAACAAAGTTTCAGGTTGCAGAAAACTTGCAGAAAGGAGGACATTATGGCCAATTTTTTTCTTCGCATAACCGATGTCATCAGTGCCAATATCAATGACATGATCGATCGGGTGGAGGATCCGGAGCGGATGATCCGTCAGATTATCCGGGAAATGGAAGACAATATCCGCCATGCCAGGGCAGGCGTTCTGGATGCCATGACCAATGAAAAGCAGCTTGCCAAAGAACTGGACTGGCATCGCAAACAGTCTGAGGAGTGGCGGGCAAAGGCGGAAAAGGCCCTGCGCACCGGCAGGGAGGAACTGGCACGCAAAGCTTTGGGCAGAAAGAAAGAGCATGACCGGATTGTCGCGGATACGGAAGGCGCATGGGAAGCTGCCCGCAATACCAGCACAAATCTGAAAACCCAGTTGAAAAAACTGGAAGCCAAACTGGATGAGGCACGCCGCAAACGAGCGAGTCTGGCAGCCCGTCAAAAAGCGGCAGAAGCCCGGCAGTATATGCGTTCCACCGAGCGTTACTTTGACAGGGGCGTGATTGCCCAGGACAAGTTTGAGCGCATGGAGGAAAAGGTGGTGGAAATTGAGGCCCGCACCGAGGCCATGCTGGAACTGGATGATGAAAAATCTGAACTGGAAAAGGAATTTGATGATC
>JAWKPW010000206.1:0-1805 GCA_041390465.1 Desulfobacterales bacterium | reverse complement strand
CGGAAAAGAATATTCCGGATGATTTTTTTAAATCTGAATTTGGCAAAAAAACTCTGTGTGACTCTGCGGTTAAAAACAGACCATCAGGGGATCTGAACCATCTTTTTTGTCCATTCTGAATTTTTCAACTCCCAATTCGCATTTAATGCAAAGGAAAAACAATGAAATACGGAGCCATGAATCTGCCCCTCAATCCGGTTCTGAATGAGATTGCACTTTTTTCAGACATGGGGTTTGACTATCTGGAACTGACAATGGATGCCCCATTGGGCCATTACGCTGTTATCCGGAAACAGAAAAAGGATCTCCTGCGGGCCCTGGCTGATCATAACATGGGGCTGGTCTGCCATCTTCCCACCTTTGTTTACACGGCTGATTTTACGGAAAGCATACGGCAGACATCTCTGGAAGAAATGCTGGCATCGGTTGAAACCGCAGCGGAACTGGAACCTTCCAGAACTGTCCTGCATCCGGGCATGATTTCCGGACTTGGGATAATTGCCAAAGACACTGCCCGGAAATATGCCCTGGAAAGTCTTCACACCGTTGTTCGAAAGGCCGGGGAAGTCGGGCTTTTTCTCTGTCTGGAAAACATGCCGCCTGTAGCGGGTGCGTTTACTGAACCTGAAGAAATGGCACAGCTCCTTGAGATATTTCCTTCTCAGGGCATGACTTTGGATGTGGGCCATGCCCATATCAAAGAGGAAGGCAAAAACCGGATAAAGGAATTTTTCCGTCTGGCAGGAAAACGCATAAGACATATACATGTGAGTGACAACAAAGGAAAACGGGATGATCATCTTCCTGTGGGAAAGGGAAGCATTGATTTTTCCGAAATCATCCGGGAACTGAAGAAAATTGGGTATGCGGAAACCGTGACGCTGGAGATATTCACGGAAGACAGACGGGAGCTGATCCGGAGCCGGGAGCGTTTTGCAGACCTGCTGGCCGGGGAATGAGGCGGGCGGAAGCAGTTTCTGATTTCCGGATATCAGCCGCACCCTCTGACAAATCTGTGCACAGGCCGGAAGCCTGTGCTGCCGGGGCTTTCAGAGGGCTGGAAGAAAAATCTCCGAGCCCGGCCTTAATCCCGGAAGGAGAAGTCATAAATCAGGTTTTTGATGATATTGACATCTTCCGGCAAAATAGCAACAAATTTGAATCCGATGCTGAAGAAATTTGGATTGATGTCCCGTTTGCACCACAGGCTCTCCACCTCAAAACATATCTGTGTTTTCTGGTTGATTTCTTCGGGCAGCAGCATCCGGAGCTGCAGAAAAGTTTCCGGATCTGTGGGATTTTCGCTGATCAGTTTCATTCCTTCTGTCGTAATGTCAACCAGTTGCCCAATCAACTGGCCGGTGTTGGCATCCAGTACCCGAAGATAGTAAATAATATGTCTTCTTTTGGATTTTCTTTGATTCAGCATGAAAAACTCCTTTTCCAACTTGAATTGCTGTCATAACATTGGTGTGCGGCTTCCGATTTTTTTTCTGTGCTTCCGGCAACAGAGTGCCGGAACTGCAAATCCGGGATTTGATCTCAGAAATCCGGGCACCGCTTTTGTATCAGATTAAGGGGAAAATCACAAGTTTTTCTCCGCTGCTTTTCTTTTCTCAGGACTGCTCCGGTATTTATGAAACAGGGGCCAGAGAAAAAAAGCCGCTTTTTTCAAAACCGGTGCCGCAACGTTCCAATAATCTGATGCCAGTTCGTCATGGATTTTTTCAGATAATCCCCGCCTGAGAGGGGCAGGGGTTTGTTTCATGGTAGTGGGTCAAATCCGTTGATCAGATCCTGTCACC
>JAWKPW010000205.1:0-1940 GCA_041390465.1 Desulfobacterales bacterium | reverse complement strand
CCGCGACCCTTTCCACCCGTTTTGACATTAATGAAAACTGGATTTTCAAACTGGAAGGCAGTTACAATGACGGATTCGGGGGCGTCAATCTCGCGGACAACAAAGAACTGGAGCCATACTGGTGGCTGTTTGCCGCGAAAGTGACCTTCAGTTTTTAAGGGAGTGTGGCAATGAAAAAATCAAAGACCATAGCGCAGAAAATCTGGCTGAGTCTGGCCATTCTGGCCGCGGGATACTTTATATCCGTGGGGCTGGGTTTTCTGCTTGGCGGAAATACGGAAAAAAGGCTCTCCCTTGTGTCCGAGGATTTGTTTGCCGCGTCTGTGGAAAGCCGGGCCGCTGTTTCAGCGTTTGATGATCAGATCCGCTATTATCAGGATATGGTCATGATCGGCAATATGGGAAATGTGGAGCAGTCCGCGCAGGAAAAAGCCAAAGAGGTTCAGGCTGCACTGGCACGGATTGCGGGTTTGCGCGGGATTGGGTCAGCAGATTTGCAGCAGGCAGAAACGCTGCGCAGGGAAATGGAAATCTTCAGTGCGGAAGCCCTGGGCATATACCGGAAAATGGGAGCAGAAACCGATTTTGTGTTTGAAGATGCGGATAAAAAAGAGACAGACGAAAACATGGAAGATGAAATCTTCCGCATTGGTCAGCAAAGCAATGCCCTGTCTGAAAAACTTTCTGCGCTTGCAGAGCATTTTTCAGCCAATCTGAAGAATGAACTCGCAGAGGTCAGCAATGCCACGCGTGATTACCGCTGGCTGAACCTGATGCTGTTTCTTGTCATTGTGGCTTTTACAGGTTTATCCGCAGGATTTTTTATTTCCCGTTCCATCACCCGGCCTCTGAAGGAAGTCATCCACAGCCTTTCTGACTGCTCTGCCGACATGCTGTTCACCGCAGTGCAGGGCAGAGATGCCAGCAATGCGCTTGCGGAAAGATCATTGCAGCAGGCTGCTTCCCTTGAGGAGGTTTCCGTATCTTTGGAGGAAATGTCGTCCATGACCAAACTCAATGCGGAAAATGCTGAAAAAACCAGAGATATTGCGGAAAATGCACTGAATCTGATTCAGGACACCGACCGTTTCATGACAGATTTGATGAACTCCATGAAGGAAATCACAGCCGCAAGCAAAGAAACTTCCAAAATCGTCAAAACCATTGATGAAATCGCGTTTCAGACCAATCTGCTGTCCCTGAATGCAGCAGTGGAGGCGGCACGGGCCGGAAATACAGGAGCAGGTTTTGCCGTAGTCGCAGGGGAAGTGCGGAATCTGGCTCTGCGTTCCGCGGAAGCCGCACGCACCACATCCGCCCTGATTGAAGGGAATGTGAAAAAGATAGCAGAAGGGGAAAAAATTGCCTCCGGCACCATTCAGGTGTTCAAATCTGTGGCTCAGGGATCGGAAGATATACGCAATCTCATTGCAGAAATGACCTCTGCGTCTGACAATCAGGCAGAGGGAATCCGGCAGGTGAACAATGCCATAGCGGAAATGGATCAGGTTACCCAGAGCAATGCCGAATCCGCAGAAGAGGCGGCAGCCTTTTCCCGGCATCTCAATGAAAGAGCCCTGCAGATGAAGGAACTGGTGGACAATCTGACACTGATGGTGGGCGGGCAAAAGGGAGAAAAGGAATCTGTCAGGAAAAAAGCAGGAAACGGCAGTTCGGCACAGACACTTCCCCATTCCCTGAATTACCTGAAAACAAAAGGAAAAATTGGATATGCTGCGGACCCGGCTCTTCCAGTTTTTTCACAGACTGGCTGAACTTTCATCAAACCCCGGTCAGAGCAGCAGGCAGTTCTCATTTGGCAATCATGCTCTCCATCTTTCAGAGATATTCTGCCATTCTTTCCAAGGACTTGTCAGCAGATCAACTCTTTCCTGTTCATTATTGTCTTTTTTGAGATCATCATAATCATTCATACGGCT
>JAWKPW010000204.1:0-2035 GCA_041390465.1 Desulfobacterales bacterium | reverse complement strand
GATTGCAGAAAAAATCCTTTCTTACAGAAAATCCATGCAGTTATCAATCGAAATTTCCATACCTGTCTGAACCCGGATTTTCAGGATTGAGGGATTGACCGGGATTTTCAGCCTGTGCCATCCGGGTCAATCCGCAAATTCTGAAAATCCCGGTTCGGACAGTCCCGTCATTTCGGTGACTGCAATGATACCGGTGACGGAACTCACGGAAATCACAGAAATCATCCGAATCACAGTTCAGGCCAGGCACTCCCGGAATGCCATCCTATTTTTTCCTCTGCACGGCCTTCAGAACATCCTCTGGAGACTTTGCGGTTTTTCTTGACCTCTGTAATTGTAAACATACACGCTGCGCGGAAATCCATCCTCCTTTCGCCCTGTATTTCGGCATGGGCCATCACCCAGGTTTCATCCCCGTTTTTTTCCACACCTGCATCAGTCTGTCTGCAATGCGGCTGCCGGTGTCGGAATAACGGGAAATCTGGTGCAGTTCCTTGTCCAGAAACTCATATCCCCCTGTCCAGTCTGTCTGTTTGTATGCCTTTGGAAAAAAGAAAGCAGTGAACTCCTCAAAATACTGCTCAATGCCCTCCTTCCACAGGCTGTCATAATCATCGCTCATGATTCTTCCTGTCTGTCATGTGCCTGAATGAACATTCAAAATGAAAACATTTTTGGACAGTGGGTCAGATTGGCTGATTCCGACTCCCCTCCCTCAAAGCAGGGGAGCGTTTCTTTTCCGGCGCAGTTCACAGATACCCGTCCGGATGCTGTCTGTGCCAGTCCCATGCGGTCTGCATTATGGTTTTCAAATCCGGAAACCGGGGGTTCCATCCCAGTTCCTTCATGGCTTTTTCCGCAGAACCGATAAGCACCGCCGGATCGCCTTCGCGTCGGGGCTTTATCTCAAATGGAACCCTCTGTCCGGTGACTTTCTCTGCCATGTCAATGACTTCTTTCACGGAATACCCTTCTCCGTTTCCCAGATTGTATGCAGCGGTTCCGCCTTTGTTCAGAAGCCGTTCCAAAGCCAGCAGATGGGCATGGGCCAGATCATTGATATGAATGTAATCACGGATGCAGGTTCCATCTTTGGTGGGATAATCTGCCCCAAACACGTGAAGGCTTTTTCTTTTGCCCAAAACTGTCTGAAGAATCAAAGGAATCAGATGGGTTTCGGGCCGGTGATCCTCACCCAGCTCTCGGTCCGGATCTGCGCCTGCCGCGTTGAAATAGCGCAGGGAAACACTGTTGAGCCCATAGGCTTTTTCAAAATCTGAGAGAATCTGCTCCACCATGAGCTTGCTTCTGCCATAGGGATTGATGGGATTTTGGGGATGATTTTCTGTTATGGGAATTTCAAGCGGATTCCCGTAGGTGGCGCAGGAAGAGGAAAAAATGAAATGGGTCACTTTTTTTTCTCCCATAATTTCCAGCAGGGCAATGGTGGCTGCCACATTGTTCCGGTAATATTTGGCAGGGTTGGTCACAGACTCCCCCACATAGGCAAAAGCGGCAAAGTGCATGACAGCGGCAAAGTCATATTCGGAAAAAACCTGGCGCAGCAGTCCGGTGTCTGACACATTCCCCTTTATCAGGGGCCCCCACTTCACTGCCTGCGGATGTCCGTAAACCAGACTGTCGAGTACAACAGGCCGATATCCCTTCCCGGCCAGATACTTGCACATATGGGAACCGATATAACCGGCTCCGCCCACCACAAGGATGTTTTCTTTCATATTTTGGCTCCTGAGATGAATTTGTTTCAATTTATTTCCCACAGAGGACACAGAGAATTTTTCACTTTTCTCATGCAATGGGCAAAAAGATTTTTGTGTGCGGATTCTTTTTGCCTGCCGCAAAGTCACAAATTCGCAAGGTCTCACAAAATTCATATGAAATCTGATACATAATCAGCCAATAAACCCTTTGTGAAACTTTGTGTCTTTATGACTTCTCTGCAGAATTGACAGTGTGCACAGGAAAACTTTTTCGGATTTCCTGCAAACTGTCAGACACCGGAGAATCAGTTATA
>JAWKPW010000203.1:0-2073 GCA_041390465.1 Desulfobacterales bacterium | reverse complement strand
CATGTTGCGCGCTTCGTTGACAATGAGATCCACGGTTTTTCTGTTGAACTCCGCAAACTTCTCATGTTTGCTCAGTTTTTCCACTTCCAACTGCTCGTGAAGAACAAAATCCACATCTCTGCGGTCTGCGATTGTCTGTGCCATGAAAATTACCTCCGATATGTTTTGATTTGTTTTATGCTTTTATTTGTCCAATGGGTCTGCAATTCTGTTTCAAAAGGATACTTCCGTTCTCTCAGAAACCGGATTTTTCTGAAAAATCCGGTTTCTTTGCAGCAATTCTGTTTCAAAGGGATGCTTCCGTTTTCTCAGGAAATCCCCGGAGTTCCAAATTCAAAGTTTGATGCCGCATTCTCTGCCAAACTTTCAGTTTGGCACTCCTCTTCGGTTGTGACGGTTTCAAAACTGACAATGGCGCTATTTGGTGTAATCGTAGAAGCCTTTGCCGTTTTTTCTTCCCAGATACCCTGCCCGGACCATTTTCCGCAGCAAAGGAGCCGGACGGTATTTGTCTTCCCCCAGTTCCCTGTGAAAGCCTTCCAGAACCAGAAGCATGGTATCCAGACCGACCATATCAGCCAGGGCAAGAGGTCCGATGGGATGATTGGCTCCCAGGGTCATGGATCGGTCAATGTCTTCGGCAGATGCAATGCCTTCGGAAAGCACAAAGATGGCCTCATTGATCATGGGGCACAGAATGCGGTTGACGGCAAATCCGGGAGCCTCTTTCACTTCCACTGCTGTTTTCCCGATTTTCTCAACAAATTCCCTGCTGATGGCAAGGGTTTCATCCGAAGTGACAAAGCCCCGGATCAGTTCCACCAGCTTCATTACGGGCACAGGATTGAAAAAGTGCATTCCGATCAAACGGTCAGGCCGTGCTGTGGCCGAGGCCATCTCTGTAATGGAAAGACCGGAAGTGTTGGATGCGAAAATGGTTTCAGGACGGCAAAGACTGTCAATCTCCTTAAATATCTCCTTTTTTATATCCATTCGTTCAATGACAGCCTCAATGATCAGATCCGCATCTGCTGCCGCTGCTTTCAGATCTGTGCCACCCCTGATGCGCTTGAGGATTTCCGCAGCCTCGGCATCTTTCATTTTTCCTTTGGAGACAGCCCGGTCAAAATTTTTCCGGATGATATTCATGCCGTTTTCCACAAAACGATCCTCAATATCCCGCATCGCGACTTCAAAACCTGCCTGAGCCGATACCTGGGCAATTCCTGCACCCATAATCCCTGCACCCAGCACACATACCTTTTTCATTTCCATCATTCCTCCATTTACCTGTTTATATTTCAGCCCTTCACAGAGCTGCTGAGAGGCTGCCGGGGCAAACCGTCCGATGTGCGGAAACGGATTGCACAGACAAAGAAATATGCAAGCTGTGTGCCAATGATGGGAAATATAATTTATCTGCTGCAATGTCAAAGAATTAAACTGTCGTAAAAGTCTGTGCAGGAAAAAGAATGGGTTATTTTTTACCCACACCTTTCCCCGCACCGAAAGGAAGACAGGAAGATAAGTACAGGAAGAAAAAAGAAAATGAAGATGATGTGTCAAAAAAAACCCATGTGGGTTATTTTTGACACATCTGTTTGGGATAAAATGATGATTCTCTTTGGGTTGGAGGATAAGATTTTTTCATCCTCCGGCGTATTGTGAAAACTGTGATTCAGGACGTATTACGCCTGCATCACTCAGGGCCGGACATGTTCTGCGCATCTGACCACAGCGCAGACCAGACCTGTGTGCTGTGCACATAATGCACACTGTCTCCGACAAGCACAGCCCGATCCCCGGTTGAACTCCAGGGCGCGTATTCATAGGCGGATCGGTCTTCCACAATCATTTTTCCGGTATTGACCATATCGTTTTCGCTGATGTCAAACAGATACAGGCCCGTATGGGTCCAGTCATACCAGGCTGAGGGAGAGGCCGGATCAAACCAAGGGGCATCTGCATAATCATAAGCTGTGTCGTGCAGTTGGACGGGCAGGGCCAGACGTGCGGGATTTCCGTTTTCCGGCGGCAGATACGCGAGTGCGTGATGATCCATAAGCGCATCAG
>JAWKPW010000202.1:0-2097 GCA_041390465.1 Desulfobacterales bacterium | reverse complement strand
CGAAAATGCATAAACAACCAATTCGGGCCACTACCAATGAGAGTATGATAACTGATTTGTGTTTTATCTGGTTTCATTTTTCTAGGTTCTGTTGACATTTCGATTTTGTAAGATATCTTAGCGGTCATGAAAACATTATTCAGAGAAGGCCAATGGCCGAAAATATGGGCATTTTTCAAAAATGAGCCCGGTGTTTATCCGGGCAGGGAGGCCGCACTCAACCTGTTTATCGAAGCTGTCCTGTGGATAATGCGCAGTGGCGCACAGTGGCGGTTTCTTCCGGATGAATACGGCAAATGGAACAGTGTTTACAAACGTTTTGCTGCCTGGAGTGATAAAGGTGTATGGGAACGGTTCTTTACCTTCTGCGCCGGTGATCCGGATATGGAACTGCTGATTCCCGACAGCACTGTGATTCGTGCCCATCCCTGTGCGGCAGGCGCACTGAAAAAGGACGGCGGTCAGGAAAAACAGGCCCTGGGTCGGAGCCGGGGCGGTTTCAGCACCAAAATCCACATCGCTGTGGACGCACTCGGGAATCCCCTGAAATTCATCCTGACCCCGGGGCAGAACCACGATATTACCCAGGCCGAAGCACTGACAGGTGATTTCCGGCCCGCTGCAGTTCCGGCAGACAAAGGGTACGACAGCGATTCGTACCGGCAGTATCTGCGGGAGCGCACAATTGAGCCGGTCATCCCGTCCCGTTCCGGCCGGAAAAACCCGCAGGATTATGACCGTCATCTGTATAAAGAACGTCATCTTGTGGAATGTTTTATAAATAAAATTAAACAGTTCAGACGTATTTTCTCCCGGTTTGACAAACTGTCGGAACGGTATCTGTCATTCCTTCACTTTGCCGGGGCACTTATATGGCTGAGGTAAATGTCAACAGAACCTAGCCTGCTGACAGGAAAAAAGTGATTGAGGATATTCTGGTTTGTTCCATGTCCGGAATCAAGACTGCAAAGATGCGGAGGGGATCATATGCGCTGGAGGGATCGAAAGGAAAGCAGCAATGTGGAAGATCGGCGGGGCGTCAGGCCGGGGCGTGCTGTGGGCGGGGGGATCGGAATTGTTTTTATTGTGATTATTGCAATGCTCTTTGGCGTTGATCCGGGTCAACTGATTCAAATGCTTGATGAGCCGGCAGAGCAGGACATTCAGGTGCAGTCCCGAAGCCCGGAAGAGGATGAACTTGCCAAATTTGTTTCCGTTGTGCTTGCAGACACAGAGGATACATGGCATGAAATCTTCCGCAGCATGGGAAAAACATACAGCGAACCCAAACTGGTTCTGTTTTCAGGCGCAGTGGATTCTGCCTGCGGTTTTGCCCAGTCTGCCATGGGACCTTTTTACTGTCCCGGAGATCACAAAGTATACATTGATCTCCGTTTTTACCGGGAGATGAAACAGCGGTTCAAAGCGCCCGGAGATTTTGCCCAGGCCTATGTGATTGCCCATGAAGTGGGACATCATGTGCAGAATCTGCTGGGAATTCTGCCGCAGGTGCACAGGATGCAGCAGCAGGTGGACAAAGTTGAGGCCAACAGACTGCTGGTGAAACTGGAACTGCAGGCAGACTGTCTGGCCGGTGTATGGGGCTATCATGCGGGAAACACCAGAAAACTTCTCGAACATGGCGATGCGGAAGAGGCACTCAATGCGGCAAGCAGCCTGGGGGACGATCGGATTCAAAAGCAGACGCAGGGTTATGTTGTTCCGGATTCCTTCACACACGGCACATCCGCGCAGCGGGCAGGATGGTTCAGACGGGGATTTGAAAGCGGCGACATCAGCATGTGCAACACCTTTTCAGCAAAGCAGCGTTTTTAATTGTCAAACTGAACCCTTCTTTGTTCCACGTCCTCAGTTTTTTTGAACTGAGGGTCTGTAACAAAATAACCTCTTCCAAAGCCTGAGGGTTTTCGGACAGAAAAGTTGTACAGGTTATTTGGTTACAAACCCTGAGGATTGCGGAGAAACATTTTCCTGCATATGCCGCATCTGTCTGAGACGGATACACGCGCGGCATAATACCGATTCGCCATTGATCTGAAACATAAGTTTTTCAGAAAAACCGGATTTTTCCGAAAA
>JAWKPW010000201.1:0-2114 GCA_041390465.1 Desulfobacterales bacterium | reverse complement strand
TGAACAGGCGGTGCCGTGTCCGGAATCACTGTTCTGCCATCCCTTGTGCCAAACTTTATGGTTTCCATTTTCAGATTCGCATCTCCGGTGCTTTGGCCCGGAAGGCAATCTGCGCCAGCGTTCCATCTCCCTGTGCTTCCGGAGCCGGGTTGAGCATACTCATGGCATAATATACCATTACTTAAAACATTTCAGATTACAGTGCATACAGAACGCACTGCATTCTGCAAAACCGGTTCATTCCTCAGAAAACGATGCGCATGAACGGCGATCCAGGATGAGCGGGCAGGAAAAATGGTTGCTGTTCTGTCAGGTTTGGGGAGGGCCCGCTCATCGCGGAGCGTTATGCGCGGAGTTGCTTACCTGATCAACCGATTTGCTCACCTGCCAAAACAATTCCGTTTGGAACTCCGAAAAAATCAATTCATGCCTGATTTGGCACAGTGAGATGAAGTGCTGATTTTTCAGCAGGTTCTCCCGAGAAAAAAAGCAGTGCCCCATCCGGGCAGTTTCGGGCATAGGCAATGATTTTTTTGGAATATCTGCCATTGCGGACAATCTGGTCTGTTTTTTCCGCACATTCATCAGGGGAGAAATGACCGGTCAGCCGGAGAATGCGGGGAAAGAGTATGGCGCTGATATAGGGAATCCCGTGATTCCGGCAGAAGACCGCTCCTTTGTAATCATCCATGAGAAGAAAATCTCCTTCTCCGGCCAGCCAAAGCCGGATCGTGTCTCCTTCTCCGTGTTTGACAGCCTGACTGGGCATCAGAAGTTCAGGGAAACGGACTGCGCTGTCCAAACCTGTGCTTCTGACAAGGAGGTGACCATCTGCACAGGCTTTTTCAAACAGTTCCGCTCCCGGATATCCCTTCACTGTGACTTCCCCATAAACACTTTCTGCAAGCACAGTCCGGAAAAAGGAAATCAGGGCAGGAAAAAGTCCGACCCTGAACAGAAGAATAAGGGAAGATGCGTCTGCAAGAACGGTTTTCACTGCTATTGTGCGTCCTGAATTCCCACTTCCGCAAAGGTTTTGATTTCTGCCAGAATGCGGGTGGACGCGTCAATCAGTTCCATTGCCAAGGCAGCACCCGTGCCTTCTCCCAGCCGGAATTCCAACTCCAGCAGGGGTTTGAGTCCCAGATGCTTTAACATAAATGCATGTCCGATCTCAACGGAATTGTGGCTGGCAAAAAGATATTTTTTTGCCAGCGGAGCCAGTTTGCAGGCAATCAGTGCGCCCGCAGTGGCAATCAGTCCGTCACAGACCACCGGAATGCGGTTGACAGCAGCTCCGAGAACCAGCCCGGCCAGCCCCCCGATTTCCAGTCCGCCCACTTTGGAAAGCACATCCAGCGGATCATCCGGATTGGGGCGATGCAATTCCAGACTTTTTTCAATCACTCTGATCTTGTTTTGCAGGGCTCTGTCATCAATGCCGGTTCCCCTTCCGGTCAGTCTGGGGACAGGAATTCTGGAATAAACTGCAATAATGGCTGCGGATGGCGTGGTATTGCCAATGCCCATGTCACCGGTTCCCAGCAGATGAACAGGTCCATCTGCGAGCAGTTCTTCCACAATTTCAATGCCGGCTTCCACACTTTTGATTGCTTCTTCCCGCGTCATGGCAGGTTTTTTGGCAAAATTTGCGGTTCCTCTGCGCACTTTTTTGTGAAAAATGGGCAGATCCGGCTCAAACTCCCAATCCACGCCCAAATCCGCCACTTTCACCTGCGCGCCAGCATGACGGGCCAGCACACTGATGGAAGCTCCGCCATTGACAAAATTGTACACCATCTGCCGCGTCACTTCTGAAGGAAACAGACTGACTCCTTCCGCGCAGATGCCGTGATCCCCGGCACAGGTAATCACAACTTTCTTTTCCAGATGCACATCAATTTTCCCATGAATGCCTGCAATCCGTGCGCCCACATCCTCCAATATGCCCAGACTTCCGGCAGGCCGCGCCTGATTCCGCAGCCGTTCCTTCGCGGCAGCATAGACTTCCGCGTTGGGTTCTTTTATGCTCTGTATGGTTTTATCCAAAAGATTCATCTGTATCTCCTTTGTTATAGAAGGGGTTAGGGATTGGGGATTAGGGGGTAGCGGGT
>JAWKPW010000200.1:0-2120 GCA_041390465.1 Desulfobacterales bacterium | reverse complement strand
TTGCTGAAATTCCTTTGCCAGAAAGGGCAGAGGCCGATCCCAGCTCCACGCGTCAATGCCGGTCACTTTCACCCCTTTTTCCAGAAGAAACAAAGTGCTTTCCCTGTCCATCCCCCCTCCTTTGCGCAGATATTCGGGCCTGCCCCAGGCAGCCTCCGCGCCGGTCTGAATCAGAACAATGTCCAATGGTTTGATTTCATACGCTATGCGATCCAGTTCCCTGCGGATGTCATCGGCTGTGATCCGTTCCCCGTCATTTTTATGCCGGAAATCCAGCACAACGCCGTCACTGAAACACCATTCCAGGGGAATTTCATCAATGGTCAGGGCTTTTTTGCCTTTGTCCATTGTGGGATGATAATGAAAGGGTGCGTCCAGATGGGTTCCGGAATGGGTGGTGAGGGTAATCATTTCCAGTGCCCATCCCAGGCCTCCGGGAAGCTGTTCTTTCGCCAGCCCCGGAAAAAACTCTTTCATCTGCTCCGCTCCGGCCTCATGTCCCACATACCCGATTTTGGGGATCATCATGGGCGGATCACTGGGCAGATTGGCTTCCATGCTGATGCCCAGATCAATAAATCTTTTCATAAAAGCTCCTCATGATTCAGAACAAAACAATCTGTCGGAAAAATGCTCAGCGTTTTGAAAACTCTCATGAATTTTGGACGGTTATTATGCTGATGCAATCTCCTGCCGGATTACCACATCCTGCTTTTTATGCATGCATCTTTGACAAAGACATTGGGATTTCCCTGAAAATGCTCGATTCTTCTGCATCGCTCGCATTCCCGGCGATCCACCGGATCGGCCTGATCCCACTGCTGAAACATCTTTCTCTCTTTTTCAGACATGACATTTCTTCCCGGATATGCGGCATCCATATAAAAATACGTACGGGCGATATCACCCCGGATATGCTCAGCCGGTTCTGCGATACCCTTTGACACCTCAAAATCACAGTTCCCAAACACCCTTTTCTCACCCGGAATTTCCCCGTATGCCAGATCTGAGCGTTTCTGGTTGATCAGACCAATGGCCGGAACCAGATTGTACATGTCCGATTCCATAAACCGGTATTTTTTTGACATGCTCCTGGCATTTTCCCGCGCGCTGCGGGTGTCGCAGTCTATAAAAAGAATGGCGCGCAGAATGGGATGCAGGCGGCATCCGAATGACTCCTGCTTTTCCCAGTCATCAAAGGTCTTGCCAAAACGGGAAGCCGGAACCACATGCTCCCATTCCACAACAGTGGCCCTCTGCCCCTTGCCGACATTGCATCTGACTTTTTTGTTTTTTCCAAAACTGCATCCGCAGTAAAAGGTGACCCGGCTGTCCCGGTATATTTCATTGAGAAGGATCTCCTTGACTTCATTGAAACTTTCATACCGGGTATTGCTTTTTTTCTCACCGCAGCCGCAGAACACAAGCAGAGCGGCAATCACGCACAGTTTTTTCATGACACTGTCCTTTGTCACTGTAAACGGAAATATTTTTTGCAAAGAATCTGATAGGCTTCTTCCTGCTTGAATTTCTTCAGTTCTGCGGAAAATTGCTCGGCAGTTTCTTTGGAAATTCTGCTTTTGCTGAAAATCAGATACAGTCCGTCTGATTTGATCGGTTTGTCCCTGAGGGGAATTATTTTTTTCAGTTTCAGTTTCTTCAGCAGCCAATACCCGTTTCCCAGCTCGGCAGCCACATAATCCACACGGCCGGCATTGAGTTTGCGGAAATTTGTCGCATCATCCGTCACTTCATCAATTTCAGCGAATTTTTGAATAAAATCCAAAAATTCAGAGGTGTAACTGTATCCTCTGACCACACCGATCCGCTTTTCCCTCAAATCTTCAAGGGAATCAAATTTCAGCCTGTCCTCCTCCCGCACCCAAAGAATCCAGGGGGACTGTATAAGCGGTTCTTCCGGATACCAGACAAAGTTTTCCCGCTCTTTTGTGTAATTGGCTGAAAACAAAGCATCGGGCTGCCCTTTTTCCATCATGGCAATGGCCCGCTTCCAGGGATACACATGCAGACTTCTGATCTTCACATCCATTCTTTCCAGAACCGTTTTCACAAGCTCGGTGCCAAATCCGGTGAGCTTATTGTGTTCCACCATCTGATAG
>JAWKPW010000199.1:0-2141 GCA_041390465.1 Desulfobacterales bacterium | reverse complement strand
GGCGATTCGGTATTACATTTATAATTAATTCATAAAGATATGTTGGGCATGGAAAAGATCGTGACTGACATATTGAATCACTGATGTTACGCTTCCTTGTCATACCGGCGAAAGTCGGAATCCAGTGTTTCCGCAAAACAGATTGAAGAAGCAAAAAACATTGACGGATTTGATTGGCTGTCATTTTTTTCGGCAGGGATTTCTGTAAACAGACAATCCCTGCCTGAATAAAATGGAAGTGGGGCAAATTCGTTGATCAGGGCTGACACCGGAGCGGAAAAAAATCCGCAGGGATTGACAGTATTATAGAAAAATATGCAAAAAAACAAATCAGAATCCCGGACGGGATGACATTGTCAACCGATATGCCCCACTGTCTTCTTTCGAATCATGCCACGGAGAACCGGATTGTCAGCAGACAACACCCGGAATCATTGGCGATTGTACAAGGGCGGGGAAACAGGAAGCAGAGAGTTCAAACCGGGCAGGGCTGCCCGGCTATTGGTTATCTATTCTCTGCAAAAGCTTTGTCTTACTGTAAGAATCAGACAGCAAGGCTCAGGTTTGCAGCAGTTTTCGGAAGCGGATGAAATAATCCGCGCCGGACCAGAGGGTAAACACCAAAGCTCCCCAGAGGAAAAACATGCCTATGGCATGAAAATTGAGTCCGAAATAGGGAAAATGAATCAGCAGGGGAATGATGGCGGCTATCTGAAAGCCGGTTTTGTATTTTCCCAGCCAGGAGGCGGATACATCCTCACCGCTTTCTGCCACAATGCTGCGCAGCCCGCTGACTGCCAGTTCCCGTCCGATGATGATGCAGATCACCCACGCGGGTATCCAGCCCAGGGAAACCAGCATGATAAAGGATGAGGAAACAATCAGTTTGTCCGCGACCGGGTCCATCACCTTGCCGAAATTGGATGTAAGTCCCCATTTTCTGGCAAAAAAACCGTCCAGATAATCTGAAATGGCAGCCAGACTGAAGAGAATGGCTGCCGCAAATGTGGTGAAATGATTGGGAAACAGCAGAAGCAGCACAACTCCGGGCGCGGCAGCCATGCGGAAACTTGTCAGAAAATTGGGATTGCTCAGCAGTTTTGAAATTTTTTCCCTTACATCCATATTTCTTTTCCCCTGTTTTTCAGCCTGTTTTTTCAGGAGAGGTTCAACCTGCCTGATGATGCAGAAAAAAATGCTCCCCTCCCGCAGGGAGGGGAATTTTGAAATCAGCCGGTTTGATCTGCCAGCCTATTTTTCCCGTTTGTTCCAGTCATCCAGAAAAGCCTTGATCCCTTTGTCTGTCATGGGATGCGCTGCCAGTTTGGAAAGAACATTGAAGGGAATGGTGGCAATATGCGCGCCCATGAGCGCGGATTCCAGCACATGAAGCGGATTCCGCACACTGGCCACGATGACTTCTGTTTCATAACCGTAATTGCTGTAAATGTCAACAATCTGCTCCACCAGCACCAGACCGTCCTGGGAGAGATCATCCAGTCTTCCCACAAAGGGACTGACATAGGTTGCGCCTGCCTTGGCAGCCATCAGGGCCTGCAGAGGGGAAAAAACCAGAGTGACATTGGTTTTGATGCCTTCCTCTTTCAGTACCCGCACGGCCTTGAGACCTTCAACGGTCATGGGGATTTTGACCACAATATTTTCATGGATCGCTGCAAGTTCACGGGCTTCAATGACCATGCCGTTGGTATCCAGAGCAATGACTTCCGCGCTTACCGGCCCATCCACAATTTCGCAGATTTCTTTGATAACCTCCTCAAAGTCCCTGCCTTCCTTTGCAATCAGAGAAGGGTTGGTGGTGACACCGTCTGCCATTCCCATGCGATGCGCCTCTCTGATTTCATCCACATTGGCTGTATCAATAAAAAACTTCATTGTTTGCTTTTTCCTCCTGAGAATTGATATAAATAAAGTAACACTGGCTTCAAGCCTTTGACATCGTTCATAAACAAGCTGGAAGTCTGTTCCGCTTTTTTGTTCTAGTACATGACCACGTTGAATTTTACAGGATCAAAAACTGAATTTTTTGAAAAAATTCAGTTTTTTTAATCACTGTTTGATCCTATAAAAACTAAGTTGGTCATGCACTAGCTTTTTCGGGAAGCCAGAAAACTGTCCCG
>JAWKPW010000198.1:0-2194 GCA_041390465.1 Desulfobacterales bacterium | reverse complement strand
TGGATATTGTGAAACAGGATGTGAGGGAAAAGGGCAGAACCCTGATCGCTGTGATACAGGACATCAATCTTGCGGCAGCATACTGCGACCGGCTGATTCTGATGAAAGAGGGCAGAATTGCGGCTTTCGGGGAAACCGGGGAGGTGCTGACGCCGGAAAACATACGCGCTGTTTTTGGCGTCCAGGCCCACGTCTATTATGAGCCCTGGTCAGGCGTCAGCAGGGTGAGTTTCAAAAGATTCCAGTCGGATTGAGAAGTTGTTTTAAAAATACCCGAGGGTTCTGATTCCCGGATTCTTTCCGGTTCAGTCCCGCGGCTCCGGGAAAAAAGGAGTGCGAAAATTAAGGCCGGAGGCAGGTTTTTCGCAAAACAGAACTGCAAAAGACCTCCCGCTTCGGGGTTTAAGGTCATTTCTGAAAATGAATGTCCCTGTTCAGTCACATGAAAGATTTGACAACTTTTGGAAAGCTGTCAAATCTGAGGTATGTTTTTTTCCGGAAATCGACTGAGTTTTGCACTCCTCGGGAAAATCCGGAACACGGGATTTTTAAAACAGCTTCTTACGCAGCCTTGGACGGTCTGAGGTATGCGCCCCAGTAACCCAGCCCCACAAAACAGGCTCCGCCCACAATATTGCCGATGGTGACAGGAAGCAGATTGCCAATGAGAAAAGCAGTCCATGTCAATGTGCTCAGATCCAGACCGGCCGGTGCAATGCCTGCCCACTGGCTCAGGAAGATTCCATTGGGAATAAAATACATGTTTGCCACGCAGTGCTCAAAGCCAATGGCAACAAATCCCATAATG
This sequence comes from Desulfobacterales bacterium, assembly GCA_041390465.1. GTDB lineage: Bacteria > Desulfobacterota > Desulfobacteria > Desulfobacterales > Desulfococcaceae > JAABRU01. Next base: position 1,386 of record JAWKPW010000198.1, on the reverse strand, counting down.
GGGAAAAAGATGGCAAAGATTTTTCCAATGACCTGACGGGAGGCCAGAGCCATCCACACGGCCAGGCAGACCAGCCAGTTGCAGCCCACGGCCCGGACAAAGGATTCCGTATAACTCAGATGAACTTTGGCATAGGCAACTTTCACAGCCGCCTCTCCCAAAGCACCTGCCCCGGTTTTCCACAGACCTGAAAAATAAAACAGCAGGGCCATGAGAATGGAACCCGCAAAATTGGCCAGATACACCACACCCCACTTGGCCAGCATTTTTTTCCATGTGATTTCCCCGATCATGACACTGGAAATCATCAGATTGTTGCCGGTAAACAGTTCCGCACCCGCGATGATCACCAGCATCAGTCCCAGGCTGAAGGAGGCTCCGGCGATGAGCTTTGTGGCGCCGACGCCTGCTTTGGGGGCAAGATCAAAGGTCACGGATGCAGAAAACAGTCCGCCGAATCCGATATAGGCTCCGGCCAGCATTCCCAGAACAAAAAGCGTGACCCAGGGAGAATTGGCCTTGGCAACCCCCACACTCTGCGCGACGGTTTCCGCAATGCTTACAGGATTTTTGTCATCCAGACTGGGAACCGGAAATTTTTTCATCATTTTTTCAAAACGTCCCAGATGCTTTTTTTCCTGTGCCGCTTTCCGGTTCATGGCCTTGTTCACTGTCCGGACAATCTCTTCCGGAGTAAAGGGTTTTGGCAGAAAATCCATAGCCCCGCGTTTCATGGCTTCCGTGGCCCGGTCTATGGAGGGATAACCGCTGAACATCACGACAGTGGAATCCGGTGTCCGCCTTTCCAGCTCAGCCACCACATCCAGCCCGTCAAAACCTGGCATCTTCCAGTCGCAGAGGATCACGCTGAAGTTCTTGTCAGAAGCCAGTTTCAATCCCTCTTCGGGTTTGTCCGTGCTTTCCACATCAAAACCTTCTGCCGCAAAAATCCGCTGACAGGATGTCAGCACTGCGGGATCATCATCAATCACAAGCATTTTTTCAGCCATCGAATGTCTCCTTTCAGACTCCCAGACAAAGCGTTTTATTCTCTGACAATGATTCTCTTTATACTGATGAAGCAAAAAAATACAACAAAATCAAAAATATAAAAATATGACAGAGCCGCTGTCTTTTGCAGCGGACCCGAACACGCTGACAAGGCCCTGCTCTTTGGGATTTGTCAGGCGCTGCCACAGACAGAAGCAAAGTGCATACCATCGGCAGACAGAAAAGCAGGTTCCAATCAACCTTTTGAATTCTCTGTTAATTTGTAAAAACAAACCATAGAGGAAAAAAAGGGCATTCTGAAATTTGTGTCGGGAATTTTTACAGAATGAAAAAAATGTGCACAGGGAACGGGAAGGGACAGGTGGGGCTAATTTG
>JAWKPW010000197.1:0-2247 GCA_041390465.1 Desulfobacterales bacterium | reverse complement strand
AGATATTTATGAGGACATCCTTCAGAACTGTACCCGACACGAATGTTGTAATTGCTTCGGAAAAGAGCAGAACCGAGTCAAGCCCGAACAAAGAATTTTTTGCCCGCTGGAAAAATGAAGAGTTTCAGATTCTTTATTCAGATGACACACTGCTTGAATATATTGAAAAAATGAGGGAAAAGAATATACCCGATGAAATCATCAAAAAAATGATAAAATCAATACTTAAACTCGGTCAGTATGTTCAGATAATATTTTATCATCTGCCGGTGTATCCCTCTGATTCAGATGATATAGCTTTTCTTCTCTGTGCCGAAAATGCCAATGCGACCCATATAATCACTTATGACGAACATCTGAGAGAAATACAGCCGTTTTATTTTTTCAGAGTATGCAATACTCTGGAATTTCTCATTGAATTAAGAGAAAATTTGGGGAAAAAATTCTAACCAGTCGCTCCAGCGGAGAAAATGGGTGTTGACATTTGTGTCAGGTTTGAAGTAAGTGAACGCCCATTTTGCCGCTGAGCTTGGCGTTGTCAGCATAAGGCTGTTTATCAAAAAAATATACCAAATCAGACAGCCTCGTGAGGACGGATCAAAACATCCCATTTGGGCAAAAACGGATTTTCTGACAGGAATTTTTCAACTGAACGCATGGCATCCTTTGTCAGTGAAATTTCTTTTCTGTATCTTTTTTTTATTAATTTTTGCAGCAGGATGAATTCCTTTCCGCGTCATGCTGCCTGCCTGTTTCATCATGGTTTTGGCATCAGTCAGTTCGCCGCTACGGTGCTTCGGAAAGTCGGATCCTGCTGTGAATGATCTTCAGCAGTCTGACGCAGCGTCCCGGCAGCCTCAGATTCTCTTTTTTCCCAGACAATCCCGCCGCTTTTTGCCGCCTGCGCTCCGATGCAGATGATTCCGGTGAGCCCGGTTTCAACTGCGGATCGGCTCCATCCGAATACCGCTTCCGCGCTCCCAGGATTGCCCTGACAATATTTCAATGTCATTTCAGCCATGAATGAACGCGGTTCAGTTCCATGCATTTTTGAGTCTGCAGAACGGATATATTCAATATAATCAATATGCAATGATATAAAAAAATTTCATTCTGTGTTCCTTTTCTGCTTGTTTTTTATTCAGCAGTTGACAGTTATCTGCATATTGTAATATAATGACATTTAAATCAAATTTAAAATCAGTCAGAATTGAATTTTATTTGGCATATTCATTTCAATAACTATCCTTACTTATGAGACGAATTTTTTGTTTGCCATAACTGTTTGTAATCATAAAAGTTTATCATGTCATAAGAATGAAATGTCAACAGAACCTAAAAATTTGGCATGCAATGGTTTATCACCCTGTATTGCAGAGACCCGAAAAGAACCCAATGCAGAAGGAAGGAATATCGTAAACAGCATGGACAGGCACCATCAGATGATATGATGCCATCCGGTCGAATGATTACCAAATAAAAGCCGGAACGCTTCGGCTGACAATCGGATGCGGCCGCTTCTTTACAGTAGAGCGGCTGCAACGGACACCAACCAAGGATATTCTGTTGAACGACGATTCCAATTTTCTGAAAACTTTGAACTTCGAAAAATCCACATCTGACAGATGGTTGAGAAAATTCGACTGGCCCGCATCAGGCGAGTACGTCATTGCCGTGGATACCGCGAAACGGAAGATTGATTACCCCAAGCCCATTCTTTTGGGGGACGAGACAACCAGCAACTTTGAGCACCCGGAAAATTTTGTGGTGCTGGAGTGTGTCTGCCGTCTGCTTACAAAGGGTTACAATCCGGCCACTCTCATTCTGGAAAAGCGGTATCAGGTTGGACGCGGCGCGTCCGGCGGCAAGAGCGACATCACAGTGTTAAGGCACACCACAGATCCCAACGAGCAGAAAAATGCTCCGCCTTTGCTGATTATCGAATGCAAGACTTTCGGAACGGAACACGATAAGGAAAAGCAGAAAACCCTGGAAGAAGGCGGGCAGCTTTTCGGCTATCTTGCCAACGATCACAGCGCCACTCACCTCTGCATCTATTCCTCCCGGCTGTATAAGGGCTGCATTGAATATCGTTCCGACATCATCCATGTGGAAGACAGCCCTGAAGCCAAAGAAAAATTTTCCAAAAAAGAGAAAGCCGACGGCCACACCGCTGCCCGCCAGGCACTGCCGCTGTTTGAACACGCCCATAACCGTGAAACTTTGCACCATGCCTGGAAGACCACT
>JAWKPW010000196.1:0-2280 GCA_041390465.1 Desulfobacterales bacterium | reverse complement strand
ATGCCCCAATCCTTTGCGGTTGGCAAGGGATTTTTCCTTTTCCCCCATTTCTGTGTAGGAAAAGATTTCCAGAGTGGGCCCGTCATCCCCGTATCCGGGAAGAAGCAGATGTGCGCCTTTCAGTTGGGCATTTTGCACGCCCGATGCCTTTGAGAGCCACTCGCCTTTCAGGTTCCGGGGCGGAGGTTTCAGTCTGCACCCGAAAACATTGATATAAAAATCAGCCAGCTTTTCCCAGTCCTGTGCAATGATGTTGGTGTGAACATATCTGATCATGCTGTCTCCTTTATGATGTTTATCCATTCTGGTTTTCATGATTTTCCATCTTTTTCCGCAGTTCCTCTGCCGCTTTCTGTGCCTCTTTCAACTGTTTTTCAGACAGTTTTTCTCTGATTTCCCGATACTCTTTCGCATTTTCGTTTGCGCCTTCGTAAGCAAGAGAGAACCACACATATGCCAGAACCAAATCTTCGGGTACACGATTCCTTTGGCATACAGTTTTGTACCGGACTCCTCATTCCGATGAAAATCAAATCCGGCACTTGTGAATTTTTCAGAATTCATCGGAATTTATCTGATCAATCAGCAGCCGCAGCCTGCCGAAAGAAATGCGGTTGAAGTCAATGAGCAGCCGGGGAAGATGTGCAATTTCCGGTTCCTCGGATTCTTCCGGCAGCGCGCAGGACATGGTTATGGTCCCGCCCGGTATCAGAATATCGGCAAATTCTGTCTTCATTTCCGCAATGATCCGCTCCGGAATTTCCGAAAGCATGCGGATGAGAAGCTGCTCTCTGACATAACGGAGACTGTGATACCGGTAATAAAACCGGTTGATATGCGCCACAGTGTCTTCCACAGATGCAAGGCGCACAAACAGATTGAAATCATCCGGACTGATAAATCCCTGCTGCGTCAGCTCGGTGCGGATAAATTCCAGCCAGCGTGCCCAGTAAGTGCTGCCGGGCGGATCAATGAAAACCAGGGGAATCATGTTGCGTTTGCCGGTCTGCACCAGCATCAGGGTTTCCATGGCTTCATCCAGCGTTCCGAATCCGCCGGGAAACAGAACCACTGCGTGGGCCTCCTTGATAAAGGCCACCTTGCGGTTGAAGAAATATTTGTAGGTAACGGTCTTGGGATTGCCGTCAATCACGGGATTGTTTTTCTGCTCAAAGGGCAGCCGGATGTTGATGCCAAAGGAATAATCCGCACCCGCTCCTTCGTTGACGGCCTGCATGATGCCCGGGCCGCCTCCGGTGATCACCATATAGCCGGCCTCCCGAAGTTTCAGCCCCATTTCCACTGCTGTCCGGTATGCCGGCTCATGTGAGCCGGCGCGGGCAGATCCGAAAACCGTGACTTTTTTCACATGCCGGTACGGACCGAACACTTTGCCGGTAAAACGCATCTCTTTCAGGGTGGTGTTCATCAGTCTGAGATCCGCACTGTTTTCATCTTCCTGACCGGCCTTGAGCGCCGCGATGATCATTTCACGGATATATTTGGGTTTGCGGATACCGCCCACCAGATGCATCAGATCCTCTATGGCCCTGTCTGCGACACCATTGGGTCGGTGGAAATACAGGGGCATTTTTTTCATTTTTGTATCACAGCTTTTTTTTTTCATGCGGATAACTGCTCCTCGGCAATGGATATTGGCAATATGGGAAAACAGATGTATAGTGGGTTTCAGGTGTTCCGTGTCAGACACTGACCGGCAGACCTGCTCAGGTTTGTTCCCATGCGTCAACGCACGGCCATTGCCTTTTGCGATGTTTGCGAAGCGGCAGACGGAAACTTTGTCAGTAAAATGATTGCCGGGCTTTCCGTTCCGGACATCAGACGCTCCTTATACAACAAGTATGAAAAGAATGAAACAAAAGATGCCGCATCCGGATACTGTCTTAAACAAAAGAACCCCTCCTCCTTTTCTGATGGGCGCTGTCCTGCTTTTCTGGGGATGGCAGGGCGGACTTCTGATCATAGCCGGACTTATGGCACTGACAATCGAGGCTGTTCCCCATATCCGAATCCGATGGGATTTTTCCGCGCAGGAATTCAACCGGATTTCCGATCTCTGCGCGCTGATATTCATCGGCATGGCCGTTTATCTGTTTGTGGTTCACCGTTCGGTCTATATCATCTTTATCCTGCTGCAATGGCTTCCCATGTCATTTTTTCCCCTGATTCTTGCCCAGAACTTCCATATCCGGGGAGAAACAGATATCAGTGCCATATCTCTGCTGATGCGAAAGCGGAAAATTCCGGGAAAAAAAGAGG
>JAWKPW010000195.1:0-2292 GCA_041390465.1 Desulfobacterales bacterium | reverse complement strand
CAGCCATCAGAAAATGCAGAATCTTTATCAGGAATATGATATTTCGGTAAATGCTTCCAGAGTGGACAACCTGCCCGGAACCATTCTCGAAGCCTATGCCAGCGGCCTGCCTGTAGTTTCCACAAATGCAGGCGGGATTCCCCACATTGTTGCGGATGGAAAAACAGGTCTGCTGGCAAATATCGGGGATCATGAATCCCTTGCCCGGAATATCATCAGAATTGTGGTAAATCCTGAACTTGGCAAATCACTGGCCAAAGCAGGCGCAGAATATTGTCAGATTTATTCCTGGGATCAGGTAAAAGATATTCTGATTCCTTTGCTGTATTCCGCAGTGAATCAGCAGAAAAGAGCATCATGCAAAAAATAAATGTATTTATCACCGTGGATACGGAACACAGCATTGGCGGAGCCTTTGCTGATCCAAGCCTGAAACCTGTGGGCAATGATCGCCGGATTTTCTGTCGTGCCGGGGGAAAGGATTTCGGTATTCCCATGATTATGGATACAGGCGATCATTTCGGCTTTCGGATAAGTTTTTTCTTGGAAACACTCAACAAATATTATTTTGGAGAAAAAGAAACACAGGATGTCTGTCAGTATATTCTAAACCGGGGACATGATGTGCAACTCCATCTGCATCCCAATTTTTTGAATTTCACAACTCCGGAACCGGCCAAAAGATCGTATTCGGATATGATGTATTCCTGTTCTTTGGAAAAACAGACAGAACTGATTGCAGAAGGCAAAGCGGATCTCATTCGTTATGGCGCTCCCGCACCCGTGGCATTCCGGGCCGGAAATTTCGGTGCGGACAGAAACACGCTGATTGCTTTGGAAAAAAACGGATTTTTTATTGATTCTTCCCATAACCGTGCTTTTTTCGGGCACAGTTGCAAACTTGGGCATATGGACAGTAATGATGCTGAAGCAGCGGAAAAGATATGGGAATTTCCCGTAACAAATTTTCTGGAAAAAAGAATCGGAACACGGCAATATTTCCGTCCCCTTGACATAAACGGTGTGAGTTTTGCACAAATCCGCCATGTTCTGGAACAGGCACGGGAAAAAGGGCCTTTTCATATCACAATACTGCTCCATTCCTTCAGCTTTATTCATCCGCTGAATGTTCAATACACAGAAATGCGGCCACGATGGATGGTTATCCGGCGTTTTCGGAATTTATGCGAATATCTGGATCAGCACAGAAATGCGTTTCAGGTGATGACTTTCGGAGAACTGGATCGGGCAAAACTCACACAAATGAAACCGCAGCACCATTTGCCAAAAACAGGAGGGCTGCTGTATCTGCAGCGCAACTTGGAACAACTCCGGGACAGGCTGCCTTTGCAGGCGAAAATGTCTTGCCAACGGTCATAATCAGTTATATAAACTGCAAAAATTTGATTTTATCTTCCCGTTTGTCTTCATTTTGCTTTTGAGCGAAAAAGGAGTATGGGATGGAAGCCATAAAAATAAAAAAACATTTAACCTCAGACACGGTCTGTTTCCCTGAACTCAGGGATATGATAGGAAAATATGTGGAATTTATCATACTGATTGAACCGCATCAGGAGAAAAAATCTGTGGAAAGAACACCGGGAACTGCCAAAGGTTTTATAAAAATTTCGGATGATTTTGAAGCTCCTCTGCCAGATGATATAACAGAGGAATTCTACAGATGAGATTTCTTTTGGATACCCATATTTTCATCTGGTGGATTCTGGATAACCCCAGACTGAATGAAGTTGCGAAAACCGCTTTAAAAAATTCTCATAATTTTTTTTATTTCAGTATTGCCAGCATATGGGAAATTGTGATAAAATCCTCCATCGGCAAAATTGTTTTGCCTGAATCACCTGAAATTTTTATTCGCAAACAGATGGTGCTGAATTCTGTTCATATGCTGAATATAAAAATTGATCATGCCTTTGCAGTGCTGCAACTGCCCATGATTCACAAAGATCCCTTTGATCGTATGCTGATTGCACAAAGCAGTTGTGAAAACTTGACACTGATTACGGATGATTTGTTTATCAGGCAATATGATGTAAAAACATTAAACTGAGAAGATAACATAACTGACAGAGGATTCAGACGGAATGAATATAATGGATGACAAAGACCGGAAAATCAAAGTGGGGATCATCGGAACAGGATTTATTGCTGATCTCCATGCGGATGTGTTAAAAAGAATCAGAAATCTTTCCATTGTCGGCTGCTGTGACATCAGCAGAGGCCAGGCTGAATCCTTTGCCAAAAGATGGAATCTGCCACATGCGTTTACAGATA
>JAWKPW010000194.1:0-2338 GCA_041390465.1 Desulfobacterales bacterium | reverse complement strand
TATTTTCTTAAAGGCTATTTATCTTAACCCTTTATCTTGGACAAATCCATTAAGGATAATATTGTTAATGCTATACCAATAATAAAAAAAATCCAATTTAAAAATATTTGCATTTTTTTATCTTTAACTATTAATCGAAAATACATCCTGTCCGCAAAAATTCCAACACCTGCCAAAATCACTATCATCAATGATTTGAATATATAAGCATACATTGGGAAAAGATCTTCCCCAACAACTGTCATGATAGCAACAAAAGCAATAAACAATATGTCAATCATCTAATTTTTGTTCCGAGATATATACATGTGCTTCAATTGAATCATCAATTATATACATTTTGAACAGCAGGTAGCAGACAGGGTGTGCAAAATCGCTTTCCGTAAAGGGCAGACCGGATTTCCGAGAGCGATTTTGCACACCCTACTGCTGAATTTTTTGCAAGATCATCAAACAGAAAGGGCAGAATTTTTTTGAAAAAGAGGGAGCGGAAAGAAAAACTGTGACTGCCGGTACTGTCCATCCTGCCAGAAATATACCTGTTTTTCAGTTTTTTGAAAACAGTTTTTGCAGTTCGGCTGTTTTCACCACACCGGTCAGCAGACACAGGGGCAGAAAAAGAAGGGTGCATCCGACAATCTGAAACCATATTCCCGCAAACGCGCTCAGATGCAGAAATCCCAGCAGCAGGGCATTGAGCGCAAGAATCCGGCACAGGGGAATGAGGCGGAAAACCGGGCCGATGCTGCACCGCACCAGTTCCATATACACGGCCACCACAAGGATTTCTGTGGCCAGTGTGGACCAGGCTGCACCGGCAGAGGCATAACGGGGCACAAAAATCAGGTTCAGAAGGATATTGAGAAATGCGCCGCCTCCGGCCACAACCGCACTGACGGACTGTCTGTCTGTGGCACGTATGGCAGTTCCGCAGATGGTTCCGGGCATGATAAAGGCCACACTGAAAATCAGAATCGGCAGCACACGAGCGGCCGGCGCATATTCCTGCCCGTAGATGAGTGCAACAAGTTCTTCTGAAAGAAAGGAGGTTACAAGGGCCACCGAAAGTCCCAGAGCCAGTCCCTTGTGAAAGGATTCGGAAATCAGAATTTTCAGTTCCGCAGGATTTTCTTTGTACAAACGGGAGATGGCCGGAAACAGCGCTGTTGTCAGGGAGGAACTGATAAAAAGCGGGGCTTCAATCAGCCGGTATGCGGCATTGTAATAACCCACCGCCTCACTTCCGCAGAACCTGTCCAGAATCAGACTGTCAATATTGTAATAGATGGTGACAAAAATGACCACCAGGGAAAAGGGAATGCCGTTTTTGATCAGATTGATTATAAAGGAAAAATCAAAATTTCGGGCAGGTTTTCCATACAGCTTCATGCACCACAGAGAGCCCATTCCCATGCGCAGGAACGCGCCGATGGCATTGGCTGCGCAGAACAGCAGCAGATCCTGATAAAAATAAAGAAAAACAAATCCGATGGCAGACATGAGGCAGTTGCTTACGGAAATGATGATGGCCTGATACTGCATCTGCTCGTGTGCGTTGAACACGGAATCAAAGGGCATGGTCAGGTTGTCAAAGGCCGTGACGGTTGCCAGAATGAACAGCACGTTGAGGGTCAGGCTGTCTTTTTCCATCATCAGACCGGTTCCCATAATCAGCCCATATCCCAGCAGAATGAGAAAGATTTTGGCACGCAGGCTGGCTCCCAAATACGCGGATGTCAGTTTTCTGTCCCGGCTTACCTGCTGCACGGTATAATAGGACATGCCCAAATCCATTGACAGCCCCAGCATGCGGACAAGGGCATAGGCAAAGGAAAATATGCCAAAATTCACCACCCCCAGACAGCGGGCCGCATAGATGAAGAGAAAAAACTGGAGAATGCGGCTGAAAAGCCGGGCTCCGGTCAGGACAGCCGTGTTTCTGAAAATTCTTTTGAAGGTGTTTTCGCTCATGTTTTTTTGCTCCGCTTCACAGGATTTGTTTCTCACATCTCACTGATTCGCAGAGGGGGCATGCCCGGACGGATGGGCGGATTTTCCCCCGAAAACAAGCAGGGCCATCTGATCCACAATGCTTTTCAGTTTTCGGGACTGCGCTGTCATCATTTCAGACACTCCCGCGGATTCCTGGGCTGTGGCCGCGACCTGCTGGAGCATTTTGTCCATTTCACTCATGGACATGCTGATCTGGGCAATGCCTTCGGACTGTTCCTGTGACGCGGCGGCTATCTCCCGGATGATCTGCCCTATTTTTTCAGATATGGCTGTATTATCCCTGAACGCGGCTTCTGCTGCCCGGGTCAGGGCATTGCCCTGCTCT
>JAWKPW010000193.1:0-2417 GCA_041390465.1 Desulfobacterales bacterium | reverse complement strand
AATGTCTGTGGTAATTCTTTCATCCTGTGAGTCATAAAACAGGTCATTCTGAATCAGTGATGGTCGGGACAGTCAAGGATTTTCAGGGTGTCCCTTTGTCTGAATCGGGATTCACGGGATGAAAGGATTATCCTGATTTTCAAATCCCAATCCTGCAAATCCTTTCATCAGGTGAATCATGGTTCAGACAAAATTGAAATCTGCGTGAATCTGCGGTTCATACATTTGTTGGGTTTCGTTCCTCAACCCAAGCTGCGAACTGTTCATTCCGGCGGATGCCAGCCCGCAAGCACCCAGTTCCGACGCACAGTTACAGACAGGTTATCATTTAATTTCATTGCATTGACAGTGGCTCTGCCGCATTCGGTTTTTCCGATTATTTTTGTCCCGTCAGCACTCCATGTGAAATGGTCTGACCAGTTCTGTTTTCGGGGATTGAACAGGGATATACGTTTACCGGTCTGCGGGTCTGTATCCTCTGTTTTCGTCCATTTGTGCTGATTGCATAATTCACAGGCCAGGCACAGATTGTCTTCGGTATCTGTTCCGCCTTTGGCAAGCGGATATACATGGTCAATCTGGAGCCTGCCCATTACATAATCCTGATGGCAGCGACAGTATTCACAACGGTTTTTCGCCCGTTCCCTTACCTGCATACGGGCATATTCGCTGACAGTCATGAGGCCAGGGGGTTCCGCAGGCCCCGGCGGACAGATTCGGCAAGCCCTTCTGATTTGCGAAGCTGACCGATCTGATAAATATGGATAAGTGTCATAAGTTCAAACTGTTCAGCCGGGGTCAGACCTGATATTTTGCCTTTTGACTGAAGTTTTCCCAGTCTGTCATTCTGGGCATGTTCCATTTTAAGATCTGCCAGTTCCAGAATTTCTGTGTCTGAAAGATCGGCAACCGGCTTAAAAATATCCGAACTCTGCAAATCTGCCCATGCAGGCCATATCATCTCAAGGGTATCGGCAAGCACTGTGGCTGCGTCTCTGTGCGTGACCCGGCCAAAATATCTGGCATGTTCCACCAGATTTTCAGGCAGGTTAAGTGTCAGATGTGCCATTGTTTTCTCCTTATATTGTTTCCGATTGTATTATCATTATGTAATCCCGACGATTCCGGTTCCGGTCATTCTGAATCAGGATGGTCGTGATAGTCAAGGATTTTAAGGATGAACTTCCCCCTTTGTCTGAACCGGGATTCACATGATGAAAGGATTATCCTGATTTCCAGAATCTCAATCCTGCAAATCCTTTCATCAGGTGAATCATTATTCAGACAGACAGGCATGAATCCGGAGGTTACTGCGCCTGCCGAAATACGGGTTATCTATGCAGTCTGAGCAGTAACCAGATTTGCAGACAGGGAAATTTCTGCTTTCATTGCGCTGACTTTCATTACAGAAAAACCTATGATATTACCTTTTTCATCCACTTTTTCCATTACCGCATCATTGCCGGTTTCCCTGAAGTATCCCTTTTTGCAGTCAAACAGCACTTCAAGAAAATCCCCTTCTTTGTCAAACCAGACTGTTATATTTTTTCCCATAAAACTGCTCCTTTTTTCACCGTATCGGTGTAATATGCCGTAATGACAAAAGCATCGTCAGCCAACACTTTCACCGCAACACAGAGATATTTCCGGGTTACCGGTGTAAGCGGATAAAAGCGGCAGAAGAGTTCAGATTCCGAGTCTGTTCGGGAACGGACAACTTTATCCGGTTCCCGCAGTGTTTCCTGAACCCGGCTCAACTGTTCAATCTTTCAATTCTGAAAATCATGGTTCATGCAGCAGGATTAAACTGTAACTGCGATTTTGACGCCCAGACCATGCAGAACTTTGATAATGATGTCATACCCGGGTCTTGCACCCGGAGCCAGCGCTTTGTACAATTTTTCGCGACCTATCCCTGTATTTCTGACGAGTTGTGCCATTCCGCGGGCTTTTGCGACATCCGATATGGCAGCCAGAAACACATCGGGATTTTCATCTTCCAAAGCAGCGGTCAGATACTCAGCAATGGTTTCTTCGCTATCCAGATAATCCGCTGCATCAAATTTCGATAACTTTGTCATAAACTACTCCTCAAGCGATGCCGCTATGGCTTTGGCTTTTCTGATATCCCGTTTCTGAGACGATTTGTCTCCGCCTGAAAGCAATATGATCAGCACATTTCCTTTTTTCCTGAAATATACTCTGTATCCCGGTCCACAGTGAATCCGCATCTCGCTTATACCTTCACCCACCGGTTCGGTATCCCCCAAATTGCCATGCTCTGCCGAGCGTATGCGGGCAAGTATCCGGGCTTTCCCTTTTGCATCACGCAGTTTGGAAAGCCACTCATCAAATTATTCAGTTCTGATTATGCTGTACATTCTGATATTGTATCCGTTCGGATAATGCTTTGCAAG
>JAWKPW010000192.1:0-2432 GCA_041390465.1 Desulfobacterales bacterium | reverse complement strand
CTTCCCCAGATGACATAATCCGCGCCCTGATTTATGCCGAATTTCCGGATGCCGCCCGCATTCCGGGTCACATCTGTCCATGATTTTCCTGCCGGAATTTCTGTTTTGAGCACTGCGGCCCCTTCCTGTTCCAGAAAGGATCGGAGCACCTTTGGCAGTTCTTCCTCAAGATATTCCCTGCCCTCCATGACATGGATGTCAAAAGGCAGCACCAGAACCTGCACTGTTTCCAGAGCGAAGGCACTGCCTGCCGCAGCACAGAGCATCAGGATCACTGCCGGTACGATTTTTTTCAAAAAAGCACATCTGCGCATAATTGACCTCTTTTCTGCAAGTGGTACGGACAGGTTTCACAGGCTTTCTGTCAACTGTCCGTCTGAAAGGGTTACACGGCGGGACATGCAGGCCGCGAGTTCTGCACTGTGTGTGACAACAACCAGTGTCATTTTCAGTTCCGTGTTCAATTCTCTGAGCAGTCCATGAATCTGGGCGCTGTTTCTTTTATCCAGATTGCCGGTGGGTTCATCCGCAAGCAGCAGCGCAGGGCCGATGACCAAAGCCCTTGCCAAAGCCACCCGCTGCTGTTCCCCGCCCGATAGTTCCGTCACCCTGTGGGAGATGCGGTTTTTCAGCCCAACCCGCTCCAGAATTTTCTCCGCACACTGCGCAGCAGATTCTTTGTCCCTGCCGCTGATAAGCAGGGGCATCATGGCATTTTCCAGTGCGCTGAATTCCGGCAGCAGATGATGGAACTGAAACACAAATCCAATGGATCGGTTGCGGAATCCGGCCAGTTTTTCCTGTGAGAAACGGAAAACATCTCTGCCCCGGAAATACAGATTCCCCCTGTCCGGATAATCAAGGGTTCCCAGAATGTGCAGCAAGGTGGATTTTCCGATGCCGGATGCACCCACCACTGCCACAGACTCCCCTTCCTCCAGACACAGGGAAAGGTCTCTGAGAATTTCTATCTGTCCGGCATTGCTTTTAAAACTTTTATACAAACCTTTCGCACGGATCAGAAAGGCGTCATGGGCTGTTTCTGCCATTTCCGTATCACAGCATCCGGGATATTTTTTTGTCATTCTGTCTTCATCAGCCATAACGTATTGCCTCGACAGGATCCAGCTTTGCCGCCTGACCTGCCGGATACAGAGTGGCCAGAAAGCATATCAGCACTGCTGCTGCGGCAATGGCCAGCACATCCGCTCCCTCAAGCCTGACCGGGAGGGTGGTAATATAATATACATCTGACGGAAGTTCAATGAATTTGTAGTGTTTCAGCAGAAAACACAGCACAATGCCCGCACAGGAGCCCAGGGCAGTGCCGATGCATCCGATGGTCAGACCCTTGAAAACAAAGATTTTCCGTATGCTTCTGTCGGTCGCGCCCATGGCTCTGAGAATGGCAATGTCCTGTTTCTTTTCCATCACCATCATGATCAGGGAACTGGCAATATTGAAGGCCGCGACCAGGATAATCAGGGTCAGAATCACGAACATGGCTGTTTTTTCCAGTTTCAGGGCAGAAAAAAAAGTCCGGTTCATCTCTGTCCAGTCCTTGACGACATAATCTGCTCCCAGTTTTTGGGCAATGCTGCGGCCAATTTTTTCCGCAGCATAAATCTGTTCCACCCGGATTTCAATGCCGGTGACAGCATCGTCCATGCGCAGCATTTTTCTTGCGGCATCCATATGAATATAGGCAATGGTTCCGTCATATTCATACATGCCGGATACAAAGATTCCCGCGACCCTGAATTTTTTCATGGAAGGCATATGTCCCACCGGCGAAACCATGCCTCTGGGGGAAATCAGGTACAGTTCATCTCCCTCGGCAAGCCCCAGATTCCGTGCCAGTTCCCGGCCCAGAATGATGCCGGGCACTGTTTTTTCCCCTTTCAGCTTCTCCGGATTTGCTTCCGCCAGATTCCGGTGAACCAGCCCCGCGGAACCCGGATCAATTCCCCGCAGCACTGCCCCGGCTGATCCGGCAGTGGAACGGAGCATGGTCTGGGTGTGGATGACCGGAGTGGCAGCGGTTATTTCTTTCCTTTGTGCCAGCAGATCAAGAATCCTTTGGTAATCTGAAAAGTTCCCTTTTTCGCGGGTGATGAAAATATGGGATTCCACACCCAAAATTCTGTTTTTCAGATCAGTTTCAAATCCTGCCATGACAGCAATCACCACAATCAGAGCCATGACCCCGACCGTGACCCCCGCGACGGAAAGGAAGGTAATCAGGGAAATAAAGCCGTCCTGCTGTCTGGCGCGCAGATAGCGCAGTCCGATGAAATATTCAAAATTCATTGCCGTTGCCTGTATTCAGATTTCACTTTGTGAATTTTTAACTTGTCTGTTTGGAATCCAAAGAGTTTATTCAGGATTGCCTGTGTCAGAAAAAATCCTGAGCGGATTGTCAACAAAATTTT
>JAWKPW010000191.1:0-2459 GCA_041390465.1 Desulfobacterales bacterium | reverse complement strand
GACATACACACTGCGCCGCACCCGTTTGTCATTGAAACTCCAGTTGGTGAGCTGATCACTGATCATTTTGGAATTGGGAATAATCAGGGTGGCATAATCATAGGTTTTCACCTCGGTGGAGCGCACATTGATTTTTTTGACCTCGCCCCAGATGCCGCCGACCTCCACCACATCCCCCACCTGAATGGGACGCTCAAACAGCATGATGATGCCGCTGATGAAATTGTTGAAAATGGCCTGCAGACCGAATCCCAGCCCAATGCCCAGACCGCCGAAGGCCACCGCAAGAGACTGCCCTTCCACCCCGATGATGCTGAGGGCAATCAGAATCCCGAAAAACCACAGCAGATAGGAGGACACCACCGTAATGGAATTTTTCAGTCCGGGATCAAAACCGCTGTGCGCCAGCAGTTTTTCAGAAAGCAGCATCCTCCAGACACGGGTTCCGGCATGGGTGACAAGCAGGACTGCAACCGTGTAAAACAGACTCAGGATGCTGATTTGCATATTGGGAACAGGCAGGGAATGGGTGAGAATTTCAAAATATCCGCTGATGACCGCAGACTTGTCCGGATGCCATGCAAACACTGCGGCCAAAAGCACATTGCTTCCCCACAGCAGCCAGCAGAACTGTATGAGCAGCCATTGTATGGGCCGTCTGTTTTTCTTTTCCGAGGAGGTGATCAGGGAAGAATCTCTGAATTTTTCCCCCCATTCGCGCAGCAGACGGAAAAGAAGCCAGGCCCAGAGCAGCCCAATGAAGGAAAATGACCAGGAGGCAAACCAGAAATCAGCCATGTTTCCGAAACCGATGAGTTCCAGGAAAATGGCGCCAAAGGGAATCAGGAAGGAAATCCCGACCATGGCTGTGTGATGCAGTCGCGGACTGACCGGCCTTTCTTCGGGCCGGTGAATCGTTTCCCGGTATTTTCTCCAGAAAAACAGACACCAGGCAAGCATTGCCATATAAAAACTTATCCGCAGCAGCAGCACGGTTCTGCTCTCAGGTCCGATCAGCCATGCGGCCGTCAGCATGGAAATTGTGAACACGCGGATAATCAGCAGCAGGTTCCGAAGTTTTTTTCTCAGAGATTCGGGAATCTGTTTTTTCTGCCGGGCATTCCACAGGGCCATAAAATCAATGCCCCACCGGGACCACAGCCAGACATACAGAATATAGACAAGCGGTCTGTAAAAGGACAGGGAAGCCGTGAGGTTCCGGATATGACCAAAGACAGCAATATAAAGGAGCAGTCCGGTCAGCGGCAGTGACTGGGAAAAAAAGGAGAGGACAAAATGCCGCGAGGGATAGTTCTCGGCCAGATGTCCCTGCGCATCCAGAAAACTGCACCAGGATCGGAAACGGAACACAAATATGAGGACAAGGCAGAAAATAAGCACAAACGCAGTTGGGGGCACAGGCCCCATCTCCGCAATCCGCTGATAATCAGCACCCAGCAGAGACACGGAACGGGCAGGCACACGGAGCATCTCTTCGCGGATTTCACTGAAACGGAGTGACACAATGGTGCTTTTTTCCCGCATGAAGATGGCCTGCCGTTTTTTTTCCGCAATAATCCTTTCAAATTTTTCTGACAGATCGGTCAGGCGGGAGCGTGTTTTTACCAGTGTCTCTGCTGTTTTCTCATAAATATTTCTGATCTTCCCAAGGACTTCCTGTCTGGTTTCAATCAAATCAATAAGGCTGTTGAGGTCTTCAGCCAGTTTTTCTGTCACAGGTGTCCGGGGCATTTCATTTTTCAGATTGGCCAGTTGACTGACATTGAGACTGTACTGATCGGCGGTCTGCTGCTGCTGCCTGGTAATCAGACTGACTTTGCTTTGGATATCCGCGATGTATTCCAGCACGTTTTTCAGCGCGGCATGATGCTGGGACTGGGCTTTGATCAGATCCTCAATGCGGGCTTCCGGCAGAAGCAGCAGATTGGAATGACCGGACAACTGGATTTCATACAGACTGATTTCTGTTTCAATCTCTTTTCCGAGTTTTTCAATATCGGAAAGCCGGTTCTGAAGTTCCTGAACACTTTCGGCCCCGGTTTTCAGACTCATTTCCGCATAGCTGCGAATCTTCTCAATCTCCGCAGAAATCCGGGCCTGTTCCTCCGCGGCGTTCTTTTCTGAGGACAGGACTTCCTTTTCCTCTGCAAAAACAGTCCGGGACAGGGGCGGAGAAAAAAGAATCTGAGAGGAAACAAGGAGGAAAAAAAGAAAAAAACGTTGAATATGCAAAAAATTTTCTGCGTTCATGAGATATTGTGAATCAATGACTCATCCGTGAAACCGGTATGCCGGGCATACCGGTTTCACGGGATATTGTGACTGTTTATTCAATTGCGCACGGATCTGAAAGTGCAGATTTCTGCTCACAAAAATGTCTTCCCCGCTTTTGACAGCATCCGCACTCCGCTCCGGCAGATTTCCGGTCTGCCGTAAAA
>JAWKPW010000190.1:0-2477 GCA_041390465.1 Desulfobacterales bacterium | reverse complement strand
TTCAGGCGGCTGTTCAGATCGGCAATCTGAACCGGCAGCCTTGCCGTAATGCTGCATGCTGCCGTTTCGGACAGAACCGGTGAAACTCCGTCTGTCCGGGGCAGAGAATTCCGTATAAATAAAAACAGCATGTCACAGAAATGTCAGCAGAACCTGATAAAATTCATCCTGTATCCATAATATTAGGTTCTGTTGACATTTCGATTTTGTAAGATATCTTGGCGGTCATGAAAACATTGTTCAGAGAAGGCCAATGGCCGAAAATATGGGCATTTTTCAAAAATGAGCCCGGTGTTTGTCCGGGCAGGTTCAATATTTTCTGAACAAATTTTCAGAGTGTTTTAAGGACAGCATCAACATCATGCTTATTGACAATGCAGGAATTCACAAAACAAAAAGACTGAGCATTCCCGAAAACATACGTCTGATATTTCTGCCGCCCTGCAGTCCGGATCTGAATCCGATTGAACGGTTTTGGCAATATATAAAGCAGTATGCAAAAGGAAAAATTTTCTCCGGCCTTCCGGAAATGAAAGACTGGGTGGCAGATATTCTGAAAAAGTGTTCCAGCAAAATAACAGCATCTCTTACCGGTTTCTCCTATATTTTGGATGCAGTTAATATATAATTTCAATGGAGAATCGGTATAATGCCAATTCACTATTGAAAATATACTTATAAAACAAACCCATATCCTCTCAAGAGGGGATTGTATGAAATCAGCAGAGAATTGGCATTATACCGATTCGCCATTGACATAATACAATAACTGTCAGTTTTTCCGCAGTTCTGTCTGTGCAGAAAACTGCTCCGCCTGATTTTTTCACTCCTTCGGATCAGGTGCAAACTGCATCAAATCAATGGCGAATCGGTATTATATGGCTATGGTTTTGAACAAGTCCTTTGTTTCCGCCAGCAGTTGCCGGGCAAACTCCGGTTCTGTCATCAGACCGCTGAATTTGGCAGACTCAATTTTTTCCAGCAGACCTGCTGCCTTGCGTGCAGTTTCCTCAGCAAATCCTCTGGTTCGCAAAATTTCCGAAACCTCCGCGTAGGTCAGGGATTCTCCTGCGGTTCCGGCTTTGGCGTGCATCGCGGCAATCACAGCCCGGTACAGGCAGGAAAGAAATTTCTCCGGATCTGACACAGCCGTCTCCGCATCTTTGAGTGCCTTGTGCGCGCGGCGTGCCATCATCTGCGGAATTTCCTGTTTTTTTCCTGTCATCACAACAACTGTTTTTGCAATCACAAAAACAAGCGCAGGCGCAGCAAGGAAAAGGAAAAAAAGCATGACTGACATGGAGTTCTGCGTTTTCAGCACTTCCATGTCCTCTTTCAGAGGCAGAATGTCCCGGCCCGTGAATTCCACTTTTTTCTTAAAGGCCGGTTTTTCCGGCAGAGGTGCGGAAACCGCATTCATATCATCCGGTTTTTCACCGGAGGGCGCCACACTCACATGAACTGCCTGCGCAGATGCTGCGGCATATTCCCCTTTTTCTGTATCAAAATACACCAGTTGCACATCACCAATGTCATACTCCCCGGGTTCTGAGGGAACCAGCGCGGTGCGGAAGGATTTCTGACCGGAATAACCCTGCTCAGTGACTTCAATCGCATCTTCGGGGCTGTCGTTATAGGTTTTGAAAGAAGGGGGAATGGCAATTTCCGGCTGGCCTGCGTCCATGATATTGCCGGTTCCGGATATGACAAGGGAAAGCGTTGCGGATTCTCCGACTTTGAGCGCAGCAGGATCAATGGCAGAATGAATGCTGAATTTGCCCACCAGTCCGGAGAATTTTCCGGTTCCCTGATACAGAGGCAGAGGCCGGATATCCAGGTTAATCGGTTCGCTCTGAAATACAGCGGATTCCAATGTGCCGCGCATACCGAAAAAAGGATCATCAAAGAAGCTGCGTCTTCGGCCGGAGCGGCGCACAATATCACATTGCAGAACAGCAGGGCTGAGGGTGAGTTGTCCGGCTTTCAGGGGAATCAGCACATAACTGATTGCAGTGACATGAAATTCCCTGCCATTGACTGCTGTGCGGTACTTTTTCTGCTCTTCCACCTTTTTGGCACTGAATCCGGAAAAATCCGGTGCCTGCAGATTTGCATTGGCAAGTTCCGCACCCTGAAAAACTTTGATGGTATAAACAATCTGCTGCCCCGCGAAAGGGGAGGATACTGAAACCTGCGCGCGCAGGAAAATATCCTGATCCGCGTTGTTTTCCTCAGACCGGGCAGTCCGGGAAACCAGAATGGAAACCGGTTTTGTGTGCCATGTCCGGGTTCCGGAATTCACCGGCAGAGAGGGAATGGTCAGACTGCCCTCTTTCAGGGGAATGAGGGTATAAGTATAAGTTGTTTCACGGGAAAACTGGCCGTTTATCATATTGATGCTGGTGGCTGTGCCACTGGAAATGACCTTGAAATCGCGGATAGGGCTGGTATCAGCATTTCCCTCCTCTCCGCTGATC
>JAWKPW010000189.1:0-2596 GCA_041390465.1 Desulfobacterales bacterium | reverse complement strand
ATTCTGAAACGTTAACCTGTTAATTCGCATTTACAGATTGCCCCGGATCTGAAAAATCAGGAGATTGCAATTCAACTGCGCATGATTTGGCAAAGAAAAATCCGGGGGAATTCTTCCTCAGTTGCTGTCCCCGCTTTTCAGAACTTTGGTGATGACGTTCAGCAGGGAATCGTAGTTATAGGGTTTCTGAATAAAACCCCTGGCTCCGGCCTTCATTATCTCCCGGGGCGTTCCCTCGGCAGAATCCCCGCTGCACACAATAATCCGCATCTCGGGCCGCAGACGAATGAGATGGGAATACACTTCCTTTCCCTCCATATCCGGAAGACCCAAATCCAGAATTGCCAGATGAATTTTCCCTCTGTGCTGCTCCGCCACTCTGACAGCTTCCGCTCCGTTTGCTGCGGACAGCACCGCATATCCCATGCGTTCAATCATGGCATGAGCAACTTCCAGAACCATTTCCTCATCCTCGATGACAAGTATGCTCTTTGCTTCTTTTTCGGAAGCCGCATCATCCTTTATCATGTTTCCCCCCAACTCCATTTCTCTGTTGCTGTTCAGGTATTGTTCGGAATCTCTCTGCCCAGATTTTCCGGATGAATCCTCTCCGGAACCGCTTCTTCATTTTCAGCGTCTTTTTTTTCTTCCCAGGTGACCAGTTGGGTCCCTTCGGTCCGCGGATGATGATATTCCAGTTGGGGCTGCGGTGTCACTCCCCGGCTGTATTCCAGTTGCAGCCGGATTTTTTCCAGTTCGGACTGGTTGTCTATATTGCGTTTGGCCAGAAGATAGCGCAGATAAACAATCCAGGCAAAAAGCCCCACCAGCACCAGGGCAGCACAGATGACCACCCATTTGAAACGGACCAGGGTGTCCACACTTACTTTTGCGATATAACTGACCATGTTGGGCAGCACCCAGTACATGAAAACCGAAAGCAGGATCAGAAAACCGATGGTGAAGATATTGAAACTGTTCAGCGTGCCCATCACTTTTTCAAATTCGCTGTCATACTGGGCAGTTTTATTCTCCGGTTCTCTGGTTCCGTTTCGGCTTTCCCCCCCGTAAAAAAGCGAGATATATGCCTTGACGGTAAAGGCAAAGAGCAGGATCACCCCAATGGGAATTCCCACAGCGGCAGTGAGCCATGCCCGGAAGGGAAAGGGTTCATCTTTGATTTCCAGCCGTTTGTCAAACTCATCCAGGGAGCGTCCAAAGGTTTTTTCAAAATAGTATTTGTTGAACTCGCTCAGATTCTTCCCGTCTGTCACATGGATGACATTGCCGTTTTTGTCGAGAATCTGCAGCCATTGCTTGCGGCCGGCTTTCATGGCTGCGACAGCAAAGATTTCCAGTTCGATAAGAAAAAGCACCACGGCAATGATAATGAACACCGTTTTGTTTTCTCTGACCAGATCTGCAATATTTTTGTGGTTCATGGATCAGTCCTTTCTGATTGGTTTTTTGCCGGGGCCTTTGAGCAGGCTTTGGAAAAATGGATTTTGGCAGGGCAGCAGAAAAGAAGAAACCCTGTTTGCTGATCATTTGGATCCTGTGGAGCCTGCCAAAAACAAGATTCCGGATGCCTGGCCGCAGAGCCAATGTTCTGAAATCTGTTTTCTAACACGATAAGATGTGTTATTCAAGATGTAAATATTTTTGCACAGGGAAATTTCTGAAATGAAAGAAATACGAAAAACTGCCAGAGAGCGGATGCAGGGATACTGCCGGGTCTGTCCGGTATGCAACGGCAGGGCCTGCGCAGGGGAGGTTCCGGGCATGGGCGGCCTGGGAACCGGGGCCTCCTTTATGGCCAATATTGAATCTCTGGCTGCGCTCAGATTCTGCATGCGCCTGATTCATGATGTTAAACAGCCGGATACTTCTGTAAACTTTCTGGGGAAAAAACTGGAAATCCCGGTGCTGGCCGCGCCCATCGGCGGTGTTTCCTTTAATATGGGAGGGAAAATAAGCGAAGAGGACTATATTCTGGCTGTGCTGTCCGGATGTCTTGAAAAAGGAACCCTGGGCTGTGTGGGAGACGGTGTTCCGCCCTTCATCCATGAGGCCGGATATGCGGCCATCCAGTCCCTCGGAGGCCGGGGCATTCCCTTCATCAAACCCTGGGAAGACCGGGAACTGTATGAAAAACTGGAAAAAGCGGCTGCTGCGGGTGCGCAAATCGCGGGCATGGACATTGATGCTGCCGGACTGATTACCCTCAAACGCATGGGCAGGCCGGTATCGCCCAAACCTTTGGAAAAAATCCGGGAGATTATTGGCAGATCTGGCATGAAATTTATTCTCAAAGGCATAATGACGCCGGATGATGCCCGGCGGGCACTTGAGGCAGGGGCAGACGCGATTGCGGTTTCCAATCACGGAGGCCGTATCCTTGATCATACGCCCGGAGTGGCGGAAGTGCTTCCCGCAGTGGTCAAAGCCGTCAAAGGACGGATCTTCATTCTGGCGGACGGCGGCATACGATCCGGCGGGGATGTGCTCAAAATGCTTGCCCTAGGCGCTGATGCGGTCATGATCGGGCGCCCCTTTTCCGTGGCAGCGGTTGGCGGACTGAAGGAAGGGGTTGGGA
>JAWKPW010000188.1:0-2614 GCA_041390465.1 Desulfobacterales bacterium | reverse complement strand
TGATGCAGAGATTTGTCTGAAAGATATTTATCAGAAAGCGGAATTTGAGAAATGAATCCGGAATGTTTTGTACAGGAAAATTTTCTTTTGCCTGCTTATCAAATTTCCTTATTCAATCCGTGAGAGTTTACAATGACTGTGAAAAATGACAAATGTTTTTTCTGGAAAATAAGAATTGGAGACCATACAGCCTTTCTGATTGGTTCCATACATCTGATGCCCAAAAACATGCATCCGCTTCCGGACAAATTTGAAAAAGCCTTTTCGCTTTCCCCGATTATTGTAATTGAAACAAATCCGGATGATGTAACATCCCATGAAGTCAGACAATATGTTCGTTCTGTGGGATTTTATCCGCACGGTGAGACCATATGGAAAAACATCTCTGCCAAAATGCAGAAAAAGCTGATGCAAAAACTCTCAGAAAAGCAGTTTCCTGTTCATATGGCGGAAAAAATCAGACCCTGGCTGCTTTCCACAATGCTTGAGGACAAAGAGGAAGAAGACAGTGATTCCAAAATGCACCATGCTCTGGGAATTGACATGTATTTTTTCAGAAAAGCCCTGCAGGAAGGCAAAACACTGATGTTTTTGGAAACTGCCCAGGATCAGATTGACTGTACGGCCAAGCTGCCTCCCGCACAGCAGGAATTTCTGCTGAAAGATGCTCTGGAGAAAAAACTTGCAAAAGGAGAAATTCCGCTTCACAAAGTTCTTGAACTTTGGAAAAAGGGGGATGCTGACACTCTGGAATTTCATTACAGAAATCATCATAAAAAGCATATGGAAATTTACCGGAGTGTAATGGTAAGGAGAAATATCCGGTGGGTGAAAAAAATGGAACAGATGTTTCAGCTTCGTCAGAATCTGATGATTATCGCGGGCGGGGGACATATGGGCGGGCCTCACGGACTGGTTCGTCTGCTTGCAGACAAAGGATATCAGATTGTTCAGGAATGATGGCATGTCAGGGGGCAGGAATTTTCCGCAGTCTGGAAGAACTGTTTTCTGTTTTTTTATAATAATTCCTGTTCCTGTGACCAAATCAAAGGAAAAAGATATGGAACTTTCACAGCGATCCGAAGAAAGACGGAAAAGAATTGCTGTCAACCGGGCACCGGATTTCAAATCTGCGGAAGACTGGGATCTTGATTTCTGGCAGAGCCAGACCCCCCAGCAGCGCTTATCCGCACTGGCTGCCATCCGCAAGGATATTCTGAAAGTACGGAAGGCACGGACAGACAGCAGAGAAAATCAGATATGGTGATAAAATGGATACGATACAGGATTTTGGATAGTGGGTCAAACCGGTTGACAATGTCATCCCTTCCGGGATTCTGATTTGTTTTTCAGATTTTTTTTCTATAATAATATCAATCCATACGGATTTTTTCTGTTCCTGTGTCAGATCTGAATCAACGGATTTGACCCACTGCGCAGGAAACATACAAAACGGTTAAAGGAGCAGTTATGAAACTCACTGTTGAAGAATCTGAAATTTTGAAGGATTTTGAGGAAGAAAGACTGGTTCCCTCTGTCAGGGATAAAGAAATTTTGCAGAAATTTATGGATGGCGCATCGGATTTTGGCAAAAAAACAAAAATTGTCAGTATCCGACTGCCGGAGGAGGATTTTGATGCCATTCGGATAAAGGCCTTGCAGAAAGATATGCCTTTTGAGGCTTTGATACGTCTTATTTTGCATCAGTATGTTTCAGCAACTCATTGAATTTGAAGATGATTGTCAATTTTTTGAAGTTCTGCAGGTCAGCATAAGTACGCATTGCGTATTTTAATAACCTGATTTTTCGGAAAAATCCGGTTTTTGATCTCATAAAATTCATTATCTCAAAACAGGAAATGCGGTTCTGCAGGCCAGATTGGCGAAGCCTAATCCGACAAAATTCTGTTGATCTGAAAACAGGAAATGCTCACGATGGAAGAAAAACAGCCTGATAATGGAAAAGAATCATCTGAGACCATAAACATCAACGGTTCGCAGGTGGGTGTTGCAGGCAAGGATGTTCATGTGAATGGCGGCATACATTACCATTATTATCAGCCCCAGTCTCCGCCTGCTGCAACTCCCGAAAAGCCGAAAGACAGCGGAAACAGCAGCATCCAATGCAAACCGCTCAAAGTCTTTATCAGCTATGCAAGGGAAGACATTGCCACGGCAAGAAGGCTTTATGAAGATTTGAAAATGGCCGGAATTGTGCCCTGGATGGACAAGATTGATCTGCTTCCGGGGCAGAACTGGAAATTCCACATCACAAAGGCCATACGGGAAAGCAGTTATTTCATTGCCCTGCTCTCGTCAAAATCCCTTTCCAAAAGAGGATTTGTTCAGAAGGAACTGAAACTTGCCCTTGACATTCTTGGGGAATTTTCCGATGAGGATGTTTTCCTCATTCCTGCACGTCTTGATGACTGCCAGCCCGAAGATGAAAAACTGAAATATCTTAACTGGGCGGATCTGTTTCCGTCCTATGAGGCAGGCCGGGATGATATTTTGCGGGTGTTTCAGTATGCTGCATCGGAAAAAACTGAGGAAACTGCCGATCCTGCTGTGATTGCGTCCGTGTCAGAACCGGAAAAAGAATTCACCAATTCCA
>JAWKPW010000187.1:0-2680 GCA_041390465.1 Desulfobacterales bacterium | reverse complement strand
TTTCAATTTCAAAGATAAGTAATTTTACTTTGTCATGTTAGGTTCT
The DNA here is from genome assembly GCA_041390465.1 of Desulfobacterales bacterium. Classification (GTDB taxonomy): domain Bacteria; phylum Desulfobacterota; class Desulfobacteria; order Desulfobacterales; family Desulfococcaceae; genus JAABRU01. Next base: position 2,634 of record JAWKPW010000187.1, on the reverse strand, counting down.
GTTGACATTTCAACTTTATTACATATGCCGGTTCTCATGAAAACATTGTTATCAGACGCTCAATGGTTGAAAATACAGGCTTTTCTGAAGAATGAGCCCGGTGTTTATTCGAAAAAGGAAGCTGCGGTCCGCCTGTATGCCGAAGCTGTCCTTTGGATAATGCGAAGCGGCGCACAGTGGCGGTTTCTTCCACAGGAATACGGCAGATGGAACAGTGTTTGCAGACGCTTTGCCAGGTGGAGCGGTAAAGGTGCATGGGAACGCTTTTTCGCCTTCTGTTCCTTTGACCCGGATATGGAACTCCTGATTCCCGGCAGCACGGTGATTCGGGCCCATCCCTGCGCCGCCGGAGCATTGAAGAAAGACGGCGGGCAGGAAAAACAGACCCTGGGCCGCAGCCGGGGAGTTCAGCACCAGGATCCATATCGCTGCCGATGCTCCCGGAAATCCTCTGAGATTCATCCTGACTCCCGGACAGGATCACGATATCACACAGGGTGAGGCTCTGACTTTCGGTTTCCATCCTTCCTTTGTCCCCGCCGATAAAGGATATGACAGTGGGGATTGCCGTCAGTATATTATCCGGCAGGGAGCCATGCCGGTTATTCCGCCGGGATCGAATCGGAAGAATCCCCATGATTATGACCGCCATATATATAACCCAACTTGCGACCTACAAAGACTGAATAGCGAAGACAAGGATAAAACTCATAACTTTCAAAGCAAATCCCTTTGAGGTCACTGCATGAATTTTTTTTGGAAAAAAATTCGTCACAATGCTGAAGACAGTTTCAATCTTTTTCCGGGTATAACTGACCGCCCGTCGGACAATGAAATCCCCTTCCGCCCGCTTCGAATTCTTTTTCCTTATCGGTTTCAGAATGATCCCGGCAACTTCTTTCAGGAGATCCTCATAACTGTAATCATTATAGATTTTATCTCCGTAACATACAGAACCGGGAGGCAGTCCGAAGTTCTGCTGCTTCAGAACCGTAACATCGGATTCGGCTCCGGGAGCGATCAGAAATTCGACCGGTTCCCCCGATGCTGTGATAATCATGTGAACTCTGATACCGAAGAAATATCTCTTTTTGGAGGATATGTATCCCCGGTAATCCTCACCCCGGAAGATTTTGGAACGGCTGATGCGGATGTTGTCACAGACGGGCACGGGAAAACTGTCTGTAACATACTCCTGTCCGTTATTCCTCATTTTGAAAATTTCTGAGAGAACGGAAAACAGGGCTTCCCATATGTAATCATCAATGCCGTGGATTCTGCGGTTCAGACGGCTTTCACTCAGCATCCGGGGAATATAACCGTGTTCATTCAGGAAAACCGCCCCTTTCCTGAAGTTTCCGCTGAAAAAACAGGCCGATGTCAGAACAACCGTCATTACTTCGGCATCGGTCATTCTGACCTGGGAATCCTCACGGATATTCAGTGCGGTCAGAAGTTCATGGCAAAGAACGTAAAAAATTATAATCTGAAGTTCCATGATTCACCTCCGGCAACAGTTATGTGATTATACTTATTTACCTGAAGTAAATCTAATCAGATTATATGATATATCAATAGGTCGCAAGTTGGGTTAATTAATCGCATGGAACAGATCAAACCATGCCTCGCATAATACAAGGTCGGATTAGCGTTAGCGTAATCCGACATTTCCCGTTAAAAAACTTTGTCATAAATCTCATCAAGATGCAGAGAACATCCCACTGATTCCAAAATCATTTCCGGATAATCCTCGTCCGTATCCTCCCATATCCACTGTCGGCTTTCAGTTTTTAAAAATTTTTCTATTTTCCGGATATTCTGGGAAATCAGGACATATTCTTTCAAAGAGGCAATCTGCCGGTAATGACTGAATTTTTTGCCCCGGTCATAGGATTCGGTGGAGTCTGACAGCACTTCAATAATCACATCCGGATTGAGCAGCATGTCTTTCTCTTTGTCTCCGAATTTTCTCTCCCCGCAGACAATCATTACATCCGGATAGGTGTACAGTTTTGTGCTTTCGATTTTCAGGCGCATGTCGCTTGGATAAACCCGGCAGGGTTTCTTTTTCAACTGTGAACCGAGAGTGACAATCACATTGGCAACAATCAGATTGTGCGCTTCGGATGCACCGGACATGGCAAAGATTTCGCCGTCAAAATATTCATTTTTACTCTCTGAATTTCTTTCAAATTCAAGATATTCCTCTTCAGAAAGATAAGGTACGGGCTGTGGCAGCATAAAGAAGTTCCTTTCTGTTTTTGTGGAAAAAGCTGTTGATTCATTTTATTTTTCTCTGAATCTCTGCATCAAGATGGGCAATAAATTTTTCTGTTTTTATATCATTACTCAGAAAATTTAATGGTACAGCAGCGAATTGCACAAATTATGGTTTGTAAAATTCGTGCAGATTCGTGTCATTCGTGGCTGATTTAAATTATATTAAGTTCATTTATTTGATTTTATAGGTAATGTTTTAATTAGCGATATATATTCCTTCCTGTTCGACTTTCTGATGAAAAGGCATAGCCTGATACAGATTGCTGTTCCATTCGCTGTGATTGCGTACAATGGAAGAGATAACCTCTCCTGATTCCCACTCTGTTTCATACAGTTGATGCCTGATTCTGTCAA
>JAWKPW010000186.1:0-2729 GCA_041390465.1 Desulfobacterales bacterium | reverse complement strand
CCTGGATCAATCTCAGTGCACTGGTGCTGCTGATTTTACTGATGGGAGGCGCGCTATGACCAATCTGATGTTTGCCCTTGCCGGCATTGTCTTTGCTCCGTTCATCGGCGGTCTGATCAGCGGAGCGGATCGCATACTCACTGCCCGGCTCCAGGGACGCATCGGCCCGCCTGCGGTGCAGCCTTTTTATGATGTCATCAAGCTGCTTGCCAAAGAAAAAATGGTGGTCAATGTGTGGCAGGCTTTTTGCGCCTTCTCCTATCTGGCATCAGCAGGGATTTCGGTTGGGCTCTTTTTCTGCCAGACTGACCTGCTGCTCATTGTCTTTGTGGAAGCTGTGGGTGCTGTCTTTCTGGTGGTGGGCGCTCTTTCCTCCACATCGCCTTTCAGTCAGGTGGGTGCGCATCGGGAACTGCTGCAGATTCTTTCCTATGAACCTCTGCTGATTTTGGTTATGGTGGGGATCTATCTGGAAACCGGCAGTTTCAAACTTGCCAATGTCTGGCAGTGGCAGGACCCCCTGCTGATCAAACTGCCTTTCATGTTTGTGGTCCTGGGCTATGCACTGACCATCAAACTGCGCAAATCCCCTTTTGATCTGTCCTCTTCCCATCAGGCGCATCAGGAGATCGTGCGGGGTATGCTCACGGATTTCTCCGGCCCCGCGCTGGCTTTGATTGAAATCGGTCATTTTTATGAAATTGTTCTGCTCATGGGAGTCTGCGCCATGTTCTGGGGCAGCAGTTGGGTCGGCGCACTGGTGCTGCTGGCTCTCACCTATGCGGCTGAGATCCTGATTGACAATGTTTCTGCCCGCATGAACTGGCGGTGGATGCTCGGTTATGTCTGGTCCATGGGATTGACTCTCTCACTGGTAAATCTGATCTGGCTGAAATTCAAATAGGCGGGATTGCGCGGGATTTCGGATTACACTGACACTATAATTTCAGGCTGCTTGACAGCCGGGGCAGGTTGGTTTCGTTCCTCAACCCAACCTGCCTGACAGGATTTCAGGCGGATTGACATGCCCCTGCAAAGGATGGACATATGAAATGGTTTGAATCGCTTGTAACACAGTCACGGATGAAATCCCCCTGGCTGCTGCACTTTGACTGCGGCAGTTGCAACGGCTGCGATATTGAGGTGCTGGCCTGCCTGACACCCGTGTATGACGCGGAGCGGTTCGGCATTCTGAATGTGGGCAATCCCATGCACGCGGATTTGCTGGTGGTGACAGGCACAGTCAACCACCGCAACAAAAAAGTGCTGCGCAATCTTTTTGATCAGATGCCCCATCCCAGGGTGATTATCGCGGTGGGATCATGTGCCTTATCCGGCGGGATTTTCAGGGGAACCTGCAATGTGGTGGGCGGAGTGGATCAGGTCATCCCTGTGGATGTGTATGTGCCTGGCTGCCCGGCCAAACCCGAAGCCATTATTGACGGCATTGTCACAGGGCTTGGCAAATTCCGGAAAATCATGGAAAACCATCCGGAACCAGGGGAAATGAACATCCGGCCTGCTGTCGCTGCATGACAGGCGGCTGTCCATATTTTCAGATGTGCTGTTTTGCCCTTTGATTTTATTAAAGAATTGTTGACGCAATGTGTTATACACCGTATAACAGGGAAAAACGCATGTTCTGAAATTTATGATTAAAACATTTGCTGACAGACATACCCAGAAACTTTATTTGACAGGGAAATCCAAAAAGATTCCCGCGGATTTGCTTCAGAGAGCCATACGCCGGCTGGCGTACATTCATCTTGCATCCTGTCCTGAAGACCTTAAGGTTCCTCCGGGCAACCGGCTCCATGCCTTAAAGGGAAACAGGACAGGTCAGTATTCCATATCTGTCAATGACCAGTGGAGAATCTGTTTCCGCTTTGAAGGCGGCAATGCGTATGATGTTGAGATAACAGATTATCATTAAGGAAAAATTTTCATGGGCATAAAGAATACGCAGAAACGGAAGATAAAACCAGTGCATCCGGGAGAAATGCTCAGGGAGGATTTCTTGCCGGATTACGGACTTACACCGGCACAACTGGCTGCCTCTCTCGGTGTTTCGATCGGCACAGTCCGTGAACTTCTGAAAGAGCGCCGTTCTGTCACTCCGGCAACAGCCCTGCGCCTGTCCAGACTGTTCGGAAATTCCCCTGAATTCTGGCTCAACGCCCAGCACGCTGTTGACCTGTGGGAAACTGAAAAGAACATGAAAGCATCCCTTGCACATATCCGGCATTTGAAATCCGCCTCACGCACAGGAATGGAAGTGACAGCGTAACCAACCATCGGCTGAATTCCCATTCCCTCCTGAGAAGTCCGGGGCGTGTAGGTTCCCTGTCTGAACACACTTCTCTGCCCCCTCTCAAGAGGGGAATGCTACCCCTATACTGATGCCGGATTCACGTTATACAAGGAGGAAGGTCTATGCTGGAAGAAATCATCTCTGTCACTGCGGATCGGCTGGTGGGAGAAACCGCGCGGATCAAAGTGGAAGGATACCGCTTTGTCACCATGAGCTGTGTGGAAACCGGTGAGAATGAGATCGAAATTCTCTATCATTTCGACAAGGATCTGAAACTGATTCATTTTCTCCTGCGTGTGAGCAAAGATACTCCCGTGCCCAGCATATCGCCGGTCTGGTTTTCAGCCTTTCTGGTGGAAAATGAAATACAGGATTTGTTCGGCATCCGTTTTGCCGGACTGGTGCTGGATTATGAAGG
>JAWKPW010000185.1:0-2793 GCA_041390465.1 Desulfobacterales bacterium | reverse complement strand
CCCTTCCGTCTGCGAATCTGCTTTGAGGAAGCCCTGATCAATGCCTGGAAGCACGGAAATCAATGTGATCCCTCCAGGCCCATATTGATCCGCTGCCGCTATGGCAATGATTTTCATCTGGAGATCACAGATGCCGGAGAGGGGTTTGACATTGCAACTGCCCCGGATCCCAGAAAAAAAAGCAACATGCTCCGTGAATCCGGACGAGGGCTTTTCATCATACGCCATTATGCCTCCCGCGCGCGGTGGAATGACAAAGGCACTCAACTGATGATGGTCTTCAAAAAACATCCGAATGCCACAGAGGAGGAATACATTCGCATGGCAAACGGAAATCTGTTCCATGATCAATGTTTCTGATCAGGCCCGTTTCAGGGAAAATATGGTTTCCAGTTCCATATCTGCCAGAAGATAATAAATATCCTCAGAAAGATTGACAATACTGATCCGGCCGTTTCTGTCCGGCATATTTTTGTAAAGCAGCAGCAGTTTTCCCACCCCCGCGCTTCCGATATAGGTGGTGCCCTTCATGTCAATGACCACCTCCTGTGTTTTGGCAAGATCCAGTTTTTCAAATTCTTCCTTGAGTTTTTCCGCTGCCAGATGATCCACGCTTCCTGATATTTTTATGTCAATGCGTTCACCCTGTGACTTGATTTCGCAATCCATGCTGTCTCCTCATTTTTAAAGAGGCAGAGAGTGGGGGCAGGTGTTCATTGTTTTTTGTGAAACCATCTCATGACTTTCAAATCGGAAATTGATCTCTCAAACCTGATGCCTGCTCCCCAATCCCCAACCCCGACTCCCAACCCCTTGTCAAAAAATCTCCAGTTCCTTTTCTGCAAGAATCTTTTGAGTTGTTTCAACTGATTCAGACTGCTGCTTGAGGGCTTCCATTTTCTCCGGCTGCGGAGGCAATGCCGGTTCCCTGCGCTTTTTTTCAGAACTGTCTGTTCCGCCTTTTCTGCGTTTCACAGGACTCCGGCCTCCGGTGATGGAAACCAGTTCCGCAATCATCTGCCGCATGGCTTTGGCCTGCGCGTAGAGTTGTTCACTGGCTGCTGCGGATTCCTGGGAATTCGCAGCCATGCCCTGGGTGACACTGTCAATTTCCTGCACCGCCCGGTTGATCTGCTGCAGGCTGACAGACTGTTCTCTGCTGGCCGAGGTGATGGAAAAGGTTTTTTCCCCCATCAGGGTCGCAGATTCCACAATGCCTTCAAAATCATGACTCATTTTGCGCAGGGCCTCTGCACCGGTGACTATGCGGCTGCGCATTCCCTCCAGCAGTTCTTCTGTGCCGCTGGCAGCATCTGCGGCCTTGAGCGCCAGATTTCGGACCTCTCCGGCCACCACTGCAAATCCTGCACCTGCACTGCCCGCGCGCACTGCTTCCACTGCCGCGTTGAGGGCAAGCAGGTTGGTCTGAAACGCGATATCATCAATGGTTTTTGTGACCGATCCGATTTTTCCACTGTCTTTTTCAATCATTTCCATATCATGGGTCAGTTCCTTGAGGGCTTTGAGGGAGTGCGCGGTACGGGCCACATTCCGGTTCATCAGCTCTTCAGCTCCGCTGGTGATGTCGCTGGTGTTTATACTGGATGCGGACAGTTCCTCCAATGTGGCCGAAGTCTGCTCCAACGCGGCTGCCTGCCGGGATGCACCCTGTGCCATATCCTGACTGGCCTCAGCCACATGGTCAGAAGCCTGTGAAATCTCTTCGGAGGCCATTTCAATTCCATGTGAAATTCTGCGTATCACTCCGAAAGCCCTGGCAGTAAGCAGCCATATGGCTGCCGCCATTCCTGCCATTGCTGCCAGCCCTATCAGAAAAGTGACAGTTTTGACATGGCGGATTGGTCTCAGAAATTCATCCGCTGTAATGGTTGCCAGCGCAATCCATCCCCTTTTCTCATCGGTTCTGAATGCCGCCAGTTTCGGTGTTCCGTGCCACAGGTATTCCACCACACCATTCTTCTGCGCCATAATGGTTTTCCCGAAATCCAGCTTGTTCAGATCGGTGCTGAAAATCTCTTTTTCATCCGGATGGGCAAGAAACACGCCGTTGGCATCCGCAATGGTCAGATAACCGCTTTGTCCGAGTTTGAAACCCGCTATATGTTTTTCCGAAAAATCATTGAGTTCAAGGGGTGTTCCGATAATTCCCGCGATTTCGCCTTTATCCATGATTGGAGCCGTAATCAGACAGACAGGTCTGCCGCTGGCCGGGGATTTTCCCACATTCCCCACCCAGATTTCTCCCTCTCTGGCTTTGCGGATATTGATTTCATAGATCGGTATCTTTTCCACTTCTATGCCGACCGCTCTGTCCGAAAGGGAATCTGCAAGAATTTTTCCCTGCGTATCAGCCAGAAATATGGCTTCATAACAGGGAGACAGTTGATGATAATATGCCATGCGTGCCTGTGCCTCGGCCACACGGTTCCCTCTGCAGGCTTCAGCAAAAAGCGGATCTGCTGAAAAAATGGCAGCATTGTTTGCCTTGTCCTCCATCCAGTTGCGGAGTTCGAGCAGTGTTTTCATTGCAAAAGCATCCAGATCCGCTTTCTGGGTCACGACAATGGCCGATGATGCTGTCCGGCAGGAAAGCCAGGCAATGCTGCTGATACTCAGAGCCGCCAGGGGAATGAGGACAAGCAGAAGTCTGGTTCTCAGGTTCATAATCATCACTTTCTGTTACAAATTCATATTTCGGGAAAAAATTATGCCAATTCCCCATTGAAAAGATACTTGCAAGCAGGAAAAAAAGAGGTTTCCGTGTGTTCAAAA
>JAWKPW010000184.1:0-2815 GCA_041390465.1 Desulfobacterales bacterium | reverse complement strand
ACTAGTATTCCTTAATTTTTTATAAATCTTAACTTTTTTCATTATGAAAAGAATATAACCCGGCGCTCAAGCGGATTTGCGGGGTTCCGGTCGCTCCGCTCCCTCCACCCCGCAAGCCGATTAGCTCTACGTTATGCCTTAGATCAGATAGATCTGATAGATCTGATAGATCTGATAGATCTGAATATGAAAAAGAGATTAAGAAAGAAAAAAAGAGTTGGTGAGTTTCAGGAATTCGGTTTCAGGATCGGATTTCGATTTTCTGATGAGTTAAGCAGAGTAGACCGAAATGATTTAATTGACAGGTTTATTGAAAAGGCAATTGAAGATAACGGTCTCCAGTTCGGGGGAGGTGGCGGTAAATCCGAATGGGACGGGTTTGTTGCTTTGGATAAACCAAGAGGTTCCGTTTCAGATCATCACCGGGAGACTGTTGAACAATGGTTTGTTCAAGATGATCAAATTTTGGAGTATTACGTTAGTCCTATGATTGATGCCTGGTATGGAGAATCTGATAAAGTTGAAAACCAATGGGAAAAAAAGCAAATTAATGCTGATGCAGATTTTGGTTATATTGACAGAAATAAAGATTCAATAAATGATGACTTAAAGTGAATATTATATATTTTGTTTTTGAATTCTGATAATTACATTTGTAATATAAAGGCGGGAAATATGGAACAGATTCAAAAAATTAACAGTTGGATGACATACAGCAGAGTTTTTGGGAACCGAATTTCTGTTGATCTGCCGAAAGAGTTTGATGCTCAGGAAGTACAGATTATTATAATACCGACAAAAAAAGCTTCCTGTTCAGACACAGAAGAATGGAAAAAAGATTTTCAGTCGGTTTCCCAATGGAATATTTCAGAAGATGAAATCAGGATAAAATCATGGGCAATACAGGAGTTCTGACTGACACTTCGATTATAATCGACTTTCTCAGGAAAAAAAATAAAAGAAAGTCGGCACTTTGGAAAATCAGAGAAAAAAATGAGTGTTTCATGTCATCAGTCACATTATTTGAACTGGAGTGCGGAGCAAAAACCGAAAAACACTCTGAAGACATTGAAAAAATATGCAAATGGATTATCACTGTTCCTTTTGACAGCGAAACAGCGGAAATTGCCTCATTAATATATCAGGATTTGAAAAGAGAAAAACAGATGATTGAATTCAGGGATATTTTTATTGCTGCAACTGCAATTGCGAACAATCTCTGTGTTGCAACACTGAATACAACGCATTTTGAAAGAATCAAAGATATATTTCTGGCAAGTATATAATTGAAAATTAATGATAAATCCTCAAAGTATGAGTAAATAAATGTTTCCGTGATCGTTGGAAATGTCGAATCTACAGTGACATAATCCTAATCCACTGTAATCAAATTAATCCAGCGGCATAACCCGGCACTCAAGCGGATTTGCGGGGTTCCGCTCCCTGCGGTCGCTCCACCCCGCAAACCGCTTAGCTTGGCGTTAGCCTTTTTTAAAATGAAAAAAAACGGTACATACGATAATCTCAATGAAACTTCCGAATCATGAAAAAGCTGTTGTTCCGAAAGCAAAAATTACGGATTATCTGCTGTCACTGACTCATCGGGACGGCTGCAGCAAGGCAAAATTTTTCATGCGGTTCGGGTTTTCATCAGAGCAGTGGGAAATTTTTGCGGAAGCACTGAAACGCCATGCCGACGACAATGAAATTGCCAAAACTGAGGCATCATATTTCGGAACGAGATATGTAATTGAAGGCGTTTTATTATCGCCTGACGGAAAAATCCGTATGTCCGCTCAGTCTGGTTTGCTGAAAACGAATCGGACATACCGTTTTTTGTAACCGCATATCCGCTGAAAGGCATAGTGAAATGATTAATGAACTTGACACCGTTGTGCTGACAGAGGACATACTGCATATGAATCTGAGAAAAGGTGATATGGGGACTGCTGTTTTAGTGCATAAGAACGGTGAGGGCTATGAAGTTGAATTTATGACTCTTGACGGGAATACGATAGGTGTCACAACTCTTCTGCACTCGCAGATTCGGATGGTTCAGCAGATGGAAATTGCCAGCGCAAGACCTCCTGAACTGCTGGCAGCATGAGACTGACTTTGAAATATATATATTTTCAGAATGTTAAAAAAATGGCTGTCAATCCTGTTTTTGAAACTTCTGTAACCATAATCATCTGAATTTATTGACTGGCTGTCAAATTGCCGATTGAAAAATATCAATAAATTCAGTCAATAAAAAAAATGAACATCAAATGCTGCAAGTCATAAAGAAAAAGTCTAACCCGTCGTTGAACCCGGACGCAAAAGGGTTCCTCCGCCCTTTTGCGCCGGTCAGCTTGGCGTTGCCGAGGGCGCTTCGCTCCGGCTGCAATGGCGGGGGCGGACTGTCATCCGCAGACCGTTCAGTGCTAAGCGTCTCACAACAACCAGCGGATCAGGGGGCAGTCCCCTCCCACAGGGCATCCCGCAGCCCGGAAGTACGGCACATGGCCCGTGAGGCAGCAGCCCGGAAAACCTCTTCTGTTCCCCATATCTGTGCATGGCTGACAGCTCTTGTGATACCGGTATAGAGCAGCTCACGGCTCAGCACCGGTGCATCCCTGTCCGGCAGGTCTTCTCACAGAAACCCTTGAATTCCCGGTTCGCCAGGTCAGTGTGCTGATGATTGTTCTCATTGGGATCTGGCTGTATATGGTGGTTCTGGTGCGAAGGGAATACATCCGCTCCTTTCGCAGGAAACTTGCGGGAAACTCCCCGCTGACGGAAAAGCATCCGGATCTCCGAAATCCGTGCATTA
>JAWKPW010000183.1:0-2819 GCA_041390465.1 Desulfobacterales bacterium | reverse complement strand
GCTGCCGGAGGGTGCCGACACTGTGGTCATGATTGAGCATACGGAAATTCTGGATGAAAACGCCATCGAGGTGTGCAAAAGTGCGGCTCCGGGACAGCATGTGATTGAAATCGGAGAGGATTTCAGGAAAAAGGAAACCATTCTTTTCCGGGGACAGAAGATTCGCGCGGCAGAGGCGGGGCTGCTGGCCGCGTTCGGACAGGAGCGCATCCGGGTCTTCCGGAAACCGGTTGTCAGCCTCATCTCCACAGGGGATGAAGTGGTTCCGGTGCATCAGAAACCGCAAAGAGGACAGATTCGGGACATCAACACCCATACCCTGGCCGCGCTGGTGCGGGAATCGGGTGCAGAGGCCCTGTGCTTTGGCATTGTGCGGGACAATTATGCGGATCTGCGCCGCACCTGCACCCAGGCTTTGGAGCGCTCGGACATGGTGCTGATTTCCGGGGGGAGTTCTGTGGGAACCCGTGATTTCACCATTGAGGTGCTGTCCGCACTTCCGGATGCCGAGATTCTGGTTCACGGCATTTCCGTCAGTCCGGGCAAACCCACCATTCTTGCAAAAATCGGACACAAAGCCTTCTGGGGACTGCCCGGCCATGCCGTATCCGCGATGGTGGTTTTTCTTGCAATTGTCCGTCCCTTTATTGAACAGATTTCCGGGATTTCTCAGGAATATGCACGATCTTTCAGAATACCGGCCCGGCTTTCCCGGAATCTGGCCTCCGCGCAGGGCAGAACCGATTTCGTCCGGGTGCGCATCCGGGAAAAACACGGCGAACTGGAGGCTGAACCGGTTCTGGGCAAATCCGGTCTTATCAGCACGATGGTGCGGGCTGACGGACTGATTGAAATCGGACGGGATACAGAGGGACTGAACAAAGGCGAAACCGTGTGGGTGACGGTATGAAAGTGAGAGCATGAAACATTTTGAAAATGCAGAAAAAAAAGAATCATGCCGGGAGATTTGCTGTGAGATTGTTGACAATGCACCGGAGATCATACTGAAATTCAATGCAGACGGTGAAATCCTTTTTGCCAGCCGGGGGGCATCTGACATCAGCGGATATCTGAACGAAGAACTGCTGCGGATGAATATGGCGGATCTGTTTCCCCCCGCGCACTATGAAAGCATTTCACGGAAACTGTTTGGGGAAAAAACGTGCATCTGTCTGTATGAAGCGGAATTCATAGACAGGGAACTCAGCCTGATTCCTGTGGAAATCCACGCCCTCTGTCTGGCAGAAGAGGAAACTTCCCCAAAATTTCTGCTCCTGGCCAGAGACATTGCCCCGCGCAAAGTTCCGGAAAATGAAAAACTGCGCACCCGGTATTTTGCGGTCATGGAAAGATTTGCTGCGGATGTGAACCGTCATCTGGCTGGACTTTTTGAGGAAATCATCACAGAGATAGACTTTGTCCGGGAAAATTCCGATCCCCACAGCACCGCGTTCAGAAGACTTTCCGATGCCCGAAATTCCTGTGAATGGGGCAGGCATATGATTCTGGATTTTGTCGAAGCCCTGAATCCGGATGTGTCAGGCAGAACGCCCCTGTATCTGGAGGATCTGATCCGGAAAAGCGCTTTGCCGGTCGCAGCGGATTTCGGCATGGAATGCGAGTTTTCCCTCCCCAACGACCTGTGGCCTGTGCTTTGTGAGGAAACCCAGATGGCCCGTGTCTTTCACCATCTGGTGCTCAACGCAGCGGAAGCATCCTCTGGCGGAAAGATACTCATCTGCGCGGAAAATATTTCCGGAAAAAAAGGGCACGGGCCCCTGAAAATCTTCCTGCCTTTGGAGGAATATGTGAAAATATCTGTGCAGAATTACGGGGCGGGCCTTTCTGAGGCCATATTGGACAGAATTTTTGATCCCTATTTTTCCACAAAAAACCGATCGCCCGAAGATGCACGGGGGCTGGGACTCGCGGCTGTCTATTCTGTGGTGAAAAAACACGGAGGATATGTGGAAGCAGCATCAAGTCCGGCCGGCAAAACCGTTTTCAGTGTCTGGCTTCCTGCATTCCGAAGCACGCCCGCAAAAAACGGGGAATCCTATCCCGGCTGGGACGGAAAGGCCGCTGACAGCAAACTGCGGGGAAGAATTCTGCTGATGGATGATGAAGACATCATACGGGAAGTCGCGGGCAATATGCTCCGTGTGCTGGGGTACCAGGTTTCCTTTGCCCGAAACGGAGAGGAAGCTGCCGCTCTTTACAAAGCCGCCATGAACTCCCGCGAACCTTTTGACATGGTGATTCTGGATCTGAATGTGGAGATCGGCAAAGATGGGAAAGCTGCTCTGCGGGAGCTGCTGGAAGCCGATCCAAAGGTGAAGGCTGTTGTGGCCAGCGGCTATTCCAATGATCCGGTGATGACAGAATGCAGAAGACACGGTTTTGCCGGTGCTGTGAACAAACCGTTTTCCCTTGAGGAACTTGGAAATGTGCTGCATGCGGTGATGATTGGGAATACAGAATAAAAATGTGAATGGAGAATCTGTTTCAAAAATATCCGGAGACAGAAAATTTTGGGATTTTGCCGTATTCAAACGAACAATATCTCTTTTGATGCAAAAATTTCTTTCCGGAAAAATCAGGACGGTATATTTTTAAAACAGATTCTTGCCATTTCCGGAACAGGACAGATTGGTTTTGCCCGTTTCCGTATGGGAGAACAGTTGCTGTCCACAAGACAGGGATTGATATTATCCGCTTTTTTCTGCAAAGGCTCCCCGCTTGGATTTTCATATGAAAACAAAAATTTATTTTTGGATTCATGTTGGGAAAATCCTGTGATGACAACATGAGCAGCGGCT
>JAWKPW010000182.1:0-2850 GCA_041390465.1 Desulfobacterales bacterium | reverse complement strand
TTCGGTTTTGATTTTTTATAACTGTTTGAAATTGAAGATATTGCATTATGGCACACTTATTGCTGCAAGATTGGGGCAGTGATGAAAGGGAGAAATATCCATGACCCTGAAAAAGAAAATACTGACCGGATACGGTGTCGCATTTGCCCTTATGGGACTGGTGGTTGTGTGGGCTGTAATGAATCTGGTTTCTCTGGGCCGGGCCGGGGATGCGATTCTGCGGGAAAACTACCGGAGCATTCTGGCCGCGGAAAACATGGTGAATGCACTGGAACGTCAGGACAGCGGCATTCTGCTTCTGTTTCTGGGGGATGCCGGAACAGGAATTGCCCAGTTCCGGGAAAATGAGGCTGTATTTCTGGAGTGGATGGCCCGTGCCAGGGACAACATCACCATTGAGGGCGAGGCCAAACTTGTCCAGTCCATTGAGAAAGACTACGCAACGTTCCGGCACCAGTTTTCCGCATTGACAGATGTGCGGGATACAGAAAAACAGCCTCTGCCCCTGTCCATAAGCACATACAGGCAGCGGATTCATCCCCTTTTTGTCAGTGTGCGCAAAACCTGCGCGGGGCTGCGTCATCTCAATGAGGAAACCATGTATGCAGCAAGTGTGCGCGCGGGCAGGGTCGCGCAGCGTGCAATCTGGTCCACCGTGCTGGTGGCTCTCTCGGCATTGGCGGTGGCCCTGATTTTCAGTCTGCTGCTTGCCGAACGCATTGTTCAGCCGCTCCGGGGACTGATGGAAGCTTCCCGCAAGATTTCCGCGGGGGACTATGCAGTTCAGATTCCGGTGCAAACCGGTGATGAACTGGGACTGCTGGCCTGTGAATTCAATGAAATGGCCACACGGCTCGGTCATTATCATAAAATGAACATTGAACAGATTCTTTCGGAAAAGAACAAGGGAGAGGCCATTCTTGCCAGCATTGAGGATGGGCTGCTGGTCTTTGACACAGATTTGAAGACTGTCGGCATCAACCCGGCCGCGCGGAGCATCCTGCATCTGAATTTTGCTGAAACTGCGGGGTTGAACAGTGCGGATATACTTCCACCTTTCCCGGTCTGCGAGATCATGCGGAAAACCGTGGAAAACGGAAAACAGCCGGATATCCCGGATGAACAGCGGATTCTGACCCTTTCAAAAGGAGATGAATCCCGCCATTATCTGTTTTCTGTCACAGTCATCCGGGGCAAGGATCAAAGTCTGTCCGGCATTGTGCTCCTGCTCAGGGATATCACCCGTCTGAAAGAAGTGGAACGTCTCAAGACAGATTTTGTCATGGCGGCATCCCATGAACTTCGCACGCCCCTGACCAGTCTGGGGATGAGTGTGGATCTGCTTCTGGAACATGCTGCATCCAAACTTGCTGAAAAAGATCAGGAGCTTCTGCAGACCGCACATGAGGAGGTTCTCCGGATGAAGGCTTTGATCAGTGATCTGCTGGATCTGTCCCGCATTGAGGCAGGCAGAATAGAACTGGACTTTGAGAAGGTTCCGGTCCAAACCCTTTTTGATCATGCACAGGATGTTTTCAAAAGTCAGGCCGAGATGAAAGAAGTCTCCCTTGGGTCCGAAAAAATCGGAGATGTGCCTCCTGTCCGGGCAGATGCCAACAAAGTTACCTGGGTGCTGACCAATCTGATCTCCAACGCGCTGCGCTATGTGAAAAAGGGGGGCAGCATCCGGCTTATGGCAAAGCAGGCGGGAACCTGTGTCCATCTTTCTGTAAAGGATGACGGGCAGGGCATTCCTTTGGAATATCAGTCAAAGATTTTTCACAAATTCGTGCAGGTGAAAGGACAGGAGTCCGGTGGCACAGGGCTGGGACTTGCCATCTGCAAGGAAATTGTGCGCGCGCACGGCGGCACAATCTGGTTGGAATCATCTCCGGACAAAGGCAGCACCTTCACATTCACCCTGCCAGCGGCTCAATAGGAGGAAGCATGGAAAAGAAAGCGTTTTTGATAGTTGACGATGAAAAAAATATCCGTCTGACCCTGTCCCAGTCCCTTGAGCCCATGGGAATACCCGCGGAAACAGCGGTCAATGGGGAAGAAGCCCTGCAGAAACTGGGGGAAAGGCAGTTCACTCTGGTGTTTCTGGATCTGAAGATGCCGGGAATGGACGGCATGGAGGTGCTGCGCCGAATCCGGGAAGACTGGCCCGGCATCCGGGTGATTGTCATCACTGCCCACGGAACCATAGAAACGGCTGTGGAGGCCATGAAGCTCGGTGCTGCGGATTTCATTCAGAAACCTTTTGCGCCAAAAGAAATTCGGGAACTGGCGGCACAGGTGCTGGATCGGGAATCACTGGATGAAACCGGAATCACGGATTACCGGTCATTAATCGAACTGAGCAAGCGGCATATCTCGGATCGGGAATTCGCATCTGCCACTGAAACCGTCCGCAAATCCATTGCCGCGGATCCGGGCCAGCCGGAAGCCTACAACCTGCTTGGGGCCCTGCTTGAAATCCGGGGGGATGCACAGGAGGCGCAGAAATTCTACCGTGCGGCTCTGGACATTGATCCCACCTTCCAGCCGGCCCGCGCCAATCTGGAGCGGATTACATCCTGGAACAAATTCGGCAGGATCGATCTGGGATCGGATAAGAACAGCTCACTGGCCAGAGAAAGGGATTAAATGAAGAACAGCCTTTACATTGTGATCATCGGATGCGGACGTCTGGGCTCCCATCTGGCCAACCGCCTCAGCGGGGCAGGACATTCTGTGGTCGTGATTGACAGGAATGAAGACACCTTCAGCAGCCTGTCTGCGGATTTCAGCGGGTTCCGTTTGACAGGGGATGCCACACAAATCTCTGTGCTGAAACAGGCCAAGCTC
>JAWKPW010000181.1:0-2875 GCA_041390465.1 Desulfobacterales bacterium | reverse complement strand
TAAACGGTTTTTTAAAATGGCAGGCAAAGCAGAACCCGGAGTATCATTCCCCTCTGAACGCACGCGGAGACCTGATTAAATATTCCTCTCCCTGCTATGCGCAGTCTGAACAGTTTGACACTCTTTTGGAAAAATTCGGCAATCATCTGCGGGCAGGCAAAACCCGTGCTGCGTATCTGCCTGCCATCCGGAACTTTTTCTCTGTCTGCGGCAAAAATCCGGAGGCCATAAGCCTGGATGACATTCAGAAGTGGAAAGATTTTCTTAATCAGAGAAACAGGGAAAGATGGGGCAGGAACATATCTGACCGGACAGTTGCCAACCATCTGTCCGCGATTGCCAAGTTCAACCGGTTTTTGAAGGCGGACGGAAAACAGCATATCAGAGGCATTGATCTGGACAGTGAGTTTGTCCGTCCGCGACTGAGTTCAAGGCGGGAAAAACCCATACAGCTTGATCCGGACGAGGTCAAATCCCTGCTTGACGAGATAACAAAGGCAAAAACCAAGATTGCGGTGCGGGATCATGCCCTGTTTTCCCTGATTTTCTGCTGTGCTCTCCGCGTCGGGGAGGCGGTGAACATGAAAACCGGGCATATTCTTTTTTTCCCCTCCCGCGCGGTGGTGCAGATACACGGCAGAAAAAGAAAGCGCAGTGAAACGCAGGATTTGACCTTTGAAGACCGGGCTGATCTGAAATATCTGAAATCTGTGCGGCAGTGGATGGATCTGGCAAAAACCGGGGAGGAGGAACCGCTTTTCTGCCCATGCCTGTGGGACAGGAAAAACCGGGAACATGTCATAAGACCCGGAACCGGCATAGAGGAAAGGGAAATGCAGAAGCGGTTCCGGCTGTGGGCAGACAAAGCAGGTATCCGGAAAATGGACAGGCGCAGAGTGATACATTCCCTGCGCCATACCCGTGCGGCTGATCTCCTGAAAAACCGGAAATGGGACATTGTGGAGGTCCGGGAGTTCCTGGGCCATGCGAACATAGCCACAACAGATGTTTACCTGCATTAAGGTTAAGCGCTTGAAGATGCGGGTTTTTACACACAGGAAAGAAGAAAGTTTTAATCCCGGTTTTATATCCCTGATTTTATTGCATTTTTTATGAATTTCATTCAATATGAATTATGCGAACCGAAAGAAAGAAAAGCACAGGACACATGAATATAACCAATTGAAATAATAGAAATAAATTCGCAAAAACAGACAAAGCGGAAAAGTGAAAAACTGTGTTTCCTGAGCTGCGAAAAAAGGAATTAATATGAACAAAATCAGCATATTTTGCTGTAAAACTTTCGTAAATTTTACACAGGTGATTTTTTAACAGGTTCCCCTGGGCATGACAGGTATTTGCATGCGCCATACATGCGGCTTTTTCCTGTGCATTTCATTTTTGCAGGTACAGGGGGGGGGATATTACAATTTTGTAAAATTGCGATAATACTGACACATGTGGCCATATCAGGATACTTTATGGATATGATACTGATATTATTATGAAACAAAAACAGGGATATGCCGGGAATGATGGGGAATGCAGGGGAATGCGTGATTAGCAAAAGTTATAAAAACAGTATTTTTTTTATAGGTTTTGCATAATTTTCAAAAGAAGTTTGACAATGGCAAAACGGAAATTGCGTTTAAATGAGAGTGGTTAAACCATAAGCACAAAGGGAATCATCATGACAGAGTTGAAAACAACACAGGTGGACGGGAAAAAGTATGATTTGCCTGCGGAAGAGGTGGAGATCGAAAAGCTGATCCGGAAGGCTTTGGCAATGGATGCCAGAATCAGAGAGCAGAAAGAGGAACTGGAAAAAATCAAACAGCGGCTGACCGAGATCGCAGCACAGCGCCGGGACGGGCAGACAACAGTAAAGCTGAAGGCCATATCCGGTCAGGCAGCCGTGACGTTCCGGGAATCATGGGAATGTCCCCGCAACCCGGAGAATCTGCAGACAGAACTGGGGAGCATGTTTGACCGGTTCTTTGCCTTCTTTCCCCAGTGGAAAACCGGAAAGGATTTGAAACAGTTCATGGACGGAGGCAATGATTTCGGATTTCCCAATCCTGCCGCGCTGCGCACCCGGATGAGTCTGTATGTGGAAAAGAAGACCGTGAAACCGAATGTGAAACTTGTTCCTGTGCTGTGAACCCTGATGACCGGCTGTCCGGTTTTTCCGGATGACCGGTGAAAAACAGATGTAAAGAAAAGTACACTTTTTTTATCTTTTGCAGTGCCGGTTGAAACCCTTGACAATTCGTGTAAAGAAAAGTTAAAAAACAATTCTTGACATTTATGTAATGATAAGTTAAGAACTTTTTTAACATCAAACACGAAAGGGGAATCATCATGGCAAAAGTGATCAGGGCAAATGGGCAGAATGTGGGGTATGTCAGAGTGTCAACAATCCTGCAGAATGAGGCAAGGCAGTTGGAAGGGGTTGACCTTGACGTGGTTTTTGCGGATAAGATCAGCGGGAGAACGAAAAACCGTCCGGAACTGGAAAGATGCCTGAAGCATCTGCGGGCCGGGGATACCCTGCATGTGCACAGCATCGACCGTCTGGCAAGAAACCTGCGTGATTTGGAAAGCATTGTTTCATCCCTTGCAGAAAAGGGCGTGGCCGTGAAATTCCATAAAGAGGGGTTGACCTTCACCGGGGAAAAAACCAATCCCATGAATACGCTTATGCTGCAGGTCATGGGAGCCTGTGCACAGTTTGAACTTTCCATGATAAAAGAACGGCAGAGAGAGGGTATAGCCATAGCGCAGAAGCAGGGAAAGCAGATCGGCAGAAAGTCATCCCTGAATGAAGACCATGTAAAACAGGTCGTAACCCTTTGGAGAGAAGGGAAAAACAGGA
>JAWKPW010000180.1:0-2892 GCA_041390465.1 Desulfobacterales bacterium | reverse complement strand
GACCGCCCCAGAATGCATAAATCAGCATTGTCAGGGCATTGGGTCAAATTCACCTGAGCCTTTTTTATCCTTTTACCCCCTGTTTTCATGGATGTCAAGCCCATTTTTCCCGTCTCATTACATGTTTTCCGCATAAAAATATCCAGAATCTTCCATATATTATTGTCAAAGAGCTTATTCCGCCAAATAAATTGGGCAGATTTTTCTTTGCCAAAATAAGAAAATTCAAAAAAACATCGACAGAATCTCGTCAGAAACAAGCGCCCTGTCAAACGCGTTTCCCGCAGTTCTCACCTTTTTGAAATCATCTTCGCACATGGGGAAAATATACAGGGAATCTGTGCTCACCTCAATCAGATCTTCGCACTGAATATGCAGCTCATCAAGCCTGTTTCTTTCAACATCCCCCAGAAACACACTTTTCTGAACCCTGTACAGCCCTGCATTTTTACAGAGTTTTGCCACCCTGTTTCTGATTTTGTCATTTGTAATATCATACACAACCCATGTCAACATTTTTTTCTTCCCGCATAAAAATTAAATCTCTGCACAGGCATTAAACCTCACCCATATCCACCTCTTTGTCCTTTCCGATAAAACTGTTTGCCAGCCTGTGGCATTCATATTCCATGATATTGCTTTTCTTGATATTTCTTCCCCTGTACCGCATGGTTTCCTCCATCATTTTGTTGAACTCCGAAATCAGAAGTTCCTTGCCCTCTTTTACCAATGTCACACCGTTTTGAATTTCCCGGATCATACTGTCTTTCACCATGCGTTTGCTGAACAGCTTAATCACCACCTCGTCCACATGGCATCTGAAAATCTCTATTATATCATATACAAACGATCTTTTCCCGTAATTGTCCGTATGCAGAAAACCGATATAGGGATCCAGACCTGCCAGAATGCAGGCCCTTTCCATTTTGGAATAAAGAATGCCGTAACCGTAATTGAGAAACGCATTAAACGCGTCTTTGGCAGGACGGCGGGAGCGTCCGGAAAAACTGTAACGATCCGGAATGATGAAATTTACAGCCTGAAAATAAGTTTTTCCGCACAAAGCCTCCAGACTGAAAATCCTCTCCCGGATTTGATCAATATTTTCTCCCTCCAGATTTTCCAGTTCACTGCGTTTTGCACGGATGGCGGATATGTATTCCTCAATTTCGGCCTGCTTTTTTTCCCTGGTGCGCTTGAGTTTTTCCAAAAGCTCTGTCTGATGATCCAGTTTCTCTCCAATCCAGCCCTTTGCCAAATCAAGCCCGATGCTGTTTTCGCAAAATTCCAACTGTTTGCGCCGGATATAGGTTGTGGACCCGAATTTGGAATGCCAGACTCTGGAAAAAGGATTGCCGAACTGATCCAGAAAAATCACATCAATATTGTTTTCATGCGCCAGAAGAAGCGCATCCGAGGAAATCAGCACAGACGTGGTAATGAGAATGGAATCCACCTTGCGGGCGGAAATTTCCTGCTTTTTCTCATCCACTTTGATTTCAAAACATTCCTCACGTTTCCGTATGTATGCACCGTAAGAATTGACAACAAGCTGCATGGCATCTCCTCATAAGCAAAGAACCATAAATTTTCTGGTACAAAATTCTCAGAAAAACCGGATTTTTTTTAAAAAAATCCGATCTTTTACACCTGTGAAACTGAAATTCATACACATATGTTCCGGTAGGTGCAGTCTGAACACTTGGAAGAAGTTCCTGTTTTTTTGGGATAATATCCTTTCTGTATAATCAGAAGCATTTCCCTGATGATGCTCTGCACTTCTTCATACTCCTTTGGGGAAAATTCCATTTCCACCAGTCTGTTTTTGGATCGGGTATAAACAACAAAGCCTTTGTTCACCGGTTTTCCGTAATTCTCCGAAATCAGAAGCCCGTAAACAACAGACTGTGTTTTCAGGGTCTTGTAGTCCCGTTCCTTATATTCTGCAAATTTGTAATCCAGCGGGGCCATTGTGCCGTCATTGAGTGTCAGAACCTCGTCCACAATGCCCCGGACATGGTGCTTTTCCGAACAAAGATAGACCTCTGTCTCTTTGGCTGTCACCCCGATTTTTTTGCGCAGATAATCCTGATTGATCCTGGCTTTTTCCTTATGCACATTCCTGCCTTTCAGCACCTTGAAGCGTTTTTCCTGATGCTCCGGAATATTCAGTGCATACTCGAAATAAGTAAATCTGGGACAGTAAAGATATTCAATAATTTCTGACGGAGTGATGAGAATGTTCATATCAGTTTGTCTCTGAATAAAAAAAGGTGGTTCGAAAAACTCTTAGTGAATATGTTTGGATAATGGTGTTAAAATATCCCCAAAAAAAGAGTCTCAATGCAAATTAAAATTTAAAACAGATTGGTATATCTTCACATAAGATTTGACAACCTTCAAAAACTTGTCAGATCTTGTGGAAATCTGACTTTTAATTCGCATTCTCAATTTTCGGCTAATCTCAGTTAAGCGGAAGATGCATTAATTGTCAGTTCACGGGAAATGGCATTCTCTATAAATTTATCAAGAGAAATTTTTTTGTGCAGTGCTTCCTCTGCAGCTTTTTTATGCAGTTCAGGATTGATTCTTACATTAAACTGCCCCTTGAATGATTTTTCAGGTTTCTTCCCAATCTTTTTGCAGGTATCCAAATAATCATCAACCGCGTCTCTGAATTCTTTTTCCAGATCATCCGCATTTGCGGTTTCAAATGTAATCGAATCATTTATAAATTCGATTTTGCCCCAAAAAATCCTGTCATTTGCCGAATATTCCACAATTCCGAAATAATCTTTGTAAATCAAAAAATTGCTCATATTGCCTCCCTGCTGTCTGTCACAAATTATCGGTTCTTTTTTATCTGTTTAAAACGGTTTCCATTTCTGCCTG
>JAWKPW010000179.1:0-2946 GCA_041390465.1 Desulfobacterales bacterium | reverse complement strand
ATTTTGACCAGTCCCGCATTGTTCTGCGGGGTATAAAACCAGACTTCGTCACCGACACGGGCAAAGGCGATCAGCACATTCTGCCCGCTTTCCCATCCGTCAAAAAAATTTCCCAGATATCCCCTGGCATAGACTTTCAGGGTGTTGCCATTGCTGTCCCTTTTCCTTATGTTGTACTGAATCCTTTTGTCGCCCCCGTATTCGTTCAGATAAAGTTCAGCCATGACCCTGCTGCCGTCTGCCGCTTTTCCGATATTCCGGCGGATGCCAACGCCATTCTCTCCGGAACTCTGCGGAACATTCACAGATGCAAACATTCCCACTGCATTGGGGAAATTTTTGTATATTCTTCCCATTGCCACCTTGCTGCCTCCGTCTGCACTCACGCTGAGGGCCGTGCCTGAATGCGACATGGCAACATTGCCCTGCCATACATAAGCCTTCCAGTCAGCCAGATTTTCCGCAGCCTGAATCTCGGCGGAAAAAACGGCAAGCACAAGACCAAGTCCCAGCGCCACATACCATTTTTTCATAATATTCTCCTTTGATGAATGTGTTCTGTTTTCAGGATGAAAGCCTCCTTTCATTCCCCTGTGTTCAGATCATATCAATGAAAGGGACAGACAGGCAACAGAAATCCGTATTTTTTTTCACTGTTTCCCGCCCGAAATGAAAATGTTTTCATTTTTCTGTTGCTTTTTTTCAGCACTTGTCGAAATATACAGAGGTTCGGGAAAATGTTTTCACGGGCTGACGGGAGGCTTCAAGGAAAATTTTTTTTTCTTAATCTTATGAAAAAATTGTCATTTTCGAATGATACGCTTTTTCAGGCAAAGGTATGTCCGAAAAAAACTGCATCTTTACAATGAGAAAGATCAGGGATTCCGGATGGCGTTTTTTGCCTTGAAATCTGTATCTGAATCAATCAGGAACAAAAAATTCCGGAGGTATGCTGATGAAACCGCTGCAAAAGTTTTTCTGCTTTTTTGTATTTTTTTCTTTTCTTATCTGCGGATGCACATCTGACGCGGAAAAGAAGGCATCCCATTTTGAAAAAGGGAAAGCCTATTATGAAAAAGGCCAGTTCAAAGAGGCGGAAATTGAATTCAGAAATGCACTCAGTCTTGATCCCAAATTCGCGGAAGTCCACAGCCGCCTTGGGGAAACCTATCTGAAACTGGGAAAGGCAAAGGAGGCTTTCCGGGAGTATTCCCTGCTGGAATCCCTTGAGCCGGAAAACACCGAGGCAAAGCGCAAACTGGCCACCTTCCATTTCTTGGGAAAAAACTTTGATGAGGCCGGAAAGCGGGTGGATGCCGTGCTGGAAAAGAATCCGGAAGATACGGAAATGCTTTTCCTGCGGGCAGGAATTCTGGAACACGAGGAAAAACCGGAGGAAACAGCCGCGATATTTGAGCAGATTGTCCGCATTGATCCGAAACAGTCCCGCGCCTACATGGCTCTGGCCCGTTTGCAGGCCCGGCAGAACCGCTTTGATGCTGCCGAGGAGAACCTGAGAAAAGCCATTGCCGCAGAGCCGGAGGATGTGAAACCCCAACTGGCGCTGTTCAGTTTTTTTGTCTCCCAAAAGGAATATGCACGGGCAGAGGCGGAGATAAAAAATATTGTGGAAAGGAATCCCAAAGATGCGGATCTGCACATTCTCATGGGAAACTTTTATCTGCGCCAGAAACAGAATGACAGGGCGGAAAGCGCGTATCTGAAAGCCATTGAGGCTGAGCCGGAAAATATGAAAACCTACATGGCCGCAGCCGATTTTTACAAAATCACCGGAAACAGGGACAAAGAACTGGCCATGTATCAGGAGGCTCTGAAGGTCCGGCCCGATGAGATTCCGGTAATGGATTCTTTGGCCCGCTATTACTTTGAAAACCGGAATCCTGAGGAAGCGGATAAATATCTTGCGAAAATTCTGGAAAAAAATCCCAATCATTTTTCTGCCCGGATGCTCAGGGGGGAACTGCTGCTCTCCAAAGGGGATTTTGCCGCCGCAGGCGATCTTTTTGCCCAACTGATCAAAGAGGAGCCATCATCGGATCGCGCCCATTATTTCAGGGGACTGGCCCATATGGGAAAGGGGGACGGCAAACTTGCGAAAACCGATCTGCTCAAAGCTGTGGAACTGCAGCCGCACAATATGAAAGCCCGGCTCCTGCTCGCGGAAATCTTTTTCCGGGAAAAGGATTTTGCACAGGCACAGAAGGAAAGTGAGGAGGTTCTGCGTGCCATGCCGGACAGTTATCAGGCCATGCTCATACGGGGAAACAGTCAGATGTATCAGAAAAACACGGCAGATGCTGAAAAATCCTTTCAGTCTCTTGTTTCCATGTCTCCGGACAATCCGGCCGGACATTACCGTCTGGGGCTTTTGCACCGTTTGCAGAAGAAATATGACCAGGCCATGGACAGTTTTGAAAAAGCTCTGTCCCTCAATCCCCGCCTGATGGATGTTTTCAGCAATGTGATTTTGCTGCACACTGCCGGAAAAGACTGGGACACGGCTCTGAAAAAATGTGAACATCAACTCAGGATTGTGGCTGAAACTCCGGCTGCCCAAGCCATCGTGCACAATATTCAGGGAGGAATATACATGGCACAGGGAAAAAAATCCGAAGCGGAAGCCGCGTTTCAGAAATCTTTGGAAAAAGATCCCAATCTGCTGCGTCCCTATTATTCCCTTGCCAGAATTTATCTCGCAGACGGCAGGGCCGACAAGGCCATTGAACAGTACCAGACCCTTCTGAGCAAAAATCCCAATCAGGCCGGACCCCATATGCTGCTGGGAACCATTTATGACATACAGAAAAACCATGAACTTTCAGAAAAGCATTACCGGGAAGCCCTGAAAATCAAACCGGATTTTGCACCGGCAGCCAACAACCTAGCTTGGCTGCTCGCGGAAAACGGCAAAGATCTCAACGAGGC
>JAWKPW010000178.1:0-3044 GCA_041390465.1 Desulfobacterales bacterium | reverse complement strand
CGGACGGACTCTCTGACAGTCCTGTGATTGGGGGATGGAAAAGCAGCAGGGATTTTTATGTCAGGATCTATGCACCCAAATCCGAACGGCATACGGCAAAAGTGAAAGAAGCGGGAAAATATACCGGTTTTGCCGTGAATGTGAGGGATGATATTTCTGTCAATGCAGACTGCACTGTGATTGAGGGAATCATTTTCAATCTTATGGACAATGGGTCCCAGATTATTCTGGGAAAATGGAACGGAGGCGGACGTTACTGCGTATTCCGGAACAATATTGCACTCAACGGTCGCTACAGGCATCTTTTCCTGGGAGATTATCAGGCCGCAAGCGTTTATAACAACTTTTTTATAAATGATACGGCCAGATCAGGGGATTACGGCGCCATAGACTGCGGCCCCTCCAATGCAAGATTTTTCCACAGAATTTACAGCAATTCTTTCTGGTTCGCAGGAGATTTCAAAGGCATGGACGGTCATGGCACACATGAGCATCTGGAAATTGTCAACAATCTCTGTTATAAAAAATCCGGAAGGAATCCCTGTTTTGCCAGATTTGATTCTGCCTATTTTTATAACAATCTGTCCTCAGACAGCTCTGCTTTGGGAAGCAGTTCACAGAGGAATAAAACGTTGGAGGATATTCAGTTTGCCTCTGTGCCCAAAGATCCGGATCTTCGCATACTGCCGGGGTCCTGTGCCGCGGATGCGGGCAAAGATCTCTCATCCCTGTTTACGGCAGATATCGGCGGTCAGGAACGCAAAGGGATATGGGATATCGGTGCGCATGAACTTTCCGTTATCCGGATGCAGGTGACAGATGATGGGAAAATTCAACAATAGCTGATTGTTAAATTTTCTCTTTTCCTCATTTCCCCAAACATTCCTTTCTGCAGGGACAGTTTTTTTCAGACTGTCCCTGCAAATATCTTGATTTATATCCCATCTTCCTGTAAAGTCCTTTCATTTCTTTTCTTCATCCGGATGTTTAATGCCAAATCGCTGTTGAAGTTGTGCAATAGACCTCTTTCAAAAGTAACTGTTGACATTTAAACAGGAAATGATGTAAAAATAAAAAATGAGCAAATATGATGAAATAAAAGACAGAAGTGATGAGCATTTCAAACGGCTGACAGGTGTCAGAAAGACGACATTCCGGAAAATGGTTGAAGCTGTTGTAACATATGAGAATGAAAGAAAAAAAATATCCGGACGTCCGCTGAAACTGAGTTATGAGGATCAGGTTCTGATGACGCTCGAATATAACAGGGAATACAGGACGTATTTCCATCTTGGTGCTGATTACGGAATGAGCGAGTCCAATTGTCATAAACTGATAAAAAAGACAGAAGATATACTCGTTATATCAGATGATTTCAGACTGCCTGACAGAAAAAAAATGGCAAAGAATGACACTGAAATCGAAGCTGTGCCTGCCGATGCCACTGAGAGTCCGATACAGCGTTTTGAAAAAAGACAGAAATTTTATTGTTCAGGCAAAAAAAAAGACATACCCTGAAGACTCAGGCTGCTGTGAATGCAGAAACACTTGAAATACCGGCATTGAATTTCGCGAAGGGCAGGCGGCATGATTTCAGAATTTTTAAAGAAAGCAGACTGAAGATTGCTGAAAAAATCGTCATCAGGGCGGACAGCGGATATCCTGGTATTGACAAAATCCATAAAAACAGCCTTTTACCCAAAAAAAGCAGCAAAAAAAATCCGCTTTCCCGGAAAGATAGGCGGAATGACAAAAAGCTGTCACGTCAGAGAGTTTTTACAGAACATGTTATCGGTAAAATTAAAATTTTTAAAATACTTTCAGATAAATACAGAAACAGAAGAAAAAGATTTGAGTTAAGATTCAAGTTGATCGCGGGTATTTATAATTTTGAATTGAAAACAAGAGAAAATGACTTTTGAAAGAGGTCTAATATCTTCTGCCGGTTCCTCAGAAAAACCGGATTTTTCCGAAAAATCCGGTTTTTTTGAATGCCCGAAAACTTTCGGCTGTGCAGAAAGCATTGCATGAAATCAATGGAGAATCGGCATAAGACATTTTTTTTCATTTCATACCAGTTCACCGTGTCTGATTTGGAAACAGACACAGCCCCGCGCACGGGACAGCAATTTTATGTCAACATTTTAATAACCGGTATGTTCTGCTGATGAAAAAAACTGACAAAAAAATATTGTTTGTTCTGCTGATTTCCATCGGATGCAATGTGATTTCCCTTTTTATTTTCGATAAAATGCTGCATTACCGGGAGGTTGTCCGTTATATTGACGCATCCTTTCCCAATGAGGGGGTTCGGCTGGTTTCCTCTGCGGATCTCCATTCTGCCAATATTGAAAATCTGGGTGTTTTTGTCGGAGGGAATCTGCCCCGGTACTGGTTTTTTCCCGCAGATTTTCCTTATCATATTGCCAACCGATCCGGCGTGGAAGAAACCATGACAGATACACTCAAACGGTTTGAGGAAACCGTTATCCGTGCGGGCGCGGATTTTGTAATCATCAATGCCGGGTTCTGCAATCTTGTCACAGCGGTGAGACAGGGCCGTGCCCCGGAGCCTGTGATTGAGGAAAATTTCAGAATTATCAAAGAAATAGCAGAGATTGCCCGGCAGAACAATATTGTTCCCATTCTGAGCACTCTGCCTCCGGTGCGCCCCCGTTTTCTGCTTCCCCATCTGAAAATGCTGACATATTCCGCAAAACACAAAGCCGGGGAAAACAAAGCCATTGCACAGTTCAATACTCTGGTGCAGAAATACTGTGAGGAAAACCGTCTGTTTTACATAGATTTTCACAAGGCTCTTTCAGATGAAAAAGGACAACTGATCCGGGAATATTCCGTCACAGACGGAGAGCATCTCAATCAGGAAGGATATATGTATCTGAGCGGTTTTCTCAAAAGCGAACTGGACAGGATATTCAAAGAAAGAAATCAGTAAACAATCCTTAACGCAAAGGAAAAGAGAGCGGATTATGTGCGGAATCTGCGGAATCTATAACAGGGACAGCCGGCCTGCCGAAAGAAAT
>JAWKPW010000177.1:0-3122 GCA_041390465.1 Desulfobacterales bacterium | reverse complement strand
CATTTCGGCAATAATACAATTGATGAAGAATCGTTGATTGAATACTGTATTGTTGAATATGGAGGGCAAAACAGTAATGCAAATATTAACCTTAATCATGCCAGTCCGAAAACTATCTATAATTTCATCAGAAATAGCTCTCTTTCAGGAATTTATGTGTATGGATCTGAAAGCAACAGCGCAATAATCAATTGTAACAGTATCAGTGACAACAAGATTGGAATCTATACATATTATTCAAGTCCTCAGATCATTAACAACAACTTTGAAAACAATGAAACCGGTCTTTACAATGCTTCTTCTGGTTCCGTAACCGCAACCAACAACTGGTGGAATGATGCAAAGGGGCCGAATAACAGCGGAGATACGGTTTCCGGGAATGTGGAATTTTCTCCTTGGCTGACAGAAGCCAGCGACTGCTTTTCTCCGGAGCCTCCGCCTTCCGGAGACTGCACGGACGACAGCGGTTCCATAGATATTCCCACCGTCAGTATCAGCCCCGGCAGCCCGGTGATTGTCCCTGTCAGGATACAGAATGCTCCCAATAATCTGGAAGCCTTTGGTTTTGACATCACCATCCCGGATGGTCTGACATATACCGGATTTGAAAAAGGTTCGCTGCTTCCCTCCAATTATATGGCAGATGTAAGCAACATCTCAGCCGGAACCTTCCGCTGCGGCGCATACCGAACCGGCGGAACCGAATTGATTTCTGCGGGAGCATCCGGTGAAATCATCAGACTCATTTTTGATGCAGATCCCGCGCAGGATTTCACTGATTCACAGATAAGCATATCGGAACTGAAAGACAGCATTGCAGGCTGGTCTGCCTCTCCGGGCTGCATAAGCGTAAATACCGAATGCAGTGAAAATGACACCGGTTCCATAGACATTCCCTCTGTCAAGGTTACTCCGGGTCTTTCTGTAAGCATTCCGGTAAGAATCCAGAACGCGCCCGGTCAGGTTGAATCACTGGGATTTGACATCACCATCCCTTACGGACTTACCTATGACCATTTTGAAAAAGGAACCCTGGTTCCGTCCAATTATATGATGGATGCAAATCTTGTTTCTGAAAACACGCTGAGATGCGGGGCATACCGCATTGGAGGAACCGATGTGATTTCAGCAGGGGAATCCGGTGAACTTATCCGGATTTTCTTTCAGGTGGACAGCAGCTTTGCAGGCGCACAGATAAGCATGGGTGGTTTGAAAGATGATATCAGAGCATGGACAGCTTCTCCGGGATGCGTGGTTGTGGATGACTGCAACGGAGATATTAACAAAGACGGGGATATTACGCCGGCAGATGCGCTCTGCGCTTTTCAGAAATATCTGATGATATGCCCCACATCATCCGGTCTGGAGTGTGATTCCTTTTGTGCGGATGTGAACAGAGACGGAACCGACACCCCGGCAGATGCGCTGTGCATTTTCCGGAAATATCTGGAGCAGCCGAGCTGTCTGGATTGATACAGTGTTTAAGAAAATGTTTGTCCGAAAAACCCTGAGGGTTTTCAAAACCCTCAGGGTTTCAGGATGACAATGTTTTTCTTAGGCGATTTCCGGAAAAGAACATACCTCAGATGAAGGAATGGACACAACAATGCCGATTCATCAGGAAGTTCTTTACAGTATATGCTTTTGTCAGCCTAAGAGGACAACATTCCCGATGAACAGCATTTCTGCCCGATGCTGAAACCGATCTCAGGAGGAGACATGGAAAATCTGCCGGTAAAAGAGGATAGGCATTCCGAAGCGGATTACAGTCGATTAACTTATGAAATAAACAAGAAAAATCCGGCATTGGCAGCAATACTGAATGTATTTGTCGCCGGAGCCGGTCATTTTTACTGCGGTAAAATCATATCCGGATTAATCACCTTTGCGGCTGTGTTTTTTTGCGGAATTCTTTTTGTCATGATTGATGTTTTTACTGCCGGATTCGGATTGCTGTTTACGATTCCAGCCATGTTTTTTCTTCTTATCGTCCTCTTTCTGGACGGTATGTGGACGGCAAACAAAGTGAACCGGAAATTGGAAATGGAAATTTTAAATCAGAATAAGAAATCGGCTGTATGATAATTATAATATAAAAAACAACAAGATGCCTGTTTTGGGATAATAGGCGGATTTGTTGTCAGACCAATGTCCAACTTTTAAGAAAGGTAAAAATTATGAATGATTTCAGACAAAACTCCAAATCAGACAGCGAAATCCTGCCGGGAAACGGCCCGGTCAAAGAACGATCAGGGAAAATAGCAAAAAGTCAGCGGATTGTTTTGTTTTTTATTCTCATGTTTTTTCCCATGATACTGATGAGTATTGCCTTATTCCGTTCAGGCTGGCCCGGAGGACTGGTTACTGCACTGTATGGTTTCATAATCGCATACATCATTTTCTCTTATGTGCATATGGTACTGCTTTCCTATCGGGTGTATGGTCTGGGAATGACGATTCTCTGCGGTATTCTGTTTTGGCTTCTTCTGCCACTGGGGTTTATCCTCTTGGCGATAGTAAACAGCGGAGCCAGTAAAATTTTGAAGAAAGAAGGATACAAAGTGGGTTTACTGGGTGTAAGTCCCAAAGCATTCAAATAGACAGAACCAAAGGAGATAAAAAATGAATCATCACATGATAAGATTCGGGTTTGTATGTTCACTGCTGATATTTTCCGGATGTGCTGACCTGATGACAGGAGCGAAAGTATCGCAGCCGGTGGCAAAGCAAATCCAGTATACAGGCCCAAAAGTCAGTATTGCAGTAAATGAAATTGTAAACCGTACCGGAGTTGGAACCGAGGTGACAAGAACCGGGACAACCATTCAGACCGGTTCGGCAGCCACTGCCCCTGTAAAAAATGTAACAGTGCGGGATCCCATTGGTTTGGGAATGACAGATCAGTTGATAACCGCATTGACCCAGACCGGTGTTTTCGCTGTCAGAGCGGACAGACGATCTGCTGTTTATGTATTAAGCGGAGCCGTGACAGAGTATGAACCCAGTCAGGCAAGCGTTGCCGGAGGTTACGGATGGGGCAGAGCAGCCCGCAGAGCCAGTGATCCGACAGTCAGCGCGGGCAATCTGTTTGTTCAGATTCTCATGGACAACGCGATTGCAGG
>JAWKPW010000176.1:0-3275 GCA_041390465.1 Desulfobacterales bacterium | reverse complement strand
TGGGGAATTGGTATTACAGTTTGGACAGACACGAATAACAGGAATCTGAACGAATGCACAAACCATAATTCGTGTCATTCGTGCAATTCGTGGCTGTACCATCAAATATTCTGCATAATGCTATATTTTCCTGACACCTGAATTCTATTTCCCCAAATCCACCACCACCCGGCCCTTCTGCAGTCCTTTCAGAATGATTCTGATATTCTGATCCATTTTTTCCAGAGAAATGCATCGTGCCAGTTTTTCCAGTTGCTTCGGTTTCCACACTCCGGCCAGTTTTTCCCATATTTTCACCCGCAGATCCATCGGCGTATTCTGCGAGGAAATGCCGATGAGGGAAATGCCCCGCAGGATAAAGGGAAACACTGTTATGGGAAGATCCGGGGAGGATACATTGCCGCAGCAGGTGACAATGCCGTAAAGATCGGTGGATTTGATGGCCGTTGCCAGCATGTCACCGCCCACAGTATCCAGCACGCCTGCCCAGCGGGCCTTGAGCAGGGGCCTGCCGTCTGTGTCAAGAAAGGCTTTCCGATCCAGGACGTTTTTGGCTCCCAAATCCGTGAGAAACTGTTTTTCCCCGGTTTTTCCCGTAACGGCTGTCACGGAATATCCGCATTGGGACAGAATTGCCACTGCCAGACTGCCCACACCTCCGGTCGCGCCTGTCACCAGAATTTCCCCCTGATCCGGCCGGATGGAGGAAAGATGCCAGACACCGACTCCGGCTGTAAATCCTGCTGTTCCGAAAATCATGCTTTCCTTCAGGCTCAGATTTGTCGGCAGTTTCACCACCCAGTCCGCAGGCACACGGATAAACTGCCCGAATCCGCCGGGCGTGTTCATGCCCAGATCATAACTGGTGACAATCACCGGATCACCGGGTTTGAACTGGGGGCTCCGGCTTTCCGCCACAATGCCGGAAGCATCAATGCCGGGCGTGTGGGGATAATTTTTTGTCACGCCCCGGTTGCCGATGGCAGACAGGGCATCCTTGTAATTGAGAGAGGAATACGAAACCTGTACCAGCACGTCGCCATCAGGAAGATCATCTGTGTTTCTTTCTTTTATGCTTCTTGCAAAGGTTTTGTCAGGGGTTTCCTCCACCACCATTGCCCTGAATTTCCGATTTTCCATAGACAGTCTCCTTTTCTGCAGCCCGGCTCCGGATTCCGGTCTTGGTCCGTTGTTTCAAAAAAGTTTCAATCCGGCACGCCAACCTGTTTTTTTATTTTCCCCCTATCCATAATACATTTTCTTTCCAAAGTAAACGGTTGACTGTTGCATGGAAATGTATCATAATATTTGAAACAATCACAATACTGCAAACGAATGCTTGTGTCGCCGGAGACAGATACCGGAGACAATAACAGATAAAGGAGCTGCCGACACAATGAGTCAGACAATCACAGCATTTCTGGAAAAGAATTTTCTGCATTTTAACGCTGCCGTGCTGGTGGATGCAGCCAAAGCCTACATATCCCATCTGGATCAGGGGGGAAAGATGATGATCACCCTTGCCGGAGCCATGAGCACAGCGGAACTGGGCATCTCTCTGGCGGAAATGATCCGTCAGGACAAAGTGCAGATCATCTCCTGCACCGGCGCGAATCTGGAAGAGGATATTATGAATCTGGTCGCGCATTCCCATTACAGGCGCGTCCCCCATTACCGGGATCTGAGTCCGGATGATGAATGGCAGTTGCTGGAAAACGGTTTCAACCGGGTGACAGACACCTGCATTCCGGAAGAAGAGGCGTTCCGGAGAATACAGAGGCACATTCACAAGCGGTGGAAAGATGCCAATGACAGCGGACAGCGTTGGTTTCCCCATGAATTCATGTATCAGATGCTTCTGGGCGGAGATTTGGAACCCTATTATGAAATTGATCCGAAAAACAGTTGGATGCTCGCGGCCGCGCAGAAAAATCTGCCCATCATCTGTCCCGGCTGGGAGGATTCCACCATGGGAAATATCTTTGCATCCTACTGCATCAAAAAGGAAATTTCTCCGCTTACCATGAAAACCGGCATTGAGTACATGATGTGGCTGGCAGACTGGTATCTGAAAAATTCAGGCGGAAAAGGTGTGGGTTTTTTCCAGATTGGCGGCGGGATTGCCGGGGATTTCCCCATCTGTGTCGTGCCCATGCTGTATCAGGATTTGGAAATCAGAGAGGTTCCCTTCTGGTCCTATTTCTGTCAAATCTCTGATTCCACAACAAGTTACGGTTCCTATTCCGGCGCGGTTCCCAATGAGAAAATCACCTGGGGCAAGCTGAGCAAAGACACTCCGCGTTTTATTGTGGAATCGGATGCCAGCATTGTGGCTCCGCTGATGTTTGCCTGCATTCTTGGGCAGTGATTTGGCCCCGGAGTGCCAAGCGGAGAGTTTGACAAAGCAGGGGATTTTCAGACAATGAAAAATCCCCTGATTCCCTTTGCGAAAGGGAAAAATATCTGACATAACGGCATTGGATCGAAAATTGGGAACAGGAAAAAATTTATGGATGAACCCGTATTGTCCAAAAATGAAATTCCCATCAGATTGACAGATGAAAAATGGATTCACATAACAGAAGAACATTGTGAATTTTCCTGATACAGTGGCCAATCCTTCCGGGATTGCGGAAGGTCAAAGAGGAGAGTTTCCGGTATTCAGAGAAATTGAGGCAGGCAAATATCCTGTGACTGTTTATCGTGAATTATCTGAAGACGGGTTCATTCTCACAGATTTTATGACCTGCCGCATCAAAGCTCTTAATCGGAGAAAACCTTTATTTCCGGTATAAATGTGGCAATTCAGGAGGATATAACTTCAATCCCCATAATTAAGCAGTCACCTCAGCATTGTTTGCGGTTTTCCTGTGACAGTGAAGCGGATGTATTATATATCAACTTCAGGAAACCAAACCGTGCGGCAGACAGTGAACTGCTTGATAATGATTTGATTTTACGATATGAAAATGAAAAGTTGATTGGAATGACCATATTGCATGCAAGTGAACGGCAATTTGCAATCTGTTACAGCAAAGGAGACCTCATATGGAAAAAAAGACTTTGTCCGTACCAAAAATATCCTGCGGCCACTGCACATCGGCCATAGAAAATGAACTCCGGGAACTGATCGGAGTGGTCAGTGCCAAAGGAGATGTTCTGTCCAAAACCGTAACCGTGGAATGGGAGAAACCGGCCAGTCTTGCCAAGATTTTGGAAACTCTCAAAGAACTCAATGATCCTGCGGCAGAGTGCATCCGGAAAAAAACATCCCC
>JAWKPW010000175.1:0-3315 GCA_041390465.1 Desulfobacterales bacterium | reverse complement strand
GCGGGGAAACAAACAGAAATCAGAAGAAACAGAAAATGATCAGGAGAATTTTTTCAGCACCAAAACCAAAGGGCTGGGTTCCGGATATTTTGTCACCAATGAACCCGCAGTCAATGCAAAGGTGAAAACAGAATACCGCATCCGGAATTCCATAAATGAATCTTTTGCAACGGTTAAGGACGGCCTTTTTGTGCAGGAACTGGTGAAAAAGGGAACCTGTTTTGGCGGAATGATCCGTTTTGCTGATCCCGGCAGTGCATTTGCCCAAAAAGCCAGGTTTATCCTGAAAAACGTGAAACCTGTCATCAAAGGAGCCATGTTTGAATCTTTGCCTGCAAAATTCAAATTCGCAGATTCCCCTGCAAATGCAAAATCTTTTCTGGTCGTTGAACCCATTTCCTTTGAAAAATCCTTTTTTAATGAAAAAAGCGGAAAAAGCGGAAATGAATCTGCGGATTCCGCTGATACAGATCAGTCAGATCAGATTCTGCTGGATTCTGTCCGCAGTTTCAACACCATGCTGGGACGCCCCAGGCGCACCCGCATTGTCATTGCCCCGTCCTCGGTTCTGGGAAAAGCAGTCGAAAACTGTACAGTGGCATGGGCAGGTTTTGAGGAAAAAGGCTGTATTCCTTTGAAAGAGGACAAAAAGGATGACAAAAAAACCGGTGCGGATGCAAGCCGCAAAAGAGTGAAAAGCAAACTGGAGAAAGGGGAGAAATGGGGAGATAAAAAATGGGTTATCACCCGTTCCCAGGCCGGACTGCTCCGGGAATATCTGCATCCGGGTCAGAACAAAGAGCAGATTCTTCAGAATCTCAATGACCGGATTGAAAAATACGGAGCCAAAAGTCAGGAATCTGTGAAAGCCCTGCTGACTGAAATCCGGATAAAACTGGAATCTGAAGAGGGAACAAAGGCTATGGAATGGTTCATAAAAGAATATCTGGAAGAACTGGGTATTTACCTGTTTGAAAACCCCAATGCCGGAGAGTGAAAAATGGAAATCGTGAAAGCCAGAAAAGCTCTGAAATTTTCAGTTGATCTGCGTATGGACAGCCCCCTGATGATCCGGTCAGGAAAAACCGGGGATTTTGCTGATTCAGAAATTGAAAGATGCGGAGATGGAAGACTCCATATCAACGGTTATGTATGGGCATCTCTCATGCGCCGCTGTCTGAACCGGATTAAGGGAGCGGAAACAATGAGCGAGGGTATTGGTATGAACCCGAAAAAGTATCAGAGATCGGTGTTTCCCCTTTGGTGTGAAGCCTGTTTTGTGGAACTGCACCCTAGATATTCGCCCCGGCATAAAGTGGATCGGAGGCTTCGGAGCCGTTTCAACCGGTGCGCTTTATTCCGATGAAATTGTCTCTTCGGGGTATGACTGTACTCTGAATTTCAATTATTTCTGCGAAGAACCTGAAGGCAAAAAACAATCTCCTGTCCGCTCTTTGGGTGCTGAATGAAATTGAAAATATCGGCGGCGGCTGGTCATACGGTTATGGCAAGCTGAAGGTGCAGAAAGTGAGAATCAAAGAACTGAATCTGTGCCAATCCTGGAACGGGAAATTCTCTGGAAATATGATAATATTGCATGGGATTCCGATACAGTCTGGGATGAGGAAAAGCGTAAGTGTTCCAACGGTCATCACGTGCATGGAAAAAAATCACTGTATCCGCAAAAGTGGCAGACGGTCAACTGCTCTGCATTGCCACCACACTGCCGCCATCGGATTTGAAGGATTTCAGCAAAGACAATTTTCCGGATGCTTTTGTGTTCCGCAGAACACAAATCAATGGTTCAGGAAATCCCAAACAGGAAATCGTGATTACCGGAAAAGCCATTCGTCAGGCACTGTTTTCGGTTCCCATGGAAAGAATGCTGCGTACACAGGGGGATGCTGTCTGTCTGGACAGCAGCAAAAGCAGCAATTGCAACTGCAAAAGATGCCAATGGTTTGGTTCTGTTGATAAACGGGGACTGATTTCTGTGGCAGATGCGCCGGTTAGGGATGCAAAAACCGTTGTGCTGAACCGCATTCAGCTTTGCGAACATTCCATGCAGAACATGAATCTTTTCACTGGAGAATTTCTGGCAAAAGGGAATTTTTCTTTTGATATTCTCATTGACAGGGCAGAGGAAGCTGACTCTGTGAATTTAGCTGAAAAAATCCTTCAAATCTGCAAAGAGATGAAAGAGACCGCACCTCCGGGCTGGTATCGGGTGGGCGGAACATCCACATGCACAGGACAGGTGGAAGTGGAAGATTTCACAGAAAAAAAATCAGCGCAATCCGTGAAATCCGCGTGAATCAGCGGTTCAGACACTTGACAGAATTCACAGACAGGAGAGCATATTATGAGCAAAAATGATTTTTCTGACGGTTTTGTTTTCTATGAAAGCGGGCTGAAAACCGTTTCCGATATTGACAGTCTTATTCCTGATTTTTCCCGGTGGGAAGACGGGTATATTGCATTTGCCAACACAGAAATGCGTGTGAATGCACTGAAAAAAGAGGATGTTTCAAAAATCATCTATACCGATCCGGTTCAGGATATTCCGGATGTCAGAGGTTATGTGATGGAAATGGATTTATGGCGGAAAGATGCGAATAAGGGAATATGGGAGGAAATCGCGCTGGAAAGAGAGGACAGGGGATTTTTCTGGCAGCAGTGGAAACTGTTTGGAAATGGAAAAACCGATGATCCGGATTTCAAAAAAGCGGATTGCTGTTATTGGCGGATGGCCGATACTCTGGTTGGAAAACCGGTCGGGAAAACTTCCATTTTCGAAAATCTGAAAAGCCTTGAAATCGTCTGTCCGCAACACAGACTTCATTTCTTCATTACCGCAGGGGAGGTGTAATCATGGAACTGTATGTGGGAAATCTGCCGGACAATTTTTCGGAAAATGAACTGAAATCTCTTTTCAAATCTTACCGGTTCAAAAAACTGAGAATTGAGAAAGAAAGCGGAAAGAGCGGATTATCCGGATTTGTGGAAGTTTCTGAACCTGCTGCGGTACTTAAAGCAGTACTGGAGTGTAACGGTATGATGGTGAAAG
Organism: Desulfobacterales bacterium; assembly: GCA_041390465.1. Taxonomy (GTDB): domain Bacteria; phylum Desulfobacterota; class Desulfobacteria; order Desulfobacterales; family Desulfococcaceae; genus JAABRU01. The sequence goes on along the minus strand of JAWKPW010000175.1, from coordinate 248 downwards.
GCAGAAAAATACAGGTGTGTAATGCGGCAGAAAGAGAGCAGATCGGCAAAGCAACTGTTCAGAAAGAGAAAGCCGCGTCTGCTCCCAAAGAGAAACATTTTTCTGATCAGAAAAGAAAATCCCCATTGGATTCCAAAGGGAATTTTTCATCTGGTCGGAAAGGAAATTATTCACCTGCTTCCAAAGGGAAATCTCAGGATGCCCGGAGTACAGGGCAGGGCGGGAAAAATGGAGAATTTCCCTACCGT
>JAWKPW010000174.1:0-3322 GCA_041390465.1 Desulfobacterales bacterium | reverse complement strand
TCTGACATCCGGTTTTCAGCCGGGTGCAGTCCCTGCCCACAGAGGATACGGCAGCGGTTCGTACCTGCAGTATCTGCGGGAGCGCGGAATTGAGCCGGTCATCCCTCCGCGTTCCTGCCGGGAAAACCCGCAGGATTATGACCGGCATCTGTATAAAGAGCGGCATCCTGTTGAATGTTTTATAAATAAAATTAAACATGTTCGGCGTATTTTCTTCCGGTTTGACAAACTGGCCGGACGGTATCTGCCGTTTCTCCACTTTGCCGGTGCACTCATATGACTGAGGTGAAATGTCAACAGAACCTAAAAAGAACATTCAATGGTTCGGCAATTTTCTGCCGAACCATTGCCAACGCGGAAAGTATTATACCAATTCTCCATTGAAATCATATTCTGCGGAAGGCAGTGCCGATTCGCCGCCGATTTTGTACAGTGATATAAATTTGCTGTGATCTTTGTGCCCTCTTCGTGTTCTTTGCGGTCAAAAAAAAGCATGGTTTCAATGGAGAATCGGTATAAAACCTCAAAAAACATTGCTGCCCGGTACCCGAAAACCCGGCACACAGAGGAGAATCATGCTTTTTCAGGGAATTATTTTTGATTTGGACGGAACCCTGCTGAATACATTGCACGATCTGGGCAGTTCCGCAAACGCTGTTCTCCATCGTCACGGATTTCCGGAGCATGAAATCAGTGAGTACCGTTATTTTATCGGAAAGGGGTTTGCCAATCTGATTGCCCGTGCTTTGCCGGAAACAGCTCGCTCGGAGCAGAATATCAGCCAGTGCCTTGCAGAATTTCAGGAAGAATACAGCCGGAACTGGAGGAAAAATTCATTTTGCTATGATGGCATTCCGGAACTGCTGACATCTTTGGCGCAGAGGAACATAAAAATGGGCATTCTGTCCAATAAGCAGCATGAATTCACAGAGAAATTTGTTCAGGAATTTTTGCCGGATCATCATTTTTCCGCTGTGTTCGGACGCAGAGAGCAGGTTCCTCCCAAGCCTGATCCTGCCGCTGCTTTGGAAATTGCCCGGATTTTCTCTCTGTCTCCCGCTGAAATTCTTTTTGCGGGTGACAGTGCTGTGGATATGCAGACCGCAGTGGCAGCAGGCATGTATCCCATAGGAGTGTCCTGGGGCTATCGTTCTCCGGAGGAACTGATGCAGAACGGATGCCGGAAACTCATCCATCATCCCTCAGAACTGCTTTGTCTTTTTGATCTGTAAGGCGATTTCCGGAAAAACATCCCGCAGATTTGACAACTTTCTGAAAGTTGTCAAATCCTTCCGGTGATTGACCAGATATATTCACTGATGTTACGCCGTTGTTCATACAACAGCAACCGGACTTTCCGATCTGCCGAATAATCAGATCGATCATGACAAAGTCACTAATTTTTTTGCAGAATTATATTTCAATTTCAGTGAATTATGGCTACCTGTCAAACAAACTGCCAGTTCACTCGAATCCGATGACGGTGTTCTCATCATATTGAATTTTAAAATTAATTTTTACATAACGACAAAGTTAAGCGGCAGACCGGCAAAAAAGACACTGATTCCGTGCTTCCCGCAGATGTGTTCAGTGAAATGAATTTCAGGCCGGCACGAAACAGGTCTGTCCGCTTCAACGATGGGTTGTCAGGCATAAATCCCTGATTCTCTTCCGCAAAAAAGTGAAAAAGCATCAGGGCGGACAGACAGCGGAACCCCGTGACCCGTTCCGCATCAACGCATGTTATGCGGAACGGGTCACGGGGTTCCGCTTACCATATTCCAGTCTCTTTTTCAACCTTTTTTTGCGGAGAAATATCAATGGCTTATGCCTGACAACCATTGATTATCAGGTCATTTCGCCCTGATAACATCCAAAAACGCCGCTTATCAGGGAAAGTTTGGCTTGACAAATCTCCCCTGATAACATCCAAAAACACCGCTTATCAGGGAAAGTTTGGACTGGCAAATTTCTCCTGATAATACCCAAAAATGCCGCTTATCAGGGAAAGTTTGGCTTGACAAATTTCCCTTGTGTCCGGCAACAGTTGAAAAGCGAGAGTTTCTGTAATATATTTCAGAAGGATATACCAATGAACAGACGAAAAAGCAAACGTTTCTTTCGGAGGTATAAAAATGAAGGATCTTTCGCATTTTTGCTGTCAGAATAAGGAATGTTCCGATTACGGTAAGAGGGGAGCAGGCAATCTGACCGTATGCATGCATTACGGCAGGGATAAAAAACTGAGCCTGTTATACTGCCGGACATGCAGGGCACGTTTTTCCGAACGGAAAGGAACAGCATTGTTCAGGTCACATCTGCCGGAAGAAAAAGCCGAAGCTGTCTTACAGCATATTCAGGAAGGCTGCGGAGTCCGTAAGACGGCACGTATGACCGGTGTAAACAGGGATACGGTCGTGCGTTACAGCAGACTCGAAGGCGGGCATTCAAAAAATCTTCACGACGAACTGGTATCTTTTTCCCCCTCAGACCAGGGAAGGGCAGTTTGATGAAAAATGGTCTTTTGTGGGGAAAAAGGAAAAAAACTGCAACCCGGATGATCCTGCGGATGACCGGTTGGGAGACAATTGGGATCATGTTGCATATGACCCCGAACACCGCCTGGTGGTCGCTGTTGTCCCCGGTAAAAGAACAGCCGGAAATGCGGAAAAGGCAGTGGGTGAGTTTCAGAAACGCACAGACGACAGCAGGATCATTCTTATTACCAGTGATGAATACAAACCTTATAAGACAGCTGTTCTCAATATATATGGAAAAGAAACCGTTCCCGCCCGGACGGGAAAACCGGGGCGACCTGCGAAACCTTATATGGAACCGCCGGAGAATATCTGTTATGCCACTGTTCATAAAACCCGTGAGAACGGCCGGGTGGTAAAAATTGAATTCAGAACGGTTTTCGGAACTGACGAGAGTGTCAGAGAGGCTTTGGCGGAATCGGCAGTGAGCAGTCAGGTCAATACAGCTTTCATTGAACGGAACAACGGGACAGACAGAAACCGGAACGCCCGGAAAGTTCGGAAGACCTGCTGCTTCTCAAAAGACCGGGATATTCATGAGGCCGTCACATATTTTACCATGTACAGTTGCAATTTCTGTTGGTCGGTAAGAACTCTTCGCCGGAAGGATGAATACGGAATATGGGTGAGCAGAACCCCGGCGATGGCAGCCGGACTGACTGATCATGTGTGGTCACTCCGGGAATGGATCACCTATCCTGCTGTTCAACGGGAGTAGGACACAAGGGAAAATTTTATAACCAAAAAATTATGCCGGCTTACTTAATTCCCCGCTTTTTCCCTGC
>JAWKPW010000173.1:0-3372 GCA_041390465.1 Desulfobacterales bacterium | reverse complement strand
GGTCTGTGGGGGGGCAGTCGGGTAACTGGCTGTCCTACCCCGATTATCATGAAAATTACCGGGATGAACATGCAGCATGCGCCGTTGAGGAGCGAAGGAACAGACATACAACGGTAAAACGCTCAGCCCCGTTCCTCTTTGGGCCAGGGGCAGAAAGGTTTTGTATTCCAGCGGCGGTGAACCCAGAACCACTGCTCCGGATATTTCCGCACAAAGGACTCTGTCACCTCATTGTACTGTGCGGTATTGCTTTCCACGTCTCGGATCCGGTCTCCGCTTTCCCGCAGCGGCAGAGGGGGAAGAAAATGCGCAGTGAATCCAAACTCCTCCCGCACCAGAAACACCGGAACCACCGGAGCCTTTGTCTTCAATGCCAGCAGAGCCAGCCCGGCATTGGTGCAGGCCGGATGACCGAAAAAATCCGCGAACACCCCTTCCCGCATGGCCACATTCTGATCCATGAGAAGGGCTGTCATTTCTCCGCGTGCCAGGGATTTGAGCACCCGGCGGAATGCTTTTTTCTTGGGAATCTGCTCTCCGCCAAAACGCGTGCGCATATGGCAGATGAACCGCTCCAGCGGCTGAAAATCCAGAGGCCGGTACACAATGCTTAACGGATGACGAAGCAGGGAGGCAACAAGGGTCAGCAGTTCCCAGTTGCCGAAATGCGCGGTCAGAGCCAGCACGCCTTTTCCCTCCTGATACGCGCAATGAATGTTTTCCGCGCCAATGATGCGGAAATATTTGGCAAGCCGTGTTTCATCCAGGCGCAGAGACCAGGCTGTTTCCATCAGCACCATTCCCAGATTTTCAAACACCCGGAGTGCAAACCTCTCTTTTTCTTTGGAAGAAAAATCAAAGGCACGGCCAATGTTTTCCACAGCAATCTGCCGGTGTCTTCTGTCCATGCGGAAAATCAGACGTCCCAGCAGAGTTCCAAGTCGCCGTGCCCCCGGCAGAGACAGATGCCCCAAAAGAGAGACAGACAGCAGCATCAGCCGGTATACGGCATTTTCAATGATTTTTTTCATGCCTGCATTCCCAGCTCTTTTTCAATCATCCGGCAGGCATGCTCTGTTCCGCCCCGCCGGTCTTCCAGATAAGTCAGCGCTGTTTTTCTCACAGATGCTTTGGAAAAGGGATGTTTCAGATCCTGCATCAGCAAATCCGCTGCACTTTTTCCATCGGCTGCAATGCGCACCAGCCCCCTGTCAAAGAGGGTGCTGCCCACCCAGGCGAAATCATTCCAGTGCGGCCCGATCACAGGGCGCAGGCCGCAGACCAAGGGTTCAATGAAATTCTGTCCCCCCAATGGGGCCAGACTTCCGCCCACAAATGCAGCATCCGCTGCATCATATGCAGACAGGAGTTCCCCAAAGGTATCCCACAAAATCACAGTTCCGGAAGAAACCGGCTTCCTGATTCCGGAGCGCAGACACCAGGGAATGCACATATGCTCCAATTTTTTTTTCCAGTGTTTCAGCCGGTGAAAGTGGCGGGGAAACAGACCAATGACTGCTTCCGGCAGTTGAGAATGCACCTGCCCGATAAGGTTCTCCACTTCTTTTTCTTCTTCCTGACGCACAGAACCAAGCACCAGAAAGGGATGGGGAACCATCTGATGTATGAAATTTTTTTCCTCCTGTCCGGGCATATGCACAGGAATGCGGTCAAATTTGATATTGGACATCAGCCCGATGTTTTCCCTGCCAAACAGCAGACCAAAGCGCCGGGCATCTTCCCGGGAAACAGCCCGAATCTGATCGGGCCTCAGGGATTTCCACAGGGATTTGCACAGACCGTAGCGTTTCAGACTGCGGGAGGAAATCCTGCCGTTGAGAAGCAGTATCCGGGTCCGGGACTGTTTCAGCGCAGACAGCAGTGCAGGCCAGATTTCTGTTTCCAGAAGCACCGTCACATGGGGACGCACCTGATGCACAGCTTTTTGCATCAGAGAGGGTCGGTCAAAGGGAAAATATGCCGTGCCCACATTCTCAACTCTTTTGTCTGAAAAAGACATTTCTGCCATCAGTTTGTCCAGCAGTTCAATGCCCTGCCGGGTGTTGGTGGTGATCAGTACCTTCAGAGGATACAGTGGATGCAGATTTCGGAGAATTTCTGCTGCCAGCCATGCCTCTCCCACGGAAGCGGCCTGTATCCACAGATGCGCATGCGGCAAAGGTTCTGCCAGTGTCCGCTGTGCAAACCCTTCAGCAAGGCGTGAATTTCTGCGCAGCATGGGAATGGCAATCCTCCATATCTGTTCATAAAGGGAAAACAGGATGTTATAATGAGCTGCTTTCAAGTTCTGTTTTTTCATCTGCTCCGCTCCTGAAAAAAACACGGACATTTTCCCATCCTCTCCCTATCCTTGCGAGTTTTTGGGCTGGGAAAAAGAAAAAGCCGTTTTTTCAGGCGATACAGACAGTTTATGGTTGTATGGAACAGGATGTCAAACGAAAGTGCCAATTAAAAGTCAAAAATGTCAGAGTGAACAAAAACAGTCTGTCATAAAACCGGTGCGGATTTGACAACTTTCTGAAAGTTGTCAAATCCTGTCTGAACCTGACTCTTCATTCGCATCGAAAGAACACCCTTATCTGAATCCGGCAGATTTTTCGCATTTGCAGGAGAGGCTGACGACAGTTCCTATGTGTTCCTGCATTTTTCGGACTGAAAAATTGGGAACTATAATTTTGTGTCAAAGGAATGTCAATATTATTTTTCTGTTCCGGAAAGGTACGGCAGATTTCCGGTTCCGGAATTTTCTGCCTCTCTGTTTTCAAAACATTTATGGGAGTGCAAAAATGAGCAAACCGGTTTTTTTGCATATTTGTGCAGGAAAAAGTCGCGGAAGGCAGAGTGGACGTTATTTTTGACTGCACAGAAAATTTTCTCTGCCCCGATTGTCCCCAAAATTTCCGTGTATCGGAAAACCGGGTTTTTGTGAAAAAGTTGCAAAGGAAAACAAAGGCAAGTCTTCCAGTGTGCTTTTATGTCCTGATTTTGCCGGTTCAGAACAGCTTATTGGGCAAAGCCGATGGGTGATTGTTAATGCCAAGCTGACCGGCGCAAAAGGGTGGAGGGAGCGCAGCGACCGGAACCCTTTTGCGTCCGAGTTCAGCGCCAGCTTGGCTTTTATCAACAGAACTCACATTTTTTGATTTATAAATTCATGAACAAAATGTAATACAAAATCGCCATTGAATTTGTGCAGCACCTGCCCTCAGTTCAGGGGCGGGAGCGTCCCGGACTGAAAGTCAGGGACACTGAAATGATCCGGAAACCGGGCCGGAATCAGACAGGCACGGTTTCAATCGCGAATTGGTATAACGCCCCAGCCCTTTCAAGGTGAGTAACAGGCCGGTCAGC
>JAWKPW010000172.1:0-3452 GCA_041390465.1 Desulfobacterales bacterium | reverse complement strand
TTACTACGAACTGGGGGAAGGCAGCAGATGGGCTGTGGAGTTTTGCCAGAATTTTTTTCTGACCTTTATCTATCAGTATATAGCCTTCAAAACCCGGAAACCGGAGTATCTGGCTTTGACAGCCGAGAACAAATCTGATTTTTCCCTCGTTCTTGACATTGTCCAAAAAGAGGGACTGGAGTATCTTGCAGGTCATATTCGGGGCGTTAAAATGGAAGTCAGCCGCAGGAATGCAGACAATTTATGGGATATTGTCCGTGAGACTCCTTTCAGCCTGGCAACGCAGCAAAATGAATCCATAATTCAGATTGTGGATGAATTTCAGTTTCTCAACAGTGAAATTTACTGGGATGAGGCCAAGACCAATCCGGCAAAGGATTTTGCCGCAGGCTACATGCGCACAGCGGAATACAAGAATGCGCCGCTGCTGGTGTCCGGGAGCTGGGTGGGGTGGCTCCACTATGATCTGATGATGATGCTTCCCGGGCGTTTCCGTGAGGATGAACTGGGAAACATGCCCCAGGACGAGGCTGTAGAGATGGTGTTCAACTATTCGCAGATGCTGGAAATTCCCGTGACCGAGGAGACTGCCCTGATGATAGCCGAACTCAGCGAGGGCAACCCTTTTTATGTCAGCTCCCTGTTCAACTCCCCCTGCCCGGACATGGATTTGACAACACGGGACGGTCTGCTCCGTGCCATGGAATTTGAAACCCGGCACAAAAAGGGCAACATCCGCGGAACTTGGATGGAATATGTTCACACCGTGTTTTCCCGTGTGAACGGCCACAATGCCAAAAAGATTGTGCTGTATCTGAGCAGACACCGGGATCGGGAGGTCACCCGGAAGGAACTGCTGGAAAAACTCGATCTGAACATGGATGACTATGAACTGGAAAAAAAACTCAGGGAACTGGCCAAAGGCGACATCATAGAAGAGGGCAGTTCAAACTTTCACTACCACGGCGTGCGGGACAACATTTTTGACAAGGTGTTCCGGGGCGTCTATCAGGCCGAAATCGAAGCCTTTGATGAAAAGGAAATCCGGAATGAATACAAAGCGTTGTTTGAGGAATCACAGAGGAAATATCATCAGCTTCTGGGAAAAATGAACCGCAGCAAAGGCGCGTATGCGGAATATCTGATCATCAACCGGCTGCGTTTCCATGCGTTCCGGGACAGTGAAAAATTCATGGCCGTGATCCGAAATCTGCCCGATGATTTCCGCTTCACCGAATACGAAAGCGTCTGGACATACCGGTCCTCTCCCATTGCAAAACGGGATCTGCTCATTGACATCTTTGCCAGAGCAAAGGAGGGGGAATGTTCCCTTATCGGCGAGGTCAAATACCGGGACACGAAAAAGTTCTCCAAAGAGGAGGCAGAGGAATTTCTGAAAAAAATACAAGTTCTGAAGGAAATGGAGTCTGTTCCCAAATCTGTCGGAATTGTCTTTTCCCTGAACGGATTCACAAAAGAGGCTCTGGATTTTCTGAAGGAACACGGCATGGCATGGACGGAGGATGAATGCTGGCTGGGGGACTGAGAATGATCAGCAATGCAATGACAGATTCAGACGGGGGAAACCGAAATTGAGAATGGCATACAAATCGCTGAACCTCGCTGTGGAAGAGGATATTGCCGTATTCACTGTATCCCCGCCGCCCCTGAATCAGGTGTCTGAACTGTTTGCCGAGGAAATGTCGGATGCCTTTGCACAGACCTTTGCAAACAGCGCGGTGAAGGCCATTGTTCTGACCGGAACCGGAAAGGATTTCATCGCGGGAATTGACATAGCAGACATACTGAAAATAAAGGATAAGGACAACTGCCTCACCAGTCTGATGCATATCCACCGCCTTCTCAATGCCATTGAGCAGGGCCCCAAACCTGTGCTTGCCATGATCAACGGTAACTGTTCCAGAGGCGGTCTGGAAATTGCTTTGGCCTGCCATTACCGCATCGCAGCCAAAGGGCTGCGTCTGGGAATGCTGGATCTGCGTTTCGGGCTGATTCCGGGCATGGGCGGAACCCAGCGCCTTCCCCGTGCTGTGGGTGTAAAAACGGCTTTAAGCATGATTACGGGAGCACAGGATATTCCTGTGGAACAGGCTTTGTCCACAGGGCTTGTGGATGAACTCGCGGAAGCAAAGGAACTGCGGGAAAAATCCCTGATCGCAGCCCGGCATCTCATTTCCGGCAGAATCAATTTCCGGATGCGTGTGACCGGAAAACGCTTTGACAAACTGCTCAGCAGCGCGGAAAAAAAGGAAATCGCAGCGCTGTTTAAAGACCGGCTTTCCCATGCTTCCGCGGGACAGATCGCTCCGTTCAAAGCTGTGGAAGCTGTGGAAAGAGGACTGGGGATCAATTTTCTTTCTGATATAAAAACAGAGGCTGCTCTTTTCTGCGAGTGTGCTGTCTCGGACATTTCCAAAAACCTCATCCGTGTTTTCATCCATACCCGTGACGCGGGAACCCTTATCCGCATAAGGGGAGAAAAATCCCGGAAAATCCGAAAGATCGGTATTGTGGGCAGCAATGTCACGGCCACAGGAATTGCCGCTCTTCTTCTGCAGAGGGGATTTGAAATTCATGTGCTGGGTGTCAATCCCCAGACCCTGGAAAAAGGACTTTCCCAAATCCGGAGCACCGTTTACCAGTCCCTGCAAAAGGAACAGATCAGAGAAAAAAAACTGGCGCAGTGGCTTGCCGGACGTCTGCACGGAACCATTCAGTTGAAAGATCTTGCAGATGCGGACATGATCATTGAATCCGTAAAAGAGGATATGGAAATCAAACACAGGGTGTTTCGGAATCTGGAAAAAATCTGCCGGCCGGACACTGTGCTGGCCAGCACGGCATCTGTCCTGCCGATCAGCCGGATTGCCTCTGTTCTGGAAGACCCTTCCCGCATCATCGGATTTCATTTTCTCCATCCCCCCGGAAAAATCAGGCTGCTGGAAATCATCTGCTCCCGGATCACAGCAGATGACATTGTGGCCACCGCGGTGGAATTTGCCCGGAAACTCCGCAAAATTCCGATTGTTCTCAATGATGTTCCCGGAGGTTTTGCGTACCGGCAGTTGCTCACCCTGATCAATGAAGCCTGCTTTCTGGCAGCCGAAGGGGTGAATCCCTTCAGCATTGACAAAGTGATGACTGAGTTCGGACTGCCGCTGGGGCCTTTCCGGCTGAGTGATCTTATGGGCACGGATACGGTCTGCATGTCCGGAACCCATCTTTCCGGAGCTTTCGGGGAAAACTGGCCTTTTTGTCCTTTGTGGGAACGCGTTTACAAAACCGGCGGCATGGGGCGGAAAAACGGACTTGGCTGGTATGATTACCGGTCAGACAGCACCGCGCTGAATCCGGCTTTTCTGGATGCAATCAAAGGATATATGACAGAAAACCGGATTGAACCCAAAAATATTTCTCAGGACAGCATTCTG
>JAWKPW010000171.1:0-3488 GCA_041390465.1 Desulfobacterales bacterium | reverse complement strand
TCTTTATCCCTGACAGAGGGAACCAGTCTTTCTTCTTCAAAATCCTTCAAAATTTCAGATTCTTCAACAGTGAGTTTCATAACTGCTCCTTTAACCGTTTTGTATGTTTCCTGCTCGGAATAATGGTTTTTAAAAATGCTTCTTCCTTCTCTTCATCCCATACAAAAGGAACCAGATAAACATAACCCTTTATATTCACAAACATAACAGACTGATGTCCGTATGCCTGTTTATTGTAATGCGGCTCAATGCCTATAAGTCCGCCATTTTTTACTGAGTCAAGAATATCTTCAAATGAAATATGCCTCTCTTTTTTCAGAAATTCATTCTTTTCATCGCTCCAATTGTATCTCATTTATTCAGCTCTTTCTGAAAATTCTTTCGTTCATTACAGGATTTTTAAGTCAAAGTTCAGAGGGTTATGGTTTCAGATGAACAGAATTCTGTCGGATTACGCTTTGCCAATCCGGCCTGCGAAACCGATGTTTTTATTTGCAATCAATCCCTGAAAATGAAGGGAAGAGCCGTAATGGCAATGCAGATCAGATACAAAAACAAAAGATTTGAAATAAAATACGGGATGATGCACAAGCCCAGCCCGGACAGCATGACCTTGAATTTCTGCTGTTTTTTGCCGTATATCATGTACGCCATGCCAATGGAACCGAAAAGTACACCCGCAAACAGCGTGCCTGCATTCATGTTCACCTCCCAGAGCAAGAAAATGTTACTTTCTCATAATAAATGATGTTATGCAGCCATTTTTAAAAATCAGGCAGTTATTCCCCTTCACTGTCATTCCGGCGAAAGCCGGAATCCAGTCCCAAAAAATCCGGTTTTTTTTACAAAAAAGACAATGCGCCACACCACCGTCAGCAGCAGCAGTAGGGTGGGCAAAAGCGGAGCGCTGCCCACCATTTCACTGCCCGCCATTTCACCATCTCATAAGGTGGGCACAAAGAAACTGTGCCCACCCTTGTATGTTGAGGTAAGGTTGACCGGTCCCATGCGTCAGAGTATAAGGTTTAAGAAAGTCTGCACCGTTCTGTCCGTCCGGTGGCCGCCGGACGGACAGGCGGCGGTGAGATCGTCCCACCCTGGGGTTCCGAGCCCGCATGTAGCCGGATCCGCCGCCGCATCTTCAGAACAGCCCGGACAGTCGCATGGGGCATGAAATGACCCCGCATACAAGGAATGGATTTTATTATGAAAAATTGTATCGGCATTGACATTTCCAAAAGAACCTTTGATGTTCACCTCCTGACCGGGAGTTCCGATCATCATTTTGATTACACTCCGGAAAACATCCGGAAAACCGCTGAACTGTTTCTGACCGCGAAGCCGGAACTTATTGTCACGGAGGCCACCGGAGGATATGAAATTCCTTTGGCAGAAGAACTTTATGCGGCGGGACTTCCGGCTGCGGCTGTCAACCCTGCACGCATCCGGAATTTTGCCAAAGCCGCCGGACAGACAGCCAAAACTGACAGGATCGATGTCCGCATCATCGCCCGGTTCGCAGACGTCATGGAACCTCCTGTCACAACTGCCCGGAATGACACATCCTCTGAAATCAGAGCATTGGTTGTCCGGAAACGCCTGCTGACGGACATGCGCACAGCGGAAAAACCGCACGGAACACATCCGGCTTCATTGAACAAAGCATCCGGACTGTGATCGCCACCCTTGAAACACAGATCGGTCTGATCTCAGGATCGATCCAGATCTCATTGCATCATCTCCGGGAACTGAAACAGGAAACAGACCGATTCAGTCTGTCCCGGCATAGGGGAAAACACTGCCGCACCGGTATCCGGACTCCCGGAGATCGGTTCCTGAACGGCGCGGAAATCGCAGCCCTGACCGGCACAGCGCCCGTAAACAGGGACAGCGGGTGTCTCTGGGAAAACGCATGACCGGAGAGTGCCGTGAAATCAGAAACCTGATGTATATGCCCACACTGCCGCCATCCGTCACAACCCGGTGAGATCCGCAGATTTTATCAGCCGCCTTTTTCTGCCGGCAAAATCAAAATGGTGGTTATCACGGCCTGGCATGAGGAAACTCATTGTCATTGTCAACAGTCTGGTTGCAAAAAATGAGGCATGGAACCCAAAACAGCTTTATTTAACACAGTCGCTACCTGCTGTGAAAATTGACCGTAAGCAGGTTCTGGGTGGATGAAAAACAGGGAATAGGCTGTGGGGCTGTAAGCACGCACGCGCACATTCCCGGCACGCAGACCAGATACACAAAAAAGGAATAAACATAATTCCAGGGCGGATAATTTCCGCTTCCGCGTTCATGGATGCGGCTGATGAGCCATACCAGAACCGGTGGGGAAAAAAAGACAGCCAGCAGAATCCGGATGTCGGTCCGGCCAATTTTTGCAATTAATTCCTGCAGGGTCATGGGAGTACCTCATGATATGAAAATGATATTCCTGCCAAAGTGTCACAATACCTTCTGCCTGTCTCAGATTCCGATCTTCTTCCCCTTATTGCTGCTGAAACCGTTTTTCTCTTTGATGTTGGATAAATTGATAACAGAAAATTTTCTGTAATGAGCTGTGAATGTGATTTCCGTGATTGTCGTGATTATTTCATCATATAATCAACAGAAATCACAACAATCACACTTCAGACAGCAATCCTGTCAATCCTTTAATCATGTGAATCATGGTTCAGACACTCCAAAATCCTTTTTTATAAAAAATCCTTGCGGTTATCACAATAATCCCGGTCAATCCCTTACTCCTGTGAATCCCGGTTCAGACAATTTTGCACGGGCAGAAATTCCAAAAAAATTTTTTCGATTTACCCCGCAAAGGGTAAAAGGGTAAAAGGGCAAAAACTAAGACCTCTGAACCCGAAAACCGAGGATGCTGATCCGGTAGCCGGGGCGGGCGATGCCGCGGGAAGCCGACCGGCAGCCCCGAGCAGCGTTGTCCCAACTGCCGCCCCGGCGGACCCGGTTCGGGCCTGTAGACGACCCTGTGGGATCTGTCACTGCATCTGTTGGATAATATCCATACCAGTCTGCACACCATTCCCACACATTGCCGTGCATGTCATACAGTCCCCAGGCATTTGGTTTGCGTTGTGCAACCGGATGTGTGCGACCGCCTGAATTTCTGTCATACCAGGCATAGTGTTCCAATTGTGATTTATCATCCCCAAAACAGAAAGCGGTTTCACTTCCGGCACGGCAGGCATATTCCCATTCGGCCTCTGTGGGAAGCCGGTATGTCTGACCTGTCTTCTGATTCAGTTTGGCAATAAATTCCTGCACATCATTCCATGAAACACTTTCAACCGGGCAGTTGTCACCGCCTTGTTTGAAATGAGACGGATTACTGCCCATTAAGTTTTTCCACTGCCCCTGTGTCACCTGCGTGGTCTGCATAAAAAAGCCTTTGGTCAGCGTGACTTTGTGCAGAATTTCATCATCAGACCGTCCGGGTTCATCTTTGGGGCTTCCCATCATGA
>JAWKPW010000170.1:0-3689 GCA_041390465.1 Desulfobacterales bacterium | reverse complement strand
ATTGGAAGAAGCTCATAAGAATCATCAGACTGGAAGGGTCCGCAACCGTGCACACGTTATAATCCTTAGTAATAAAGGATTCCAGATGCAGACTATTGGGGATATATGCGGGCTCACCCGTCAGGCAGTATCCCGCACAATAGACAATTGGGAAGAATCTGGTATCAGAGGTCTGTTTGATGCTTATCGATCGGGCAGAATACCTTCACTAACATCAGAAGATAAAGATTTCATTCATGAAACAGTGGAGGAAGAACCCCGTTCGACAAAAAAAATTATTATCGCTCTTGAAGATCAGAGAGGGAAAAAAGTGAGCGGTTCAACTGTCAGGCGTGTGATAAAGAAAAAGCGTGTCTGGAAACGAATCCGAAAATCTTTGAAAGGAAAACGGGATGAGCAGGAGTTTCGAAAAAAACAGGAAGAAATCAAGAAACTTGAGGAACGGCGGGAAAAAGGTGAAATTGATGTTCAATATTTTGACGGCGCCGGTTTCAATGAAACACCGTGTGTTCCATATGCTTATCAGCTGAAAGGAGAATACATTGAAATGACTCCAGCCAAAGGACAGACCCTGAATGTTCTTGGATTTATGAATAAGGACAATGACTGCACTCCTTTTGTGTTTGAATGCACAATCAATACGGATGCAGTGATTGCCTGTTTTGAAAATTTTGTTAAGAAAATCAACCAGGAAACGCATGTTATTATGGATAACGCGCCTGTCCGTAAAAGTAATAAGTTTTTATCCTGCCTGCCGGAATGGGAAAAAAAAGGACTGCATGTTGTCTTTTTGTCAGCATATTCCCCAGAACTTAATCTGATTGAAATATTGTGGCGCAAAATTAAGTATGAATGGCTTCCTTTTGCCGCCTGCGCGTCATTTAAAGCACTGACAGAATGTGTTGAAGATATCCTGCTGAATTTCGGCTCGCAATATATTATTGAGTTGGTAGTGGGTCAAATCCGTTGATCGGAATAGCAACCAGTCTGAAAATAATATCGGTTGATATACATTCCGATAACATTGTCATGCACAGTTTCGTTCTTTGAAAAACAGATTGTTTTCCGGTTCAGACGTTTTATATGTGTCCTGAAATTCAGGTTTTTTCTTTCAATTTTCCATGTATCGGACTTTCCGATGACATGTTTCCCGGAAGGAATGAGTCTGCTGTAACTCCCCCAGTCATCAGTGTAATAATTTTTTATTGGAAAAACAGACAGTTTGTTCATCAATCCGGAACAGCTTTCATCCGTCCGTCTGCCGTTGTGCCATGCGAGTATGATTCCGCAGTTCCTTTCAATCGCATACCATGTCCATCTCTGATTGCCTTTGTTACCGGCATAACTCCAAAATTCATCTGACTCCGCATCCGTTCTGATTTCAACTTCCGGACCGGACGGAAAAGAACTGTTCAGAGACTTTGCAAAGTACGGATTTATCCCGGCAGGAGTTTTTTTTTAATTCAGAAATCACTGTATTTTTTGATATTTTAAGATTTCTGCCGATGTCTCTGACTCCGCTGCTGTTCAAAGTCTGCGTTTCAATCTGATCTTTAACTCCCGGCTGCCATGCATTATGACGATATTCAGTCTGAAAGCTTTTTTTGCAATTATTACAGCGATAACGCTGTTTACCGTTTTCGCTGTGACCGTTTTTTACAAGATCATCGCTTCCGCAGTGCCTGCATATTATTTTAATATATTGTTTCATAAACGAACTGTATCAGATTATGAATCAAGAATCAACGGATTTGACCCACTACCGCTTTTTTAACCACAAAGGACACAAAGATGGCACAAAGGGCACAATAAATTTGCATGGCGGTATAAAATCAGCGGAGAATCGGCACTGCCTTCCGCAAAATATGATTTCAATGGAGAATTGGTATAACAGGTTATTTTCATACAGGCCCTGAGCAAAGAAACCTGTTTGGCAGCCCACTGAGGCCGCCACTGAGGCCGAATGATGCCGAATGATGCTGAAAATTCTTTTCTGAATCCGGATTTTCAGGACAAAGGGATTGACAGCATTGCCCTCTCAAGTGTAATCTGCACAACTGTATTTTTTGCAGTTTAAGTGCGGCGGACTGTCAAACTCTCTGTCTGGCACGCCCTGACAGGCTCTGTCTGACGGCAGTGGGATTTATGCCCCAATCAGATATGCCTGCATTTCCTGCGGACGGATTCCTTTTGTGCGAATCGTATGCTGACCTTCGGGCAGGGTGACGCGCACTTCGGTTTCCGCATCATTCGGGGATTTGCTGTATCCTGCACATACGGATGCGGCCAGTGCCAGCATATCCGGTGTTCCGCTGTTGGGAATCAGCACCAGGGGCCCCGGAACAGAAACCGTTTTGAACATGGCATCGCGCTCCGGCCTGCAATGCCGCAGAAGAGATTCATTATCGGCCTTGTGCCTGCCTGCAATGATTTTGCACTCCGGGCTGATGCGGAAATGCCTGCCGTATTTCAGCAGATGCAGTTCCTCTTCTGAAGTATGTTCCTGATGCCGGAACAGATCTTTGAGACGGAGACTGAAGTTTTTGTCGGTCAGCAGACAGCCCCCGGCCACAGTGGGATATTCCTTTATCCCGAATTTTTCTGCCAGTTCCATCTGGATTTTGCGGCCCCGGCCCGTGATGCCGTACAGGGCATTGCGATCTATCCACCCCTGTTTTTCCGGGATGGTTTCCGGAAGATGCTGAATGCTCAGGGGGCGCACAATATAGCCCTCAAAACCGGAGTTTTTTTCCACATAGCGCAGGGAATTTCGGGTCTGGGACATGGGACGCTGGCCCATGACTTCTCCGCTGAAAAGAAAATCAAAGCCCTTTTCCTCCATGATGTTTCCCGCAATCCGGAACATGAGCGCGTGGCAGTCCAGGCAGGGATTCATGTTTTTGCCATAACCGCAGCGCGGATTTCTCAGCATCTCCAGATATTGCCGCGTGATATTTTGGATCATCAGGGGAATGCCCGTCATTTGGGAGGCTTTGCGGGCCTTGTCCGCGGAAAAAAAGGGGGTTTCAAAACTGACCCAGAGGGTTTCAATCCCCTGGGCACGGAGAACAACACCGGAAAGAATGCTGTCAAGCCCTCCGGAGCACAGACCGAGTGCCCGAATTGTTTTTTTCTGTGAAAGCATGATAGAGTCAGTCAGTTGAATGAATGGGAAAAATTTAAATGAAAAACAGAAAACAGGCCAAAGAAATTTGCAATATATTAAAGATGCAGTACCCGGATGTCAAGACCCAGCTCCTGCACCGGAATGCCTTTGAACTGCTGATTGCCACCATTCTTTCCGCCCAGTGCACGGACAGACAGGTGAATGCTGTCACACCCGCTCTGTTTCAGGCTTTTCCCGCGCCGGAATCTCTGGCAGAGGCTTCCCTGAAGGAAATAGAAAATCTGATTCGGCCCACCGGTTTTTTTCACAACAAAGCCAAACATCTCCGCAACTGTGCCAAAGCCCTGATCGAAAATTTCAGGGGTGAGGTTCCCCAAAGTCTGGAGGAACTCATTACCCTGCCCGGTGTGGGACGGAAAACAGCCAATGTGGTGCGCTCCGCAGCTTTTGGACAGGCCGCAGTTGTGGTGGATACGCATGTGAAACGGATTTCCTGGCGGCTGGGACTGACGGAAAACACGGAACCGGAGAGAATTGAATTTGATCTCATGAAAGTGATTCC
>JAWKPW010000169.1:0-4051 GCA_041390465.1 Desulfobacterales bacterium | reverse complement strand
GGAGACAAACCCTGTGATGCCGTAAGCCGTGCAGACGGTTCCTGTGTTTATATTTCCCACAATTCTTCCAGCGGTGACAAAATCTCTGTCATTGATACTTCAACAGACTCAGTGACAACTTCCGTTCCTCTGGACAGCACAAAAAATCCCCAGGGAATGAAAATCGCGGATGGGATTCTCTACGCTGTGAACTATGGGGACAGCACGCTTACCATGCTGGATACTTTGACAAATACCCAACTGCTGCCCTCGCAGAATGTCATTTCCGGAGGTAACGGCCCGGTTCATTTGGATGCTTCCCCGGACGGAACAAAACTCTATATTGTCCATTCCGATCAGGGCAGTGTGGAAATCATCAATATTGAGCATCCCGTGCAATATTCCCTGAATATTATCAATACCGGGACCTGTACCGGAATGGTAAATGCCGGAACCGGCGGGATTGCCTGCGGAAGTGACTGCAGTGAGACATATGACTGGAATGCTTCTGTTGTCCTCTCTGCAACAGCAGACAGCGGATGTGTTTTTCAGGGATGGTCCGGAGGTGGATGTTCGGGAAAGGAAAACTGCCTCCTGACTATGACAGAAAACAAAACTGTCACGGCCACATTTGAAAAAACAGCCAGTTACACGCTTACCGTGACCACCACCGGCATGAGCACCGGAACTGTAAGCAGCCTGCCTGCGGGGATCAGTTGCGGTCTGGACTGTGCGGATACCTATCCGGCAGGTACGGCTGTGACCCTTTCCGCAGCACCCCAGTACGGATACCGTATCAAAGACTGGTCCGGCGGCGGATGTGAAGGTTCGACAACGCAATGCACTGTACAGTTGACGCAGAATACCCAGATCTTTGTCAATTTTGAAAAAGAACCCCCGCGCAGGCTGGATGTGGAGAATACATTTAAAGCTATGGGAACAGTCATCAGTGACATTCAGGGAATTGACTGCGGAGAGGACTGCGCGGAACTGTATGAATACGGAACAGGACTGACTTTGAACGCAACACCGAATCCGGGCTATGCTTTTACCGGATGGGAGGGAAGTACCGCATGTTCCGGAAGCGAAAATACCTGCACCGTAAAAATGGAACAGGACATGACTGTAAAAGCGAATTTTGAAATCACGGTAACAAAAAATTCAAAGGCCATTGTTGTGGCCGGAGGCGGGCCCTTTAACGGCAATTATATATGGGATCAGACAAAAATCTGCGGGGATTTTGCTTTCCGCACCCTCTTATGTCATGGATATGCAAGGGATAAAATTAAGTATTTCACCCATGACACGGCCTGTCTTGTCTCCAACTGCTCCATGCCGCCTTCCAAATACGGTTCTGACGGAATTCCCACCAAAGCAGGACTTGCAGATGCTGTCAAAAACTGGGCTTCGGATGCCGATGATCTGGTACTCTTTCTGGCAGATCACGGGGGAGAGAATACATTTCGTCTCAGCGCTTCCGAAATTCTCAAAGCAGATGAGGAAGGCAGTGAAGATGATCTGAAAGGATATCTGGATTACCTGCAGACAAAAACAACGATGTCCGGAAGAGTGATTGTTGTGTATGATGCCTGCCAGTCCGGCAGCTTTATTTCCAGACTTGCTGCTCCGCCCGGGAAACAGCGGATTGTTCTTACCAGTGCCGCAGATGCCCAGAATGCCTGGTTTCTGAGTATGGGCAGACTTTCCTTTTCTTATCAGTTCTGGTCGGCTGTATTCGGCGGAGCACCGCTGAACCAGGCCTTCGGCCTTGGACGGGATATGATGGCCGATTACCAGACCTGCCAGGCTGACGGAAACGGAGACGGCGTGGCAAACGAAAATGAAGCCAAACTGCTGAGCAAAATTTATATCGGATTCGGATACGGCGGATATGCCGGAGCATTGCCGGTTGTCAATGAAGGAAGCGAAAGCATAATTCTTAACGGTAACACATCTGCTCTGATATGGGCAGGCAGCATTGCCGCAGAAAAAGAAATTGCAGAAGTATGGGCAGAAATACTTCCTCCCTGTTTTGAATTCGGCAGTCCGGAAATACCCCTTACCAATCTGACAAAAGTTGTTCTGCAGGGACCGGATAATGAAGAAATATTCCAAGCCGAATTTGACGGATTCACAGAGCAGGGGATTTATACCGTCAATATCTATGCTTCAGATACGGATAATATGTATTCCCTGCCCTGGAAATTTACTGTGGAGCAGACTGGGGGAACTCCCTGCAAAAAATGCGATATAAACGGAGACAGAAGCACTGATCTGAAGGACGCGCTGATTCTTCTGCAGGTGCTGACATCTGCCAATCCCCCGGAACTGACTTCTGATGTCCTTTCAGATTCGGACATTAACAGGGATGAAAAACTCGGCATGGAAGAAGTGATTTTTATTCTCAGAAAAACAGCCGGACTGAGGACTCCTTAATTTGCCCCTGCTGCTCATTTCATTCGTTGAATCCGGGGCAGACACGTCTGAGTTTCAGAGACAGCCGCTGTAAATCGCTGCGGAAAGGATGAAAGAAATGACCAATCTTATTATACCGAATCTGTGCTGGAAACATGCTTCTGAAAAAAGCAGCAGACTGCAATCTTTCCCTTATTGGCCTTAAGTTATACCAATCACCATTGAAATTGTGCAATGCCTGTCCTCATGTCAGGGACACTGAAATGATCCGGAAATCCTGCCGGAATCAGACAGGCACGGTTTCAATGGCGAATTGGTATAAGCCTCCATAAATTTTCGGGTATAAACTTTTCAGAAAAACCGGATTTTTCCGGAAAGATCCGGTTTTTTTTATACCTGAAAACTTTTGCCTGATTACCTCATCCGCAGCAGACATGGGCAGTCAGGGAGGTTTTTGTTTTGCCGGAAGAACCGGCTGCTTTCATTCTCTGAATTTGTCAGTACATGGCCAATTTTGAATTTTACAGAAGAAGAAACTGAATTTTTTGAAAAAATTCAGTTTCTTGATAACTGTTTTATTCTGCAAAAACCAAATTGGTCATGCACCAGATTACTCGGTTCGGCAGTTTTTTTACAGCCCGGCTGTTTTCCGCAAAACAGATACGGCCTCTTCAGTGCCAATTCTGTTATCCTGATTCATATCCGCAGCCCTGCTGATATTCTGCCCGGTCATGTCCTCACCCGCGCAGATTTTCAGGGAAAGAACCGCATCGGCCAGGGTGACATCCCCGTCTCCGTTCACATCACCGGGAGAGACATTGACATCAATGCGCACCGGTGCGGACTGGGCAATGTTGCCAAACTGGTCTTTGGCATAAAAGGTGAGGATGTACTGACCTTTTTCTGTGAATTTTTCATAAGTCCCGGTGTATGTCAGGTCTTCGTCATTATCTGAAAGATTGAAGAATTCCAGTTCGATGTTCTGGTAGTTTCCGTTGATTTCCGGGATGTATCCGGGCGGCTGGATTGTTGCCCATACTCTTTTCATGCGCGCGTTGGTGCTGAGGGTGAAGGACACGGATGTGCCGGAAAGTTCCCCTTTTTCCAGGGAGAGGATTTCCGGCCAAGGTGCACCGAGGGCAAAATCCCCGCCCAAGCGCAGGGAGGCCGTGAGCAGTCCGTCACTGTCATCATATTTCCCGTCCCCGTTGTCATCCAGTTGCGGGGTCTGGTAAAAGGTGAGATTGGATTCCTGCAGGCGGCGCACGGATTTGGAGAATGCCTGGTGCAGGGTGTTGTTTTCAAACAGATAGCGCAGGAAATGGTGTGTGAAGCTGTCGGAACCGTAGTTGTCGTAATTGACAATATGATCAGATGCCGAGGTGATGACAATCCGCCCCGGTTTTTTCAGCCGGGACATGAAGGCTCCGGAATAGCAGGATTCATTGATGACAATGACCTGTCCGCCGGTTGCGGTTTCGTAGGTGTTGAGCATGGTATTGAGTTCGTCCGCATAGAGGACTTCATTGGGCGAGATCAGGAAATAAGGGCCGTGAATGCCGTCATCGCTGTAACCGTGATCTATGATATAAAGATAAAGCGGGGTTCCGGGGGTATAGGTCTGTACAGCCCTATCGGTAATGGCATATTCCAGATC
>JAWKPW010000168.1:0-4100 GCA_041390465.1 Desulfobacterales bacterium | reverse complement strand
TTAAAGGTTTTTTTATCTGTTATTGTCTCAAAAGGAAGAAGACTGAACGCGTCATCTGTGATAACCCGGCTTCGCTGTGCGCCTCCGCTTCCTACCGCATACCCATAAAGTTTGCAGTCAATACATTTCTCACAGGGGCTGTTTCTGTTCATGGAACAGACGGTGGAATCTGTGATTTCCGGAGTATTGGAAAACAGAAGATTATGTTTTCTGAGCATCTGCCTTCCTTCCCGTCTTTCCACAGCCACCTGTTTCCGTGTGCTGATGATTGCACTGCATACGGATTTTCCCTCTGCATCCGCCACAATTTCCCGGCTGCATCCTTCGCCGCTGCCTTCGGTTCTGAAAATGGCTTCCGACTGTGTGGTTCTCAGCAGAAAAATTGAAATATAACGGCTTTCCGGAAGATTTCTGTATTCTTTTGCCAAAAAAGGTTTTAATCCTTCACAATTCATCATTGATTGTTTCCTCCCTGTTTTTCATTCTTCAGATTATCCCGAAGGACAGTTAAGTATCCCAAAAATGCTGCCCGAATCCGTCTCTGATCCTTCATCATCTTATTGGCATCGGCCTTGTACCGTTCTTTGAAAAGCGGATGGAAAAAGATCTCAACAAATTCCTTTACGGCATCATATCTGTCTTTTCCCAGACTGCCGGATGATGACAGTCTTTCCAGTCCTCTGGTGACATCATGCAGAATCACCATATTCAAATCTTCCTCATTCTCCGGCTCTTTATGCTTTGCCAGTGCATCAAAAGCCAAATCTATGGGTTTTGCCTGAGAAGTTTCTTTCCATGAATCACCGTGGAAATGGTTTTTCAGAGCAATTTCAGCCAGTTTTTTAATGGGCATCAGCTTTTCCTCCTGAATAAATTGGGTTACATAATTCCATGCCTGTTTCCAGGGTTTATATTCTTTTGTCTGTTTTGAAGCATTGTATGATTTATGGAGATGCCAGAAAAGCTCCAGTCCGCTTTCATCATACAGGGTTCGGGCGATCTTGGCTATTTCATCATCATCTATCAGATTATAAGTGTTCCGCAGTCCGTACAGAGAAGTAAAGCGTACCCACAACCGGGCTGCGTTTTCCGTATTATGATTGTTTTCAGGTATCAATGCCCTGAATGACAGGGGAATATGATCTATATAAAATGTCTGAAATTCATCCGGTTTTAATACCGGAATTGAGGATTTGCTCATGATTCCCCTGAGACGGAAACGTCGGCAAAGCAACAGGAAATGGGAAAGCGCAAACAGAAAACGGGTGCTGTCATTGTCACCGGGTGAATTTATACCGATGCTAATCTGCCCGCCGATGCTTTGCGGAAATTTCGGGATCAGCATTCCCCATTTTTTCTTGGGTTCACCGGCAAGTGCCGATATTTTTTCTTCCAGGTATTCTCTGTTAAATGCCAACACATGGGTTACCCAATCCTGATCTGAAAAAATGCCAGGACATAGGTAACCCATTTTAAAATATTTAAAAAATTAACCCGGCAATTTGTACTCAAAAATTTCAACCGGAGATTCATCACCGCTGTATACAGTAAGGATATGGAGTCTGGTATCAATTTCCGCCTTGACATATGAATATACCAGAGATTCAGAAACTCTGAATTTTTCTCCGAATATATCAAGTTTTCGGTTGCTTCGGATAAATCGGATAAGTACAACCTTACCTCCGGGGATGCTGTCAAACTTCGGCAGTTTTGTATTAGGAGGCAGTTTTTCGGGTTTATAATCATGCCCGCCGATAAATTCATCCGGGCTTTTTCCTTTCAGACAGGAGTAGCGATGACAGGCATTATGGAACCTCTGAAACCGTTTACTTTCACGTTTCAGATGCAGATAATTGGCAAAACACTGTCTTCTGAAAAATTTTCGGTTATATGTGTCATTGAATTTTTCGATCACACCGTTTCGCCAGGGTTCGCCTGCCGGAATAAATACCGGCTGAATACCAAAATGCAGGCATAGTTTTATTACAACACCGAAGGATCTCGGATAGTTATTACTCCCGTGAAAACTGCTTTCATTATCCAATTGAAGATATTTGGGAATTCCGATGGCTTTCCAGGCCCGCATAAGACTGATGGCAATCTGTTCATCTCCTTTGGTCCTTTGTGATTCTATGTAAATCCGGTGACTGAAAATATCCATAATATTTAATGAGTAAAATCTGCCGTCGTTTTTTATATATCGGGGACCTGCCAGATCAGCCTGATGGACATGGTTAAGATGCCTGACTTCTTTGAAATAAGGATATTCAGTACCTTTGGGTATATACGACTGTTTTTTTTGACAAGTCCCTCAC
Organism: Desulfobacterales bacterium; assembly: GCA_041390465.1. Classification (GTDB taxonomy): domain Bacteria; phylum Desulfobacterota; class Desulfobacteria; order Desulfobacterales; family Desulfococcaceae; genus JAABRU01. The sequence continues at coordinate 1,785 of JAWKPW010000168.1, read as the reverse complement.
GCCTGAGAACCCGACTGACAGTCCTGTCAGATGGGAGACTGTGGCCGGACTTGTTAAGTTCCCATCTGATAGCTGATACACCGATCTGGGCAAACGGTTCGGATTCAAGACGCCTTCTCGTCTCAATAATCCGTTGTTTATCAACCTCAGAAATACGTTTTGGCATATTCAGGGGAGTCCTCGGCTGATCCTTATACCAGTCCGGACTGCCGGACTTGTAACGTTTAAGCCATTTGAAAAACCATTTTTTGGAACGTCCCAGTGCTGTATATACAGTCTTGGGTGTTTCTCCTTTTATATAACGACTTATTGCCTCTTTTCTCATTTTTTCTTCTGACATTCGAATGCCTCCTTTTCAAATTGATTAAAAGGCATTATACATGAAAAAAAGAGTAAAAGAGTATATGGTAACCTATGTCATGGCAGGAATGACCTTTAAAGTAACCTGTGTCCTGGCAATTTCGAGTAACCTATGTGTTGGCATTTAACAGCTACGAGGCAGAGCCTCGTAACAAGAATGAACAACCCCGCCGCAAGCAGCGGGGTATCAAAATCCAAACTCCAAGCCACCTGACTCTTGTGTCAGTGTTCATGCCGTCTGCAGATAATATCCAGATTTATAAATTAAAATTCGGCAGTGGGTCAAATCCGTTGATCCGCGACTGACATCGGTGCGGAAAAAAATCCGTAAGGATTGACATGATTATAAAAAAAAATCTGAAAAAACAAATCAGAATCCCGTAAGGGATGACATTATCAACCGGTTTGACCCATTACCTAAAATTCATATAAAAAGCACCGCTGCCTCGGCATAAAGCGGAAAACGGCTGAATCTGCGGGTGTTCAGGGAGATTTTGGAAGTGCAGAGAAGCAATTTCACCCTGCTGACCCAATTTTGTGTTTGACACTCCTCCCATTTAAGCGTATGAAGCGTTCCGGCATTCAAAACGTTTGCCGGAATTCTTTTGCACACATTGGTATATCTGAATTGACACACACATTTTCTCAAACACCGTCACAGGCCGCAGACTGGAAAAAACTGCTGGCAAAAAGCATTGTCACAGCAGAGCAGCTTGCAAAACGCTTTCCGCTTGATCCGGATCAAATCCGGAAGGTCACGAATCAGTATCCCATGCGGATCAACCCCTATTATCTGAGCCTGATGCAATATCCGGGCGATCCCCTGTGGAAACAGGCTGTTCCGGATATGGCAGAAATACAGGACAGTCAGGGAACCGATGATCCCCTGTGTGAGGAAAATCAGTCTCCGGTTGGGGGCCTGATTCACCGCTATCCTGACCGGGCGGTTTTTCTGATTTCCTCCCAGTGCGCCATGTTCTGCCGCCACTGCATGAGAAAGCGCAGGGTGGGGCTTCCCTTTTCCGTGACAGAAAAAAATATCCGTGCAGGTCTGGAATATATCCGGAAACAGCGGAAAATTCGGGATGTGATTCTTTCCGGCGGCGACCCCCTGCTGCTGGAAGACGAAAAACTCAAAGAGATTCTGGCAGAAATCCGGGGCATGTCCCATGTGGAGATCATCCGCATTCATACCCGGATTCCCTGCACTCTGCCCCAGCGGATCACACCGGAACTGGTGCAGATGCTGAAAAATTTCCATCCGCTGTATGTCAATACGCATTTCAATCATCCGGATGAAATCACACCGCAGGCCGCGCTTGCCTGCACAATGCTCGCGGATGCAGGCATTCCTCTGGGATGTCAGACTGTTCTGCTCAAGGGCGTGAATGATTCCCCGGAAACCATGAAAAAACTGATGCACAG
>JAWKPW010000167.1:0-4121 GCA_041390465.1 Desulfobacterales bacterium | reverse complement strand
GGACTGCAAAGAGAAAGTCATGGATCTGCTCCTGCGGGTCTGCACGGTCAGCGTGCGCACAGTAGAGATCACAAAGGAAATGGAAAAGCAGGTCTGACAAAGAAAATTGAGATAAATCCGAACAGATTGACATTCTTGCAGAAAAAAATGCAAAAAAACAAATCTGAAGATGACATTGTCAGCCGGTTTGACTCACTGTCAGAAAAACGATTGCAATACACAATTCGTATTCCCGGTTTTTCCTGTATTTCCGGATACAATTAATGCGGAATTACGACAGGGAATTGGCATTTTTCCCGCCTCAGCCTGTTCCATTCAGTTCCATCCGGGATGCGGCAGGAAACAGGTCTGCAAATGCCCTGTCGTTGGTGGTGACAATCACCTGCCGTTTTTCCGCCACCTTGCTGAGAAGCCAGGCCAGGGTTTGCTTGCGTTTGTGATCCAGTCCGTCTGCGGGATCATCAAGAACAAACAAATCCGGATGCCCCAGTGCATCCCCCATGGCCAGTTTGAGCATCAGATACAGAAAAATTCTTTCGCTTTTGCTCATCTGACTGAGTTTGTAGCGGTATCCTCTGGCCTGAATCACAGGCAGCAGTTCCGTGCCGGAAATGTCAATGTCAAAGCGGTTGAGAAAGGTGAAATGCTCTGACCATGCGCCCACACTTTCCCGCACTTTCTCCATGACACGGGAACCCAGATTGGCAATTGCCCCATCCAGAGCCTGACAGGCCACCTGGCACAGCAGCACTTTTCTGTCCGCAGCCTGTGCGTGTTTTCTGTTTTCCTCCAGCCTTCGCAGACTTTCTTCCTGCCTGCCCATCTGCACTCTGCAGCGGACAATTTCCTCCTGCAGCAGTTTCCGTCTGTTCTCCAGTTTCTGAGCCGGGTCATCTTCCCCGCTTTTTCCGTAAGAAGGTTCTTTTTCCCGCACCTCTGAGGCCAGCCGTGCGGTCTCTTTTTCCAGTTCCTTTATGCGGGCTTCCCGTTCACAGATTTCTTTGAGCTGGAAAGGAATCTGCTCAGCCCGTTTCCGGGCATCCGCGATTTCCTTCTTCCGGATGAGAACAGATTCCAGTGCACTTTCAATTTCTTTCTGCGCCTGCCCGATCTGCACTTTTCTCTGCTCCTCTTTTGCAATCAGTTTTGCAGTCCTTTCCGGAACAAGGGGCTGTTCGCACATGGGGCACAGGGATTGGCCTTCCAGTTGCAGAAATTTCCGGATTTGGGCTTCCAGTTGATTTCTCTGCTGGGACAAAGCACCGGACTGACGCAGGAGTTTTTCGGCCGAACGGGAGACCGTGTCAGATTCGCGCAGCAGTTTTTTTGTCTGCTCCAGTTCTTTTTCCAGATCAGCCGCGCGGGGGTTCTGTCCCTGCTGCTGCCGCAGATGCGCCAATTCCTTTTTCTTTCCCAGATGCTGGTTTTGCAGCAGATGATACACGGTATGATACTCCGGCCCCCGGCTCCGAAGCTGTTCATATTCCCCATCCAGATGCCTGAGTTCCTTTTCTGCCTGAAGCAGTTGCCTGCGCACAAGTTCCGCTTGCAGAGGATCATCTGTGCGCTTTGGAGCAGAGTTCCGTATGGCTTTCCGATATTCTTTGGCTTTTCCCAGGGCTTTTTTGAATGCGGAGCGGAGAATCTGCACCCGATCCATGCCTGTCATGCTCTGCACCAGGGTTTTGTCATACCGGGGCACATCCTGCAGAAAATGGATCAGCTCGCTTTCCCGGAAAAAAGAGGTCAGGGAGGCGGTTTCCGGCGCAGAAGGAATGACGTTGTGCAAAATTTCAGCAAAATCATTGGCAACGGGCTGCCAAAGATCAGCGCCTTCGCTTTTGCGCGCAAGGCTCGGCATATGCTCCGTGGAACGGCAAAGCCGGAATCTCTCTTTGTTCTGCGCAAAACAGACCGTCACGCTGCCGCTCTTTTCCCCTTTCCGGCACAAATCCTGCACCCGAAGCTGGGGATTGAGATGTTTTCCGAAAAGAGCGAAAAACAGGGCATACACCAGAGTGGACTTTCCCGTGCGGTTTTCTCCGTAAATCACAGTCAGATCACTGAATCGGAGGTGTTTTTCCGCAAAACATCCAATATGTTTGAGTTCCAGGCTTTCCACTCGCATCTACACGGCTTCTCCGCTCAGTTTCAGATAAATCTGCTGGTCATCCATAAAAGAATTGGCCATGGCCTGCCGGAACACAGTGACAATTCTTTCCCGCTCCTGTGCACTCAGATCATTTCGCTCGCCCAGTTCCATGACCTGCTGGCAGAAAAGTTCGATCAGTATTTCATCCGGGGATTTTGCTGTCATTTTTCATACTCCTTTCTGTCTCTTTTTTTCCGGTCAAAAAAGGGCGGTACACCACATTGCAAATTTTGGGCAGTGGGTCAAATCCGTTGACAAATACCTCTCTCAGGAAAGGGAAGCTTTTTCATCAACCGGTTTGATCCACTGCCCCCGTTTTTATGCACCATGCACAAGCTGGAAGCTTAAGTCGATTTCCGGAAAAAAACATCCCTCAGATTTGACAACTTTCCAAAAGTTGTCAAATCTCTGAGATGACTGAACCGGTGCATTCATTTTCAGAAATCACCCAAATCACTTTTTATGCCTGAAAATTTATGATTGCCTGCTTAACGGTACAGAACTTTTTAAGCCATATATACACCGGTGCATGAAGCAGGTCAAGTCAGGCTCAGATGCAATGGACGGGTTTCAACCCAACATCCGAGGAAAATCATCAACGATTTGACGCGGCCCGCTGTTTTTCCCTTGCAAAATCCGCACAGATGATTTATATTTTCATGCAATATGTCGTCGGCCTTTCTGTCCGGTATCTCTTTTTCTCTCTGAAGTTCTCTTTCCCCTGTCATAACCGATGCGCATGAAGACAGTTTTTTCATCAAAACCTGTCCCTTGTCCATAACTTCTTTCATAAGCACAGAAAAACATTGAATTCCGTTTTCCAAAAAGCAGGCGTGAGTGCCGAAAAAACAGAGCAGGAAGGAGCGTATGAAAGTTCTTTTTGTTACAGATTTGCACGGCTGTGCATGGAAATATGACAGGCTGTGCCAAATTGCATGCACCTGTCATCCGGATGCAGTCGTAAACAGCGGGGATTTGCTGCCCAAAAACTGCAATCTTTTTGAGCAGCATTTTTTCATCAGACAAAAACTCTGTCATCATTTTGCAAAATTTGAGCAAATGGGCATTCCTTATCTGTGCTATCTGGGAAATGATGATCTGAAAATCTGGGATGGTCTTTTTGACGAAATCTGCGGCCGGTATCAGTATGTCCATAACATCGCGCAGCGGAAAATCAGCATTCAGGATTTCGAGTTTGTGGGAATGAACTGGGTAACAGATTATCCTTTCCGGCTTAAGGATCGCTGCCGCATGGATGCAAAGGACTGGCAGTTTGGCAGGCAGTTTGGCACTGCCCTGCTGTCCACACCCGAAGGATGGAAAGAGATTGACAACTGGCAGTTGTATGCAAACACGCTTCCCTCCATAGCAGAGGAAATGGAGGCTCTGGCAGAGCCAGAGGCAATGGATCGCAGTGTTTACATTCTTCACATGCCGCCGAATCAGTTGGGGCTGGATGTGTGCATGAACGGTCAGGAAGTCGGTTCAAAGGCCATCCATGATTTTATTGCAGCCCGTCAGCCCCGGCTTACGCTTCACGGTCATATTCACGAATCCCCGGATATCAGCGGTGCATGGAAGGCTGAGCTGGGAAATACCGCCTGCGTTCAGCCCGGTCAGTTGGAAGAGGATGAACTGACTTTTGTGATTGCGGAACTGGACGCAATGGAAATACAGAGATATGTGGAAGCGTATTGAATCATGGGCTCCTGAACTCCTCCTCAATCTCCTGCAGGCGCCAGGTGCGGGCGTAATATCCATTGGCTGCGATGAGTTGGGCATGTGTGCCGGATTCTGCCATGTGTCCGTCTGTGAGGGTGACAATCCAATCTGCAAAGCGCAGTGCGGAAAGGCGGTGGGAGACAATGATGACGGTTTTTCTCTGTGCGGGATTCTGACTGATTTCCCGTATGGTCTGAATAATCGCGGTTCCGGTTTCCGCGTCCACCTGACTGATGGGATCATCGAG
>JAWKPW010000166.1:0-4170 GCA_041390465.1 Desulfobacterales bacterium | reverse complement strand
GTCATACTGAAAAAAGAAAGAAAAACCCCGGACAGGCCCAGGGGCAGAATCAGGAAACCAATCAGGGGAATGAAAATCAGATTGCTGATGAGACCGGCAAGGGAAAACTGGTTGAAATACGTCATGGTCAGGGGCATGGTTCCCATGATCGCGAAAAAAGAGGACTTCCATGCAGAACACAGCCATTTTGCCATACGATTTTCATTCTCCCTTTCTGCACGGAAATTCAGGGAAAAACCAAAGACAATGGCCGCGACAGCCGCAAAGGAGAGTTGAAAGGAAATGGAAAACAGACTTGGCGGATGGACAAGGAGAATCAGCAATGCGGCAATGGTCAGGGTGTTGAAAGTGTCCTGACTTTTGTTCACAAGCAGGGCAGCGATACAGACGGTTCCCATGATTATTGCCCGCTGGGTTGCCGGGGAAAGCCCGGAAATCATGGCATATGCAATCATGGGAATCAGGGAGAGAAATGCTGCCAAATACCGCATGTCATCAATCTGTTTTCCGAAGGCAACCCGGTATCCCGTCCACAGGAAAAGAGTAAAGGAAAGCAGAGCAATTATGCTCATGTGCAGACCGGAAATGGCCAGAAGATGGGCAATGCCTGCCTGGGAAAAAAGATTGCGCAGACTGTGGGGAATGCTGTTTCTGTATCCGACAAGCAGCGCGAGAAGGACTGCCCCTGCATCTGCGGAGCTGTTTTTTTGAATCAGATTTGCGGTGCGAATCCGGAACTGTTCAAGGGAACGGACAAAACGCTGCTCCGGACTGTGTCCCATCCGGGAAAGACTGTCTTTCCGAATATACACCGTACACCACACAGACTGAAAGGCCATATGGCGTCGGTAATCAAATGCACCCGGATTGCCAAATCTGCTGATGTCCCGGATTTTTCCGGAAAATGCAATCCGGTCTCCCGGAGAAAGTTCAGATTCCTCTGCGCGGCCCGTGACAAGCATCAGGCCGGAAACAGGCATATTGTCATCCAGAGATTCCGCGTCCAGAATGAATTTCATCCGATCTCCCTGCATTTCCGGAGAGGATCGGACGGTTCCGCAAATCTTCCGGTACTTCGGGCCTGTATGAAAGACGATATGTTCAGGAGGAAAAGATGGGGCAGTCCATTGCTGAATGGAGAGATACCCCAGACAGAAAAAAAGAAGCACAGGGGGAATCAGAAGATGCCTTTTCCGAAGAATGGCGAAAAAGATCACAAGAGCGCAAAGGATAAGCAGTATCCAGGCATACCGTCCCTGACCGGGATACTGCTCTCCGCATACCATGCCGGAAATGATGGCAAAGACAAGAGGAACAAGGGGACGGAAAAAGACAGGATCTTGCATTTCATCCGGTTTGGGAAACCCGCTGTATCCTTGCCCCCAGCCCCGCGAATTTCTTTTCAATGTTTTCATAGCCCCGGTCAAGATGATAGACCCGGTTCACTTCGGTCCGGCCTTCGGCCACCAGCCCGGCCAGAATCAGGGACGCGCTGGCCCGCAGATCCGAGGCCATGACCGGCGCTCCGGAAAGGGCCGGAACCCCTTTGATAATGGCTGAATCACAGGATACACGGATATCCGCTCCCAGACGGTGCAGTTCGCTGACATGGATGAAACGGTTTTCAAAAATGGTTTCCGAAATGACGCTGAGCCCTTTTGCCACAGACATCAGCACCATGAACTGGGCCTGCATGTCGGTGGGAAATCCGGGATAGGGCTGGGTTTTGATATCCACACTGCAGATTTTTTCCGGCCCTATGACGCGCATCTCTTTGCCTTTGACAATGACTTCCGCGCCTGTCAGCTTCAGCTTGTTAATCACTGCGCCCAGATGAGCCGGTTCGCAGCCGATGATGGTGACATCCCCCCGGGTCAGAGCGGCTGCCACCATAAACGTTCCGGTTTCAATCCGATCCGGAATGATGCTGACTTCCGCTGGATGAAGTTCAGACACCCCGCTGATGGTAATGACCGAGGTTCCGGCTCCCTGCACATTTGCACCCATTTTGTTGAGCACATCCGCAAGGGCCGTGATTTCCGGTTCACGGGCCACATTGCGCAGCACAGTTTTTCCTTCGGCCAGCGCTGCGGCCATCATCAGATTTTCCGTGCCGGTGACAGTGGGCATGTCAAAATAGAAATCATCCCCTTTCAGACGATCCGCGCTGGCTTCCACATATCCGTGTTTGAGTTCAATGGATGCGCCCAGCTTTGCCAGCCCCTTGAGATGCAGATCAATGGGACGCGCGCCAATGGCACATCCGCCGGGCAGAGAAACCCGTGCTTTTTTCACACGTGCCAAAAGGGGGCCGAGAACCAGAACCGAGGCCCGCATCTTTCGCACCAGATCATAGGGGGCCTCACTTTTGCAAAGGCCGTTTGCACGGATCTTTACCGTATTTCCCTCTGTCTGAATATCCGCGCACAGATATGTCAGCAGTTCCTTGATGCTGTCAATATCCCGGAGTGCAGGCACGTTGTGATAGATATTCTGCCCTTCGGTCAGCAGAGAGGAAGCCAGTATGGGCAGGGCTGCATTCTTGGCTCCGCTGATTTTCACAGTTCCCTTCAGGGGAATCCCCCCCTCAATGATTATTTTGTCCATTTATTCTTTTAACCAAGTCTGCTGTTTATGGGTTGGAACAGGAAAAAATGCCATTTGTCTGTCCGGATGACTGCGGGAACTGTTTTTTTGCGGCTGTTTCAGAAAACTGAAAATTCGGCAGGAAAGCAGAACTCCTGAACCCTTGCGCACAAAAAAGGAAGGGGCAGAACTGTCTTGCTGAAAAACCCTGTTTGGCAGCAATCCCCGCAGCAGAGATCATTCTTCTGCACCCTTTATCAGAAACAGGAATGTCTGACAACAGCTTTTATCTGCAAAACATGGGGAGCTTTGTCAAAAAACAGACAGTCTGCTGTTATGAACTTTGTGCAAAAAGCAGCATCTGTTTCCCCGCATCATTCATTTCTGACATTTTTTTAACACAAACCTGACTGTCATGTGCAATATTTAAATTGAAACAGCACATTGTCAGATTCATCATTTTGGGGGAGGATGGCATTATGAAAAATTTTCTTCTTATCAACGGACCTCTGTTCCTTGCTGCCGCATTGATTTTCTTCCGATGCAGAAGCGTCAGAACTGTAAGTAAAAGTATTACATCATAATCAGAATTCCTCTGATTGACCCTCTTTGTTTATCTGTTTATAGTTGTCCTTCCGCATCTCAGAACCGCTGACAGTGAGAGGCATTTGCATTTCAGCAGCCTGCTTTGTCTTACATGAAATCTGAAAAGCAGTTGGACATCGAATCTTCGTGAAACTTTGTATCTTTGCGGCAGAAAAGGGAAGATTTTGTTGTGAAAAATTTTTTTCAGATTTCATATCATACCGATTCGCCTTTGAAACCATGCGTTTTTTTGACCGCAAAGGACACAAAGATGGCACAAAGATCACAGCAAACTGAAAGCACCGCATAAAACCGGCGGTGAATCGGCACTGCCTTCCGCAAGGTATGTTTTCAAAGGAGAGTCAGTATGAGACAGTGTTTAAGAAAATGTTTGTCCGAAAAAACTGAGGGTTTCATAATGGCAGTTTTTTTCTTAAAATCTATAAAGTTCAGGCCGACAGAAGGAGAACAGGAATGACGGACTTGAAAATGACAGAAATTCCCACCGGCATGGAACTGCTGCGCAATCCCTTTTTGAACAAAGGCACCGCGTTTACGGAAAGAGAAAGGGAAATGCTGGGGCTGCGGGGGCTGCTGCCGCCGCGTGTGCTGACCATGGAACAGCAGTGCGCACGGGTTTTGGAAAGTGTGCGCAGAAAGCCGACTGATCTGGGCAGATATATCACGCTTATGGCTCTTTACGACCGCAACCGCAATCTGTTTTACCGCGTGATTGAGGAAAATCTCGAAGAGATGATGCCCCTGATCTACACACCCACAGTGGGACAGGCCTGCAGGGAATTTTCCCATATCTTCCGGAGAGCCAACGGTCTGTATGTCGCGGCAAAGAAAAAGGGAAAAATCCGTGAAATTCTGCAAAGCTGGCCCTACAAAGATGTCCGGATTATTGTGGTCACAGACGGAGAGCGCATTCTCGGACTGGGCGATCTGGGCGTGAACGGCATGGGCATCCCCATCGGCAAACTCTGCCTTTACACA
>JAWKPW010000165.1:0-4191 GCA_041390465.1 Desulfobacterales bacterium | reverse complement strand
CCAGAACAGAGGATTTGCCGCTGCCGCGAATGCCGATCATGGTGTTTAATTCAGGAGAAAATTCAATAGTATGGCCTCCCAAAACCCCACCTTCAAAATGCATCTTCTTTATATGGGAATGGGAATATTTCTGCGGTTCCTTTGCTGAAAGCCGGTTACGGTAATCCAGTAAGGCAAATTTCACGGCTTCAAATGTGAAATCCCCAAGTTTTATCCAGCAGTTTTCTCCTCTGCCAACATTCTCAAGGGATTTGCACTCTGAACCTTCCACTTCAGCAGGATACCAGCCCCCCAGAAGAGATTGCACCTTTGTACGGCAGATGCGATCCGGAACATCATGGGTTCTGACTTTTTGAAAACCAAGGGTTCTCTTTCTGACAGTTGCATATTTTTTTTCTCTGAAATCAGACAGTTTCCCCCCATTCATCTCTTTCCACAAACCGCTTTTCTGTTCCACATGGGCAAATATCAGAAAATAATCCCGTGCTGTTTTTTCCAGTTCTTCAACCAGTTGAAGAATGTTTTTGTCACCTCGTCCGTTTTCATTTTGATATTCATTTGGCGATTTACCGGGGAACATGGATGCAATAAACGGATTTATATAATCATTTCCATTTTCCAGCCATTGCCCGCTGAAAATGATTATGGTATGAATACCGTTTGCTCCGTCATTGACGGACAGCTCAACACCGGGCAGCAGACATATTTCCTGCTTTTTGGCCTTTTTCTGCAAATATTTGAATTCATCTTTGTCAAATTTGTTGTGATTGCAGATGACGCCCATCCGAATTCCCGCATTGTTCAGGGCGGCAACATATTCTCTGACAAAGGAATTTTCCTCTCCTGAATAAACAAATTCTCTGTCAGCTTTTGTATGCAGATGAAAATCCGCCCGAATCCAGGTGGAACCGTTTTTGAATAAATCATGTTCTTCCATTGGTTATTCTCCTGAATATTCTTTTAACCAACTGTTCAGGTTCTGCATTTTTATATCCGACAGAAATTTTGTCAAAGCCGTGATCAGGAAGGCGCACAAGTGCGGGACTTTTCCGTTTGACACGCCTTTGTTTTGCATTTGAAGCCCCCGGCAATTATGCAATCCATGATTCCGGGGGCTGTAAGACAGGCTTTGCTTCCGCTGTTCCTATTTCACAGCATCCGGTCCGCCCAGAGGTTTGAAAGCTTTTTTCCCTGCACCGCAGACCGGGCACCGCCAGTCATCCGGCAGATCCGCAAACTGCGTTCCTTTGGGAATTTTCCCTTTTCTGTCGCCTTTGTCCGGGTTATAGATGTAACCGCAGTTCACGGTCTGACACTGATACATTTCTTCGGGTTTTGCCATTGATTTTCCTCCCTGTTCTTTGGAATTGAGATTGAAACTGTCGAGTTTGACTGCCAAAATTTCCCGTGCTGTGCAAAACGCAAAATCAGGAAGATTTTTCTCCGGAAAGGAGAAAAGTTTCTTCCAGCATAAGATTTTCCTTTTCATCCACTGCAATAACGGTTGCGGTTTTATAAGCATCCGGATTTTTCTGTTCCTTTGCCGTCATTTCCACAGATCGGAAGCGGGAGATGGAAAAACTTTCTCCCGCAGCATCATCCGGAAGTTTTCCGGAAACCGTTTTTCCTTCCGGCAGAAGCAGCCATTTGCGGGAAGACTCTTTTTCCGGTTTCAGAATCACAAAAACCTGACCTGAAACCGGGCCGGCATCCGGGTCTGTGTTTCGGATATGGAAACGGATATTCAGACTTTCCCTTTGCCCGGAAAAAGAACAGGAAAAGTCTTCCGCAGAGACGCGCGGAGAAAGAGACGGAGATGCACCTTTTTCCGCTTCGGAAACAGTTTCTTTCTCTGCTTTTTCCTGTGCTGCTGCATCTGCACCTTTTTCCGCGGATGAAGGAGGAGCAGATTCCCCTGCCTTGTCCCTATCTGCCTGTGCATCCGGTTTTCTGCTTTTTTCTTCCTCCCCGGATGGAGACGGAGATGCTGCTTCCGCATGCACAGCTTTCTGGCTTTGGCTGTCCGCGTCCGGCACGGATCGGCTTTGTGCCAAAAGCGGATTCTCCGGTTTATCCTGAAGGGCGGGCAGACTTCGGTTCTCCTCTGCTGCCGTCTGATACCTGCAATACGTGAAAACCGCAGTTGCGGACACAGCCGCGAACAGAAACAGACAGACAGCAATCCATGTCCTGGGCCGTGTGATCCGGATCGTCTGTCCGCTGTCTTCCACCAGCAGAACTGTCCATCGCTTTTTCCGTCCGGCAGGCTGGGGCAGCCTGCATGTTTTTACAGTTTTGCGGAACTTTCTCTCCAGATTTTCCATTGATCATTTTCACGTTTCAGCAGCAGTGTTTTCAGACTCGCGGATCTGAATTTGTCAGATTCATAGGTCTGGACAAAGGATACAGCCGCGCCCTCCCTGTCCGGACGGATTTTCATGTTTTTCTGCGTCACCCGGATATATCTGTACTTCCTGTTCAGACTTTCCTTGTGACGGAGCCATGCTTTTTTGCTCATTCCCTGGGAAATAAAATCATCTGTATAAAACGAACCGTATGTCTCAATATTTTTGGATGACCATGCTGTCAGCCATTCATCGATGACTTTTTCAATATCAGATACTGGAATGTCCTGCACTGCGGGCATCTCTTCTGAGACAGTTTTTTCCGTTTTTCCAACTGCCAGTGCTTTGCTTTCCGGAGCAATCAGATTTCGGGAAGCCAGAATAACAGGATTTCCGGTCTGTTTTGCCGGAGAATCCGCATAAATCTGCCAGTTCTCCCCGATAACCGCCATTTTTCCTTCTTTCCGGCTCAGAAAGAACTGCTTTGCACCCACAGGGGATCTTTTCTCCTCAGTTCCCAAGGAAAGATCAAACAAAACAGTATAGATGTCTTTATGGCGGAAAACAAGCATGTTTTCCGGTGATACGGAAAAATTTTTTCCCTCTGTCCGGAATTCCTTTCTGATCCGGTTCCACTCCGGCCACCAGCCAATATCCGGCAGATATTCCGGATCATAACAGGCCAGATAATCATGGTAAGTTCCGCTTTCCAAAGCCCTGATCCATCCGGAAAGAAACGCACTGAATGCGGTTTTGATTCCGTTCTGAGGATCAAAAACAGCGTGTGCAAGCCGATCTGTGATAATGATCGGTGTCCGGTGGAGGACAATCAGTTTGGAAACTTTCTCAAAATCTCCGTTTTCCAGAACCACGCATCCGTTGGAATCCCTTTCCAGCAGTGCTTTGTTTGTGCCGTGAAGCCAGATTTCACTGCCGGTTTTTCCAGACATGCGGTCAAGCAGATTGGGGTAATCGGTGGGAAATGCTCCGGCCCCGTAAATCGGCGCAAGGCGGCTTTTGTCATGCTGATTGATGAAAAAATAAATTCCCTCCGGAGTTTTGCTGTCTCCCTCACGGGTTTTCGGCCCCTCTTTTTTGCCTGTGGAGCATTTGAAGCGGTATATTTCTCTGGGTCTGTCTTTGTATTCATAAACAAGCAACTGCTGCGTTTCTTTTTCCACCACCAGCACATGAACGCCTGCATCATTTGTGTCAAAGGGAACAAAAAGATCAGGAATAAGTCCGCTTTCTGTCTCCGGGGTTCCGACTGCGTGAACATTCATGCTCAGGCCAATCAGCATGAACACAGCCATGCACCATTTTGCACACCGATACTTTTTCTGAACAAAACCAGTCAAAATGATCCTCCTTGCATTTATAAATTTGGAACGTAAGTGTTTTTCCGCAACCTCTTTCCGGGGCTGTTCTGATTCCTGATAACATCTCTTATTCTCAGAGGGCTGTCAAATATTTTTTTCACAGAAACGCCCTGTCAGATCATCAAGAAAAATATCCGGGAAGTTATGCGCAGATACGGGAGAGAAATGTGAAACGCAAAAGCAGCTTCCGCCTGCCGCCATAACCGGAATCAGAGGAACCGGCAGGATGCCGGCTCCCGCAATGCCCGATTTGGGAAACTTCGTGTCTCTGTGGCTTTGCCGCAAATCCTGACCCGCAACCGCAGAGTTGATCTCATTTGTCAATCTGTTGAATCTCTTTCCCCAACAATGCGGATTTCCTCTTCTGTCAGTCCGTACAGATTGTACACCATTTTGTCAATCTCTCTGTCAGTTTTGTCAATGACAGATTTGATTTCCAATGCTTTTTTCTGCTGTTCCAGAAAATG
>JAWKPW010000164.1:0-4311 GCA_041390465.1 Desulfobacterales bacterium | reverse complement strand
AAAAATCCGGTTTTTGATTCTGTAAAATTCAACATGTTTATGCACTACGTTATGTCCGGAAGGGCAAATTTGTATCCTATGCCGTATACCGAACAGATAAGCTGATGCGCCGGCAGGTGTTCCCCGATTTTTTTCCGCAGATTTTTGATGTGGGAATCAATGGTGCGCTCATAGCCTTCAAAATCATATCCCTGCACCCGGCTGATCAAATCCGCACGGGAGAAAACCCGATCCGGATGCATGAGCATGACTTTCAGCAGACCATATTCGCTGGGCGTCAGGTTCAGAGGATTGCCGTTTACGGAAACCGTGTGCCTTTCCTCATCCAGACTGACCGGCCCCATGCGGATTTCCTTGCCGGAAATCTCCGGGGATGAGCGCCGCAGCACAGCCTTTACCCTTGCCATCACTTCTCTGGGACTGAAAGGTTTGCAGATATAATCATCCGCGCCCAGTTCCAGACCCAGAATCCGGTCAATCTCTTCCACCTTTGCCGTAAGCATGATGATGGGAACAGGGGAAAATTTACGGATTTCCCGGCAGATTTCCGTGCCATCCATGCCGGGCAGCATGATATCCAGCAGAATCAGATCCGGCGGCTCTTTTTTTACCAGTGGGATCACGGTATCCCCCCGATCCAGCCAGGATGCTGCATAGCCCGCATTGACAAGATAATCCCGCAGCAGCCGGGCAATCTTGCTTTCATCTTCCACAATCAGTATGTGCTGCATCTGCTTTTCTCCTGTCCGTTGATTTCCCTGCATGCCATAAAAATATGGACAGCGGATCAAATTGTCTGAAAATGTCATCCCTTCCGGGATTCTGATTTGCTTTCTGCATTTTTTTATAGTAATGTCAATCCGTTCAGATTTTTTCCTGTTCCAAACCCCAAGGGGTTTCGGAAAAATTGTACAGCTTATTTCGTCACAAATCCTGCCGGAAAAACAATCTTTATCTTCACTCCGCCCAAAGGGGAATGTTCTGCCAGTATCTTCCCCCCCATGCCTTCCACAATTTCTTTGCAGATGGAAAGTCCCAGCCCGGAGCCGCCCAGCATGCGGCTTCGGGATTTGTCCACCCGGTAAAGCCGGTCAAACAGGCGATCCAGAGATTCATCCGGAACTCCGGGAGCAGAATCCTCAAAAACAAAGCAGATTTCCTTTTGGGAACACGCTGAACGGATATGCAGTTCACCGGGCGAATCTGTATAACGCAGGGTGTTTTCCAGCAGATTGCAGAACACATGCTCCAGCCGTTCTTCATCCCCGCTGAGAACCATATCTTCACCGTTGTGCGGATCATCAAAATGGACGGCAATGTTCTGGCGGCTGAAACGGGAGCGGAAACGCTCTGCTGCCCTGTGCAGTGTTTCCAGAGGTTTTATGCGCTCCTTTCGGATTTCCAGATTCCGGGAATCTGCCAAAGACAGAAGATGAAGGTCATCCACGAGCCGGTTTATGCGCAGCACTTCCGCATGGAGTGAATCCAAGGTTTCCCGGTCCATTTTTCGGATGCCGTCCTGCAAAGCCTCAATTTCCCCCCGCAGGATGGCCAGTGGGGTTCTCAGCTCATGGGAAATGTCGGAAATCCACTGACGCCGCATGTCTTCGTATTTTTTCAGGGTCTGTGCCATGCAGTTGAAATCGCGGGCCAGTTGTCCCAGTTCGTCATTGCTGCGCACGTCAATATGGGTGTCAAAGCAGAAAGAGGTCAGATTCCGTGTTCCTTTTGCCAGTTCCCGGATGGGAGCCAGCAGATGCCGGGCCAGAAAAAAGGAAACAAAAATGACCGGTATCAGAATAATTCCGCCCATGAGATAAAACAGCTTTTCCTGATGCCCCAGAAACTGCGCATCCAGGGGGTTGGACAGATTCTCCTCTTTTCGCAGCCCAAGCCAGCCGACAGTTTTTCCCTTTGACACGATTTCCCTGAGTGTATGCTTTTCCGCAGAAGCCTGTTTTTCAAAAACCGCTTTTTTCTGCGCGTCAAAAAGGTTCAGCCGCATGCGTAAGCGCATGAGATTTTTCAAAGCCGGATCATGAAATTCCTCAAAATGCCTGTCACCGGGGCCCGGCATTTTCTCCTCAAATCTTTCTCTGGGCGGAGGAGGGCCGAAACCCGGTTTCATGGGCTCCGGAGGACCCGGCCTCTCCCAATTCGGTTTTTTCCATCCGGGGTTCTCTCCGGGGGTGGGGCGATGGCGCGGATCAAAGTGCGGTCCTCCGGGAAAATCTTTGGGAAAATCCTTTCCCAGCATGGTGATTCGGAAGGTTTCCATAAAAATGACCGGATTTTCAGCAATGCTGTCCCAGTTTTCCTTTTTTTCATATTCTGTTTTCAGGGCATTGACAAAGGCATCCAGTTTTTCCAGTTCCACCCGGTTCACATAATCTGAAAAATTGCGGAAGATGAAAACATTCATGACAAGGATCATGGATATGACAATCAGCAGGGATGTCAGCAGAAAAGCTGTGAAAAATTTGAAGGAAAGATGCAATTTCAAAGTATTGTACCATTAAAAGGAATTGATTGCGTTTCAGACTGTCTGTTTTGCCAGCATACAGGATTTGACAACTTTTAAATAATTGTCAAATCTTTAAACCATTTTTTTCCGCTTTTCAAGGCATTGGGAAAAATTACACAACATCTCCACAGTTTCCCTTCCCGAGAAAATCCGTAAGGATTGACATTATTACAGAAAAAAATGCAAAAAACAAAGCAGAATCCCGGAAGGGATGACATTGTCAGCCGATCTGCCCTTCTGTCCAAATTTTAACCACAAAGGTCACAAAGACGGCACAAAGGTCACAAAAAAGTGTATCTCTCAGTTTTGCCTGCTTATTGCCGCTCCGGAAATCAGGCTGTTCTGAAACCCTGAGGGTTTTCAAAACCCTCAGGGTTTATAATAGTCGAAATATATGAACGGTTACTTATTGTCTCTTGCATTCAGGCCGGATTGGATATAATTTAAGTTTGTCAGAGAAAAATTCAATACAGAAAGAAAAGAAGATATGAAACCGGGAATTGATCCAAAGGTGGACTGTGTGTTCAAAAGCATTCTGGGAAAAGAGGAAAACAAAAATCTCCTGATCCATTTTCTCAATGCCGTGCTGGAACCGGAACCGGGAAAACGCATCCGGGAGGTGGTTCTGGAGAATCCCTTCAATGAAAAGGACTTCATTGGCGACAAACTGAGTGTTGTGGATGTGAAGGCTCTCGATGAGAAGGGGAATCATTACCAGATTGAGATACAGATGGCCATCCACCCGGCCATAACCTCACGGGTGCTTTTCACATGGAGCACCATATACCAGTCACAGATGAAAGAAGGGGATTTTTTTGGAAAACTCAGACCCGTGATTTCCGTATGGCTGGTAAACGGAAACCTGTTTCCGGAGGAGTCTGACTGTCACCTGTCCTTTCATGTCCAGGACAGTGCACACTGTCTTGTGCTGACAGATCATCTGCAGATACACATACTCCAGCTTCCCAAATGGAAGACTGAAAAAAGCGCGGGAACAGAAAAAGACAGGTGGCTGTATCTTTTCAGGGAAGGAAAAAATGTTGACACGGAGAATCTTCCGGAAATTCTTAACACAAAAGAAATGAGGCAGGTTATGAAAGTAATGCAAGGTTTTTCGGAAAATCAGAGGAATTATCTCCTGTACCAAAGCCGACTGGAGGCCATGTATGAATACAACACATGGCAGCATGAGATGGAAACAAGCAGAAAAAGAGCTGAGCAGGCTGAAAAGGAAAAACGGCAGGCGGAAAAGGAGAAACGGCGGGCGGAAAAGGAGAAACGGCGGGCTGAGGAAAAACTCAGACAGATGGAAGCGCTGCTGCGGAAGAAGGGAATAGAAATCCCCAAATGATGCCGGGAGATGAAAAAACGGTTATCTCATCCCAAAGGAGGCAAATTATGAGTCCAAGTTACAGTCATGCCGCAATATCAGCAATGCTGATTACGGAAATCAGCAAAGATCGCAGATTTCGGGCTTTTTCAGAACTGACCCTGCTTATTGACGGCAAAGATTATATACCGGATATTTCCGTGTATCCGTGGAGAAAAATGAATTATCTGCGCGGAGATATTGTGAAAATGACAGAACTTCCTGTTCTGGTTATGGAAATCCTTTCTCCCATGCACACAGCTTTGGAACTGTATGAAAAAGCCCAGAATGTGTATCTGCCTGCGGGGATTCCATCTGTGTGGATTGTGCTGCCGCTGGCCCATACCATTTCTGTGCTGACAAAAGACAATGTGCGTCTGTATCATGAAGGGCGGCTGGAGGATGCTGCAGGGGTTGC
>JAWKPW010000163.1:0-4337 GCA_041390465.1 Desulfobacterales bacterium | reverse complement strand
AAGATGATTTCTTTCGAAATTTGAAACTATTTTCATTTCAATCATAATCAAGCATTCCTTTTATCCATGACTCGGTCAGTCGTTATAAATACTTTTGAAAAATCCCTGCTTATACAGAATCCTTGTAGTTATCAGTTGCAACAGAAACATAATTTTCACACCATTACAGATTTTCAAGCCATCTGCGCGAGTTCCCGCAGCACTTCTTCTTCCCCGTGTGCACACTGCCGCAGAATATGCGCCAAGGCAGGCCATGTTTCTGTTTCGGATGCCCGGTCTTTGCAGATTCTTGAGGCCATGACCGCGAATTCCCGCCACAGATCCCCGACTTTTGTGAGTTTTTCAGACAAATCCTGAAAACGATCATCTCCGCGGAGTTTTGCCACTTCCTGCAGAAAAGCAGCATAGATAAAACGGAAGCCGGCACCGCCTGTGCCGATTTCCTCCTGCATGCGGATGACCTGCCCCAAATGAAGAAGCGCTTTTTCCTCTCCCAGTTTATGGGGCCATGTTTCCAGTTTTTTTGCCAGATAACGGATGCCTTTGACCCCGATAAAGGGAATGGGCGCTTTGATCATGGTGCGGCAGACCTCTTTCATGCCTTTGGCGGCAGCAGCAGAAAAATCCGGATGTTCCGGAACTTTTGCCACATAATACATTCTGCCTTTGGGCGGCATGGGGCCGCGTGCAAAACGGGCTTTCATCAAATCTTTGCGCGGACAGCGCACCGGATCCGGAAACACAGGGTCGCTGATGATATATTCATCATCCTCTTTTCCAAACACCACAATATTGTGCATATTGAAATGAAAGCGGTATCTGCGGGGAAAATAACTGAGCCAGTAAGCTCCGGTGCGGCAGCCCACAGGAATCTGCTGCTCCAGTTTCTCATCCAGTGCGATCATGGCTTTTTCCGGATCCCGAAATTTTTCCCATGCAAAACCAATCCCAAGCCGTTTTGCACTGCGGGACATAATGCCGCCGGTGGAAATCCGGAACGCTGTCAAAGGCAGATGGTTGAGCCGGATAAAGGGAAAATAGCCGAAAAAAAGTCCGGAACCGATGCCGAATACCAGAGATTCGGTTGCCTGGATTCCGTAATGGGAAAGAAGATTGGACATCACACCGGTTTCGCAGTGGGCAGACTGCCGGTGTTCAAAAGGGAGTATCATTTTTCATCCTCATAAATCGCATCTGAACTGTCAGGAATCCGGTGCAGTTCCGCCACAGAAATGCCGAAAACAGCGGCATACCGCTCCAGCAGGGCGGGTTCAAGTTTTCTGAAAATATCACCTCTGAGATGGCGCTTCACACGCCACCGGGGCAAATCCGCATAACTGGCCAGCAGGCTTACATTCATCAGGTTTTTGCACATGTGAAAGGCCAGAGGGCTGCGATTTCCCGCTTTTATCTCCCGGAGTTCGGAAGCAATTTCAGATTCAATCACCTCCCATGCCTGCTCATTGGCTATATCTTTGGCTGCCCATCCCATGCTCTGCACCTGCACATAGGAACCGTTTTCATCCACTGCATACGCGATTTCCATGACTCCCGCATTCATGCGGGTATTGTCCTGCGGAACTTCTGTTTTTCGCATTATTTCTCAAATCTCCGACAACATCCTGCTCCCGCATTCATGCGGGCATTTTCCTGCAATCTGTTTGTTTTGTGCATTACGCCCTGTTCTCAGCCCACAACTTTGGGCACGACAAAACAGCCATCCTCTTTTTCCGGCGCGTTGGCCAAAGCCTCATCCCGGTTCAGATGCTCTGCTGTCCGGTCTTCCCGGAACGCGTTGTTCAGAAAAATCGCGTGGGATGTGGGTTTCACACCTTCCGTATCCACTTCCCTCAGTTTGTCCACATATTCCAGTATGGTTCCAATCTGGGAGGAAAATTTGTCCACTGAAGATTCCTCCATGTTCAGCCGTGCCAGTTTTGCCACATGCAGCACTTCTTCTCTTGTGATTTTCATTTGCATCTCCCTGCATTTCAGCAGATTTTATCGGAAATAAACACCGCAGTATTCTGTCAGCCTTGCATCCGTGAGTTGCAAAAACCGGATTTTTCCAAAAAATCCGGTTTTTCTGTACACTTCAGCGCACAAAAGCAAAGCTGACAAAGCAGCGGCACAAGTTTTCAGTTTGAAAACAGGCACAAACTTCCAGCCTGGGCAGCAGTTATGAACAAGGTGGAAGCCTGTACTGCTTTTGTGAACAGGAAATCTCAAAAAAATTTTTTCAGCATGAAACCCTGAGGGTTTTCAAAACCCTCAGGGTTTGCAGCAGATAAGATTTGACAACTCCTAAAAAATTGCCCAATCCTGTATTTTCAAACCTCATTGACTGCACGTTCAATCAGGCGCACAGCCAGTGTCTGTGTGCCGGTGTGTTCAAAATAATTGGTGAACACATCGACAAATGCGGCCAGATAATCCAGTTTGTCATCTGAAACATCCACATATTGTTTCAGATTGCTGACGACTTTGTTTGCCGACAGATTGTTTTGGGATATGAATCCGCTCATCCAGTCCTTTACCGCATCAAATCCGGTGCGGATAAACGACAGTTTGCTGTCGGCATTCGCTCCCGGAATGTATTCGCTGATCGCGCTGAAGGTCTTGTTTTTCGACAATTCTGAAGGACGCAGTCCGCCCAGAATATCCATTCCGCGACGCACAAAATCAGGCCCCAGCGGAATCAGACCGTCAAAGCAGAGAAGAGCGGCCATCCGGATTTTTGACTCTCCGCTGTAATCTTTGAGCGCGGCGAGAAAATCTGTGAAACTGTCTCCGGGAATTCCGTTGATTTTTGTGAAGGCCAGCAGTTCGCTGATCATTTTCAGCACCAGATCAATGGCCTGCGCGGTATCGGCCTTTGGCGTAAGGTATTTCATGAAAGACAGCAGACTGATTTTTTCCGAAAGTTTGTCCGTCAGGGCCGCAGCGCCCAAAGCCTTGTCCGCAGTGTCAACACGGCTGTAAATCTTCATCGCGGTCTGATAGCCCTGTGATTTGTCATTGTACAGATCAATGGCTCTTTTTTTCACAGACTGCAGAAAGGCATCATCTGTTTCACGGGTGAGGGCTCTGAGCATTTCATCAAAATTCGTGTAATTGTTCCATCCTCCGGGTACAATGAAATCAAGGGATTTCAGACTTAAAACCGTTATGCCGGATGAGGAAAGCCCGCTGATCAGATCTGCAATGCTTTCCTTTTCTCCAAAACCGAACAGTCCCATAACCGCTCTCCTTTATTTAAGTTTTGCCAGTCCGTTGAAATCAAAGCGTTCCAGCCACAGTCTGCGGTCATTTTCCGTAAAACTGCTGTCAGTGGAACGCACCTGCACCTGAAAACGGTCTGCCACCAGAACAGCGGTTCCCATACTTCCGCTGTCCGCAGCCGGATAACCGGCAATGGCTGCGGTGCTGCCTTTGAATTTGCCGGCAGCATCCGGGTTGCCTGTCAAATCGGCAATGGTCAGCATGGCCGCATCCTTTCCCTCCTTTTTCAGTTTTGCCTGTGCCATTCCGGCCTTTTCCTGTGTGAACACCACATCAAATCCGTCTGCACTTTTGGGGAAGAATTTGTTGAATTCCCCTCCGGCCGCAGGTCCGGGCTGCTGACTTTCCTCTGATTTTCCGCAGGCAGACAGCGCAAACAGAACTGCCAGAACAATCACAAACCACTTTCCGCGAAAATTGGTCATGTGCCACCCTCCTTTTTTTAACTGTTTTCTCAACTTCTGCCAGAAAAAACTGCCATGCACTCACTTCCGGTTAAAAATATAGGCATCTTTGAAAAATTCTCTTTTTTTAAGCCGATCCAGAACAATGCCCGCGTCTGTTCTGTTTTTGAAATATCCCATTTTGATCCGGTATCTGGGGCCCACACCCGGAACATCCTCATGGCTTACAAATATGCCGGAGTATCCTTTTTGTTTCAATAGGGATACCACCCTGTCCGCATCGGTCTGTGCTGCAAATGAGGCCACCTGTATGGCAACTGTCATTTCCACATTCCCGGGCTGGGGCACAGGCAGCGGCAGATCAGCGGAATCTGCGGGATGAACCAAGGGCTTTTCCGTTTTTTTCTCCGGTTCCGGACTTATCCTCTTTGGAACTGCCCGTTTGATTTCAGGAAGATCCGGAGACGGCGAAGGTTTGGGAACACTCCGGCGGCTGCGGGAGCTGTCGCGCAGCTCATCATAAAAATCAAGCTGCGTGTCATTGAGAGTGGCCAGACCATTGCTGATTTCCTCCCTGTCTTTTTCCATTTCCGCATCCCGCAGCCGAGCCAGTTCCTTTTCAATGGCATTGATATCGAAATCGGTGGGCGT
>JAWKPW010000162.1:0-4442 GCA_041390465.1 Desulfobacterales bacterium | reverse complement strand
AGAACTATGCTGATTCAGCGGTTTCCGGACAAAGAACAGTTTCTTGACATGGCGCGGCAGGCCAATGTGATTCCCGTGTATGCGGAAATTCTGGCAGACACGGAAACACCTGTTTCCCTGCTGCGGAAATTCTACAACGGCAAAGGCCCGGCCTTTCTGCTGGAAAGTGTGGAAGGCGGGGAGCGATGGGGGCGTTACAGTTTTCTGAGTGCCTCTGCCAGAACCCAGGTGCGGGTTTTCCGGCATCATGTGGAAGTGCGGAAAAACGGGGATAAACAGGAGATTCCCCATCACGGTGAGCCGCTTCCGGTTTTGCGGGACATCATGAAGGATTTCCGACCTGCTCCCATGCCGGGACTGCCCAGATTCTGGGGCGGTATGGTGGGATATATGACCTATGAGATGGTCTGTTTTTTTGAAAACATTCCCAACCGGCTGCCGGAAGACAAACCCATTGCGCATTTCATGATTCCGGATGAACTGATTATCTTTGACAATATCCGCAATACCCTGATGGCAGTTGTGATTTCCTTTCCGGAAGAGGACGGGGATGCGGAAACCGCATATGTGCAGGCCGCCGCGCGGGTGGAAATGATGCTGGCCAAAGTGAACACCTGCATGAGCGAAACTCCGGTGCAGGATTCCGGACTGCGGCTGGATTTGACACCTGCATTTGATCACACGGCCTATCCTGACATGGTGCGGAAGACAAAAGAATATATCCGGGAAGGGGATATTATTCAGGCTGTGATTTCCCAGCCTTTTTCCTGTGAGTCTCCGCCGGATTTGTGGAGTCTGTACCGCGCGCAAAGGTTTGTCAATCCCTCACCTTATCTGTATTTTCTCCATCTGGGCGGAACCGCTCTGGTGGGTTCTTCCCCTGAGACGATGGTGCGGCTGGAAAACCGTGTGGCAACGCTGCGTCCCATCGCGGGAACCCGTCCCAGAGGGGAAAATGAGCAGCAGGATCGCACAATGGCAGATGAACTGCTGCAGGATGAAAAAGAGCGGGCAGAGCATCTCATGCTCGTGGATTTGGGCAGAAATGATCTGGGACGTGTGGGAGAAACCGGCAGTGTGCAGGTCACAGACCTGATGGTGGTGGAACGTTACTCCCATGTCATGCATCTGGTATCCAATATCAACTGTGATCTGAAATCCGAATATGACGCATGGGATCTGCTCCGTGCCACATTTCCGGCAGGAACTTTGTCCGGCGCGCCCAAAGTCCGGGCTATGGAAATCATTGATGAACTGGAACAGTCTCCGAGAGGTCCCTATGGCGGCGCAGTGGGTTATGTGTCTTTCAGCGGCAATATGGATCTCGCGATTACCATCCGCACCGCGTGCGTGGAAGACGGAAAACTGATTGTGCGTGCAGGCGCGGGCATTGTGGCTGATTCTGATCCGGAAAAAGAGCGGCAGGAAACCGTGAACAAGGCCAAAGCCATTCAGCGTGCGCTGCAACTGGTGCAGGGAAGCAGGGAATGAGGAGAAAAAAATGCTGCTGATGATTGATAATTATGATTCTTTCACATACAATCTGGTACAGTATCTGGAAGGGATGGGAACACCGGTGAAGGTGTTCCGCAATGACAAAGTCACAGTGCAGGAAATTGAGGAACTGAAACCCGATGGAATCGTGATTTCCCCCGGGCCGGGGCGACCGGAAACAGCAGGCGTTTCTTTGGAAACCATCAAACAATTTTCCGGCACAATTCCCATTCTCGGCGTGTGTCTGGGGCATCAGTCCATTGCCGAGGCCATGGGCGGAAAGGTGATTCATGCCAAACGCCTCATGCACGGCAAGACGTCTGTTGTCACAGCGGATGGGAAAAGGATCTTCAAGGGCATCAAAAACCCTTTTCAGGCCATGCGCTACCATTCCCTGGCTGTTTCCAAAGACCATCTGCCGGACTGCCTGGAAATCACGGCAGAATCTGAAGACGGGGAAATCATGGGCATCCGGCATAAGGAACATCTCACGGAAGGGATTCAGTTTCATCCGGAATCCATCATGACGCCGGTGGGGAAAAGGCTGCTGCGGAATTTTCTGAATATCGCGCTGAACCGGGGGTCGGATGAGTCTGTGCCGCAATGAACGGTGAAGAATTCATCAGGCGAATCAAAAGACTGGCAAAAGAAAGCGGACAGACTGTCCGGTTTGAAGAAAGACAGGGAAAAGGCAGTCATGGAAGACTTTATTATGGAGTCAGATTCACCACATTGAAAGACAGAAAAAAGGAAATCGGGCAGGGACTGCTGAATGCCATGCTGAATCAGCTTGGCATCAGCCGGGATGAATTTTTTTAAAAAAGGAGCCTTATGAAACTGTCGTATCCGTTAAATCTGATGTTGCAGCAGGACGGCAACTGGCTGGTACAGTTTGATGACATTCCGGAAGCACTCACAGAGGGAGAAAGCAGGCAGAATGCCCTGTCTGAAGCCTCAGACTGTCTGATTGCCGCTCTGGGCGGATATATCCGTGAAGGGCGTGACATTCCGCTGTCTTCATTTCCCAAAAAAGGCAGGGAAGTCATTGTTCTCCCGGTTCTGGTGTGTGCAAAAATTGCTTTGTACAGGGCTGTCCGTGAATCCGGAATCTCTTATGGGGAACTTGCCATGAAAATGGGTGTTTCAAAGCGGGAAATTGAAAAACTGCTGGATCCGGATGAGCGATCAGACATTGATCGCATTGATGAAGCACTTTCCCTGCTGGGAAAAGAGATGGAAATTGAAATCAGAAATGCGGCATAACTGCATAACTCACCTTACGCATTTCCGTCATGCCCGCGAAAGTCTGTATCCGGAAATTGCCGGATTCCAGCTTTTGCCGGAATGACGGTGAAAGAGAATCAGTTTATGACAAATTATGAAAGACTGTTTCAGGAACAGATGAAAGAGCCGGAGTTTGCAAAATTCTGTTTTGAGGCAAAAACAGAAAGAATGCTGTGCGAACTTCTTGACAATCTGAAACAGAAAATTTCTGACAATGAACCCAAAGAAATTCTGCTGAAAGCTGTGGAATCAATTCAGGGCAGGATAAAGGACAATCTTCACCTGCAAAGTCTGTGACATGCTGAGGACTCCAAACTGAAAGTATGACACTCCCTGCGGAGGTTTTGATTATAAAATAATTTCAAGATGTTAGTATAAATACTGGCATGTTGCAGTCTTTGTGAGACTTTGTGCTTCGTGCCTTCGTAGCAGAAAAACAGCCACAAAGGCACAAAGATACACAAAGTTTTTTTCCGCTTACTTTTTATGAAAATACAGAAGGATTTACCTTAACCATTAAGGAGAATGACACATGTTTCGGGAAAACCTGCAAAAAATTGTTAAAAGACAGAATCTGAGCGAGGCTGAGATGTCCGCCATGCTGACCGACATCCTGTCGGGAAATATCACCGATGCACAGATTGGCGCATTCATGGCAGCTTTGGCAACCAAAGGGGAAACTTTTGAGGAAGTTGCGGGCGCGGCACGGGCCATGCGGCGCAAGGCTGTCCGCATTCAGACCGGGGCCTCAGATGTATTGGATGCAGTGGGCACCGGCGGAGACGGAGCCAATACCTTTAATATCTCAACGACCACGGCCTTTGTGGTCGCAGGATGCGGTGTCACAGTTGCCAAACACGGCAACCGGGCGGTTTCCAGCAAATGCGGCAGCGCGGATGTGCTGGAATCTTTGGGCATTAACCTGAGTACCCCTCCCGAAGTGGTGGAGGAGGCCGTGCGGGAAATCGGCATCGGATTTCTGTTTGCCCCGCTTTATCACAGTGCCATGAGATTTGCCGCGACTGCCAGAAAAGAAGTGGGGCTGCGCAGTATTTTCAATATGCTGGGGCCGCTGACCAATCCGGCAGGGGCCAACTGCCTGCTGCTGGGGGTGTATGCGCCTGAACTGACAGAAATGTTTGCCAATGCGCTCCGGCTGCTGGGCGCAAAACGGGCTTTTGTGGTACACGGTCATGACGGACTGGATGAAATTTCTGTCTGCGCGCCCACACGGATTTCCGAACTTCAGGACAATCTGATTCGCACCTATGACATCCGGCCTGAACAGTTTTTCAAAAAAACAGCATCTCCCGAAGACCTGACTGGCGGAGATCCTGCGGAAAATGCGGCCATTACCCGAAGCATTCTGGAAGGGGAAAAAGGAGCAAAACGCAATGTGGTTTTGATCAACGCGGCAGCGGCATTGGTTGCCACCGGAAAAGCCGCTGATTTCAAAGAGGGAATTGGTCTGGCAGAAATTTCCATTGATGAGGGAAAGGCAATGGAAAAACTGCAGGCTCTGATTCAATACACACAGGAAAACGGTTAAATCATGAGTACGGATATTCTCAGCAGGATTGTGGAAACCAAAATTGCAGAAGTTGCCAATTCCCGGAAAAAGATTTCAGAACTGAAACTGCGGAAACAGGCACAGCAGAGAAAGG
>JAWKPW010000161.1:0-4991 GCA_041390465.1 Desulfobacterales bacterium | reverse complement strand
TGGTCATGAAATCATTGGGAGTACATTGAAAATAAAGACACAGCTTTTCAATAACATCGGCACTGGCTTTATATCCTTCTACAGTGGCGATTTTGGATAAGGTCGTTTTTGAAATACCGGTTTTTTCAGATATTACTCTGTAGGTAATTTTCCGGTCTTCCGCAAGCTCCTTATCTGAAATCAATGTCTTCAGATTGTATTTGATCATATCCTGTCTCCGTCCGAAACATCCCCGTTTATCCTTTAATTCATTTATAATTGCCAAAAAAAGACTAAGGTCAGTCTTTTTTATTGACAAAATAACCTCGAATCGTTTAATTAAGTTGGTACAGATAATATTTTATTAAAAAATAAACATAAAAAAACCCGAACCGGCGAAAGTTTTAGCAGACCGAACCGGTTCGGGCCTAACCCAGGCGCAAATGCGTTTTTTCGCAATGCCCTTTTTTTCTTAGCACAATTCCCTATGGCATTGCAAGACCGCATTTGCGCCTCACAGAAAAAGGAGGCCCCATGCAGGAAGCCCGCAAACTGAAACGTGCCGTAATCAAAGAGGAATACCTTGAAATCACCGGCAGATTCCAGTCTGCGCTTATTTTGAACCAGTTGATTTACTGGACCGAGCGCACCCATGATTTTGACCGTTTTCTCGAAGAAGAAAACGAACGCAACCTTTCCGAAGGTCTGGACCCGGTGAATGTTCCCCTGCGCCGGGGCTGGATTTACAAAAGCGCATCCCAGCTTTCGCAGGAACTCATGCTGGGCGTGTCTGACCAGACCATTGCCCGGTATATGAAAGAACTCATCGCCCTGGGTTTTGTGCAGGAGCGATCCAACCCTGTCCACAGATGGGACAGAACCCGGCAGTACCGGGTGGATATGGTAAGGGTGCAGAAATCTCTGTCCGAAAAGGGTTACAGCCTGTCCGGCTGGCTCGTCCCTGCGGCCCCTTCATTTTCCAAAATGGAAAATGCAGATTCCGATTTGGAAATTCAAACAGAAAAAACGGAAAATGTCAATTTCCATTTTGGAAATGCTATACCAGAGACTACCACAGAGACTGAAACAGAGACTGCTGCTGCGGCTCCTCCTGAAAAAAATTTCCTCCTCCGGCGGAAGAAATCCGGAGCCTACAGAATGCAAAGCACCGAAATTCACCCTCCCCCTGCCCATTCCGGTTTTGCGGCGCTGCCTTCGGATGTGCTTACCCCTTCCCTGGAGCGCATCCTGCACCGCAAAGCCGCAAAACACGGCCCGGCCTATGTGGAAGACAGCATCCGCTATGCCAATGCCAACGTGAAAGATCCCCGAAAATACCGCTACTATCTTGAAAAAACTCTGGAAGGCGGATGGGGCGAGGGATACCAGGCACC
Organism: Desulfobacterales bacterium; assembly: GCA_041390465.1. GTDB lineage: Bacteria > Desulfobacterota > Desulfobacteria > Desulfobacterales > Desulfococcaceae > JAABRU01. The sequence goes on along the minus strand of JAWKPW010000161.1, from coordinate 3,618 downwards.
GCCCCCGCCTCCGCCCAAACCCGTCACTGTCATTGAACTGCATGAAGCATCCGAAATCCTGGGAACCGGAAACCGCACAGCCTTTGACACCTACTGCAAAAACAGGAACATCCCCGAAGCTGACATCCGCAGAATCCTCAGCTTCTGCGCCCGAACCGCAGGCCCGGAAAAACTCCGGACACTGATGCCCCGGTCTGCCCATCTCCCGGAAGGGAGGCCGGCATGATCGGAAATCTGCTTATGCTTGTGCTGATCCTCACGGCCATTGTCGGCTTCTGGGTGGGTGTCCGGAAGCGGGATGTTCTTTTCATGGCCGTCATGGTGTTCATGGTGTTTTTCGGTGTGTGGTGTCTCAAAAACGGGCATCGGATCGGGGTAAATCCGGAACCGGTGCGCATTGCGGAGGTGATAAGGATATGAAAATGTTTTCTTTAATCACTCTGTGCGGCATTGTGCTGATCTTTCTGGCTTTTGCCTGGTATTTTTCCCCAATGGCCGAAGTCCGGGATTTGCGAACCGAAAACAATGCCCTGCGGGATGCCCTGTCTGCGGCACAGAACGGAAACGAAACAGAACTGGTGGCAATGGTCATCATGGGTTTCATGGCCGTGCTGATAACCTGCTTTGCATTCTTTTTTCTGCTTCTCTGTTTTCTGTCCGGAAAAACACCGGCAGAATTTTTCCGGCCTGCATATCCGGCTTTTCCTGTCCGAAATCCGGAACCGGAGCCAAAGCAGATCGAATGCAGCCCCGCAGCATCACAGTATTACAGCCAGGTCAACTGTATTCCGGATTATCCGGCAGAGTATTATATGGGGAGGTGACAGGCAATGGCAAAGAAAAGAAAAAAACAGGGATTTCTGAACCGTTTTGACCGGAAAACAAAGCGCATATCAAACAGGATTGCCAAAACAGTTGACCGGGTGCGGAAATCAGTCAGAAAACTTGACAGAAATCTCAACAAAATCGGCAATGCTGTTGAGAAACTTTACGATGCCCAAAGCAAAGCCGGGTTATGAGGAGGATGAATATGGACACCGGAATGAGTCAGCATGAAACATTGGTCTACGGCGGTTTTGTCTTTATGATTGTGATATTTCTGATTTCCAGAATCGGAACCAGAAAACCCGAACTCCCCAAACGTCCCGAACCCCTGCACACGGAACAGCACCACCCGGAAGTGTCCGGACAGTTCGACAGCGCCAGCCTGCAAACAGCGCGGGGCATGGTCTCCGAACTGGATCGCCATCCTGATACCACCAGCCGCACACTGGCTTTGGCTGAAATGCTCCACCGGCAAAGGCAGTATGAAGCCAGAAGCGCAGAGCGGCAGGCAGCGGAACTGCAGAAGGAAACTGACACATTTGAAAAAATCCTGTCCATTGCGGATCGGATCAGCGGCAGAGCCCCGGCATACCGCCCGGAACCGGATCGGTATCCGGGACGCATAAACGACTGGCACAGCCGCAGGGAAATTCCGGAAAATCCGGAGTATTACAGAACAGGTCAGTGGAGACCGTAACCCCCCCCAAAAAAACACCGCCCGGTGTTCAAACACCGGGCCTATGCCAATTCCCCATTGAAATTGTACTTTATGCAAAGAGATACCGGTTCTCTTCCGAATTTTATGCAGTTCTGTCAGTTTTTTTGTGACCTTTGTGCCATCTTTGTGTCCTTTGTGGTTAAAAATATGGAGAATCCAAGATGAAACTGACAACCAACCATATTCTGATAATTTCCGGAACCCTGCTTTTGGGTATCATCGGTCTTGCCCTGGGATTTTCCTGTCTGATTCTGCTGGTCATGTCCGGATACTGCCTCTGGCTCCTGCATCAGCAGAACATCCTGAATATCCGGGAGCGGGAGGCCGAAATTAAAAACCGGGAAACCGATGCCGAATTCCGATCCGTGGTCGTGTCAAAAATCGGTGTGCTGGCATGGAGCCGGGGGGAACTGAGCTTCTGGACACGGAACGAAGCACGAACCCGGCAGCAGATTGAAATGGAAAACACCGTTGAAAATGACGGTGAAAACCTTACCGCTTTGGATGTGGCACTTGATCTTGACCGGGTAATCGTGGCAGGCTCCACCCGATCCGGAAAAACCTTTTTCTGCAAGCAACTGGCAATTCTTAAACAGCAGCAGGGCAATATGGTTTTTGCCATAGACCCGAAAGATCAAAGAGAGGATGATCCCTGGCCTCAAGGTGTCCGGATTGTCGGAGCCGGGGACAATTTTGCGGAAGTGGCAGCATTTCTGGACTGGCTGGATCAGGAAAAAGAGCGCAGAGGTCAGCGCATGAACCAAATTGCAGAATTTCCCCATATCCTCATCTTCTGGGATGAAATCGCAGATATGCTCTTTGACGTGCCGGAATTTCAGCCCCGTTATCTCAAAATCCTCCGCAAATATGCCGAATACCGGATTGACCTTTTCATCATCACCCAATCCGATGATTATGAAAGTTGCGGTCTGCCAAAGGCACAGTTAAAAAGAAATTTCCGCTGTGTCCTGTTTTTTGAATACGACAGATTCATAAACAGACGCAGAGTTTTCTACAACACCCGCCTGAAACTCCCCACCACCCCCGAAACCGCAAGGGAACTTTCCCCGTTCCGTCCTGTGTCCGTGTCACCGTGTCAGGACGGAAACAAAACCCCTTTTCAGCATTCCGCAGGGAAATCATGGGACACACCGACACAGCACACAGAACCGGACACAGGGGATGAGGAAGTGTGTCAACCCGCCAATGTCATTAAATATATCACCTATGACACACTGCACGGCAATTCGGACATGACCCCGGAAGAGCGGAACATCATCAGCGCATATCAGGACATGCTTGCAAACCAGGGCAGGGTGTCCTACAACCAGATTGCCCTGAAGGTTTTCAAAACCAAAGGCGGAAGGCAGACAGGGGAAATCAAGGCCGTGCTGCGGAAATATGGTCTGACAGAAAACGCCTGAACCGCAGATGAAACAGATTGCACGGATTACGCAGAAAAAAAATACAGGAGACAAACATGATATGCGAAAACTGCGGTTATGCGGAATCCGCATCATTCCTCACGATAAAAAGAGACGGCAAAACCCTGTCTGTCTGCCCGTCCTGTTATGCCCCGGACGGAAAGCGGACAGAGGAGCCGGAATTTGGCTGGTACGGAGCCGGGTTTGCTGTGGGAAAGGGTGAATATATCCCGCCCGGTTTTGTGCCGCCCGTTGATGACGGAAAAGCATGGCAGGAATTTCTGGCCGGATTTGCCCATGCCCATGCAGATTATCCGGATGAGGAGGCACAGGCCGGAATACTGGAAGGAGATTTCAGCAAAGGGGAGCCGTTTGACTCCATGCTGCTGCGGATTTTGAAATTTCCGCTGTATGAAAAAATAAAAAAATGGATTGATTGACTATCTTGTTTCTGCCATACGCTCCAGAGCATCAGCTATCCGCAGCAGCACGGCCATGCTTTTCGGTCCAAACTCAATCTGTCCGGAAAGAGCGCCGTCCGGATCAGCGCCAGTGTCTTCTCCGGCGGAAACCGGACGCACAACCGGAAAATCTTTTTCCAGTTCCGCAACCACCTCGCTTCTGCGCTTCCCTGCCGCACTGATTTCATTG
>JAWKPW010000160.1:0-5016 GCA_041390465.1 Desulfobacterales bacterium | reverse complement strand
TTCCGGAGGCAATACCAAACGCCAAATCATTATTATGAGGGATTTCGGGCCGACCATTATCACTGCCACGCCCTCTTACACACTTCATCTTGCGGAAGTCGCGGATGAGATGGGCATTTCCTTCAAGGATCTCAAATTCCGTTTCGGCATTTTCGGTGCAGAACCCTGGTCAGAAAAAATGCGCGAAGAAATTGAGAGAAAACTCAATCTTACCGCAGTGGACATTTACGGACTCAGCGAAGTGCTTGGCCCCGGCGTGTCCATTGAATGCCATGAGGCCAAAAAAGGACTGCATATTGCCGAAGATCATTTCATTCCGGAAATCATCAACCCCAACACCGGCGAAGTTCTGCCTTACGGCTCCACAGGTGAGCTGGTGTTCACCTCCATCACCAAAGAGGCTTTTCCGGTCATCCGTTACCGCACCCGTGACATTACCTCCATCAATCCGGAACCCTGCATCTGCGGACGCACGCTGGTGCGGATGAACAAGGTCAGCGGCCGTTCCGATGACATGCTCATCATCCGGGGTGTGAATGTGTTCCCGTCCCAGATTGAAAGTGTGCTGATGGAAATGGAAGGAGTGGAACCCCATTATCAGTTGGTGGTGGATCGGGAAGACAATCTGGATATTCTGACTGTGATGGTGGAAGTGGGGGAAAAGGTTTTTTCCGACAAGGTCAAACCCCTGCAGGATTTGGAAAAGAGCATTTCCAAGAATATCAAGGAAACCATCGGTGTTTCCGCAAAGGTGAAACTGGTGGAACCCAAATCCATCGCGCGCAGTGAGGGCAAGGCAGTCCGGGTCATTGACCGGAGGAAGATATAATTTCTGTGAAATACCGGGACATGAAACCCTGAGGGTTTTCAAAACCCTCAGGGTTTGAAAGGGAAAAACCGAACCATAAGGAGGTTGTGCTGATGCGAGTGGAACAAATATCCATATTTCTGGAAAACAAATCCGGCCGTCTTGCCATGGTCACAAAAATTCTCTCGGATGCAGGTGTGAACATCCGCGCGCTGGCTTTGGCCGACACATCGGATTTCGGTGTGCTGCGCCTGATTGTGGACAACAATGACAAAGCCAGGGAAGCCCTGAAAAGCAGCGGATTCACAGTGGGAAAAACCAATGTGGTGGCAGTGGAAGTGCCGGACAGACCCGGAGGACTGAACAATATTCTGGAAATACTGCATAAGGCAAATGTGAATGTGGAATACATGTACGCATTTGTCCGCCAGAGCGGGGACAACGCGGTGATGATTTTCCGCTTTGACAATACTGATGAGGCCATCCGTCTGCTGGAGACAAACGGCATTACCGTAATCAATGGCAGCAAACTCTATGCCATGTAATTTCTGACGCACTTGCGCTTCATCGTCATACCGGTGAAAGCCGGTTTCCGGAATTTCCTGAAATCATAAGGATTCCGGTTTACACCGGAATGACGGGAGGATAGTTTCTCGGAAAGGAGACAGAGGAATGTCTGCAAGATTTGGGGTCCATTTTTTGAGAAAAACAGATAATCGCTTTGAAAACCGGGACATTGACAATGAGCTTCTTTCTTATATGGAGAAGCAGCCTGCCGGTGAGTTTTTCTCTTTGCCAATGGAAAATGGTTCTCCGGACATTGAAGAAAATTCATGCAGATTTTTTTCTGAAAAAACCGGGGAAGCCATTTACATAGCGATTCAGGAAAATGTCGGACTGTTCCATTTTGAACACTGGAAAAAACATGACATGGTGCGGCGTATCACATACAGCAATGATGCAGGCTGGTACAACATTTCAGGCACGCCGGAGGATTGGGAAGAAAACATACTGTTTTCAGAAGAAAAACTGAAACTGACTTTGGAATGTTATGATCCGGAAAGTCACCGGAAGATTAAAGAGATATGGACAGCAAAGGAAGTGAGGGAGGGGATTTTTTTCCCCAGATAAATGAAATGGAAGTTTTGGAAAAATCTGTGATCATTTTCATCTCCGCACAGCAGAAGCATAGTCACAATGCTGTTTCCTTAAGACTCCCCTCCCTTGAGGGAGGGGCAGGGGGAGGGTGGACATTGTTTTTAATTACAGACTGATAATCGTACCCACCCTCCCCTGACCCCTCCCACCGGGGGAGGGAACTTTTTACTTAAGAAACGGCTTTGAGCTTATGCTGCTTTGGCGGAATCTGAAAAAGGGATTCTGAGGGCGGCGGAAGGATTTTGCATTCCCGGTGATTTTGTCAAAAAAAATGGGAATATAAAAATTTTCTGCCCCTGATGCAATTCATAACACATAACCAATCACAAAGGAGAAGGTTCATGCACAGAAAAGTAAGACTGGCTTTGGCACTGTTTCTTGTCTGCGGTCTGATGGCGGCTTCCCATGCCCCTGCTGCGGAAACGTACAAAATCGGCGGCATTTTTGCTGTCACGGGCCCGGCTTCCTTTCTGGGTGATCCGGAAAAAAGAAGCATGGAAATGGTGGTTGAGGCCATCAATGCCAAAGGCGGCATTGACGGACGGATGCTGGAAGCCGTGATTTATGACACAGAAGGCGATCCCACCAAAGCTGTCATGGGGGTAAGCAAACTCATCAGCAGAGACAATGTGCTGGCCATTATCGGCCCCAGCACCACACCCACAACCCTTGCGGTCATGCCTGCGACTGTAAAGGCCCAGATTCCCTTAATCAGTTGCGCGGCAGGCAACAAGATTACCTCTCCTGTGAATCCCTGGGTTTTCAAGACAGCGCAGAGCGATATTCTGGCTGTTGCGGCCATCTATGCGCATCTGCAGAAGCAGAATATCAAAAAAATCGGTATCCTGACCGTGTCTGACGCATTCGGGGAAAGCGGACGGGAGCAGTTGGAGGCACAGGCTGCCCAGTTCGGTCTGACCATTGTGCAGGCTGACAAATTCGGCAACAAGGATACGGATATGACTGCACAGTTGACCAAAATCCGATCTGCGGAACCGGAAGCCATTGTCTGCTGGGGAACCAATCCGGGCCCTGCGGTTGTGGCCAAAAATGTGCAGCAACTGGGGCTGAAAATTCCCCTGTACCAGAGTCACGGTGTTGCCTCTCCCAAATTCATTGAACTGGCCGGAGATGCGGCAGAAGGCATTCTGCTGCCCACAGGAAAAATTCTGGTCAGCGATCTCCTGCCTGCCGAGGATGTGCAGAAAACCATTCTCAGTGATTATGCCAAACAGTACACGGAAAAATTCAATATGCCGGTGTCCGGTTTTGGCGGATATGCGTATGACGCGATGCTCATTGTTGCCAAAGCCCTGGAGGGAACCAGCGGGGACAAGGAAAAACTGCGCAAGAATATAGAGGACATGAAGGGATTTGTGGGTGTCAGCGGCACCTTCTCCTTCAGCCCCGAAGAGCATAACGGACTTGGCCCGGATGCCTTTGTCATGGTGCGGATCAAGAATAAGACTTGGGAGCTGATCCAGTAACACAATCAGGTGACTGATTGAAATCTTCGTAATCGGCATAAATTTTGCTTTCCGGCTGATATGCAAAACTGCATGTTGGCCGGAAAAATTTGCAATAACTGATTATGAGGGAGAAAGATAATAAAATCATTGGAAAAAATATATAGATATATGGCATTGCTGTTGGTGATATTCTGTGCTCCGGCTTATTCAGAAAATGTGCCGCGAATTGTCGGCGGAACCGAGGTCAGTCCGGCATTCAAATATACTTGGATGGTGAGCATTGCAGAGACTGCTGAACCAAACGATTTTGACGGACATTTTTGCGGAGGTTCTCTGATTTCATCCGATCTGGTTCTGACAGCAGGGCATTGTGTTACAGATTATGATGGACAGGTAAGCAGTCCGGCTGATATTGAAGTGCTGGTCGGCGCGCATGATCTGGAGAATCCCTCTGAAAATCCGGGAATCCGGGAGCGGATCAAAGTGTCGGCAATCCTGAAACATGAAAATTATGATAGTGCGACTATGGACAATGATATTGCTCTGCTCAGGCTTTCCAAGTCTGTCAACCCTTCTCTGACACCAATCAGGCTGATTGACAATCCGGGGCTGGCGGACACCGATGAGATCTCAAAAGTTATTGGATGGGGAGATACAAGCAGCACATATTTTTCGTTTTATCCGAATCTGCTTCAGGAAGTTGATGTGCCGGTTGTTTCCCAGGCAACATGCGCTTCTGCTATGAGCAGTATCTACAATATTACGGATAATATGCTTTGTGCCGGATATTCTCAGGGCGGAAAAGATTCCTGTGCAGGAGACAGCGGAGGCCCTTTGGTGATATTCGACACAGATCATTGGGAACAGGCAGGCATTGTCAGTTGGGGGGGGACACCATGCGCCAAGCTGGGTGAATACGGCGTATATACCAAAGTCTGTAACTATCTGGACTGGATCAATGTGAATACCGTTTACAATCTGGCAGATGTGATCGGCATACTGAAGGTTCTGAGCGGCATTCCGGTGCCAGATCAGTGGGAACTGTCAGGTTATGATGTATTGAAAGACGGGAAAGTCGGTTCCGAGGATGCAATCCTGCTTTTGCAAAAAATTGCAAACATACGATGAAACATCGGACAAACAGTATCAAAAAGATGTAAAGTTTTCACAAAAACCGGATTTTTCCGGAAAAATCCGGTTTTTTATACCTGAAAATTTTCTGTTGGATACTTATCTTCCCTGTAGCCCATCTGCGATTATGCGGTGCTATCGCCCTCGTTCCCACGCTTTGCGTGGGAATGCAGATCGGACGCTCTGCGTTCCGTTCGGAATGTTTTTTCCGAAAATCGCCCAAGACCGAAACCGGCAGACTGATTCATCAGACAGTTCCCCAGCCAAATTAAGGCCGATCTTATTTTATGAAAGAATACAAATTTACGGAATATTTTGAGAACGAAGTTCTGAGGAAACACCCTTATCTGAAAAAAGAATGGTGTATTAAGGTGTTGGAAGATCCTGTAAAAATTGAACACCAGGAAGAAAACCGCTTCCGGTACCGAGTTCCCATGGAAGAACCTGAAG
>JAWKPW010000159.1:0-5025 GCA_041390465.1 Desulfobacterales bacterium | reverse complement strand
TTCAGAGAGATAGATAAAGGGGGGATTTTTCTGCATGTACCGCTGTAATTCCACATAGAGCTGCGCACGGGCATCATCATCCACGGTACTGCTGATTTTTTCCAGCAGCCTGTCAATTTCCGGATCCGACCAGGATGAGAAACTGGCATTTTTTCCTCCCAAAGCACCCACCAGTCGGCCATAGGCTTCTCCCAGCAGTTCGGACCAACTGTCCCCGAATAGCGGCGGCAGTTCTTTTTTGGCTTCCAGATCCCAGTATTTTCCGGATTCCATAAGCTGCAGGTTGCTTTTGATTCCCACGTCTTTCAGATATCCCTGAATGGCCTCGCAGACCTGCTCGAAATTGGTATAGGCTCCTGAAGGGCAGGCAAAACCGATTTCAAATCCCTCGGCATATCCGGCTTCTGCCAGCAGTTTTTTCGCTTTTTCCGGATCATAACCGAAGGCTTTGATCTCTTTGTCAAAACCCAGATTTTTGGGGGTTACATAACCGGTGGAAGGTCGTCCGTGACCGTCAAACAGGGCGTCGAGTATGGCATCCACATCCACGGCATAATTCATGGCCTGCCGGACTTTGGGATTTTCGGTGGGTTTTCCTTTTCCGGAAGTGAGGTTGTTAAAGGTAATATAGTAGACGCGGTCCACCGGGTAGTCTATGACATTAACATTTGCGGCTCCTTTCAGCCCCGCGGCTTCTTCAGAACTCAGGCGGCCCACAATATCCACTTCACCGGTTTTGATGGCCGCCACACGGGTGGCGGATTCCGGAATGGGACGGAAGATCAGTTCTTTGACTTTGGGCAGTCCTTCTTCCCAGTAATCCGGGTTGGCCTCGAAAATAATCCGATCACCTTTTTTCCATTCTTTGAATTTGAAAGGTCCGGTTCCGACAGGATGATTCAAAAATCCGTTTTCCCCCACTTTTTTATGGTATTCCGGCGGGATCATCGCCCAGAATTCCGCAATAATTCTCAGCAGCAGGGGACTGGGTTTTTCTGTTGTAATTTTTACGGTATAGTCATCCGTTTTTTCCACGGATTTGGCGGCCGTCCATTTGTCTTTCCACTGCATTTTATCGCCGCTTCCCCGTTTCCAGGAATACACCACAGCATCAGCGTTAAACACTTCTCCGTTATGGAATTTGACATCTTTCCGCAGCTTGAAAGTATAGACTTTGGCATCTTCCGACACGGTCCAGCTTTCTGCCAAGGCGGGGACAACCCTGCTGTTGTCATCAATCCAGGTGAGAGAATTATAGATCTGCCAACTGACGTTGTGGGCATTCCGCTCTGCTCCCACACACATATCAATGGCGTTGGGCATGGTGGAAAGAGCTACCCGAAGGGTTCCCCGGGGGTCGGCAGAGGCCGTTTGCACAAGAAATGCCGAAACCAGAATTGTCAGAAATAATAAACTGATTTTTTTCATTTTTACCTCCTGTTTGATGTAAATAAGCATTCTCTTTCTGTATTCATCTGACAGGAAGCATTTCTTGTGAAACGGGAAAAACATATCAATATCAAAATGGGAGCAGGAAAAATCCATCACTCCTTACCCATTACTCCTCTCCGTTTATCCGGATCTCCAGCGGGACGGCTTCCATTTTGTCTGCGCCTACCAGGTTGAGAATCTGCTGCATGGCATTCAATAAGTCCTGCACTTTTTCCGGTTCCAAATCTGCCAGACCGTTAATCAGCTTTTTTTCAATGGGATCCGGTAATGAACGGCTGATGTGTTCTCCTTCTTCCGTAAGAGAAATCAGTACCACCCGGCGATCCCCGGTTTTGCGCACCCGCTCCACCAGTTTTTTCTTTTCCAGACGGTCAATGATTCCGGTCATATTGGAAGGAGTTACAAACAGCCTCCGGCTCAGTTCCGCAGAAGACATGGCTCCGAACTGGGCTAATGTTCTCATTACTCCGCTTTGGGGACCTGTCAGCCCGAAACCTTTGCTCATCCTGGATGAATCCATATACACTGCCCGGTACAGCTTCCGCACAGTCTCCACAATGTCCTTGATTACCGTCTCATTTTCCAGATGCATTCCTGTCACCTCATTCAGATTGTATTCGGATAAGTTTTGATTGTCAATACTTAAATTATTTAAATATTGTTAATCGTTAAATTAATTATTACAGTATTAAGCAATGTTGGGTCATGTTTTTGAATTCAGCAGTCAATTTTTGTATTAACAGTATATTACATGCAGTCTGATACTGTTGATGCAGATTTTTTCTGCTGTATAAAAGCCCTTCCGGTAATTTTTATGTTCCTTTTCCTTATTGAGAAAAAGAGAGAGGTTGCCCATGAAGATGCTGAATATCTCATAACTGATGCGGCAGAGCAGCCGGTTCAGCGTTCGAAAAAAGGTCAGAAAAAACACCACAGAGAGAAAGAGAAAGCGCATACGCTTAAAACACAGCATGTTATCGCTCCGGACGGAAAATTTGCTCTGTTTTCCGCACATATCCGGGGAAGACTCATGGCTTCAATATATATCGTTACATAAAACATTTCTGTTATCCTGCTTCCGGAGTTTCCCGACTCAGAAAATAAGACAAATCAACCAGCCCTTTCAAGGTGTGAAAAATAAGCCTTTAAGATCAGATTGTTGCATACAGCCTTTTCTGATGCTGTCTGCCGGCGGCTGTCACGGTCTGCTGCAAAAAACGCCGGACATTGCGGAGTTGCGCTGACCGGCCTGTTACTCACCTTGAAAGGGCTGGTGCAGCAGAGCAAAATCCACCATAATTGTCAATGATGGGTTCCGCTCCGCTCATCCACCCCACTGGAACTGCCGGGGCAGGTTTGAAACCCGGCCCCACGATTTTTTCAACAGATTTGACCTGCTGCTGAATTTCCTTCCGAAACTGTCTCACCGGATGAACTGTATCAGAAAAGTTTTCTCAGCGGTCTGCAAAAGGCAAAGAATGAAACCGCATTCGGCCCCTGTGAAGAGGTGAAAACATTTGACGCATTCATCCGTTAAAAGAAAAATGCAGCAGAGACGCTTTTTCACATGAAAAACAGGCAAGTCATTCGCACCTCCAGGGCATTGGCCGCAAAACTTGCAGAACTGGCTCTGCGGATTCGCAAAAGTGTCAGGGCGGCGCTGTCTGCGGCATCACAGGAGGGCGCAATAAAAAAACTTTTCAATGCCTGGTTTGACACCCTGCTTCCTGATGCGGATGAAGACAGCCTTGCCGACATGTTTGCCCAGACCATAGTTTATGGCCTGTTTTCCGCTCGCTGCTCCCGACCATTCCGCGCTTTGACTGCGGAAAATCTCAAAGACATGATTCCGAAAACCAGCCTGTTTCTCCGGGAACTGCTTTTCTTTATGGGCGGCAGAAAGAGTGATTTTGATGAACTGGGCATCCATGATGTGGTGGAAATGCTGCGGGATGCAGACATGGATGCTGTGCTGCGGGATTTTGGGGACAAAAATCCGTCCGAAGATCCGGTGATTCATTTTTACGAGGATTTTCTCAGTCACTATGATGCACAGCAGAAAATCAGACGCGGTGTCTTTTACACCCCGCGTCCGGTGGTTTCCTTTCTTGTCCGATCCGTGCAGGAACTCCTGAAAAAAGATTTCGGACTGACACACGGTCTGGCAGATATTTCCACCTGGGGGGAAATGGCAGATTCCGATAACAATCTGAAAATTCCCGAAGGAATTTCTGCGGATACGCCTTTTGTGCAGATTCTTGATCCCGCGACCGGAACTGGAACATTTCTGGTGGAAGTGATTGATCTGATACATAAAACCATGAGGAAAAAATGGGAAGGGGAAGGGAGAAATTCCGCTGAAATCATCAGACTGTGGAATGAATATGTTCCCAAACATCTGCTGCCCCGTGTGCACGGTTTTGAGCTGATGATGGCTCCCTGTGCCATTGCGCACATGAAAATTTCCCGCAAACTTGCGGAAACCGGGTATCTGTCTGATTCCAGTGAAGTGATCCGCATTTATCCTGCCAACAGCCTTGCATCTGCAAAAGAGAATTTGCCGGAATATCAAAAATGTTTTTCCTCTGTGCTCGCGCAGGAGACCAAAGCCGCAAATCATGCAAAGAAAAATCTGCCGGTGACAGTCATAATCGGAAATCCGCCCTACAGCGGCATTTCCGTAAACAATGATGAATGGATACGCAGGCTGGTTGCTGATTACAAATATATAAACGGTGAATATTTCAAGGAACGAAAGCACTGGCTCAATGATGATTATGTGAAATTTGTCCGGCTTGGGCAGCATTTCCTTGACAAAGCGGGAAAAGGCATTTTGGCCTATGTCAATAACCACAGTTTTGCAGAGCATCCGACCTTCAGGGGAATGCGCTGGAATCTGCTCCGTTCTTTCCATGCCATTTACATTCTTGATCTTCATGGCAACAGCAGGAAAAAAGAAGTCTGTCCCGATGGAGCAGCGGACAAAAATGTGTTTGACATACAAACCGGAGTTTCTGCCAATTTTTTCATCAAAAAAGACAAAAAAGGGGAGTATGCAAAAGTAAGGCGCTTTGATCTTTGGGGAAGTCGTGAAAGCAAATACCAGACGCTGTCAGACAGTGATTTGAAAAGCCTTGCTTTCAATGAGGTGAGTTGCCAAAAGCCCTTTTACTTTTTTCAGTCCAAAAATTTTGACAGAAATCCGGAATATGAAAAAGGGTTCAGAATCGATCATCTGTTTCCCAGTCATGTCACCGGAATTGTCACCATGGGAGACCGTTTCATTGTGGATGAAAACAGAGAGAGGCTTAAAGAAAGATTGCGTTTTTTCAAAGAAAACAATGTGGATGAAAGCTGGCTGAACAAAAAATTCGCATTGGGAAAGAATTATGCCAGATGGATATTGAAAAACAAATCTTCCATCACAATTGATGAGGCAAAACTGGCACAACTGGCTTACAGACCCTTTGACACGCGCTGGACTTATTTTGACAATAAATTCATTTGGCGATGGCGGGCTGACACAATGCGGCATTTTCTCAAAGGTGAAAATGCGGGATTGGTGTTCAGAAG
>JAWKPW010000158.1:0-5073 GCA_041390465.1 Desulfobacterales bacterium | reverse complement strand
CGCCCATTGTCCGGGGTGACTTCCATTTTTTCTTTCCGTGATGCAGAACAGCCGGGAAAATCACCGGCAGGCATTTCGCATCCGGGTTCTGATCCAGCCATTCCTTCCAGATATTCACCATGCAGCACAGCAGCCGGAAGACCATCATCGGATCGGGCGTGCTCTGATGCTCGAAAAGAATGTACAGGAATGCGTCCCGCCCCTTTATTTTCGTCCGCTAAACAATGTCGGAATGTCTGTTCTGAGCTTTTCGTCAACATAACTTCCGTCCGTGATTTCCAGACTGTCAAAGTCAATATGTTTCCTGATCCTCTCCGGAAAATAATACCAATTCTCTATTGTAATAATCCATTAATTGCATCCAAAATATAGGAGAAACCGGTAAGAGATGCTGTCGTTTTGCTGGAACATTTTTTCAGAATATCTGCCGCACAATCTTTCATTTCCGGGATGCCGAAAAAAATTTTTCCTTTTGTATCCTTCTTTATATATTGCCAAAACCGTTCGATGGGATTCAGATCCGGACTGTAAGGGGGCAGGAATATCAGGCGGATATTTTCGGGAATGACCAGCCTTTCTGCTTTGTGAATTCCCGCACTGTCAATCAGCATTATATTCATAATATTCTGAAAATGTTTTGAAAATTCGTCAATGAAGCATTGAAGACAGTCCGTGTTCATATTTGAAAATTCGGGAAAAAAATTTTCACCGTCCGCCACATCTCCAGCTCCGTAAATATAATAATTTTCAAATGTTCTCTGTATCAGTCCGACCGGTCTGACTCCGCTGAGGGTGATTCTTTTTCCAGGTGATGTCATGAGTCCGAATCCTGTTTCACCGTATGAAAAAAATCTGACTTTAATGTTGTTTTTATATATTATTTCAGATGCTTTGCATGGCAGAGAATCTTTGAATTCACGCACCTCCTCTTCGTTTTTTTTATATGCGAAGGACGCGGAGTTCCGGGACTTCCCTTAAGATGATATCTGACTGTTTTGTGCACAGTTTTATAAGGTATGTCAAGACCATGATTTTCTTTGAGCCATATCCGTATCTCATCGTAAGATCCGAATCCTTCCGGTTCGGAAAGACGCTTTCTGAGACATTCCGCCACTTCACAGGGAACAGCGCGGCTCCGCCCCGAAACTGTCCTCAGATGCAGAAGTTCCCTGATTCCGCCGAGTTGATAACGGCGGAACCATTCCGTTGCCGTAAGGAAGGAAACATTGCAGAGTGCCGCTGCACGGGTCATGGTTTCTGCCTCTCCGGTTTTCAGAAACCGCAGCATACGGAGACGGTCACGGAAACGTCCGTCTCTTTCTTTTTTTGGCATATCAACAAGTTGTTCCGCACTTTCTGAGACTTCATATATTTTTTTTTCGGCATTTTCATTTTTCCTTTTAAAAAATGTCATCCTGAAATCATCAATCATTTTATAGCATATTTTTTATATAATTTCAATGGAGAATCGGTATAATGCGATTTCCGGAAAAGAACAGCCCGCTTCAGATTTCCTGTGCTGCGATTCCTGTGAAGGGAACATGGGGCTGTTTTCAGAAAACACCCAAAACCTGCCCTTTTGGCTGCGAAAATCTGCACATTTTTTTCATCTTATTGACAAAAAAGGGGGAAAATCATATACTTTTTCTGCCTGTTCCGCTTTTCCCCAAAGAGGAGGAATTATGCCCAGCGATATGGAGTCCCTGCGTTTCAGTTATGAAAGCCGTCTGTTCAGAGCCATTTCTGCCCGATTCGGCCCGGTTCCGCTCATGGATTATGACAAATCCAGACAGTTCCTTGAAGCGCGTCGCCGGGATCTGCTTGGAGATGCGGTCCGCGTCACAGAGGAACTGCTCCCGGATATTCATGCCATATACCGGCACTGTCTGGATGTTTTGGGCGGCGAAATTGAGGGCGATCTTTTTGTCCGCCAGAGTCCGGAATACAATGCCAGTGTCTTTGCCCATGACAGACGCTTTGACATCCTGATTCATTCTGCCCTGATCAATGATTTTTCCGGGGAGGAACTGGGTTTTGTGTTCGGGCATGAACTGGGGCATGTTGTTTTTCAGCATTCCCAGTTTCCGGTGCGGGATTTGTATCCTTTGGTGAAAGATCGGGATCCGGAAGGCAGTGTGCTGCTTCTGCGCTGGTCACAGGCAGCGGAAGTTTCGGCAGATCGGGTGGGAATGATGTGCTGCGGACAGTTGGGCGCGGCAGCAACCGCTCTGTTTCGCACAGCCAGCGGCTTGCGGGGCATTGATGCAAACAGCGCGCTCCATTCCTTTCGGAACCAGTATGCGGAACTGGAAACCCGGCTCCGCTCTGCCTCGGACAGAACCGCATGGATACGCACCCATCCCATGATTCCCATCCGCTTCAAGGCCATAGAACTGGCTGCCCTGGATCTGATTGCGCTGGGGAAAGGAACCGGAGGCTTCAGTGAAAAAGGGTTCCGCCGCATTGATCAGCAGATAGCCGCCACTTTGGAAGCACTGGAAATCCAGCCCTTTTTTCCCCATTGAACTGCCGGGCGCACATGACCGGTTTCCTTTTTGGACAATCCCGTGCAAACTCTCCTGAGAGGGGCAGGGGAGATGCGGAATCTGATCTCACCCTGCGCACTTCCCCATGCTGACAAAAGTCGGTATCCCCAACATTTCTGAAAATAATGGATTCCGGTTTTTTCCGCAACGCCGGTTGAACAGAGCGGTTTTTCTGATTTTTCAAAGGTCTGCGCAGCATGTGAAAAGAATGTGAAATCTGAATTTGTTTGCATTGGGCATAAATTTTTGTCAGACATTGTGTCTTTGCCGCAGAAAACGCGGATGTCAATGCTGAAATCTTTTTCAGATTTCATATAAGACTCTGCATCTGTGTTGACCGGATGATTCTCCTGTGCTATTTCCTGTGCTGTTTCATTGCGCACTGCTGAACATTTGTTTGGCAGGCTCCGCCACCCCTTCGGAAAAATCTGCATCCGTTCCGGATTCCGGTTCGTGCAGGAGGGAAAATGTCATAACCTTTCATTCCTGTTGCCGTATTATGAATATTCAGAAAAAAACACTTCTCATCATCAGTTCCGCTTTTGTCCTCATGATTGCCCTGATTGCAGCGGCATCCCGGATGATTGTTCTCAAAAGCTTCCTTCATCTTGAAAAAGAAAATATGCGGGTCAATATCCGCCGTGCCGAGGCTGAGATCAGCAATATGCTGGAATTTCTCAACTCCACTGTGACAGACTGGGCGTACTGGAATGAAACCTATGATTTTGTGCAGAATCCGGGCAGAGAATACATCGAAGCCAATCTCTCGGACGAATCCGTATCTGCCCTGAAACTGAATTTCATGATTTTTGTCAATCTTTCCGGTCAGGCGGTCCACGCCAAATTTATGGACTGGGAAACCCGGAAGGAACTCAGCGCCACAGAAGACCTGCTGAAACAACTGCTCTCCATTCCCTCTCTGCGCAGCCATGCAGATGAAAAAAGTGCCACCGCAGGCATTGTAAAGGGGCGACACTTTCCCATTCTGACGGTTTCAAAGCCGGTTCTGCAAAACGATGCCAAAGGACCGGTTCAGGGCTCTCTGATCATTGGCCGTTTTCTGGATGCACGGGAAGTCCGGCGCATCAGTTTCCGCAATCATCTCAAAACAGAGATTCTGGCCTGTGACAGTCCCCATCAGCCCCCGGATACTGAGAATGCATACACTTTGATCCGGCAGGGGAATCCTCTGCCGGTGATCCCCCTGAATGCCGAACGTGTATCCGCATATGCCCTCAAAAATGATCTTACGGGAAAACCGGCCTATATGCTCAAAGTTGAACATGTCAGAGATATGTATCAACTGGGCAGAAGAACAGTTTTTCTGTATATTCTCACCTTGCTTCTTATCGGCCTTGTTTTTGTTCTCATTATTCTTTTTTCTCTTCACCGGCTTGTTCTTTTCCCCCTGGAACGCCTGAATGCCGAGGTGAATCAAATCGGAAATCCGGATGATTCCGGCAGACGGATCAGGGTTCCATCCAAAGATGAGTTTGGAAATCTGGCCTGCAATATCAACAGGATGCTGGAACAGATAGCCAAAAGCGCCTCCCGGCTCAGAAAAGCCAAGGAAGCGGCAGAAGCCGCGAATGCAGCCAAGAGCAGATTTCTGGCTGCCATGAGCCATGAGCTCCGCACACCGCTGAACATTATCCTCGGCATTGTCCGGATGATGATGCACAGCAGAGAACTTTCGGATGAAAACCGCAGAGAACTGGAAACCGTAAACCGCAGCGGCGGGCATCTTCTGGCACTGATCAACGATGTTCTGGATCTGGCCAGAATTGAGTCCGGAAAACAGGAGATTGTCCAGCAGGAAACCGATATGCACCGCCTGCTCGCGGAGGTGGAGGATATGTTCCGGGTCCGGGTTCAGGAGAAGAATCTGCATCTGGTCTTCACTTCTGATCCGGATATCCCCCGCTATATGATGACAGACAAAATCAGGCTGCGTCAGGTGCTGATCAATCTTGTGGGCAATGCTGTCAAATTTACAGACCATGGAACCATATCCCTGCGGGTGACAATGGACAGTGAACCTCAGCAGAAAAGCCGGTATGCCGGAGATCATGTTCTGCATTTTGAAATTGAAGACAGCGGCCCCGGCATTGTTCCCGAAGATATGGAAAATCTCTTTGCCCCTTTCATGCAGGCAAAAAACCGAAAAGCAGATCAGGAAGGCACAGGTCTGGGGCTGGCCCTGAGCCGAAAATATGTGCAGATGATGGGCGGGGATATTGCCGTAAGCAGCATTCCGGGCAGGGGGGCCGTGTTCCGTTTTCATATCAGCGCTGCCATAAGCCGGGAAAGCCCAAAAGAGGAACCGATAACACCGCAGGTAAAATCCCTGGCACCGGATCAGCCTGCATACCGGATTCTGATTGCTGATGACAATCCGGACAACCGCTATATTCTTGTGAAACGCCTGAAACAGGCAGGATTTGCAATACAGGAGGCGGATGACGGAAAACAGGCTGTGGAGATATGGAAGAAATGGCATCCGCACCTGATTTGGATGGATATCCGC
>JAWKPW010000157.1:0-5147 GCA_041390465.1 Desulfobacterales bacterium | reverse complement strand
TCTTCACCCCTTCATCCGACATATTCTGTCAGTTGCCGATGAAAAGACAATCTCAAAAAAAATGGAGCCCACGACCAGAATCGAACTGGTGAACCTCTTCCTTACCAAGGAAGCGCTCTACCGTCTGAGCTACGTGGGCATTCACTTCTTGCTTTTTATAATTTTTGAAAAAAATGGAGCGGGAGACGAGGCTCGAACTCGCGACATTCAGCTTGGAAGGCTGAAGCTCTGCCAACTGAGCTACTCCCGCTGTGCAACTGAACACAGGCAAAAATCCGCTTTCCAAATACCGGAGCCTGCATTGTCCGCAAGACAAAATTGCAGGAAGCTGTGCAGTCATAGCGATTTCCCTGTCCTGAAATCTCCTGCATTCAACCCGCATAAGAATGGTGGTGGGGGGAGGATTTGAACCTCCGAAGGTATTTACCGACAGATTTACAGTCTGTTCCCTTTGGCCGCTCGGGAACCCCACCATAAAAAATTTGGAGCCAACGGAGGGACTCGAACCCCCGACCCACTGATTACAAATCAGTAGCTCTACCAACTGAGCTACGTTGGCTCATATGTTGACTCAAATTTTCTTCTTTTCCGTTTCAAAAGAACAAGGTCTTTTACCGGAATTTCAAAAAAATATCAAATCCGATATTTGAATTTTTTCAGCGTTTATTTATTTTTGCAGCAATATATACAGCCATTTTTCAAAATATGCTTCTATTTTCCCTTTTTTTTGAATTTTTTCTTTCAAAATCTCTGATATGACATAAAAGCAAAGGAAAAACTTCAATATTTCCTCCATCTGTGTTATTCATTGCATATAATCAGTTACTGTGAAACAAGGTCAGAATTCAGCAATGCAGAATCACTCAGATGCAAAACAGATTCCGCCGGTTCAGTTTTATAATGTCGTGTTTTTGCTGACTCCGGATTTTTTGACCCTTAACTGTCATCGTCAGTTCCATATCTGATGCTGCCCAGGCATCAGCAATTTTTTTATTGAAGGGGGATGTGTTATCTGATGAAACTGTTTGACTCACACTGTCATCTGAATGATCCGGTTTTTGGCAAAGATTTTCAGGACACAGTGCATCGTATGGAAAAGGCCGGTGTTTGCGGACTTATGATTGTCGGAATTGACAGAAACAATTCTGCTGAGGCAGTGAAACTGGCGGAAACCCGGAAGGGGTTTTTCGCGTCGGTCGGCATCCACCCTCATGATGCCAAACATTGCAGCAAAGAAGATATCTCCTTTCTCCGCGAGCTTGCAAAACACCCCAAAGTCAGGGCATGGGGGGAAATTGGTCTTGATTTCAACCGGATGTATTCTCCTGCTGCTGATCAGGAAAAATGCTTTGCCCGTCAACTGGAAACTGCGGACAAAATCGGACTGCCCCTGATTTTTCACGAAAGAGACAGCAAAGGCAGATTCGGAGAAATCCTGCGAACCTATTATAATAAGGATCGCAGGGGAGTGGTTCACTGTTTCAGCGGAAACCGCAGAGAAATGGACAATTATCTGGATATGGGCTTTTTTATCGGGATTACCGGAATTGTCACAGTAAAAACAAGGGGGGAGGAACTGCGCAGGCTGATTCCGCATATTCCCAAAGACCGGATTCTCATTGAAACCGATGCGCCCTATCTGACACCCGCGCCGGAACGCAATCAGCATCGGCGCAACGAGCCGGCTTTTGTCCGATCAGTGCTGCTGAAAATAGCGGAAGTACGGGGGGAGGCCCCCGAACCCCTGTCAGATGCTGTATGGGAAAACACCTGCCGTCTGTTTGGCATCGGGCAGGATGAATTCAGATGACTCCGGACAAAAAGGATTTCTGAATGAGAATAAAAAATTGGGCAGTGGATCAAAAAATGCTTTTGTCTGTGTGTGTTTGTCCAACTTGTTTTTATAAGGAACAGATACATTTTTTCCTCCGGTGATCTGTTCAAACCAATCGAAGTGCCCAGAAGGCAAAGTTCTATCAAGCTTTGCACCCGACCTCTTTCTTCAACTGGCTTACTTGGTTTTGCGCTTTTCCGGATTGTCCGCAAATTATTGGTTCCACGATTTGCAATGACTCGTCCTTCCCGAGGATATTCTCTGTATTTTCCATGTCCTTGTTCTCCTTTCCGCATGTTTTTTGGCTCATTATCCTGTTTTGGAAAGAGTTTGTCACGAATCTTCCGCATCGCACCTCGGCAGTGGCTGTTTCCCCATCAGCACGTTTTTTATGAAGAAGCAGCAGTCTCATGGTTAACGAAACAGTTCTTCCACAATCTCTCATTTTTTATATATTTGGATATTTTTTTGTTTGTCAAACAGAATAGCTGTGCATTCATTATGAGGCTGACAGTCATACGCCGTGAAATTTTGAAAACGGTTATTTATGGAAAGCGACCGGATATTCTTCATTGCCCTGCCTTTTTCCCGCAAATCAGCAATCTGCCGATGCGCGTGCCCAGATGCTGAAAGCATTTTTTCAAACTTGCATATAAAGGATCCATCCCTGCCCCAAAGGACTTAGGAATGTTTCCAGGATTTTCTCTCCTGCCTTTAAGAACACTCTCTGTTTCCCATGACACCCAATGCGTTTCCGGTGCTTTCCTGTTCTTCGGAAAGCAAGGACGCAGACACAAGTCAGGTTTTCTGCCAGCAAATCGCGGGATATGGTATTCCCGGGCTGTCTCATCCAGAGAGTGAAGGGTTTTCCGGCTCAGCACAAAGGTTTTGGGAATCTTTTTTTTTCGTTGGGAATCCTGCGCGGGGATTTGCCCGGCAATGATCTGCAAAGTTTTTCCATCCTCTGCCAGATAATCCAAAAGAGCTTTCTGCCTGATCCTCATATGTGCAGAAACAATGCTGAGCATTTTTGCAGCTTCGCTGCTGAGCCGGAAGGTGGCCCGTACTGACTGTTTTCCCATCAGATCCGATGCGGATGTGCCGGGCAGGAATCTCCTCATATCCCCTGTCTTTTTTCTGTCATTTTCCATAACAGACCATCCTTTCACAGGAAAGACACATTGCATTACTGTTTTTTGTTTTATTTAAATAATAATATATTTTTTTGTTAATATCAATCTTGACATTGGAAAAATTGTTTTTATTTTTTCAGTCAAAAGCAGTTTGATAAAAAAAACAAAAAAAGCCGAAACGAATCGGAACAGATAAAAGATTTTCACAAAGGAGGACCAGACAATGACGTACAGAAATTTGTTCACTTTTCCGGGCAGAGAGGGACTTTTTGAGGAACTGGTGCAGATGAAAAGGGAAATGGATCGTTTTTTCGGAAGCATTCCCCGAAGCTCCGGAGCATGTGTGTATCCCCTGCTGAACCTGAGTGAAAACAGGGACAGTTATTTTGTCCGGGCTGAACTTCCGGGAACCGAGGCCGGAGATATCGACATTCAGGCTTCAATGAACAGCCTTTCCCTGTCAGGCGAAAGGAAAATCGCTGCAGAAGGTGAAAACGTGAAATACCACAGGAAAGAACGGGAGGGCGGCAGATTTTCCAGAATCATCCAACTGCCTGAAGCGGTGAATCCGGAAAAGATCGAAGCCCGAATGCAACACGGCATACTGACAGTGATTATCCCCAAATCAGAGGCTGCAAAACCCAGGCAGATTAAAGTGAAATAAAAAAAAGCCGCATCCCGTAAAAACAGGATGTGCAAAATCATAAAATCGGAGTGACAGGAAAATTTTCAGACCTGCTTCACATCCGACTCTGCAGAAAGATATTTTACAAGGAGGAAGAGCAATGGCAGAAAAAGAACTTCAGGCAAAAGAGAAACAGGCTGTGGCAGTTCCTGCGGAACAGACAATGCCGGGCCCGATCTTTTCCCCCCATGTTGACATATTTGAGACCGAACAGGAGATCGTGCTGCTGGCTGACATGCCGGGCGTAAAACCGGAACATCTGGATATTGATCTGCGGGAAAGTGTGCTGACCATTTCAGGCGATATTGCTCCCTTTGAGGGAGCTGATGAGCAGGATGTGCTGATTGAGTATGAAGTGGGAAGATACCAGCGTCAGTTCACCCTTTCAGAGGTTGTTGACCAGAGCCGGATTGAGGCAAAACTGGAAAAAGGGGTTCTGCGTCTGATCCTGCCCAAGATGGAAAAGGCCATACCCCGGAAAATCAGCATTAAGACAGCTTAAAAATACAGAGCGAAACTGCCCGAAAAGGATGCACAGGATTTTTTGACAGTTTGAAGCAATCATTTAAACTTCATTTGAAACAAGGAGGTGCGGTATGTTTCAACTGATGCCATGGAAAAAGAAACAGGAAGACCGGCCGGCACAGTCCGGAAAAGAAGGCGGTTCCCTGTTTGAGCGTTTTTTTGACAATGATTTCTTCCCTGTATCCGAAAACCTGTTTGAAAGCGGTTTCCATCCGAAAATTGATGTGACGGAAGGGAAGAAGGATATTACGGTCAAGGCAGAAATACCGGGGGTTGATGCAAAAGACATTGACATATCCGTAAACGGCAGGCTCCTGACCATCAAAGGCGAGAAAAAGCAGGAAAAAGAGGAAAAGGAGAAGAACTTTCACCGCATTGAACGCGCTTACGGATATTTCAGCCGGACTGTGGAGCTTCCTGCCGAAGTGGATGACACAGACGCGGACGCATCTTGCAAAAAAGGTGTGCTCCAGATTGTTCTGAAGAAAACCAAAGAATCCGAAACACACAAAATTGAGGTGAAGGCAGTTTAAAAAAGGGCTCACCGTATCCGTGTCTGTGCATGTTCACGGATACGGATACAGCGGCAATGCCATAAAACCGGGTTTGAAAGATTGCAGAAATGCGCAGCTCATAAACATAAAGAGGAGGATGGAAAAATGATATACAGAAGACTGTTTGATCTGCCCGCACGGGGCTGGAGAAATCCCTTTGAGGAACTCGAACTCATGAGAAGAAGGATGGAGGGGCTGATGGAAAACTTCACGGGCCGGAGCGGCAGAGGCCTTCTTCGTGCCGGGGTGTTCCCCTCCCTGAACCTGACCGAAGACAAGGACAATTATTATGTCCGTGCAGAACTTCCCGGGCTGGATACTGCGGATTTGGATATTCAGGCCACAGGGAACAGTCTTGCCATTTCCGGGGAAAGAAAGATTCCCGCGGAAGGGGAGAACGTGCGTTACCACAGAAA
>JAWKPW010000156.1:0-5447 GCA_041390465.1 Desulfobacterales bacterium | reverse complement strand
ATATAATGCGCAAAGACGCAGGGGTTGACGGCGATGCCCAGCGGATCGGCCAACTGGCCTGGATGCTGTTTCTGAAAATCTTTGATGATCAGGAAAAGGAAAGGGAAATCCGAAACGGAAAATATGTATCTCCCATGCCCGCGCATCTGCGGTGGCGGGAATGGGCCGGAGAAGACGAGGGGCTGACCGGTGACAAACTTCTGGATTTTATCAACAATGATCTTTTCAAAACCCTGAAGGAACTGTCAGTTCCCCACGCAGAAACCGGCGCGCAGATTATCCGTCAGGTGTTTGCCGATTCCAACAATTACATGAAGAACGGCACACTGATCCGGCAGGTCATCAACAAAATCAATGAGATGGATTTCAACCGCTCGGAAGACAGAAGGCAGTTCGGTGAGATTTACGAAAAAATTCTCAAAGACCTGCAAAGCGCGGGAAATGCCGGAGAATTTTATACCCCCCGTGCGGTCACGCAGTTTATGACGGAAATGCTGGATCCCAAAGCCGGGGAAAAGGTTCTGGATCCGGCCTGCGGAACCGGCGGTTTTCTTTCCTGCACCATTGACCATGTGCGAACGCGTTATGTGAAAACACCGGAACAGGAAACCCGTTTGCAGGTTTCTGTTCTGGGGATTGAAAAGAAACAGTTGCCCCATGTGCTGTGCATTACCAATATGATGCTGCACGGAATCGAAACCCCGTCCTTCATCCTTCATGACAATGCCCTGCGGGAGGGAGACAAGGGAATTACAGAAAAAGATCGGGTGGATGTGATTCTCACCAATCCGCCTTTCGGGGGGCAGGAGGAAGACGGCATTGAAACAAATTTCAGCATCAAAAGCCGGGAAACTGCGGATCTGTTTCTGCTGCTGATTATCCGACTGCTGAAAAAAGGGGGACGGTGCGGAATTGTTCTGCCGGACGGAACTCTGTTCGGAGACGGTGTCAAAGCCCGTATCAAGGAAAAACTGCTGGAAGAATGCAGGCTGCACACCATTGTCCGCCTTCCCAACGGGGTTTTCAATCCCTACACCGGCATCAAAACCAATCTTCTGTTTTTCACCAAACGCGGCCCCACAGAGGAAATCTGGTTTTATGAGCATCCTTATCCCGAAGGTTACAAATCCTATTCCAAAACCAAGCCCATGCAGATGGAGGAATTTGAACCGGAAAAGGCATGGTGGAATGCGCGCACGGAAAATGAATATGCCTGGAAGATTGATTTTAAAACCCTGAAACAAGAGGCTCTTTCCAAAGCCAAACCCCATTGGGCAGAGGCCGATGCCCATACCAAAGAGGCCATGCGCTTGGAAGCGGAAGTCCGGATGATTGCAAAGGACATTGCGGAACTGAAAAAGGAGGATGAGAAGAAAAACAGGAAAAAAATAAAGGCATTGCAGGATAAGCAGAAACAGTTTCAGAAAGATGCGGAACAGTTGCGGGAAAAGGCAAAAATGGCACAGGAGACCGGGGATGCGGTGTACTGGCCCATTTACAATCTGGATTTGCCCAATCCGCACCAGGCAAAGACGGAAAAGCGGGATTCGGAAAAAATGCTGAAAGATTACAGGGAACTTTTGCAGGAAATCACAGAAATTCGGGAACAGTTGAAACAGGAACTGATGAATGCGATTGGAGGGAAATCTGCATGAATCCGGAAAGGTTTTTTGAAAATTTTGCTTTTTTTGCAGATGCACCCAACGGTGTGCAGAAACTCCGGGAACTGATTCTGCAATTGGCAGTGCAGGGGAAACTGGTTCCGCAGAATCCGAAGGATGAACCGGCATCAGTGTTGCTGGATAGAATAAAAACAGAAAGGGAGCAATTGATACAGGCAAAAGAAATTAAAAGAGATAAACCTTTAATATCTAATAACCCAATCAAGTAATATTCGAATTACCCAAAAATTGGGAATGGAAAAAGATTTGGGAAATATTGTTGATTATGGCGGTGGAGGAAAAATTGTCTAAAAGATCTAACAAGAATCGCGGCTATTAGAACTTGAGGATATTGAAAAAGATACATCCCGTATCCTTCCAGAGGCTTGGGAAGTAAAAGATCGAAATCCCACGAGCATCAAAGTCATTTCAAAGAAATGACATTATATGGTAAACTTAGACCATATCTTAATAAAGTGGTGATTGCGGATACTAATGGATATTGTACGGATATGAAATTTTACCTTTACGTTCTTTTTGTGATTTTTGTCCCTCATTCCTTATGCATGTTTTAAAAAGTCCATATTTTTTTCTCATGTTAATTCAAAGATGTATGGAATGAAATGCTACGTTTGGGAACCAAGATGGACGATCATCGCTTATACCAATTCCACCGGTTAACGAACAAAAAAGAATTGTTGCAAAAATTTGAACAACTTATGTCCTCTGCGATAAATTGGAAACCCGAAAGCAGGCTATGGATCATGACCGGATTGCCCTGAATAATAACGAAAGGAGGAATCCGTTTTACGCATCCCCATGATGATTTCCAAAAACACTGGCAAATTATCTCATACAATTTTCTTTACCTGCTTTATGACAATACTGAAAACGTCAACAAACCCGGCAGACCATTCCTTCGTGCTGGTTGTTCAGGGAAAATCCGTTTCCAAACCCGAATGACGAACCGGCTTCGGAATTGCTGAAAAAAGGAAGGCGGAAAAGGCTTTGGTTGGTTAAGGAAAAGAAAATTAATAAAGCTAAATCCATGCCATCCATTGAACAGTCAGAAATACTGGGTCTACAATACCTGGGAAATTAAAATATGTCGTTTGGAAGAAATCGATATGGTTTAGGACAGAAAAACCGATGTGTAAAATTTACATATATTGATGTTACTCAATAAACAAAGAGATAGGCTATATCCAAAATAATTTGAAAGTGATAGATGCCGGAAAATGCACCATCAAGAGTGAAAAAATCGTTGATGTTGGCACAGTGATTTATTCAACTGTAAGACCCTATTTGTTAAATATTGTTGTGGATAGAAAAGGTATATAATCCATCATTAATTGGTTGTCAGCACTGCATTTGTTGTGTTACATCCGCATTCAGGCATTTTAAATCGTTATATTTTTTACTGTCTCAGAAGTCAATATTTCATTAATTATGTTGAATCAGAAATGAAAGGCATGGCTTATCCCGCAATCATAGAAGGTTCTTTTTACAGGGACTTTTTTCTGCTCCCGGAAAAGAAATGGATACGAATTGTCAAAAAATCGAACAACCTATGGCATATTGTGATAAACTTGATTTATAATCAGACAGGCCCGACAGATATTGGAAACATGCCTGAATCTGCTGTCAGATGAGCTTTACAAGTCTCAAAAACTGCATTCCGGGCAAAACAATAAAAAACAATGCCGGTGTTGATTTTAGCTGAAAGTATCAAACAGATTCCAAAGACAAACCTGTCAACATCGGTGACAGATTGGCCAGTTAAAAGTGGAACTGGACTGGTTAAATTAGCAAATTATAGTGGTTAAGATAGCATTTTTGGGTTGTTGCGTATTATGGTTGTGTGGAGGAACGAACCCCAACAAATTAAAGGTTGGGGTTCGTTCCTCACCCCAACTCTATTCTGAAAAATATTATCTGAAAGTCTATATT
Organism: Desulfobacterales bacterium; assembly: GCA_041390465.1. Classification (GTDB taxonomy): domain Bacteria; phylum Desulfobacterota; class Desulfobacteria; order Desulfobacterales; family Desulfococcaceae; genus JAABRU01. The sequence goes on along the minus strand of JAWKPW010000156.1, from coordinate 1,836 downwards.
ATACCGATTCTCCTTTGAAACCATGCTTTTTTTTTAACCGCAAAGTTGCGTAGTTGCGTATTATGTGCAGGTTGGGTGAGGAACGAACCCCAACAAGCTCAAAGTGTTGGGGTTCATTCCTCACCCCAACCTACCCCAAAAATATTATCTGAAAGTCTATATTATACCGATTCTCCTTTGAAACCATGCTTTTTTTTAACCGCAAAGGACACAAAAAACGGACAGCACTGTGCAGAATCTGCGGAGAACCGGCTTTGCCTTCCGCAAGGTATGATTTCAACAGAAAATTGGTATAAAACAGGGAATGAAAAACCGGATTTTTCCAAAAAATCCGGTTTTTCTGTGAAAAGAAATCCCGGCATCAATTTTTTTTGTGAACTTTGTGCCGGTCTTTGTGATCTTTGTGGTAAATCCGTCAGAACAAATTTGGCAGAGTACAAGTCACACAGAATCCCGGCAACTGTTTTTTCGCTGCTTATCAAAAAAGGGTATTAAGGAAACATCCTCCTCCACCGCCCCCGGAATCAGTATCAGCTTCGGAACCGCTGTCCGGTTCTCCCTCGGTGGTGAACACCACCCGCACCGGATTGAGATTCGTGGAGATGGTTTCATCAATGCTGTTGTCTGATGTATCCAGAATCACCACTTCCGCATCAGTCTGATTGCACACCCACAACATTCCGTTTTCATCTGCATAGGCGCCGGATTCCATGCCTGCAATGTTTTTGTTTCTCAGTGCCTCATTGGCAATTCCTCTCACAGTGCCATCCGAGGGATTGAACTCATACAGAGTGTTGTCTCCCCATCCGTCATATCCCGCAAAATAGCCTTTGTCCGCAGACACAATGCTCATTCCCGATATATTGCCATAGGGATGATTGTCTGCATCACCGTCATCCAGAATCATCGAAACAGCATAGGTATCCGGATCAATACGCACAATCCCGCCGGAATATTCCGGATCTCTGCCGGACCAGGAACTGCCGTAATCTCCCACGCCCTGCACATAAATGCTGCTGTTTTCTTCCAGATACTGGATGGCACCGATATTTCTTATGGGAAGCGCGATCCCTTTCACACCCCCGTTATTGGCAGCACAGGCACTGCAGACCGTGATCTCCGTATCCGTAGCTGTGTCAAATACAGCCACATACGCGGTATGGGAAGGAAGCCAGCCGTTGTTCTGATCCAGCCGCTGCAGTGTGACAAAAAGTTTTCCCTCTGCAATTGCAGCACTGTTCATCTCCGGAATACCGTCATCATCAGCATACGCACTGAGATCCAGTTCGCCGATCTTAAATTCGGACTGCGCTGCAGCAGAGGGATTGACAATCCATGCCTTGCTTTTGCCATAGCGGAGCAGATAGGCTTTTTGTGAATTGACAAAATAAAGCCCGTAGGGATTGCCGGAGCCGGTTTCCCCGCTGTCCAGAGTGGAAAACTGCCACACAGGCACGGACGGATTGGCAATGTCAAATTTTGTAACATTGTCAGCCTGAAACCGTTCAATCCGGTAGAAAAAATTTTCATACGCGGATACGGTGATGTCTGAAATCAGAGTGGGCAGCAGATCATTCTGCACGGTTCTCGGCCCGCCTGCGGGTTCAACAGAAATCACGGAATGCGCGGCACTGCTGTAATCCGCTGCGACCGTTGCAACCACTGCGGTCTGTGTCACTTTGCACAAAACCGAAGCCGGATTTGCCATCCACAGCAATGTAAAGAAAAAAAACACTGAAACTGCCATTGGGACACGAAAAAATTTCATAGACCTCATCTGTTCATCCTCCTGTTTTAAGATAAAATTTTCCGGCAAATAAGTACCCTGTCATATAT
>JAWKPW010000155.1:0-5523 GCA_041390465.1 Desulfobacterales bacterium | reverse complement strand
AGGATTGGCCTGACGGTGAAATGCTGTATGAACAGACTTGTCCGGTCTGCGTGACAGTGAATGTTTTCTGTGCAATGGTGATGGTTCCTGTGCGGGTGCCTGCATCCGGATATGTATCAACCTGATAGTTTACGGTTCCGCTGCCCATTCCGCTGCTGCCGGAAACAACCGTTATCCAGTTTGCGTTGCTGACTGCTGTCCAGTTGCATCCGCTTGCAGAGGTGACACTGATGCTGCCTGTTCCTCCAACGGACTCAAACGCTGCATTCAACGGAGAAATGGTGTATGAACATGCTGCCGGGGACTGTGTAACAGTGAAAGGTTTTCCTCCAATGGTGATGGTTCCTGTTCTGGAAAGCGTTGTGGAATTGGATAAAACCGAATAATATACTGCTCCGTTTCCGTTGCCGCTGCTGCCGGAAGTAATATTAATCCAGCCTGCATTGCTTGCTGCCGTCCATGCACATCCGCTGTTGACAATGACATTTACACTTCCTGATCCGCCGGATGCAGAAAAAGACTGACCTGAGGGATAAATACTATATTCACAGGAGAGACCGCCTGTAATTGAAAAATTGGACATGGCAAATCTCAGATTGTTTCTGTGTCCTGAATATGCCATCCAGAAGGTTCCATCCCTGTTCGGTCCTTCTTCTCCCCAACTGTTTTTGCAAAGCCATGCCCCTTTTGCGTCATCCCATCCGATGATACTGACAACATGTCCACCCTTTTGAACAGAACTTGTCTGGACATAAACTTTTCCGTATGAGCCATACCACCAGAATGTGTGGAAATCTTCATAAAAATCGTACCGGAAAACACCGGGACCATAATTAATGACAGAGATTTTAACCTCTTCAGTATTTGTTGCATCTACAGTATGATAATCTTTCATGCGGTAAGGCAGTTCGGGACATGAACTGAAAGAGTTGCAGGATACACCGGAGCAGAACGTATAGGGAGGTACATCTTTACATCCACATGAAAAATAATCTGTATTATAATCCCCGTAACCTGTGCAGCTTTCTGTAACCGGCCCCCGGTCATCCAGAATCTTACTGCGCTGATATTACTCCGCAGCACTCGTAATGTCCGTTGGTATTGCATGAAATCTGCTGCTGTTCCGACAGATCATATACAGGGCCCTCCTGCCATCAGTATCTTTGATTCAAATGCGGCAACCGCTCCGAATGCCCAGCAGCCTTCGCAATCTCCCCTGATCGTCTGGTGGAGTTATCGGATTTTCCCTCTTTGGCGTGATTACCACCCCGAAATCTCTCCAGTCAAAAGAGTCAGGAAGTTGCCCTACAAAATTATCAAAACTTCCGGCAGTAAACAGAAAGGAATCCCTGAAACTCACAAGAGTCTGCTGATAATCATCAGGCATACCCAAATCTCCGGGATATTTTGGTATGTTTGACAAAAAATCTTAAAACATAAACCACTTCTGCCAAACCGATTTTGCCATCTCCGTTTACATCAGCATCCAAAGCCACTCCGCTTACAGAATTTCCCATAAATTTGAAGGGCAGTTACCGCATCTTTAAGATCAATGCTCCCATGCCATCCATTGGCCGGTTTCTCCCCACGCACCCGCCAAGCAGCATCACCGCAAGCACTCCTGAAATAATCGGGAGAAGTGTGTATCTGTTTTTCATATTCTCCTCCCTTTTTATGGTCTGGTTTGGGGTTTGCAGATTGGCAATCTCCTTTTCAGGATCAGGTTTTCATTTGCCAACTGCTCCAGTTTTTTGTTCTGCTCAATCATATGGTCAGTTCTTCTGATTTTTGCCAGCATTTTTGCCTGCATGTCGCCGATGCTCACGCCGTTTTTCTTCACCTCATCCGCAGAGGGGAATGCCGGGAAGATGTTTATCTGTCTGAATGCTTTTTTCCAGTTCGTTCAGGGGCATGAGTTTGTAGTCGTTCCTTGAAAACATGGTCAGCCCAGCCTGTTGTTGTTACGACAACTTCTTTTGGCGGTGACTGTGCCGCCGACGGCAAGAACAGATTGAGGTATCATGGTTCCAATTCCCACTTTGACATCTTTATCTATAATCATTCTACATTTGGCGGATTTGCCGGTATATTGACGGATTCTGCCATGCACCTGTCCGAAACAGAATCTTTCCACTTGAATAGTTGCAGATTTCAATCTCTGAATGTCTCCATGCGTCATCAATGTTCCAGTCTCATATTATGGCCCGGAAAAGCATAAATATATGGCGATTCCAAGGCAGAAACTTCCCGGAGAAGCAAAATTGATTCCTGTTTTGACTCTCCCCTGTACTACTCTGGGAATGTGTTGCTAATTGAAATATTTTCAAATCATGCGGATTTCCACCTGAATATGATAAATTTCCGCTGATTTGTTTGAATTATCCAAAGGTTATCTTCACTTCGTCAACAAGCCGAAACGATCCCTTGTATCAAGTAAACCAGGGTGCAAAGCAGCCCTGATTCCTACTTTTCCACCATCATAATAAATATCCGCCCCCGCTCGGAACCCAGTCCCCGGCAGTCAGAATTTGGCATTTCCCAGACAACCGCCATCACCAATGCTACAACATACAGTTTTTTCATAATTTTTCCTCCTTTTCATTTTGTCCGAACTCTAGCAGATTCACACGGTTTTCCCTGATTCCACGATGAAATTCGCACTCCGACGGTTGATGTATTGAATTCGAACCATAAAACAAACATAACCCTACAACGTCACTTAGACATATTCCAAAATAAAATGAAAAATTGCAGAATTTTATAAGACAAACTCTCATAAATGGATAGATTTTATGAGAGTTTATCTTATAAAATTTCACAGAAACGATGTTTTTAACAAGTTATATTTCATAAAATTTCCTTGCGGCATGATATTTTTATGAGATATAGCTACCGACGTTGTAGGGACAACTTCGTCATAACATATTGACCGGATTTAATCCGGCTAAAACTCCGCAAGGAGTGTTATTTTTATAGAAAACAAAGTTGCCACCATGATCCAAACCCCGTAAGGGGTGAAATTGTTATAGCAGACAGAATATTCCCAACATCATAAAACCCCCGCAAGGGGTGAAATTGCAATGCCATCCCATCCGGGATTCTGTTCTGTCTTTTGCATGTCATTTCTATAATCATGTCATCCCATCCGGGATTCTGTTTGTCTTTTGCATGTCATTTCTGTAACAATGTCATCCCATCCGGGATTCTGTTATGCTAATTCCAATAAAAAAACGCCGGACTGCCCATTTCGGGACAATCCGGCGTTGATTTTCACGCAGATATTGTGGTTAAACTTATAACATGTTGATATATATATATATATATATATATATATTATAAAGGATGTTTCTGATTGCATCATATTGTTTCCTTTTCCCGCGTTTCTGTGTGCAAATCTGGTAAAGTTGCAAAAAAGCGGCATTCATCAGTTTACATGCGTTACTGTAAAAACAGATTTCTGTTTAACCAAAAATTCAAAATGACACAGTACATTTTACATAAGCAAACACCCGGCAGCAACCTCTCTGATAAGAAACGGCAGATTCGGAGCAGTGAATGTAAGGTTCGGAGCCGGAATCTGATGATGCTTTATGTCAGGATGAATATGTTTAGGATGCGGATGAGTCATCCCCAGCAACGGATCATTCGATGGGGAAAAGAGTCATACCACCAGAGTTTTTCTTTTTCAGGGTATGAAGCATGGCAATATTCCTTCAGTTCGGAGTCGTATATCATCTGAAATACGGGAACGGGAAATTTCGTAACCGTAACCCCTGGATCACCTGGTGAGTTCAAAGTTCAAAAATTCCTGCACACAGAGAATGATGTCATTCGGGGAACAGCATCATTCCGTTCAGCCTGCCGGATTTTTGCGCCCATCGGAATATGTCACAAACGAATGCCTGATTACCGGATAATCCAGAGGCAGCCGGTGAATGAAAAGCGAATATTCATCAGGTGATGCAAGCGGATTTTTCATATCATCATGCCGCAAGAGCCGTTTTTATCTGTATGGCAACCGGCTGACGCATAATAAGCTGCCGGTAACTTTCCTTCAGCCCTGTCAGACTTTTGTACAGGGAAAGCCATTCTATGAACTCCATACGGTAATCATCCAAAGCATCAAATTCATCCAGTTCTCCGGAAGTGATTGCCTGATAAAATTCCCGCGATCTGACACCGAATTTTTTTTCATAAGTTATGAGCCTCACTTCAATAAGGCTTATGTCTTCAATCAGTTGTTTCAGTTTCATGTTCTCTCCTCACCCATGTTATGACAGCTTTTGCAATTTCTGCCTTTGCAAAGTCCTGAAGATTAAGCAGGGCATAAAGCCATATATTTGAATCAGCAAAAACAGAATGTTCACCTGCGGTCACAGATTTCTTCACGTTTCATGGGACGGAAGTTCCCGACTTTACGGGGGATTCCAAAAGCCTGTCAATGATATTTCCATTATTATGAGCAGAATAATTCTGTTTGTCATCTGAAGTGTCATGCCTGCAATCGGCAGCAGAAACCATCCCTTTCCCCGAAAAGAAAGAATTTTTCATAATGGATTGAATATCTGCCATAATCATCTTTACAAGTTCTGCTTTTTCAGACAGAGACAGGCTGTGTGTCATCTGAGCAATTTGTCTGACTGGGGTTTGCATATTGTCTCTTTCTCCTGTATCATATTTTTTTATCTCCGGCAATGCAAAATTTCCGGAATTGTTTATAGACTGCTGTTTATTCTATGAAAGGATTCAATACCGAAAGCCCATCTATCCATTTGAAATCTTCAGTATTCCGGGTAATCAGAACAAGATGTTTCACAAGGGCGGTTCCGGCTATAAGAGCATCTCCCAGAGACATTTTACGCAACTGACGCAGTTTCAACGCCTTTTTCAAAACCGGCCGGTTTAATGGCAGCATTTTGGCCGCACTGAAAAATTTTTCAAGCAATTCCCGCTCACTCTGAACAAGTTTATGATAGCCAAGTGCCTCAACATAACTGACAGCCGATACAGCCGGAGAATGCTCTGCAATGAACTGTCTGATAATTTCATGTTCCGGTTTCATTGCATATATGATGATGTTGGTGTCAATCAGCATAATCTCTGTCCGGCAAAGAACGATCCCCGCGGATTTCCTTTTGCCATGCACAGGGATCGCTCACTTCCGAAAATGCCTGTGTTTTTGACAATTCTTCAAGAACTGCCGCCATTTTCTGCCCCCGGTTTTCCTCAGCGGTTTTTGCTTTCTGCTTTTTCTTTTTACGGAAAGGAACAATTCTGGCTATCGGCTCATGTCCGCTTTTGACAATAAATTCATTTCCCAAAGCCGATTTTTCAATAAGTTTTCTGAACCCGGCATCCATATCCCTGAGTTGTATTTCCTGAAGCATTTTACACCTCATATATCCTCCCGCGGAAATTCCCTGAAAACTTCCCTGCGCAAATAACTTGCTGCAAACCATCAGGGTTCAGGACGAAAAATTGTACGGGTTATTTTTTTACAAACCCTAATGGTTAAAAAATTCA
>JAWKPW010000154.1:0-5523 GCA_041390465.1 Desulfobacterales bacterium | reverse complement strand
AGATTCATCAGTATCTGATGAATTTGGGTCGGATCCCCCTTAATGACGGATTCTTTGGATTCCATCCGCAGTTTCACTTCAATGTTTGACGGGGTTAATGCCTCTGCCATTTTTGCAGCCTCAGATATGACCTGTCTGATTCTGATTGGCATCTGCTCCTGTTCCCTCCGGCGGCAGAAGTCAAGTATCTGCATGACCATCTCTTTTGCCCTGTTCGCGGCACCCAGAGTATTGTTGAGATGCTTATGAATGTGGCTTTCAGCCGGAAGCATCATCTTTGCCAGCTCCAGATTTCCGAAAATAATGGTCAGGATATTATTGAAATCATGCGCAATTCCTCCGGCCAAGGTTCCTATGGCCTCCATTTTCTGGGTCTGGCGAATCTGCTTTTCCAGGGCAAGTTTTTCCTCTTCGGCTTTAATCCGGCCGGTGAGATCATAAATGACGGTAAGCAGACAATTCTGTTCTCTGAAGATGACAGGCTGGGAAAACACACAGACAGGGCATGGGGAACCATCTGATTTTTTCATCATGATTTCAAAATTGTCCACACGCCCCTGTTCAGACAGAATTTGCAGAAAAGCCTGTCGTTTTTCAGGATATGAATATAAATCAACTGCTTTTATGCTCAGAAAGGATTCGGCAGAATATCCGAAAAGCTGATTCGCATGTTCATTGGAAAACACGATGCAGCCTGCACTGCTGACAATAAGAAATGGAACCGGTATGGTTTTGCTTATAATCTGAAACAGATTTTCACCTGCATGAATCTTTTGCAGCAGTTCTGATTCAATGCCGTCCGAATGCCCGGTGACAGCTTCCATCATCAGTTTCAGATCATTGATTTCACCTTTAAGGGAAGCATTTTCCGTCAGCAGTTCTTCTCTGGTTTTTTCTTTTTCCAAAGGCAGGCGTCCTTATTCAAAAGTGATTTCCAGACTGTCAGGCATCAGTTTCTGAAGCCCTGTCATTGATCTTGACTGCCATGAATGCTTATCCGAGCATTGAATGAGAAGCTGTATGCCTCCTTTTTTGCGCAGTCTGATGACAACCCCCCCAATGGTGGTGATTCCGGAACTGTTGAGAAATTCCAGTTCTCTGACATCCAGCATAATCTTTTCCGGTGCCGGTGACAGTGCAGCGACTTTGTCAAACAAATCCGCTATGTCTTTATAACCGTCTTTGCCTCTCAGATAAGAAAGCCCGCACGCACCGGACAGTTCCTGTTTCAGACTGATAACTTATGCTGTATTTATCTCCCTGCGCACCACGCCTATTCTTTCCCTCCGTATTGTTTGTTACGTACAACTGGCACTCTTGCCAGCGTGGTAGAAATGTTTGTTCCAGACGCTTTTCTTCAAATTTCCATGAAAGATTTACCCCGTAATCATTGATCAGGGTCAGAAATCCCACGCCGGATTCAGTGCTGTCCTCTGCCGCGCTTTTCTCCATCTGCTCCAGAAAGTATTCTGCGGGATCTTCGCGAGCAACCGTCTGATAAAATACTGAAATTTTTTGCAAATCATTCGGTCTGACGCTGTTGCTTGCATAAAAGCAGGATCGTGTCATCACGAATGAGGCAAATTTCAATCGAAACTCAGGGTCATAACTGAACTTTACAGCATTTCCCAGCAGTTCTCCGGAGATATAGTGAACTTCATCCACTGTATCCGTTTCCTGGCGGAACAGACGCAGGATCTGACACAGAAAAAAGAATTTGCCCCAGAATGTGGACAGAATTTGGCGGACAGAGAACTGCTTTCCCTAGTTCATCCATATTCAGGGTCTGGGGTAAGCTTAAGCTCAGATGCCCTTCGATTTTTCCCTTCACCCGGTTCGATAAAATCTCCGAATGTGATGACTTTGTTTTCAGACATATCCGTTTCCTTCTCCTTTTAAGGTTGTTATCTGTGTCACACCCTTTTCATCACAAACAGCGTGACATCATCAGGTTTTTCAAAATCCCTGAGGCTGCTGAGAATCGCGGCATGGATTTCGGAAGCAGATTTGCAGCCGGATGCCTCAATGACAGCGGTCAGCCGCTCTGTGCCAAAGAATTTGCCGTCTTTTCCCCTGGCCTCAATGATTCCGTCAGTGTAAAGGATGAGGCAGTCCCCGGTTCCGATCCGGAATTCGTTTACCGGCAGCATTCCGGAAATATCCTCTTCCAGTCCGATCCACATGCCGTCAGTTTCAATGGTTTCCACCTTCCGGGTTTGTGCGCACCAGAGCAGAATATCCTCGTGAAGCCCGGAAAAATCAAAGAATCCATCCTTTCCGCAGGCAATCACCAGAATTGTCATGTGTTTCTGTTCATCCATTTTCACAATGTTTTCATATATGGTTTGGTTGATCACAGACAGGAGCTGAGATGTCTGCACTTGGGGATTCTGAATCAGCACTGTGTGAATGGCTGTCTGAACCATCATCATGACCAGTCCTGCGGTTACACCGTGTCCTGAAACATCACCGATGACAATCCAGTCATACCCTCCGACAGAAATCATATCGTAATAATCGCCCCCGACCTGATCCGCAGGATCGCAACTGGCGGCAATTTCATATCCCTGTATTTCAGGACTTTTCGGAAGTAATGCTGTCTGAATTTTTTTTGCCAGTTCCATATCATGTTCAAGAAGTTTTGCATCGCTCTCTATCCTGAAGGTTTTGAAAACAGAATAGGTTATGAGCAGGCTTACAACAAGTACGCCTGCGGACAGAAGAAGAATAATCTTTCCGGTCTTCCCTGTTCTTTCATCAATGCAGTTCTGCGTATTCAGGGCTGATTCAGCGATCTGGCTGTTGGTATCCTTCAGAACTGTCATGACGCTCTCTTTTGCTTCGCTGGTCTCTCTGATCTGTTTCTGAAACTCTGCGGCAGCATTGAGGAACAGAATCAGGGTCTCTTTATAATTTTGAATTATATTTATGAGTTTTCGTCCCAGTTGACTGATTTCGGATTCAGCGGCCAGCAGGGTTTCAAGGGAGAGTTTCAGATAATTCATATCCGCTATAACCGGATGATCCTCGGCCCTGCCAGACTGGGGCGTATTTCCCCCGCGAAGTTCCGCCACCTGCTGGGCAATATTGAGAAAAACTTCCCGATACCGGGTTCCCATTGATTTAAGCTGCTCCATATGCCGCATGGCAGGGGAATCATTATCCTGCATTTCTGTCTGTTCTGCGATTTTGTCCTGAAGTGTTTCAAGTGTATAAATAAAATCGCCTTCTATCATTTTGAATTTCTCCGCAGTATTTCCTGTCACCGTGAAAAGATAAAGAACAGCAGCAAGTTTCGGCCTGAATTCCTCAAGGGATTTCTTCAAATCAGGATTCACATCCTGCACAGCCATGATTATCTGCTCAATCTCTTCAGACTTTTCCTTTATTCTTTCATCCTCTCCATAGAACATGCCCATCAGCAGATCCGCAAACATGCCTGTCAGTTCATTTCCTGTCTGACCGTTCTCAATGACCTGCGGCACCTCTTTTTTGACAATCCCGGATACCAGTGTTTCTATATTTCTGAATGATATAAAAACAATACTCAGAATCGCTCCGAGTACCAGTATGGCTGATACATTCACCACAATCAGTTTTGCGGCAAGATTCCATTGTGATATTCTGATTTTCATTTTCCTCCTCAGCATTTGCAAAAACTGTCAATCAAGAGACAAGATTTGACAAAAAACCAACGTAGCCTTGCAGTACTTATTTCTGAAAATGTAAAACAAATTCTCCATTTTTTACCTGCGACAGAACAAGCTGCTTTTGTCACATCCGTGTTCTCTGAAAGTTATGTTTCCGGTAATTCCCGGAAAATCTCTGATGCAGGCCAGTGCATTCCGGACAGCCTGCCTGTCGGTTCCTGCTTTTCTGATGGACTGGGCCAGCAGATTCACTGTATCATATGCAGATGCGGCAAACCATGTGGGCGTCTGATGAAAAGCAGATTCATAGCTTTTGACAAACTGCTGAATTTCCGGCCGGGAATCTTTGGGATAAAAGAATGCAGAGGTGTAAACACCTTCTACAGCATCACCTCCAAGATCGGTAAACGCAGGCATATAAACTGCGCCCGAAGCCATGACTGTTACATCATTCCACCCGAGTTTCTGCCGTTGTCTGCAAATCAGTGCTGCGTCATAAACCAGTGTACCGAGACAGAGAAAATCAGGTTTTGCTGTGCGAAGTTTTTCAAGGATGGGTGCAAAATCTTTTGTATTCTTGAAATAAGTTTCCTCTCCGACAATTTCCGCACCAAGTTGTTTTCCTGCTTCTGCAAAATACTTTTTGACAGCAATGCCCCATTCATCATTCACATACAGTATTGCCAGTCTTTTTTTTCCCAATATTCTGAATGCTGTATGCGCCATAAACAGGCTTCTCGCCTCCTGTGAGCCGCTGATTGTGAAACTCCAGAGACTTCCCGGAGCAAACTGGGGATGAGACACGGTGGGCGACAACTGCACCATACCAGCTTTCCGGTAAACGGACTGTGCCATAAGGGAACACTCGCTTGTGAAATCGCCGATTTCTGCAACAATCCGCTGATCATTTGTGAATTTTGCCGCAATCCGTTTCGATATTTCCGGCAGTCCCTGACTGTCTTCGCTGATCAGTTGCATCTGCCTTCCGTCAATCCCTCCTGTCCTGTTGACATTTTCAATGGCAAGTTCCGCACCTTCCTGAAAATATCTGCCTATTTGAGCGTATTGTCCGGTCATGGGCGCGGATAAGCCGATATAAACCGGCTCTGCTGTATAACCTGATGCACAAAACAGAAGCAGTCCGCATAATGCTGTAGTTGCAGTTTTCATATATGTTTTCATAAAAATCTCCTGAAACAAGCCACGGATCAAACCCTGAGGGTTTCCGAAACCCTCAGGGTTTTCTGTATCCTATTGCTGATAAAGGACAAACTCCCCGTTTTTCACCTGCAGCAGCAGATACTCTCTTGTAACATCCCCGTATTTGCTGAAGGTTATCTTTCCGGTGATACCTGAGAAATCTTTTATCTCTGAGAGCGTCCTTTGAATCGCTTTGCGATCCGTGCCGTCCTGCTTAATGGCTTCTCCCAGCAGTTTCATGGCATCACAGGCAACTGCGGCAAACCAGTCCGGCGTATGATTGAATCGGGTTTTGTATGCTTTGATAAAATTCTGAACTTCAGGACGTGGATCATCCTGAATAAACAAAGTGCATGAGAATACATTTTCCGCTGAATTGCCACTGAGTTTGATAAACTCCGGTGTAACTATCGGACGTGAACCCATCAGGATTACATCATTCCAGCCGATCCGGTTTATCTCTCTGCATATCCCGGCTGCATCCGGAACCATGGAAGCAAAAAACAGAAAATCAGGCTTTGCCGCCCGGATTTTCTCCACCAGCGCGCTGAAATCTGCAACACCGTCAAGATACGGTTCTTCAGCAAGAATTTCTGCACCGAGTTGCTTTGCTTTTTCAACAAAGAATTTCTTCAGAACGATGCCCCAGTCTGTGTTCAGGTAAACCACTGCC
>JAWKPW010000153.1:0-6076 GCA_041390465.1 Desulfobacterales bacterium | reverse complement strand
TTCCGCATAGGGCAGAACATGCTTCTGACCTGCTGACAGCCCATGCACAGGCCGGAAGCTTATTATACCGATTCGCCATTGATCTGAAACATAAGTTTTTCAGAAAAACCGGATTTTTCCGAAAAATCCGGTTTTTTGAACACATGAAAACCTCTTTTCTGCCTGCTTACAAGTATCTTTTCAATGGGGAATCAGTATAAGACAAAGAAAAAAGGAGTTGGGTTTTAAACCCAACTCCTTTATATTGTGGTGCCCGGGACGGGAATTGAACCCGTACGCCCACAGGGGGCGAGGGATTTTAAGTCCCTTGCGTCTACCAGTTCCGCCACCCAGGCATTTGTTTTTGTCGTATGATGAAATCCGGCACAATGAATCCGGTTTCGGAAATTATGGCAGTGACTCCTTTTGACGGATATTCTTCCGAATCCCAACCTGAAAGTCTGGCCGTGTTTTCTGCATCATTGTGCGTATCCCAAATTTTCTGTTTGGGACTTCTTAACCTGCCGGCATTCACCAGATCGGTTCAGGAGATTTCCGGAGTTATGAAATACGGTTTCCGCACTTTTCCGGAAGCTTTCTGATTTGCCGGTCTGTATAATCCATCTTTGGCAGAATTTCAAGAGAAAAGTCGGAATCTTTCCTTTGTGCCGCAGGAGAGGGGGACAGGATCGTCCCCTGCAGAAATGCAGAAAAAAAATGGAATCTGATCAATACCCCTCTTTCCTTGCCCGATCCAGATCCCGCTTTTCGTCCCGTTTGCGGATGGTTTCCCGTTTGTCGTATTTGTGCTTTCCTTTGGCCATGGCAAGGGTCATTTTGACTTTGCCGTTTTTGAAATACACATTCAGGGGAATCAGGGAATATCCCTTTTCCGTGATCTTTCCGATCAGGCGTTTGATTTCATGATTGTGCAGAAGCAGTTTCCGGGGGCGTTCCGGATCATGGTTGCCGTAATAGGCAAAGGGATAGGGGCTGATGTGCATCTGACAGACAAAAATTTCTCCGTTTACCACTTTGCCATACGCGTCCTTGAGCTGGGCCCGGCCTTCGCGCAGAGATTTCACTTCTGTGCCTTTGAGAACCATGCCCACTTCAAATTTGTCTTCAATGCTGTAATTGAACCGGGCCCTGCGATTGTCGGCCACAATTTTTATGCCTTTTTTTTCCAATTTTTTTCACCTTTTTTTGCTGTGCCGGATGTCAGGCGGATGGAAATATCAGCCCAGCCAGGTCTGCTCCGCGATATGTCCGTAAACTTCTTTCAGAAATGCATCAGCCTCTTTGCCTGTTGTTTTGCAAAGGATTTTTTCGGCAAAGACAGCAGTTTCCCTCATATCCAGCGAGCGGATGGCATTTTTGACTGCGGGAATGGCCTGAGGGGTCATGCTCAGTTCCGTGATGCCCATGCCCAGCAGCACCGGTATGTAAGCCGGATCGCCCGCCATTTCCCCGCACATGGACACCCGTATCCCCTCTTTCCCCGCAGCCTCTGTCACCCTTTGGATCATGCGCAGCACCGCAGGATGAAGGGGCTGGTAGAGATGGGAAACATAACGGTTTCCCCGATCAATGGCAAGGGAGTACTGAATCAGATCATTGGTTCCGATGCTGAAGAAATCCGCCTCCTGCGCCAGAATGTCGGCAATGATCACAGCGGACGGAACCTCGATCATGATGCCGGTTTCAATATCTGCCCGAAAGCTTTTCCCTTCCTCGGCCAGGGAATCCGCAGCCTGACACATCATTTTTTTTGCTTCCAGCAGTTCACTCAGGCTGGAAATCATGGGAAAGAGAATGCGGACATTGCCAAACGCGGCAGCCCGCAGAATGGCACGGATCTGGGTTTTGAAGATATCCGGCCGGGTCAGACAGTAGCGTATCGCGCGCAGTCCCATTGCAGGATTGGCCTCGTCAAAGGCTCCGGCATAGGACGCGGCTTTGTCTCCATTGATGTCCAAGGTCCGGATTGTCACCGGATCAGGAGCCATGATTTCCACCACATCCCGGTATTTGTCAAAAAGATCATCCTCTCCGGGAAAACCGGAACGGCCCATGTACTGAAATTCCGTGCGGTAAAGTCCGATGCCGTTTCCGCCATGATCCCGCACCTGAAATACTTCCTCGGGCAGTTCGATATTGCCCATGACCTGAACCGCCACACCGTCCTTTGTGGCAGCCGCCAACTGGCTGGCACGGGTGATCATGGCCTTCCGCCGCTCATACCGGCCTTTGCGCTCCTCGTATTCCACAAGGGTGTAATCGCTGGGATTGACAATCAGGGTTCCGTCTGTTCCATCCAGCACGATGATTTCATCATTGCGGATCAGGTCTGTGGCATTGCTTATCCCCAGAACAGCGGGAATCTGAAGGGTTCTGGCAATGATGCCGGTGTGAGAGGTCATGCCCCCGCCTTCGGTGACAAAGCCCTTGATCCGTTCCAGTTGTATCTGACTGGTTTCCGCGGGGGAAAGATCCGTGGCCACCAGAATCACCCGTTTGTCAATGGCCTTGATGCTGACCTGTTCCTTTCCGCTCAGATTGCGCATAATCCGGTCAGAAACATGGACAATGTCGGCCGAGCGTTCCCGGAAATAGGGATCCGCCATTTTGCCGAACATGGCTTTGAGATCGGCAGAGACCCTTCTCAGGGCCCATTCTGCATTGATTTTTTCACCTTCAATCTGCTCAATGACTTTCCCGTAAAGCATTTTATCCCGGAGCAGGGCCACATGGGTTTCCAGAATGGCCGCATGTTCCCGGAAATCTTCAGGTATTTCCTCAATGATTCCCCGGAGTTCCTCTGTGGATTTTTTCACTGCGGTCTTGAAACGCCTTTTTTCATCCTCCAGTTCCGCCTCCGTGATATGGTAGCGCCGAATGACATTGACCCCTTCCCTGTATACCAGATATGCCTTGCCGATACAGATGCCCGGAGCTGCGGCAATGCCTTTGAGTACAATTTCCCTGCCTTCCCTGTCTGCCATTCCCTATTCTCCGAACCCGCCTTCCACAAGCGATACAATCTCATTGAGCACTTCAAGGTCTGTGTCGGAATTCACCCTGACGGTAATGTTTGTTCCTTTGGCACAGGCCAGTGTCAGCATATCGATAATGCTTTTGGCATCCACAGCCTCCCGATTTCTGATAATCTGCACATCTGATTTTGCCTTTTGGGCAATCTGTGCAATTCTTGAAGCGGATCGGGCATGAAGGCCCAGCTTGTTAATGATTTCCACATCCCTGGAAAGCGGATCTGATCTGTCGTTCATAATGTCCGTTTTTTATTGTGTTAAATATCATCTTAAAAAAATTGATTATTTTAACAGAATTCAGAGATACTGTCAATCTGAAATTATGACCGGGGCAGAATTTCGGCTGCGCTCAGTCTGTGCTGCGGAAACGGGCAGCACCTCCTCTTTGAGCATGCAGCAGGCCACCCGAAACTCCGGTTTTCCGTCCGGCAGATAATTCAGATTGTCCGGCTGGATGAGTTTGTTCATCACGCAGCCTTCGGGAATGTTCAGGCGGAAAAAATCACTTTCATTGAGCCGGGGCTGTTCTGTGAGCCGGTTTTCGGCAAAGGACATCGCGTGAAGGGGAAAATCCTCGCACAGGGGACAGCGGTACACCCTGCCGTTGGGAAAAATAAAATAATTGTCCGCGCACAGACCCGCGCATGCAAACGCCTCATCGTCATCAAGAAAGACTTTGGGAAAGGTCACGGCAATTCCCATCTGTGCAGCCTTTTCCGCAACCGGAGGCACAGTGCTGCGCCATTCTTCGGCCGACAGTTGCAGACTGTTCTGCTTTTTGGCGGATTTTCCCCGTATGCCGATCACCTGAATGAAAAAACGGCTGATGCCCAGATCCGCAAGCAAAGGGGGCATGCGCTCCAGTTCGCGAAGATTGAGACGGCTGACCGTATAAATCAGGCTCGCGGAGAATCCTTTGGCAAGGGCTTTGCGTATGCCCGCAGTGCAGGTTTCAAAAACCCCTTTGCCGCGAACCGGATCATTGGTCCGGGGATCAGGCCCATCCAGACTGAAACTGAAATAATCCACATCCTTCGGAGTGACTTTTTCCAGAATATCGTGGAAAAGATACCCGTTGGTGTCCACTGTCACGGATTTGACGCCCATGGACCGGGCTTTGCGGATGGCTCCGGCCAGATCCGGGTGCAGCGTGGGCTCTCCGCCCAGAAAAATGACATTGGCCTGCGCGGCTCTGTCTGAAAACGCGTCCAGCCATTTTTCCATGACCGGCAGAGACAGCATGCTGTCTCCGTGCTGATCCGGGTTGATATAGCAGTGGATGCAGCGCAGGTTGCACCGGGTGAGAATATGAAAAAAAATATTGGTCGCGTTTTTGGAAAACGATACGGTCTGTCGGATATTCATGGACAATCCATCTGCACTTTCGGGCTGCGTTATCGGGTTTCAAGACAGGATTTGCTCAGACATTCATCAAAATGCACAGGGTAGCATCCGTCAAAACATGCCTTGCAGAAATGGTTTTCCGGATTTTTCATGCCGGTGGCATCCAGCAGCCCCTTCAGGCTCAGATAATACAGACTGTCAAGCCCCAGATAATCACTGAGTTCCTGAACCGATTTGCTGGCCGCGATCAGCTCTCCCTTGGTGGAAAAATCAATGCCGTAATGGCAGGGAAAACGGTGCGGGGGGCCGCTGACACGCATGTGAATGCGTTTGACCCCGATTTCCCGCAGGGCCTTGACCCTGGTTCTCACCGTTGTGCCCCGGATAATGGAATCTTCAATGATAATGATGTCTTTTCCCCGGAGCAGACTTTTGACCGGATTGAGTTTGATGCGCACCCCGAAATCCCGCATGCTCTGGCTGGGCTGAATAAAGGTGCGTCCCACATAATGGTTGCGGATCATGCCCATTTCAAAGGGAATGCCGGATGCCTCGGAATAACCGATGGCCGCATAGGTTCCGGAATCCGGAAATGGCATGACCATATCCGCATCCACAGGCGATTCCTGGGCCAGACGCCTGCCGTGGGCCTTTCGGATTTCATAGACATTCAGATTGGAAATGGTGCTGTCCGGTCTGGCAAAATAGATGAATTCAAAAATGCAGAAACTGGATGTTTTGGGTGTGGGGCTCCGCAGGCTTTTGATGCCGTTTTCACTGATAATCACAATCTCGCCCGGATCCAGTTCCCGGATCAGTTCGGCCTCCACCAGATCCAGCGCGCAGGATTCCGAGGCCAGCACATAGCGTCCGTTGAGTTTTCCCAGACACAGGGGCCGGAAGCCATAGGGGTCCTTGATGCCGATCAGTTCTCCCCTGCTGGTGAGCAGAATAAAGGAAAAAGCGCCCTTGAGCCGGGAAACCGTGTAACTGAGAGCCTGCTCAAACCCGTATTTCAGATTGCTGACAAAGAAGTGAAGAAACACCTCACTGTCCATGGTGGTCTGAAAAATGGATCCGCTTTCCTCCAGTTCGGATTTCAGGGTATGCGCATTGACCAGGTTGCCGTTGTGCGCCACGGCATAGGACTGGTGCCTGTGGTGAACCACAAAGGGCTGCGCGTTGGAAAGAATGGAACTGCCTGTGGTGGAATAGCGCACATGTCCCACCGCGCTTGTGCCGTGAAGTTCCTCAAAATGGGCTTTGTCAAACACATCAGCCACCAGTCCCATTCCCTTGTGGGACACAATGGTCATATCCCGTGCCGCGGCAATGCCCGCACTTTCCTGGCCCCGGTGCTGCAGGGCGTAAAGGCCGAAATAGGTCAGCCGGGCAGCATCCGGATGTCCGTGAATGCCGAATAATCCGCACGCTTCGCGTGGTTTGTCATCTGTCATTTGTATTGTCCTGCCTGTAGATATTGTTTGGGCGGTCAGTGATCTTCCGCCGGATTGCCTGACTTTCCTCATCTGATCTCTTTGATCTTGTGAGTTAATCTGCTGCAAATGAATGTTCAGATTCTCCTGATCGGGATTCTCTCACTGCATCAGGAATATCCCCTGTGGTTGCCTTTGTTCTGATACCGGCAACATCAGACGGGGATTTTGGTAAATATTTATAACTGATGATAAATGATTCTC
>JAWKPW010000152.1:0-6088 GCA_041390465.1 Desulfobacterales bacterium | reverse complement strand
AACCGGTTCACGGAAATCTGTTCTGAAGGAATCATTGTTGTGCGGACCAAAACCGTCAGGCCGCATCACACAGGCCAGATACTGCCACATGCGCTCCAGTCGGCGCATGTATTCCGCCGGCATCTGCTTTCCGGCCCGTGTGCGGATGTAAAAAAAATTCATGAAACTGTCCAAAGCGGTTTTGTGGTAATGCGCACTCAGCTCTTTGTGAACCCCGTCCGGATACACCTGCTGTTTTATTTCGGAAAAAATTCGATCCGCTGCATACTGTCCCCATTCTGGGGCTTCCCGGAATTCCGGCCAGCATTCAGCGGCAATGGCCAGTCCGTTGAGTTCCATGGCAAGACGGTTGCCGCTTTCAGACGGAAAACGCATGAGATAACGGCTGTGATCCGGAATGGATGAAAGCATGAGAAGACGGGTCTGCGGTGAAAGTTCATCTGAAAGACGAAAAAACACGCGGGGCCACCAGCAGAGCCGGTGAAAAACCTCAATTCCCCGCCACTGGGGGCTGAAACTTTCCTGATTGGGCGGGGGATGGGAAAGGATCCAGTCCTGAATCTGCGCGTCAATGGTCTGCACATAAACCGGATTGCCTGTCTGCTCCCATGCGTCCAGAAGAATGTGAAGATGGGTATGACGGTTGAAATGCCAGGCCCATTCCGGATCATTGTCCGGCCCCTGCCAGTTCCAGTTCAGTCCGCGGTTTTTCAGACGCGGAACACGGGATTCCCGGTTAAGAAAGGTGAAGATGTCCTTTTGGATTTTTTCCGCTTCCCCAATGGCATGTTTTTCTGTTTGCGGATTTCGGAAGCGTTCTCGGGCCGGGCTTTGCTGAAAATGCCGGAGCAGTTCCCGGCACGCGGTCATCCTGTCCTGTCTTTCGGCTGCTTTTTTCACCAAATGCAGCTCAGGCCGATCCAAATCCAGATTTTCAAACAAAGCGGCAATGCGATCCGGATATTTGCCGATTGTCAGCCGCAGATTCTCCTCTGTTTCCGAAGCACACAGGGGAACAGCACAGCAGCACAGAGCGGAAATCAGTGCGATGCACAGGATCAGGCAGTGCATTATTTGCGGAAGAACTTTTGGCACTGATGCAGCACTTTTTGGGCATTGTGTTCCCAAGTGTAATTTTCTTCCATTCTTGTGCGGGCATTTTTTCCCAGCTCTTTGCGAAATGCGGGATCATCAACTGCGCGGTGCAACTGGCGGAGAAATGCGGTTTTGTCTCCGGCAGGATAGAGCAGACCGCTGTGCTCCGGCACAATGAGTTCACAGATTTGCCCCTGCGCGGAGGCCAGCACGGCTTTTCCTGCGGCCATGGCCTCAAATATTTTGAGGGGAGAAAAATAAAAGGGGTCAATTTTGGGATAGGGCGCGACAAAAATATCCGCAGCCCCAAGATAATCCGGCATTTCCTCATGGGGAACAAGACCGGTGACAACTGTGTTTGCAGGCATCTGAGGAAGTTCCACACGTGCATTGCGCTGACCGATGAGAAGCAGCACAAGGTCTTTTCCGGAATCCATGACTTCGTGCATGGCCGAAATAAGAAAATCCAGTCCGTGCCAGGGAGCAAAATGGCCGGAAAATCCCACCACTGTTTTGCCCTGCAAACCCAGTTTTTCCCGTATTTTCTGACCGTCATTCGCGGGATGAAACCGGGCAGTGTCCACGCCGTTGGGCAGCACAGATATTTTTTCCGCGTCAATGCCGCAGTTGACATAATATTCCCGCAGGGGTTCGGAAACCACCATGATGTGGGAAGGCAGTTTCAGCACGGCTTTTTCAAACCTTTGCCAGAAAGGAAGCCAGCGGAAGCGTTCCGCTTTTGGGGCAAACTGTTCCTCCAGAATGGGGCCGTTGAGTTCCACAAGAATGGGAATTTTCATCATCCGGCACAGAAGCAGCGCGGACAGATACCGTCCCCAGCGCAGAATCACGGCATCAGGCCGGTGTTTTCTCAGTTCCCGGAGTTCTCCCAATGCCCGGCGCAGAAAAACCACAGCCAGATAGCGCAGTTCCCGGAAAGGGCCGGTGACATATTCGGATTTCTTTGCGGTTTTGCCTCCGGCAGAGGGGGAAACAGCCAGAGGGGTATAGGACAGGACATCTTTGTGAAGAGAGCGGATCGCGGCAAGAAACTCACTGGTGTGAATCCACCATCCGCCGTCCTGTTTGGCATAACTGATATAAAGTATTTTCATAATGCTCCCTTAAATGATTTTCTCGGTTTTGATGCTGCGGTCTCTGAGATTTGACAACTTTTCAAAAGTTGTCAAATCCTGCAGTGCATGACCAACTTAGTTTTTATATGATGAAACAGGGAATGAAAAAACCGGATTTTTTTAAAAAATTCAGTTTTTTAATCCTTATTTTGTCATATAAAAACTGAATTGGCCGTGCAGCAGTTAAAGGTTTTGGATCTTCCAGTCATAACTGCTGCGGATAATCCGGGCAGGAAAACCGCCGATGAACAGCCTGTCTTCCGCAAATCGTCTGGTGACGACACTGCCCAGCCCCACCAGACAGCGGTTGCCCACGCCGGAGCCGGGTGCAAAGCGCACGGCAGATCCGATATATGTCTCACTGCCGATTGTCACGGATCGATCCGCAACTCCCGCTCCGTGTGTCCAGAACTGGCTGCAGCGCCCCGCAATCCAGCTTTTTTCTTTTATTTCAAAACCGCCAATGGTGTCAATATAATGTCCGAAGGTAATCAGCGTTTCCCTGCCGATTTTGCAGTATCGCAGATACCCGGCCTGTGCAAATCTTTCCTCCAAAGCCCACTGCCCGCATTCAAAGGTGTTTTTCATGCCGACAAACGCGGCATCTGCAATTTCCAGCAAAAACGGCCCTTCAAACAGATTGTGCTTTCCGATTTCGGCCTGTCCGATTCGTACCTGATCCGCTGCAATAACTGTCCCGTATCCGATTTTTGCTTTCGGATGAATCTGATACCCGCACAGAGTTCTGTACAGATGAACCCGCAGGGAATTGAAGGGCATCCGGTTTATAAACAAAGCAGAAAACCTGCGGGCTCTGAACTGTTTTTTTTTCGTCATATCCGCTTTCCTTGCAATATTGTGTTACGGTGAGCAAAAAGGCATTTTTGTTCTGCCGCCTGAAATCACAGAGAATTGGAACCTGCGGATTTTCTGTGCTTCACCCAGAGTTCCTTTCCCCGGAAGGCCACAGCGATTTCCAGAATGTCTTTTATGCCGGAGGCCGCGAGTTCTGCGGCATATTGCCGATCCTGAATCTGTTTCATGGCATCTTCGAGCACCTCTTTGTAATCCTCCGCTCCGGTTCCGTCCACCACCTTGAATTCAATCACAATGCCGGTTTTTTTTGTATCTTTGGGTTTGAGCATGATGTCAAACCTGCCGTACCCGGATTCCCGGTTGGACCGGATGTCATATTTTCCGGACATCCACACCAGCATTCCCAGAACAAGCGCATGGTAGACTTTTTCAGATTTGCCTGCCAGATCATGGAAACTCATGATCTGCATGACCACCCTGCGAAGAAGTCTCTCAAACAGCACAGCGTCACCGGTTTCCAGTCCCCGGATCATATCCAGAAGACAGTTGCTCTCGATCTTTTCCGAAAACCAGCGAATGACCAGTTCCTCATAGGCCAGCTTCACCTCCTCATTGGGAATGGCCAGCGGATAAATGTTGCGGTACACCGGTTCGCCTGCGGGCTTCAGGTAGCCGGAAAACAGCAGAAAGCTCCAGAGCAGATCATCGCGTATATCCAAATCCCGCATGACAATGGTCTCATATACCGGTCTTTCAACGGTTCTGTCTTCTAGCAGACGCCCGATTTCTTCCCGTATTTCCTGCCCTCCCTTTGTGGCCAGCCGATCCATGAGAGAGGTGTCACCCGTATTGATCCAGTACGGAAGAGCCTTTCTGTCACGGGAGTTCACATAACTGATGAGCGACCAGGGGTTGTAAACCGTGAGTCCCCCGAACAGATACCCGTCATACCATTTTTTCACCTCATCATGGTGATCCGCAATGTCATAATCCGAGAGCATCCGCCGCACCTCCGCGTCCGTGAATCCGAAGAACTCACTGAATTCACCGGTCAGCACACTGTACACAGTCAGGTTGTTGAGACCGGAGAAAATGGATTCCTTTGCCACCCGCAGAATGCCGGTCAGCACGCCCTTGAAGAGATGGGGGTTGTCCTTTAATCCTCCGGACAGAAAATTGCGCATGAATCCGATGATTTCCTCATAATATCCTTTGTTATACCCGGCATGAAGGGGGGTGTCGTATTCGTCAATCAGAAGCACGACCGGCTGACCTGTGCATATGTGCAGCATCTGACTCAGATGCCGCAGACCGTCCTCATATTCGGCCTGACTGGCCTTTCCCTCCGGCATCCGCCTGATCAGTTCCCTGTCCATTTCACTCAGGTCATATTCTGAAAGAAAAGAGGCATAATCATTGTACAGTCTGCGGATCATATGGGATATTTTTGCATAACACCGCTCCCATGAAAGTTCCTTTATGTCTTTGAAAGTCAGGGAAATGACCGGGTATTTTCCCTGATGCTGCCCAAAGCATTCCTCTTTTTCTATGGAAAGTCCCTGAAAAAGAGTTTTTGTGTCCGGTCTGTCCTTTTCAAAGAAGACTCTTAGCATGTCCAGATTCAGGGTTTTGCCGAAGCGCCGGGGCCTAGGAAAAAGAATGACCTCGGTGCCTGTTTCAATGACTTCCCGGATGAAATCCGATTTGTCCACAAAATAATATCCGCCGGAAATCAGTTTTGTGAAATCCGATATGCCTACGGGCAAGGGCTGTTTTTTCATTGCATTTTTCCTTTTCCTGCTTTTGAAACATCATACCGCCGGTTAAAATATTTCTGTTATCCTTTTCCCGGAACTTCCGGATTCCGAAAATGAGACAACTCAACCTGATATAACTGATGTTACGCCGTCAATTCCTGCAATTTTTGAAAACTGGCTTTTATTGCATTGACATAAAGTTTTGCTCTCAAAGCGAAGTGATTCAAATTATGCTTAATTTTAAGTTTTTCCAATTTGAAAAATGAATAAACGGAAGCAAAAAAATGATTGCTCTGAGTTCTCACAGTTCTTGTTGGCGATTTTGACAGTGATGCATTTGATTTCAGAGATTTGTGAAAGACTTCGACGTTCCATCGTTTCTGATATGCAGTCGTTATCTGATCATAAGTCAGACCGGTATCACTGGAAACCAAATAAAGAACACCGGAAGATCCGTCTTTGTTTTTAAAGATCTGCCTGCATAAAAGACATGGAAAATCAATGTCTTTCATGTAAACATGCTGAACGGTGCCCTCTTTCAGTTCCAATGTTTCGACTTGAACAAAATGACCGTTTTTTTTGTCTTCCAGACTCAATGCAACAGTACGGTTGGATTTAATCGCCATAATGAAATCCTTTGAAAGCTCAGATTTGATTAAGCACATGTTTTCTTTGGAAGAAAACCAGTTGTCTGTCAGCACATATCTGAATTTCAGATGATTTGCAGTGCAGATTTTCAGCATATCGCGAAGCATTTCATTTTTTGTAACTTTGCTTTTCCGGCGGATACGTCCGGTTTTCGGATCGCTGAACAGCACCGGTTTATGAATTATTTCATAAGCAACCGGAATATCAACATTTTTTGAATGATAAAGACAGTTAAGAATATTGACACCTTTCACAGTTCTGTTTTTGCTGTGATCATGATGCCATGTGATGATTTCATTTTCATCTGTCCACTGTTTTTCTTCGACTGTGTCATCAAATATGAGAACACCGTCATCGGATTCGACTGAGCGGACAGTTTCTTTGACCGGCATCCATAAATCTTTGGAATCAAAGTCTGATCCTGCCAAAAAATCAGTGATTTTGTCATGACCGATCTGGTTATCAGGCAGATTGGAAAGCCCGGTTGCAGTTGTATAACTGAACGAACTTAAAAGATAATCGCTGTATAATTCAAGAAATTCTTTTTTCATGAAAATATTATATCAGTTTAACAAAGAACAGCAACAAAATATTAATAAAAAAATAGCAACAAAAAAATCAATGGCGTAACATCAG
>JAWKPW010000151.1:0-6169 GCA_041390465.1 Desulfobacterales bacterium | reverse complement strand
TTTCCTTTTTCCATTCCGATTCTTTCGGCTGTTGTGATGTACTGCATGTTCACCTCCCTTTCATATGCCATGAGATTTTCATGATAAATGTTTTCCATCTCCGCCGGAAGCACCATGATCCAGTCAATGAAACGGTACAGACGGATAATATCGTCTTTTGACCATCCGTGACGGTAAAGCTGCCGGCTCAGGGACAGTTTGTACTGTAGGCGGCTCTGCCTGTCTTTCCGGGTCTCCAGTGTTTTCAGATGGGCCATGACCGCAACCGCAAAGGGATTGTCCGATGATTCAAGATAAGTCGGGTCTTTTTTATAATCCAGGAGTTTCACGGAAGGAAATGAGAAAACTGTCCGGCATCCCCACAGTTCATCCTTATACTCTGAAACCCTCCATTCCGGATTTGTGTCTGTCAGCACGGCCAGACTGACCACAGATCTGCCGTACAGATCCCGGCCACGGTAATTGTACACAAACACACGAAGCGGAAACTCATCCTCTTTTCCGCCCTGTATCTCTGTATGGGCCATCACCCATGTCTCATCCCCGTTCTTTTTCCACACCTGCATCAGTCTGTCCGCAATCCGGTTGCCTGTGTCGGACTCACGGGTAATCTGGTGCAGTTCCTTATCCAGAGGAACATAGCCTTTTTCCCAGTCAATCTCTTTCTCAATTTCCGGGAAAAAGAAGATCATGAACTCACGGAAATATGCTCCCAGTATCTCCTTCCACGGACTGTCAAAACTGTTTCTGTCTGTCATGGCTTCTTATCCTGTCAGTGTTTTTTCTGATCCAAAAATCCCATGCAGCCCCCGGATTGGGCAGCTGCCGTGATCGGATTCATGGAAATCACAGTTCAGGACAGCAGACTGTCTGAACCTGAATACACATATCGCCCTGCAGGGATTTTGGATATGAAAGGATTTTCCACAAATCTTACAGAAAATCCCTGTAAATCCGTTCCATCAACTGCAGGGATTTTTTTAAGAAAGGATTTATCAGATTTCTGAATCCTTTCTTACATAAATCCCTGCAGTTGGCAGGGTGAAGATCGCAGGATCGGATTTGCTCTCGTTCCCACGCTCCCGCGTGGGAATGCAGACCGGACGCTCTGCGTCCGGTATTGTCTGAACTGTACTTCGGCAAGCTCAGTAACCATAATTTGTGTGATTATTCTGATTTATCTGATTATTCGTGTGATAACTACAGGGATTTATGTAAGAAAAGATTTTCCCTCAACCTGTGTTCCGTGTATAATACGTTACTTCTGATTCTGAAGCAGAAAAAAGAAAAGAAAGGAAGAAATTTATGAATCTTGCCAAAGTTCATCAGACAATTGACCCGTATCTTATTCAGTTGACACCGGAACATCTGAACATTGCTGTTCAGTTTCTGGCTTATCTGGCTGAAAAAGAAAGTGAAGATGCCACAAAAGAACTGACAGATATTCCCGGATTTATCGAAAGTTTTGAGCGTGGAAGAAATGACATTGCCCGGGGACTGGTTACTCCTTATAAACAGCTTAAAAGAAAACAGTAAGAAAATTCCGAAGGGTACATTGTCAGCCTGAGCAATGAGGCAGCAGTTTTTTTGAGGATGCCGCAGCCAAATTTCAGCAACGTCTGGATCTTTGCTTTGAACAGCTTGAAATCAATCCTTATCTGCATCCCGATATCAAACCGCTTAAGGGAAAGCTGACCGGATATTACCGCTATCGAATTGGGGATTATCGGATAGTTTATCAGATTGATGAGAAGACAAAACAGGTGGTTGTGGTTGCCATTGTCCATCGGGGCAGCGCATACAGACAATAGGAATCTTTTATTCTTGCGGATCCCGTTCCCGCGCTCCGGTCATTGAGGCTGCCGAAATGTGCGCGGGAATGCAGACTGGACGATCCGCATCCGGTATTGTCTGAACCCTGATTTGCCTGATGAAAGGATTTACAGGATTGAACTGGCCTTATAAAATCATGGCAATCCCTTGATTGTCTGAACCGGGATTTTCAGGATTAAAGGATTTACCGGGATTAAAAAGCAGAATGGACGGATTTTTCAGGGATTCAAGGATGAAAGAATATACGTGGAACAATGAGAAGAATAAAAAACTGAAAAAAGAAAGACAAATCCGGCTGAGCCTGACGGAAAGGGATTTTCATCTTGTTTATGCCAAAGCTGCGGAACCGGGATTATCTTATCCGGTTCTGCTTTCAAATATCGTTCATATCGTGTTCAAGATAATAATTTTGGGGTTCAGCGTAGGTTGGGGTGAGGAACGAACCCCAACAGATTCAAAGCGTTGGGGTTCACTGCATTCACCCCAACCTACTCCAAAAATATTATCTGAAAGTCTATAAATATCTGACAGGGCCGCTTGTGGAAAGAGGATAGGCAAAACACGGGATCTTTGAATTATTTGAAATTGCATTTTCTTACGATTTAACAGGGAGTGTGACTTATGGATAGTATCACACAGCAGTTGCACCGTTCCCCGAAACTTGGTCTGTATTACCGGGATATCCGCTCAATTCTGCATGAAGAGCGGAAAAAGCGGAAACAGTTTTATGAAGATGTCCGGGAAGATCAGAAAGCCGAATTCATCAACGGGGAGGTGATTGTGCATTCACCAGTCAGAATTGAACACGAATTTGCGTCTTCATCGCTGATGAGACTTATGAGCATTTATGTCATGATTCATCAGCTTGGCTATGTGGGACATGAAAAGATGATGATTTCCCTGACCCGCAATGATTATGAACCGGATGTCTGTTTCTGGGGCAAAAAGAAATCCGCAAAATTCAAACCGGGACAGATGAAATTTCCTGCTCCGGATTTTATAGCGGAAGTGCTGTCTCCCTCCACCGAACAAAATGACCGGACAGTCAAATTTGAGGATTACGCAGCCCACGGCGTGAAGGAATACTGGATCATTGATCCGGCATCCCGGACAGTGGAACAGTATTTTCTTGCGGAAGATGAGTATGTTCTTCATATGAAAGCGGATTCGGGAATACTGAAAAGCAGGGCTGTGAAAGGTTTTGCGGTTCCGGTTGCGGCCCTGTCTGATGAAACAGAGAATCTTGCCGCGCTGCGGGAAATAATGATGGGAGATTAAAAAAAGCAAATGCACAATCATCACAGAACAGCTTATAATGCTGTGAATTATCTGTATCGTTGGAAGCAGTTGCACATGGCCGCTTGCAGAAAGACAGAAACTTCCGGCAGTTCAGAACAGATGGCTCAACTATTCAAAGAAACAGATACAATAAGTAAACGGATTCAGACAAAATGAAAGACAATGCCACGCCCATGATTCGCCAGTACCTGGCTGTGAAAAAGCAGTATCCGGATGTTCTGCTTTTTTACCGCATGGGAGATTTTTATGAAATGTTTTTTGAGGATGCCAAGGTGGCATCCCGCATTCTGGAAATCACCCTGACCTCCCGGAACAAAAATGAGGACAAAGCCATTCCCATGTGCGGAGTTCCGTACCGTGCAGTGCAGGGCTATATTGCCAAAATCATTGCAAAGGGCATGAAAGTTGCCATCTGCGATCAGGTGGAGGATGCCGCGCTGGCCAAAGGTCTGGTGAAGCGGGAAGTGGTGCGGGTCATCACGCCGGGCATGATTGTGGAAAACGAATTTCTGGATGCAAAAACAGAAAATTATATCCTTGCCATAACAAAATTTGGAAAAAATTTCGGACTTGCCTGTCTGGATATTTCCACCGGAACCTTCCGCATCTGTGAATCAGAACAGACAGACAGTGCAAAAGATGAAATTCTGCGCATTTCCCCCAGCGAAATTCTGCTTCCGGATTCCTTTCACCATGATCCGGACTGTGCCGACATTGCAGATACGATATCTGGAAAATCTGTAACTTACCTAGCAGACAGATATTTTGATTACGCAGAAGCGAGGGAAAGACTGACCGCGCAGTTCAAAACCCTTTCTCTGGAAGGTTTCGGGTGTGAGCATCTCAGGGCCGGAACCGGCGCGGCCGGAGCGGTGCTGTATTATGTGGCGGATACCCAGAAACAGCAGATTGAGCATCTGCGCGGCATGGAAACCTATCACATCCATCAGTATCTGGCAGTGGATGAGGCCAGTTGCCGAAATCTGGAGATTATGCAGAATCTCAGAAACGGAACCCGGCAGGGGACATTGCTGGATGTCATGGATCAAACCGTTACCTCGATGGGCGGCAGACGGCTGCGGCACTGGCTGCGCTATCCTTTGCGCAATACTGAAGAAATCCAAACCCGTCTGGATGCTGTGCAGGAAGCTTTGGAAAATATGAATGTATGCCGGGAAGTGCGGGAACTTCTCAGCTCTGTTTATGATCTGGAACGGCTGGGAACCCGGATTCTCATGGGACATGCCAGCGCACGGGATATGACAGCTTTGAAAAAATCCCTTTTCACATTTCCGGAGATAGCAAATGCGATTTCCGCTTTCCAATGTCCTTTGTACGCGTGGAAAGAAGATCTGGTTCCTTTGCGTCAACTGGCTGATCTGATAGAAAAATCCATCCGTGAGGATGCGCCTCCCACGCTCACCGAGGGCGGCATCATCAAAAGCGGATACCATCCCGAACTGGATGAACTGATGCAAATCAGCAGAGACGGCAAAGGCTGGCTCGCGCGGCTGGAAGCGCAGGAAAGACAGGCAACCGGCATTGCATCCATCAAAGTCAGATACAACAAGGTGTTTGGCTATTACCTTGAAATTCCCAGAACCCATTCGGAAAAAGTCCCCGCGAATTATATCCGCAAACAGACATTGGTAAATGCGGAGCGTTATATCACCGATGAACTGAAGAATTTTGAAACCAAAGTGCTGAACGCGGAAGATCGCAGAATGGCTTTGGAATATGAAATTTTCAATGAAATCCGGGAGGCTGTGCGAAAGGAACATCCCCGCATCCATGCTGCTGCAACTTTCATTGCACGGCTTGATTGCCTGCTCAGTCTGGCCCATATTGCAGAGCAGAACAATTACTGCCGCCCGGAAATCCGCACAGACGGCCAACTGCACATGGAAGACGGCAGACATCCGGTCATTGAGAAAATGATTACCGCAGAAAGATTTGTTCCCAATACCCTGCACATGGACAGCAGTGAGCATCAGGTGCTGATTATCACGGGCCCGAATATGGCTGGCAAATCCACAGTCCTGCGCCAGGCTGCGCTGCTGACGGTCATGGCACAGGCAGGCTCCTTTGTTCCGGCTGCAAAAGCTGAGATCAGTCTGACCGACAGGATTTTCACCCGTGTGGGCGCGCTGGACAATCTTTCCCAGGGACAAAGCACCTTTATGGTGGAAATGCAGGAAACAGCCAATATTCTCAACAATGCCACGCCCGACAGTCTGGTGATTCTGGATGAAATCGGCAGGGGAACCAGCACCTTTGACGGCATGAGCATTGCCTGGGCTGTTGCGGAATATCTGCATGATCTCAAAGGCAAAGGAGTCAAAACCCTGTTTGCCACCCATTACCATGAACTCACAGAACTCGCGCGTGAAAAAAAGCGTGTGAAAAATTACAATATTGCGGTAAAAGAAGTAAAGGATGAGATTATCTTTCTGCGAAAACTCGTGGAAGGCGGAACCAACCGGAGTTACGGCATTCAGGTGGCGCGTCTTGCCGGTATTCCGGACAGAGTGATTGACCGTGCCAAAAAAATTCTGGCAAAAATTGAAAGCAAAGCAAACGGCGTTGCCAAAACTCCGTCCGGAATCCGTGAGGAAAAAGAGATTTTCGGAAAAAGGGCCTTGCAGATGGATCTGTTCAACCCGGAGCAGTATCTGGCAGAAAAGATTGGAAAACTTGACATTTCCAACCTGACACCTGTGGATGCCCTGAACATCCTCCACAGACTGCAGGAGAAAATCAGGTCAAATTAAAGGCTGGCCTTGTCCACAGTCATTCCGGTGCAAGCTGAAATACATCATTTTCAGACAGTTTTAAACTCAGACCTTCTCCAGTGACGAAATTTTTGATCTTCTGCGGCATTATCAAAGTTGAATCCAAAGGGCTGGAGTATTCATATTTTGTTGATCTGCATTGTATGATATGGTAAAAATCTCAGGATGGATTTTTGCAGCTCATGATAATATGCGATATGGAATGTTATCCGGATCTTTATAATAACTGGTTATGCGGTCGTATA
>JAWKPW010000150.1:0-6689 GCA_041390465.1 Desulfobacterales bacterium | reverse complement strand
TGGGATTGGCATGATTCTTCATTTATTCTCTTTATCTGTTTTGCCAGTTTTTTGTCGAATTTTGCAATTTCAGTTTTCTGTGCGTAACAGTATCCGCACAGCAGCGTATCCACAAAATCCAGACCTGATTGTGAAAACAGATGCAGAGCATATCTCATAACCTCTCTGTCAACTGTTTCAATATTCGGATAAGCGATAATGTCAATCATGGTTCCGCTTACATCCTTTCTGCCGATATTATACACCTTTTCAAGAACATAAACAACTTCGGCAATCACCTCAAAAGGGAGGAATATTGTGCTGTTTTCAATCAGTCCGACAGATTTTTCAAAAAGTTCCGGAATGTACTGAAGAACATAACGTAAAACAGCATTTGCATCGCGGATCATTTGTATTTTTCCTTCAGGACTGTCAGCCATGCTGATTTTTCAGTGTGAATCAGATCCGGATTGGCATACTTTTTCAATCTGCCCCGTGCTGTTCTTATCGGAGCAAAGGAAGGATGATTGGTTGCTTCCTCAACCGGCCTGATGACGATTTCCACTTTTGTTCCTGAAAACCGCTCAAGGTTGTCAATCATCAGTTTTCCTGATGTTATTTTTCGGATATGTCTTATCGCTTCCATAAAAGTCCCCTTTCTCTGCCTGTCTGTTGGTTATCCGAACCATTATAAATGAATTGCCAATCATCATCCGTGCCTCTGCAATATTTCCCTTCCGTTCCTTCAGGGTCTGTTCCTGACTGAATTTGTGGGAATATATTGAGGGAATTTTTTCGCTTGTCCGCATATCATCCTTCATCCATCCGGTATTCAAGGGTGAGTCTGCGTTTCATCTTTCATTCCCATTGTATGGTCTGCGCAATCACAGCGGTCAGATCCGCCATTTCCATTTTCAGTTCACTGCCCAGAAAGGGATCTTCCATTGCACAGCGCAGATGAATCTGGCATTTGGGGCAGGAAGTGATCATCAGACTGCTGCCTGTGTCATGGGCCTGACGGATGCGCCGCACCTGCAGGGATTTGGTATATGCGTCACAGCCTGTCCACGCGCAGTTGCCGCAGCAGATGGCAGAATTTCCGCTGTCCTTCATTTCTGCCAACTGCCCTTTTGCCACCCGGTTCAGCAGTTTTCTGGGCAGATCCTTTAGTTCCGGCATACGGTTGAGGCGGCAGGAATCCTGATACGTGATGTTCCGTTCTGCATCTTTGAAAGTGACAGCAGCCTTGTCAATTTCCTGTTCCAGAAATTCATAGATATGCCTTACCCGGAAACCCGGTTTCACGCCCTGTTTTTCATAATCCACAGCCAGCGTTCTGTAACATTCGGGACACGCGGTGATGACTTCCGCAATGCCCAGGTCCTGCATCATTTCCGTATTCAGTTTTGCCAGCCGCAGAAAATTTCCCCGATCTCCTGACCAGAGCAGATCATGACCGCAGCACCGTTCCTGTGGCAGTACACGGGGAAAAACATCAAAAAAATTGAGCAGCCGCAGGGAATCCGCAATAATGCCGGAGGTGTTCACGCCTGTGTGATGTTTGAAAAACACATCAAAATAGGGCGCGCAGCCCCCGAAAAAGAGAATTTTGCTTTCCGGATCGGTTTTCACATTTTCCGGCAGGATATTGGCGCGCTGGGGCTTAAGTTCCCGCGAG
The DNA here is from genome assembly GCA_041390465.1 of Desulfobacterales bacterium. GTDB lineage: Bacteria > Desulfobacterota > Desulfobacteria > Desulfobacterales > Desulfococcaceae > JAABRU01. The sequence goes on along the minus strand of JAWKPW010000150.1, from coordinate 5,032 downwards.
GTCATGGCACGCATCAGGGACTGGAAAAATCCGCCGTGGGCCTGATGCTCGTCCCTTTTTTCCTGTGATATGCCGCAGCGGATGTCCCGGATGAATTCCGGGAAATTCACATCAGAGGGACATCTTTCATAACAGAGTCCGCAGGTCAGGCAGGCCCATATGTCACTGATTACCTGCTCGTCTTTGAGATTTCCGGCTGCAATGGCACTTACCAGCGTACGCGGTGAGTAAGATTTGCCGCTCAGCGCCAAAGGACAGGAGGAGGTGCATTTGCCGCAGTCCTGACACGCATATGCGTCATATTTTTTGAGAATATCTGCCGGGAAATCCGGGACTGTTTCTCCGGATTCCGCAGATGGTACGGATCTGGCAGGGATGACCGGACTTTTGCCCATTTTTTTCGCATCTTCACAGAAATCTGTCAGAAACTGGCGCAGTTCTTCGGATTCATCCGGCAGAAAGGTGGCAAAACGCATCCGCTCCTTTCCCAGTCCCAGCAGATCCAGAATATTCCGGGTGTCCTCGGTATTGTTGACAGCGTTCACGGTTCCGGTTCCGTAGCGGCAGGCTCCGGGACTGCATCCCACCAGGGCCACGCCGTCCGCGCCCATTTCAAATGCCTTGAAAAGAAGGGCTTTGCTGATTCTTCCCGCGCAGGATACCCGTACCATTTTGATTTCAGGCGGAATTTGGTATCCGTTGTCCTGAAGGCTCTGGTAGGCTGTGTGGGGCGCCCAGTTGCATAAAAACAGTATGATTTTGAAGTCGTTCATGAAAATATCGTCTGACAGTTAAGGGTTACAGATTTTTATGCTGACAAACTTTCAGTTAAGAAAGGAAAGATATTTCAATTTGTTCATTACACCAATTACCGTTGACAGGCAACAGGAAAAAAGGCAGACTGTCTGCATATCTTCCAAGAAATTTTGATTTGCTGCAGATTCAGAAAATTTTCGGTTCTTATACCGATGCCGGGCAAATCAATGGCGATTCGGTATAATTTCTCCAATCCGTTTGTCAGTTTCCTGAAATTTTTTTATCGGTCTCCTGAAATCCCCTGGCAATTTCCTGAGACATGGCCCAGAGTTGTCTGCTCTCCTGGAAATCCGGTTTGTTTCAGCATAACAGCAGTCTGTCACTCTTCCCCGATTGCTGTGGAAATAAAGCAGGAGGCTGCACCGGGTTTGCGGGTGATGGCCGGGTTCACAGGTTCGGGAGCAGGTTCAGGCGCGGATTCTGTTTTTCCGGTTTTGACCTGCTGATTTGAATCTGTCACGGTTTCTGTCTGTGCAGATTTGACCGGCTGCACCGGTTCTTTTGCAGATTCTGCACCTGCGGGAGCAACTGCCTGATCAGAAAAATTCTGCGCTCCGAACACCACGACCGTCGCCCAGTAACGGGGTTTTCCCCAGTCACCTCCGGTGGCTGACCGGATATCTCCCCGAAGCATGGACAGTTTGATGTCCCGCAGAGCCTGCGCGGGCGATTTGCCCTGTCTGAGATTTCTGAACAGTCCCGCATTCAGGTCTTTGGCAGAATAAGATTTCACAGACCAGAGGGTAACAGAAACAGCCGGAGTTCCCGCATACGTGAACGCACGGGTAAGTTCCATGATGCCCTCCCCTCTCTGCGCTTTGCCTCTGCCCGTGTTGCAGGCTGACAGCGTGACCAGATCCGCATTGAGTCTGAGACCGAACACATCAGCCATGGTGAGAAAACCGCTCTCTGTGCTTTGGGGATCAGGGGGCAGACAGAACAGCGAGGCTGCGCAATCCGTGTGACCTCACTGGGCAGAATGCCGTGACAAACCGACACAAGATACTGATAATCATCAGTTCTGCTCCAGTGGAAGCGGAACACATTGCTGCGAGCGGCATTCTGCCTGATTTGCAACGGATTTGTGCTGTCCGGGGGCTTTGAGAATGTCTTTTATGGCTTTTGCCTCATCCCCGGTTTCCGGAAGTTCGCAGAGTTCTCCGCCTGCCTGATCAAGAACAGCACCACTTGCCTGAGTTCTGCAACGGATTCCCCCGGACTTTCACACATCCGCTTTTGTCCGTGCCATAAAACGGGTCGGCAAAAGCCTGCGAAAGGATACTTCATCTGCTTTCCTTTTTCGGAGCACCAGGATTCTCTCAGGGTTTGAGCAGAGAGGCGGGAAGACAGATACCCTATGGTATGATCTTCAATGACATAATGCGGTTTTTCTGCTTTGGGATCCAGTCGGGACTGCCTCAAAAGGCAGGATACAAGTCGCCTGTGGGAGCAATGCACAGCAGTTCAGCAGGACACTGCGACTTTTACAGATTCTGGGAAAAGAAGAGCGTGGAGATCAGGGATGCTATCCGCCTTTTCGTCCGCAACTGATGTTCCGCAACAGTCCGAATTGTTGCATAAAGAGAATTATGAATACAAAATATCTTGATCTCTGTGCAGACTGTCTGAGTGTCACGTTCGGCTGCGCCGCAATCGCCGGTCTGCCAGATTTGCCGGACAGTGAGGCAAGTCATGACAATGGCACGTTTTCCTGGACGGAGGATCTGCGTCCGCAGATCTGCGGAAATATGCCAAACCTGCCGTTCGGGAAGGAAATCAAAGAACCGTGACGGTGCATTGATTTTTGATGACGCCATCGAGACCGTGGACGGATGAAAATGATCTTGTCTGCGGCATTGCGGGCGCTGCCGGGAACAGAAATGTCAAAGGAACGAATCTTCTGAACTGTGTTTGCCATGCAGGCGGTGTTCCGGTTCCGGCGGCATTCAGGCTGATTCTTGAACCGATCCGTCACTGCGGCTCAAAATCCGGAAAGAAAGACGCCGGGTGAAGTCACAGAACGGACTGATGCGTTCGATGACTGATGCCCGCATGGGAAACCGGCTGAAATTCAGACAGGTTCTTTCCTGATGCATGGTCTGGTTCCGCTGGAACATGAGGCGCATGAAACTGGCCTGCGGCAGGGGTTCACCGGTGCATTGAAAAGTGACAAACTTGTCGCCCTGAGCGAGGAAGACCGGCTCCGGGAACTGCTTTATCCGTGCTGATCAGATCGGATGGCAGGAACAGGAGGCCGCTGCCGGACGGCCCAGAAATGCCAGATTTCCCCGTCCGGCTCTCGCAGTCTTTGCAGACAGAGACAGAAACACCGGCATCGGCATCTCGCCCCTGAAGTGATCTTGCAGCGGATTGGAACACACCAGCGGCAATCTGCAAAAAACGGCGGAATGCCGAGGTCTTCCACAAATCACTGAAATCAGATGCGTCAATGTCCAAATCTCCGGCACGGCCCGTGAATGCTCAGAAAAATCATATCTTCACCTCAATTGCCGCTGTTTTTGAAATGGAGTGCCTTAAAACCCGGACAAAACTGAATCACTTTGCCCTGCGGTCGAAACTTTGTCTGAAAGCTGTCCGTTCAGCTTGCAATGAACTTCACAGACTCAGGGCAGCGTAACATCAGACATAATACTGATTCGCTGTTGAAATCATGCTTTTTTAACCGCAAGGGACACGAAGACGGCGCAAAGGTCACAGCAAATTTGCATGGCGGCATAAAACCAGCGGAGAATCGGCACTGTCTTCCGCAAAATATGATTTCAATGGAGAATTGGTATAATCATTGCCGGTTTCAATAATGCACTTGTCAGTGAAACAGCATCCGGGCAATGTCAAATCACTTTTGAAAACGTAATTTTTAAAAAAAACAATATGTTGGAGTCAAACAAAAAAAGCCTGCGGCATTGTATGAAATCAATGATAATTTGGCATAATATTTGTTATAATCTGAAACCGTCCGTCTGATGCATTTGCTGTGAACTGAAAACCTGTCACCCTTTTCAATGAAAATGCAATTTTTTATTTATTTTTCAAAAAGTTGAAATTGCTGTTCAAAATCGCATCTCCGGATGATTTCCCTGAATGTGAAATGTGACGGCATTTCATTGCACTTCAAACTGAAATGTTTCTGGAATTCATCCTTGCCTGCCTCTGCAAATCCGGCAATTTTTCTGCAGCAAATCCGTCCGCAGCCAATGCACACTGCAATATAAGCAGCATTGGTATCAATGGATAACAGTCGCCCTGTCCGCTTCTGAAATCCTTGACATCTGAAAATGCTTCTGCTAAATTTATTTCAGTATCTCCCGGAAGACATAAGGTTCTGTTGACATTTTTATAACCCGCTGAATTTGCCGAAACCAATTTCGCCGCAATGAATCCGGCTGACCGGTTCCGGCAAAATTTGACAACTTTTCAAAACCTGTCAAATCTTTCAGGTGACTGAGCAGGGACATTCATTTTCAGAAATCACCCAGGTTTGAATAAAAACAAGCGCTTTATAATTTCTGGGTAGTGGATCAAAGCGATTGACAATGTCATCCATTCCGGTTTTCCGATTTGTTTTTTTATTTTTTTCTGTAATAATATAAATCTGTTCGTTTTTTTCTGTCCGGAGTCAGCGGACAGATCAGGGGATTTGGCACACTGTCAATTTCTGAAAGATGAATGTCAAAATCCCATTTAAACCTTTTGATTTTTAAACAGAAATTGGAACTTAACCGCCTGTGCCCGAAAGCCCCTGCCTCTTCTCAGCAGGGGTTCTGTCCATATTTCCCTTTTTTTAAAGGGGAGGTTGCAGAAAAAGTAAAGGGCAGTCATATCCCGGTTCATACAATAATCTGAATTACCCCAGGAAAGACAAACAGATAAATGAAAATACATCTGGCAAGTCTGGGATGTGCAAGAAATCTGGTTGACAGCGAGGAAATGCTTGGTCGACTCCGGGCGGCAGGCTGGCAGATTGCGCACAATCCCGAAGAAGCCTCTGCAATCATTGTCAACACCTGCAGTTTTATTGAATCTGCCGCGCAGGAATCTGTGGATGTGATTCTGGAACTGGCGCAGCTCAGGGAAAATGGCAAATGCCAAAACCTGATTGTCACGGGCTGTCTGCCGGAACGCTACCGGGAAAATATCGTTGAGCAGATTCCGGAAGTGGATCTGTTTTTGGGAACCGGGGCCTTTGATCAGATTG
>JAWKPW010000149.1:0-6714 GCA_041390465.1 Desulfobacterales bacterium | reverse complement strand
TAAACCATGAAATTTAAATATAAACAGCATGTTATAAAAAACTGTCCGAACCATTGATAAAATCATACAGGAATCTTAAAACGAACACATTTGCCATAAAAAAACGCAGAGTGACACGGAATTTCCTCAGAGTGAATGCCGAACGGAAAAAATCAGACAGGAGAATCAGCAATATGAAACAACTGACGAAAAATGAGATAAAAGACAACTTTCTCAGCATCCTTGCTATCGTGCAGAAGGGGGAAGATATTATTGTCACCGGGGATAAAGACCGGGAAAAACTTGCGGTCATTGTTCCGTATCAGAAATATCATCAGAAATCTGAAAGAGTTCTCGCACCTTTAAAAGGAAAGGCAGGGTATAAAATAAAGGAAAATTTTAAAATCAATGATGAGGAATTGTTATCTCTGTGAAATACCTTCTTGACACCCATGTATTATTATGGACTCTGTTTGATGATGACAGTCTGTCCGCCAAAGCAAAATCAGCCATAAAGAATCCGGATAACGACATATATGCAAGTGTTGTCAGTTATTGGGAAATTTCCCTTAAATATGCTGCCGGCAAACTTGAACTTGAGGGTGTGACACCGGATGCTCTGCCGGGGTATGCAGCAGGTATTGGCATTGAAACGCTGAATGTTTCGGAAAATCTTGTCTCAACTTTTTACAAACTTCCTCGAACTGCGCACAAAGATCCGTTTGACCGCCTGATCATCTGGCAGGCAATCAATGAGAATATCCCGTTGATTTCAAAGGATGGAAAAATGCCTGAGTATCAGAAATACGGTTTGAAAATGCTTTGGAAATAAACTTCCTCTCTGTAAAATTCGGTGGTGGGTCAAATCAGTTGATATGTCAAATTTAAATCAATGTTTTCAGGAAGTTTACATATTCCGTCAACCGGTTTGACCCACTACCCAGGGATTCATGTCATTGAAGTCAAACACTGGGACATGGATTATATCAAGAGAAACTCAAAACCAAAGGATAGGTCAGTATTATCATACCGGACATGGATTATATCAAGAGAAACCCCGATGATGTGAATGCCCAGGCTGACATTATCAATTCAAAGGCAAAAAGAATCAAATCTCAGTTGAAAGATTTCAATAATATCGGATTTGTGGAAGGCAAAATACTGCTTACCAAAGGCAGTTGCAAGGCACAGCCGAACAAAAGACCGTCCTGCCGGGGTGTCAGCATTTACGGGCTTACAGAATTCAGTGAACTGCTGGATCTGAACTGCCCGCGAAGATTCGATGAAAACACGGTAAACGCTGTCTGTCAGAAAACAGCCCTGCCTTTGCAAAAGGGGAAAAAGGAAATTTAACAACATCAGACGTTGTTAAGAGAACCTGACTTTCCTGCTCTCAGGAGAGAATAACCATATGAAAGGTCATAAAAAATGATAAAGACTTACATTGAGAACATCAGCAGAAGATACAGAAACGGCAACACCACCGAGCATTCCTTCCGGGGCGATTTGCAGAAATTTTTTGAGGATTTTGACAGAAAAATCATTGTGACCAATGAGCCCAAAAGAATTGAATGCGGCGCGCCTGATCTGATTCTCACAAAAAACAGAATTCCCGTTGGTTACATTGAAGCAAAGAACATCGGCATTCCCCTTGACAAAGCAGAGGAAGAGGAGCAGTTGAAACGGTACAGGGAAAGCCTTCAAAACCTTGTTTTGACGGATTATCTTGAATTCCGGCTGTACCGGAACGGGGTTTTTGTCACTTCCGTCACAGCTGCAGAAGTGAAAGGCAGAGAAATTGCTGCAATTCCGGATGCCTTTGATGATTTCAGAAATCTTGTCACAGATTTCTGTCTTTATATTGGTCAGACCGTAAAATCCCCGTCAGAACTTGCGGAAATGATGGCAGCCAAAGCCCGGATGCTGCAGTCGGTCATGGAAAAGGCTTTGACCGGAGATGAAAAAAATGAGCAGGACAGCACCCTGAAGGATCAGATGCTTGCTTTTAAGAAGATTCTGATTCATGACATAAAACCCTCCGAATTTGCGGATATTTATGCACAGACCATTGCTTACGGCATGTTCGCGGCAAGGCTCCATGACCGGAGCCTGCGGGATTTCTCAAGACAGGAAGCCGCGGAACTGATACCGAAAACCAATCCGTTTCTGCGAAGTCTTTTCAGTTATATTGCGGGGCCGGACATTGATGAGCGCATTGTGTGGATTGTGGATGCGCTGGCCGATGTTTTCCGGGCTGCGGATGTGGCGCAGTTGATGGAAAATTTCGGTTCTGCGGATCAGAAAACCGATCCGGTAATCCATTTTTACGAAACCTTTCTGGCAAAATACAATCCCAGACTGCGCAAAAGCAGAGGGGTATGGTACACGCCCGCGCCTGTGGTGAATTTCATTGTCCGGGCTGTGGATGACATTTTAAAGACGGAATTCGGGCTTTCCGCAGGTTTGGCAGATACATCAAAAACAAAAATTGCGGTGCAGGAACAGGGGGCAGGAAAAACCAAAAAAGAATTCCACAGGGTTCAGATTCTTGATCCTGCCGCGGGAACCGGCACGTTTCTGGCGGAAATTGTGAGGCAGATTCATGAAAAATTCAAAAATCAGCAGGGAATATGGAGCAGTTACGCTGAGGAGCATCTGATACCCAGACTCAACGGTTTTGAAATTCTGATGGCCTCCTATGCAATGGCGCATCTGAAACTCGATCTGCTGCTGACAGAGCTTGGTTACAAGGCGAAAAAACAGGAACGGTTCAGAATTTTCCTTACCAACAGTCTTGAGGAAGCGGATGAGGATACCGGTTCCATGTTTACCACATGGCTGTCAAAGGAAGCATCGGAAGCGAATCTGATCAAGCGGGATACGCCGATTATGGTGGTGATCGGAAATCCTCCTTACAGTGTCAGTTCTGTGAACAAAGGGGAATGGATTCAAAATTTAATCAAAGATTACAAGAAAGATCTGAATGAAAAGAAAATCAATCTTGACGATGATTACATCAAGTTTATCAGATACGCACAGCATTTTGTTGACAAAAACGGTCAGGGAATTGTTGCCATGATTACCAACAATTCTTTCATTGACGGCATTACGCACCGGCAAATGCGGAAAAGTCTTCTGGAGACATTTGACAAAATTTATATTCTTGATCTGCATGGCAATTCCAAAAAGAAAGAAACCTGTCAGGATGGTTCAAAAGATGAGAATGTGTTTGATATTATGCAGGGAGTCAGTATCAATTTTTTTGTGAAAAAAAATAGCAAAAAAGAAAAATTAGGTAAAGTTTGGCACTATGATTTATTTGGAAAGCAAAAACTGAAATATGATTTTGTTTTTGATAATAATATTCGAACTGTCAATTGGAAGAAGTTAGAATATAAACCTGATTATTTTTTTGTGCCGAAAAATTTTGCTTTGGATGCAGATTATAAAAACGGATTTTCCTGCAATGATTTGTTTCTTATTAACGGAGTTGGAATGACAACCGCGCATGATGATTTTGTGATAAAAAATGACAGAACTGAATTATTGAATTTTACAAAGAATTTCAGATGTCTGACCGGGATGCTGATTTGCTTCACAAAAAATTCAATGTAAGAGAAAAAAAGCCAGTGGAATATTTTGCGCGGATGTGACAATATCAGAAATGAAAAAGATTTATCCAACTATATAAAACCAATATCTTATCGTCCATTTGACAGTAAATATATCTTTTACGAAGATAAACTGGTCTGGCGGACTGTCCGGGGAAAGTTATGGAGCATTTATCAGAGGATAATCTGGGACTGATGACAGTCCGGCGGACAGCAGTTGACAGCAGATGGGAGCATGTCAACATCACAAAACAGATTGCAGATGATTCAGGAATTTCAAACCGTTCCCGTGAAAGAGGCTATCTTTTTCCTTTGTATCTTTATCCTGAAACAGAAAATCAGCACGCCATAAATGCACAGCAGAAAAGAATTCCCCAATCTGAATATATGGAAACTGTTCAGCAGTTGCCAAACATTATCTCAAATTCCTCCGGAAAAAGAACCCTTTGGCTCCGCTCAAGGTGAGTGAGACATTTGCGCCCATTGACATTCTGGATTATATTTACGCTGTTTCTACGTATTCCCCTACTATCGGAAAAATACAAAGAATTCCTCAAAATTGATTTCCCCGTGTTCCTATCCCAAAGATGCAAAAACTTTTTGGCAACTGGTAGAAATCGGCAGTGAACTCGAACCATCCGTCTGCTGAATCCGATAACCGAACAGTTTATTACAAGTTATCCAAGACAGGACAACACTGTTACCCGGAGCATCTCAAAAAAGATTTTGAACTCACGGATAAGAAAAAGAAAACCGGCAGGGTATGGATAAATGATCTCCAGTATTTTGACAATGTTCCCAGATAGCCTGGGAATTTTACATAGGCGGTTATCAGCCGCGCAAGAATGGCTTAAAGACCGCAGGCAGATCATCAATTTTGATGACATTCTGCATTACCAGAAAATCATTGCGACTTTGAATCAGACTGACATATTCTGATGAAGAAATTGACAGGATTGATTTTATGTAAATGACAAAAACCGATATCATCGGACGGTGGTGGATTACGGTGCGTTCTGACGGTTCCCGTCTGGGGGATCTCAATTATGAACCGATGGCACAGGGCAAATGCTCAAGATTCTGTATGGAAGACAGGCTTGCAGATGCACTCCGTTCCTTTGTCAGATGGCAAATGAAAACGGATGCAGGCTTCTGGGAATGATTCATATGCTGAATAACAAAGTCGCGGATGAATATATCAATGCACCCGGATTTCAACCCTTGAAGAGAGCCCCTTTTGTCACTGCTTAAGAACACAGTGGGAAGTGCGCTCCCTTTCCGGAAAAACTGTGGGACTGATTGTACTGCCTCACCACATCCGCATCCGTGTGGCATGGCATTATGCCTATGATACACTGCTGTATTTTCCCGGTATGAAGACGGCATGACCTTTCCCAGATTGAGAAAGACAGTCAAAATCTGGACAACAGCGCTTTCCTTTTCTTCTTCCGGGGTTAAAACCGGGTCAGAGTTTTGTTTTCGGAGATATGCTTGGATTTTATCAGTAGCAATGGTTCCGGATACAGACGAAACCAAACAGCTTTTGTCACTGATGGCAAAGCTGCCTTCCCCTGACCAATGAGATTGCCCCTTTGGTTGAGAGATCCTCTGCAAAAGTGCGGAACAGAAATCACGCTATCTGCGGCTTCATAGAAAATATCATACCCTGAAAATCCACACACTCACGACCCGGTGACGGCATGACAATCCTGGGAGCTTTGGGCAAAGTGCTGTCCAGCATCTCGATCAGATGAAGGAGCCGAAGAAGAGGAAAAACTGCAGAAAAAGGAAACAGCCTTTGTTCTTGATTTATATCCTTCAAAAGAGCAGCACAGCATTGCCGGAAAATTTTTGTCCGCAGCAACTGAAAAACGGCGTACCGGTGCGGGTATTGTGTCTTCGCAGGATATTTGGATACAGGAACCCCTGATTCGGGATGGCCAGATTGCTGTTCCCCGTCTGACATGGGCAAAACGCAATGCAGAGGAACCTGAAACACCCGCGCACATATCGGTGGTGTTCAATGCGTTTGAATCCAAAGTGGCTGCCGTATCCAAAGAAAAACTGAAAAAAGACTGTCCTCTGGAAATACACGGACTGTCTGTGTCATTGGAAAGAAGTTTTTCACCATCTCCTGCTCCCACATGGATGACATGGATTCCCTTCAGCACATCCGGAGAAAAACATCCTTCGGCAAGAGTTCTGACAGACCGCATTGAAAAAATCCATTATGCAGTTATGCGGAGTGTCACCCGTTCCTTAGGCGGTTCTGAGGATGCATGGCCTGTTCTGATTACGGAAATCAGTTCCTCCGCACCAAAGGACAAAGACCCGTCTGATTCGGTGAAAATTATTCTGGGAAAAGAAGAGCATAGGGAAGAAAATATTGCGTGGCAGGTAAGTATCCGTTCAAACCCGCATCTGATGATAGTCGGAAAATCAGGAATGGGAAAGACAACCGCTCTTATCAATATCTGCCGTCAGCTTTATGCACAGTCTGTCAATCCCATCATTTTTTCCTACCATGAGGATATTGATGCAAAACTGCTCAGCCATTTTGGTGAATTAAACCGGATTGACTATGACGGTCTGGGGTTCAATCCGCTTAAAACTGTCAGTGATTCTCCCAGAGCCTATATTGACAATGCGGGAATGATAAGAGATATTTTTGCTGCGATTTTTCCTGATATTGGTGACATACAAATGGATAAAATCCGGCAGGCCATCAAACAGAGTTATGAGGATTTGGGATGGGGAGAGTCGGAACGGAAACACAAAGAACTGAAAATCCCCTCTTTTCAGGCATTCTATGACATTCTCAAATCTGATCCGAAATCGGAAGAAATCATTGCCCGGTTAAGGGAACTCAATGATTATGATTTCTTTCGGCAGGCAGAGGGAGATGCAAACCCGTTTTCCGCAGAAAAACCTTCCATTGTGCGGATTCATCACACACAGAACGGACTGCTGCAGCAGGCTTTTGCAAATTTTGTTCTGTATCATCTGTATCAGTCCATGTTTGTCAGAGGAGAACAAAAGCGCATCACCCATGCCATTATTTTTGATGAGGCGCACAGAGCAGGCCGCATGAAACTTCTTTCCACATTTGTCAAGGAATGCCGGA
>JAWKPW010000148.1:0-7036 GCA_041390465.1 Desulfobacterales bacterium | reverse complement strand
GTCATATTCTTATTCTTATCACACGGGACGCAGAGCGTCCCGCCGGCATTCCCACGCGGAGCGTGGGAACGAGATGAACGGCTCCGTACCATTCCGTCCCATTATTTATCCTCCTCATTCCCACGCTTCCTCGTTCCCTCGTTCCCACGCTCCGCGTGGGAATGCAGTTCTGACGCTCCGCGTCATATTATTCTTCACACGGGACGCAGAGCGTCCCGCCAGCATTCCCACGCGGAGCGTGGGAACGAGAACTGTAAGTGTGGAGACCAGAGGCATGGAAGGCTGCGGGAATCAGACAAACCGTTCAATTTCAAGTATGGCCTCATGTCCCATATAATTCCGTGCGCTGGAATACCGCCAGTGCAGGGGATCGTCAACATATCCTCTTGCAAGGGGGTTGTTGTGGATATATTCGATCTTCTGAAGCATCATTTCCTCATTCTGAATCAGTTGGGGATGACTGCCTTCCTGCCAGAACTGGTATTCCCTGTCTGTTTTATGCCTGAGTTTATGCCGTCTCAGTTCCCGAAGCACAGTCTCTGCATTGTGTTCCGTCAGATAATCAATAATCTTTCTTGCAGAATAGGATTTGAAATTTGCTATCTCTTTTCCCAGATTATCGGAAACGGCTATCAGATGCAGATGATTTTCCATAATGACATAGGCATACAGTCTGAGTCTCTGATTTTCGTGCATGAATCTGAGAGAGTCAATGACAATCCCGGCAATCCGGGGTTTGCCGAACAGAGGAAGCCAGTTGACCACTGTGCAGGTCATAAAATGGGGCTGACGGTTATTTGTAAACCGGTAACGGCTCCGTCCCATATTTACCCTCCTCGTTCCCACGCTCCGCGTGGGAATGCACTTCTGACGCTCCGCGTCATATCCCTGTCACACAGGACGCAGAGCGTCCCGCAGGCGTTCCCACGCGGAGCGTGGGAACGAGATGAAAGACCTTTCCCGGTATGCGTGGTATTCTCTGTAAAACTCCTTTTCCAGAGCTTTTTCAGCAGACAACTGCTTCTTCATTTTTTCTGGATTCCGGCTTACGCCGGAATGACGGAAACGAAACATAAACTCGCGCCCTACCTGACCGATATTTTCACTTCCCGCCTTTACCCAAATTCCCGTCCGGGATAAAGGAAAGGAGTTTCTGCACAAGGGGTTTGAGTAAAGTGTCTTTTGTGTCCTTTTTTTCAATTATGAAGGAAACTTTTCCTTTCTTATCCCGCTCAAATCTCACATGGGTCTGGAGGATCACGAGGGAAGCCGTGATAAGGGCCGTGACGGTTATGGGATCGGAAAGGGGAAAACCTTTTTACTGCCGGGCGGGTGGTATGGCCGAAAGCGGAGTTTGATATTCCGGCATTTCCGCGAGAAGCAGAAGGAGCCTGCCGGAGCGAATCGCCGGGATTGGATTTTTCCGGCAACGGAGATGCATCAAAAGGCCGTTTTCCAAAGCCTGAGCGGTTTCCGGGTTCATTCGGGTTTCATATTTCCCGTTTCTCATGCGGCTTTGGGCAATGGTGTCAGTGCGGATGGCTGTGCTGTCATCAATGTTCCTGATTTGGATCTGCATGTTATATTTTCTTTTTGGTTTGTCTTGAACTGTGATTTATCTGATTTATGTGACGGACTGTGATTTATCTTTTCATGGTAATCCCATAAAAATCACATGAATCACAGTTCAGGACAATCCCGGGCTCTCAATTCACCAGTCCTGACCAACCAGATTCAACAGCATTATTTTCATTAATTTTCAAAGCTTATCAGAGCACTTATCAAAACAAAAAGATAAACATAAAGAAAAAAAGAGGGGAAAGAAGGGGAAAAGAGAACCTTGTATCTTCTTTACCCTCATAGGAATATTCAGAATCAAGTTTTCTATCCCTTTTCTCTTCCCATTTTACTAAATAAGATTCATTACACTCCTTATTTTCTATTTCCAAACATATTTGAAACCATTTATCTGCTTCGGCACAATATCCTTGTTCCTGAGCGATCCTACCTAACAGGTGATAGGTACTTGCCATGGAATATTCCATTGCTTTGCATTTTTTGATTTTTCATAGAGTTATGATAAAATTCGTTTCGCTGTTTCAACATGGTTTTATTAAACCAGTTATTGGATTCTTGCTGCATTGTACACATTGTTTTCATTTCATCAATTTCCATAGCTTTTTCCAAGACCATTTTTCTGCCTGAATAACATCTTGTTTTTCTAGGCAATAATTTTAAGTTGATTGCAGATAATTAATGCACTCGAGTTTGTCTTCATCGCTTTTCTTTTATTGTTAAAGATTTGCATAGCCATTTTTCTGCCTCGTTCAAGGTCTCCCCGTTTTTTTGCTATCATTCCAAGGCGGTGATAGGTATTTGCATATCGATACCGTTGCCCCTTCTTATTTTTCTATTTCCATACATTTTTCGGAACCATTTTTCTGCACATGGTAAATTTCCTTGTTCCAGGGCAATTTCTCCAATCAGGTGATAGATTTTTTGAAGCGTAATTTTTCGTTATTCCGATTTTCAGAAATCTTCATGAATTTTCGGACCATTTTTTAATACCAGCAACGTCTTTCTGCTTCTGAGAAATTTTGCAAGCCATTGGCAGGTAATTGCGCACCATGCTCATCATCATCTTTTTCTTCAATTTCAAAACGGTTCTGAAACCATTTTTCTGCGTCAATAAAATTTCCTTGTTTTTCTGCAATCATTCCAAGATCGCCATAGATATATTTTAATTTGTTTTCATTCCCCTGCTTTATTTCAATTTCCAAACATTTCTGAAACCATTTTTCTGCGCCAAACAAAATCTCCGCTTGTTGCCGAGCGATTATTCCAATATAATTAAGTATGTTAGATGATTTTTGTTTGTTGTCCTGTGTTTCCAGAAATTTCAATGGCTTTTCAGACCACTTTTTCTGCACTGACAGGATCCTGTTTTATCCGGAGCGATTTTCCTGAGTTGCTGACAGATAACAACCATATCTTTCTTATCTTCACTAATTTCTTTAATTTTCAAAGTTTTTTTGGAACCATTTTTTCAGCCTCGTTAAAATCCCTCTGCTCCCAGAGCAATTTTTTCCAAACTGTTCATATTGCTTACGTTTATTAATTGTTTTTGATGAATTTCAAACAGATAATCCCTTTCACTGTCATTTGATGTTCTTTGGGCATAGAAAACAAAGAAAGAACTTTCCAGAATATCATATTAATACATATACATTTCTATTCGTTCTGCTTCTTTCATGGCATAATAAAAATTTCCGGTAAAAATGTGAAACAGAGCGTGCTGTTCGTAAGTTCTTTGCTCACAAGATTTTTTGCAAGTGTACCCATAACTTCTGTAAATGCCTTTGCCCTTATATCCCGTTTTTTTTTTCATCTTCGTGCTTCAGTAAGAAGTCCGAGGTAATCGGTAAATACCGGGTGCAGTCCGTAAACAGCATTTTCCCGTTTATTTAATAATCCCATATGTATCAGACTATTGGCAAAGTGATTTAGTTGCTCCCGTGTCCATTTTCATCTACCTTTTTACCATTTCTTCAAGATAATCCAAGATGCAATTTTTTTCGCTATCCCCAAGGCACAAGCAAAGGCTTCCAGTTCTTCTGGAAAGCCTTCGAGTCGCATATTCTAAAATGGCATAGAACCGGGAGTTGATTTCATCTTCATCCTATCAAGTGATCCGTTACCGTCTTTATCGCCCGGATCTGAAGTTCTTGCACTTTGCTTTTCCAGCATGGGAGCCGTTACATGTATGGAGGAGGATGTCCCCCAGCAGTTCCATAAGGTTTACAAGGTCGACATCACCGGTTGACCACAATTACCTGTTTTCTCTATGATTTTATCAGAAAAAGCCATTGATATTCTTCGGTCAACCCGGATAGATTTATTTTCTGCATTCGGTTTCCAGCCAGTCTTCTTCACTCTGGCTGGTGATAATGACTTGCTTTTAGCCCGGATTTTTTCAGGAATGCTATCAACCCATTCGGTTTTTTTCAGACAAAAATGGTCAGGATCAGTTCCGGGGATGCCGGATACGGATTCAAAGTTGTCCCATACAATGATAAAAGAATTTCTTTTCAATTTATTACACAGAAAGAACATCGCTTTCTGGTCAGCCAGGGCTGCAGCAAAGTCTTTGCCGAAAATCTGTTCGCCCATGCGGTTGAATACGAATTTTATGTTGCGGTTCATTAAAGGCCGACCAGAAACAGCACTGTTTCAGGCTTTGGTCAATAATCCCTGCGTAGCATGGGGCCACTGCACAAAGCCCCGTGCCAGTGTGGTTTTGCCCACGCCGCGCGTCGTGGATGAAGATTGCGGGGGTGTTGGAGCGCATGGCCCTTTCAGTTCCAGGGATAGGGCCAAGTCCCGACCGATGAATCGCCAGGATTTTCCTCATCGTACTTCCGGGGGCAACAGGGAGGCTTCGGTGCGTACATTTCCGGTTCGAGATCTCTTTTCTGTTTGGCAGCAAGGAAAAATCCGCCGGATCTGCTGGTACAGCACGGGAACCAACCAGTCATCCAAACCATAGTGGCCGCGGGGACAGATGCGCTCCCGTTTTCAAACATCTTCTGGCGTCCTGCACGCGCTGCCTGCCAGCGCCACAGAACCGCTTTCAAAGACGGCGGTAAAATTCCGGCAGAAAAATCTGCGCACCGCTCACATACAAAGACTTGACCATTGCCACCACACTGCGCACACCGGATCTTCAGCAGGGCGGCCACAGAACAGGGATCATCGGCCTGACCGTCTATCATGCCTGCCGGACTGGCAGGCATTGAGCACCACAACCGGAACCGCATAATCCCGCAACAGGTACAGGCGATCCGCACGGACTGGATCGGCCTCCCCGTCCTCTTTTTTCAAACACCAGGCAACCCTCTTTTGCCTTTAAAAGTGAAGCCCGGAACAGCGTCCGCATTGTCGGAAATATGACCGTAAGCCCCGTGACCGTCAAAATGGAGAATATGATAAAAATCGGATTTGTCCTGGATATCCGCAAATTTTCAAAAGTGGGGGGGACGCAGCACATGCACCTGTAGAAAATTCTGTTTTTCCACCAGTTCCACCAGCAGACGGGACACGGAACGGTAATTCACATCATTTTCATAGGGCACAGCTGTCACCAGCAGGATATTGACCTGATCTTCGGGCAGAGTTCTCCGGCAATGCACGAGGAGAAGGAAGGTTGCAATGAGGCGCGCTCGATCTGGCAGAGATGGGCAAAGACTCCGGCTTTGGGATCACATAAGGCCCCACGGCCAGGCCAGAATGCGGGGATCATCCCCGGAAATCTGAAGATGAAGCGGGGAATAACCGTTCCGTATGGCATCATGGAGCATCAGACTCCCGTCCCTGTCTCCGAACAGGGCAGTGAAAGCCTGTTCGCCCCAGGCTTTCAGGCTGTCCAGCACCCGGTCGGCCAGAGCCGTATCCTGATGAAAGGGATAATCCAGAAATCTTTCCAGATACCAGCGGAGATCGGCTGTAAGGCTGCTGTTGGGCCGCCCTTCCACCGGAAAGGTATCCGGCGATCTGATCTCTACGGGCTGAGGGGCAGAGTGACCGTCTCTCGGACGGAAGAGCAGAAAACGATCCGGTTCGCTGCTGACATGACGGATGATGAGGGTATGGGAGTGCATGTTTCTCCTTTCGTTATTCCTGTTACGCATTCGCGGGATGGGAGCGCATTCCGGACGATGCAGCGATCTCTGCGGAACCCGGCAACAGTCTGTCTGAACCGGGATTCACAGGATTAAGGGATTTTCAGGATTTTTTCAATCCCTGTTTTTTCCTTTGCACAGCCATCAGAACCTCTTCCGCTGATGCTGCGGCTTTGGCAGTCTGAAGGATTTTCTCCAGCCGGTCTGTCTTCTGAATCCGTTTGATCTTTGGATAAATATCCAGTCCCCGCGGACCGAATTTCATTTCCAGAACAGTCTGAAGGGAACCCGGAAGAATCCCCCTCTCAACCCCTTTCTGAATCCCCTGCTGAAGTCCCTGCTGAATCCCTTTTTCCATTCCAATCCGTTCGGCTGTTGTGATGTACTGCATATTCACCTCCCTTTCATATGCCAAAAGTTTTTCATGATAAACATTTTCCATGTCAGAGGGAAGAGCCATGATCCAGTCAATGAAGCGGTAAAGCCGGATCAAAAATCCCGGTTAATCCGCAAATCCTGAGAATCCCGGTTCAGACAGCAATCCTGTATAATTCCGCATAATCCTGTTCAAAAAAAGGGAATTGTCACATCTTCCGGATTTTCTCCGTGAATCCGAATCTGCATCGCATGTTCATCTGCGGACAGCATTTCGGCATGAATCTGCGGAACCGCTCCGCTGGCAGGCATGAGCAGCCAGGCAAAACCGGCAGATTTTTGGATACGGGCTGAAAATACAGCGGTGGGCGCAGGTTCACGCAGATTGTAATCCGCACTGTGCCAGCCCTGAATTTCCGGTTCTGTCTGTCCTTTTATGATTTCCGTTTTCCAAACAAAATCCGACAGGGGCACAATGCGGAGATTGCCTTTTCCTTTGTCGGTGGAAGCAACCGTTTTTCCCTGTTTTTCCACAGTGCAGTCCGGGTGAAAATGCCACAGGGCTTTTATATTCCGGGCACGGTCTGTTTCAATTCTGTCAATTGCAAACCAGCAACGGTTTTTCAGATAAAAAACCGTGCGTTTGTGAAGGGCTTTTCCCTCTGTGTTTTCAAATCCCTGTGAGACACTTCCTCCAGCGCAATCAGATTTGGGGGTGATTTGCCAGGTTCTGTCATTCACGGGAAATCGGGCTTCCGCTTCTCCTTTGTTCTGCCCCTTTCCGTCAAGCAGTATCACATTATGCGCGGCTGAGCCGGTGAAATATGCCTGCCATTTGTCCTGCTGATACGAGTATATGCCCCGGTCACTCAGAATTTCCCTGCCAAAGGCAAAAAGGGAAAGATGCAGTTTGTCATTGTGCTGATGCCCGGTTCCCCAAGGGCCTGTGTCAAAAAAAGCCCAGTGGGATTTGCCATCCGCAC
>JAWKPW010000147.1:0-7297 GCA_041390465.1 Desulfobacterales bacterium | reverse complement strand
GGCAGGACCCGGGATCACATTTCTGGGGCGGAAACTGCCGAAAATCAGACAGAAATAAGGAACTGTATCAAAATAACCTGCTGCAAACCCTTAGGGTTTTCAAAACCCTAAGGGTTTGCGGACGAAAAAATTGTACAGGTTATTTTTTTACAAACCCTAAAGAAAGGAATCTGCAATGGCCAGAGAAAGAAAAATTGTCATAGCCTATGACATCAGCAGACACAAAACCCGGCGCATGGTGCATAAAATCCTGAAATCCTGGCCCATTGACGGCCAGAAATCCGTGCATGAATGCTGGCTGGAACAGATGCAGGCTCAGGAACTTTTCATTCAGCTTGAACAGGATATTGATGCCAAAACCGATTCCCTGATGATGGCCTGGCTGGAACCCCGCCGCGCGGTCTTGTACCGGGGCATTGGAAAGGAAACAGGGGGAAAGGGACTGGTGCATCTGGGGGCGGGGGATTAGGGATTGGGGGATAGGGGCTGGGGATTGGGGGCTGGTAACTGATAACTGACAACTGTTCGCTGATAACTGATAACTGAAAAAGGAGAAGGTATGCACCGGCAGGGATGGTATATCATGGCTTATGACATAGCTGATCCCAGACGTCTGGCCAGAGTTCACCGCCAGATGAAAAAAGAGGGAATTGCTGCCCAGAAATCGGTTTTCTTTATCCGGGGAACAGAGCCGGATATCAGCGCGTTTATGGATCGGATTGCAGATTTGATGAAATGCAGCGAGGATGATCTGCGCGCGTATCCCATCACCCGGCCTGCGGATGTGTGGACAAACGGGCCCAATCCCCTGTCAGAAATTCCCGCTGTGCATTTTGGAAATGAAAAGCGCGTTACCCTGCCCACCAAAAAGAAGCCGGAAGTGAAGGGCCCGGGTTCCAGGTGGCTGAAAAAGCTGTTTGGAAAGATCAGATCAGACTGATCGCGGGAATGCAAAAATTGAGCGAAGCGTTTTTTTGCGCACTGAGAGCCGGATTGCAGTTGCAAAAAACTGCTTTGCCCAATTTTTGTGCATAGGATCAAATCCGCTGAAATATTCACTGATTCCGAGCAGGAAAAAATCCGAAAGGATTGACATTATTATAGAAAAAGAATTAAAAAAACAAAACGGAATCCCGGAAGGGATGACATTGTCAGACGATTTGATCCTATGCCAATTTTTGCAATCCCAATGATTTGTGTCAGAAAAATTTTCATATTTTCCATTAAGGAGGAATCATGCCAAATCTTACGGTAATACTGGACAGAAAAGAACTTGTGGTAAGAATGGAGGATGATATTCTGCGTGTTGATCAGCCTGCGTGCAATCCGGAAAAAATTCCCCTGAATCTGGTGCGCGAAGTGATTGTCATCGGCTCTCCCATGATTTCCTGCGGCGTATGGCGGGCTTTGGCTGCGCGCAATATTCCGGCTGTGCTGCTTTCGGCAAGGGGAAAGCAGGAAGCCGCCTATCTGGGCGCGGGGCTTTCCGTGAACACGGTCAACCGCATACAGCAGTATGAAACCTGCCGGGACAATGAAACTGCTCTGCGCATTGGAAAATGGGTGGTGGAGAAAAAACTCAAAGGACAGGAAGAGATTCTCAGGGAAATGGACAAGGCACAGGGAGCCTTTGCCTTCTGTTCCCAAATCAGAACCATATGCAATGATCTGGAAAAAGCCGGAACCGCAGAGGAACTCATGGGATATGAAGGTGCGGCTGCGGCAGCATATTTCAGGGGAATCAGCACAGTTCTGGCTGAAAAATGGAAATTTTCCTCCAGAAACCGGCGCCCGCCCCTTGATCCGGTCAATTCCCTTCTTTCTCTGACCTATGTGATTGCATCCGCGGAGATTCTGCGCACAGTTCAGCAGAGAGGACTGGATCCCTGCATCGGTTTTTTTCATGCGCTGCAGCCGGGGCGTCACAGTTTTGTGCTGGATATTCTGGAACCCATCCGGCCCGAGCTGGACCGCTTTGTTTTCTCTCTGCTGGACAATCCCCTGACTCCCGCAGATTTCAGAACCAGTGCCGCAGATGGATGCCGCCTGACACAGAAGGGAAGAAAAATCTATTACAGTGCCTGGGCAGCATGGAAATCCCGTGATGAGGATGGACAGGCCGATCTTGCGGATATGGTGACAGACACGGTGCGCGCAGTTGTGCGCCATATGGGAGGGGAAGAGGGAAAGACTTGACAGCCGGAAAAAAGGGATGTTATGATTAAACATATTGTTTTTTATAAAAATTATTTTTAAAGGAGCAAAATGTCAAATCTTTCAAATCCCAAATCCCATGATGCTCTGTTCAAATGGCTTGTCACAGCCTTCACACAGGAATTTTTTGCCCATTATTTTCCTGAAATCAGAATCGGGAAATACCGTTTTGCCGACAAGGAGTTTATCAGCAGATACGAGGCACTGAAGGAAAGTCTGAAAGGCGATCTGTTTCTGATGATGGAAGTGGAGATGGATGACGGACTTCAGGAGGTTTTTATTCAGATTGAGCATAAAAGCAGAAGGGAGGAGGTTGCGGAGCGTGTGCATGAATACGCCTGTTACGCGTGGCTGCTGAAAAAGAAACCGGTATGGAGCATGGTGATTTACACAGATGATGCCATCTGGCAGAAACCGGTCAGGGATTCCTTCTGCTATGCCTTTGACAGCACACACAGAAAGCAGTATCATTATTTTGATGTCATCAAGGTGAAAGCGGAAAAGAGCAGGGAACTGATGCACAAAAATTCACTGCTGTGCAAACTGCTGGCTCTCAAGGCCGATGACAGGGACGCTGATCCGGAACAACTGGTTTATGAGATTTACCGGGCTGGGGCTGAACGCATGGAGCATCTTGACAATGATCAGCTTCTTCTTCTGGAACAGTGGGTCAGTTTTTACAAAAAAGTTTCTGATCAGCAGGCAGAAAAGATTAAAAAGGAGGTAAACATGGAATCTGTCGCAACAACCATCAGTGAGCATATTTTCCATCAGGGGATAATAAAGGGAATGGAGGAAGGCAGAGCCGAAGGCAGAGCTGAAGGCAGAAAAAAAACGGCTCTGAATCTTGTGCGGATGGGTGTGGATATAAAAATCATCAGTCAGGCCACAGGGCTGAGTGAGGAAGAAATAAAACAGATCAGCAGTGCGGATGCCATAAGCCTTTCCTGAGATAAAATTTTTTTGATTTCAGCCCGATGAGGTGAATCATGCAGACTTTGGAGATGCTGAGAAAAGATGACGGAGAATCCGTGTATGTTCCGAAAATGGATGCGGATGAAGAAATATCCGGGGACTGCGGTTTTGTCTCCGAGGAGGAATACTGGGAGAAATATTATCTTCATCCGTGCTCCAGTTATGAATGGAATAACGGGTTTCTGGAGGAAAGACCCATGACGGACGGCAAAGGCTGGGAGATGTATCACTGGTTTGTGCAGACACTGCATCATTTTCTGGCGGTGAATCCCGTTGCAAAAACAATGGGACTGGAATTCGGATTCCGCCTGTCCCTGCCCCGGAAAAAAAAATCTGTCCGCAAGCCGGATCTGTCTGTCATCCGCAATGACAATCCGGTTCTGCTGCATCCGGATGATCAGAGTTACGCAGGAACCTTTGACATGTGCATTGAGTCCCTTTCCCATTCCACCAAAAAGGAGATTCTGCGGGACACTGTGGAGAAGAAAAGGGAATATCAGAATGTGCGTGTGACAGAATATTTCATTCTGGATGCCAGAATGCTGGAAACCGTGTTTTACCGGCTGGATGCCAAAGGGAAATACCGTAAAATTGTGCCTGAAAACCGGGACATCATACACTCGGAAGTCCTGCCCGGGTTCCGGTTCCGGATTTCGGATCTGACCCGGCAGCCCTCTCTTGAGGAAATGGCGCATGATGAACTGTATCAGGACTGGATTCTGCCTTTTTATCAGAAAGTGAGGCAGGAGGCGGAAAAGGAAAAAAGCAGAGCTGAAATTTTTGCGGCAAAACTCAGGGAGCTTGGCATTGATCCCCAAATGCTTGAGAAGAATGGAAACTGCTGATGGGTTCCGGAGTGCAGAAACTGTTTTCTGCACTCCGGCCGGTGGAGTGCAAAAATTAAGCAGAGCGGTTTTTTGCATATTTCATTTCAGTTTTTCCGACACCCATTCATGAAAACTCTGCTCCTTTTCCCTCAGCGTTTTTTTCACACTCCCTGCCGATTTTTCTGTGCCTTTTTTCAGTTCCGAAAGCATTTCCGCTCCGTATACCTGCAGCAGATAATTTCTCACACGGGGAGACGCGGTGACCAGCATTTTCGGATCAAATTTTCCGGCATCCACCCAGGTTTCCCGCAGCGTGAGATGATCTTTGGCAATGACAGCCATTCCCTTTTCCAGACGGATGACATGGAAACTGAAGGCAAAACCGGCAGCAATGCAGAACAGGGCTGTAATCACGGACAGTTTTTTCATTTTTTTCTCCTTTGCAATTCCGGAAACGTGCGCAAAGGATTTTCCCGCACGTTCCGGGGGATGGGTTCAGAAATCAGGATTCAACGCTTTCATCAAGAATCTGCCGAAAATTCTCCTTCAACTGACGAATCAGATCATAGTAGTCGGTTATGGTGTTATCCAGCATCTCCAGTTTGCGGTCCTTCATCGAAGGGATGGAAATCTGTTCAGCCTTCTTGTAGCTGATCATCATGGAAATTTCAAACTCCTCGGAAAGGTTCTGCAGATGAGTTTCCAGAATGTTCCTCTGCTCCGCCACAAATGCGGCTCTTTCCCGGCGGATGGGAACTTTTCCCCTCACAAGATAGTCATTGTACATCTCCTCTATGGCCTGGAGCTGCGCGTTTCTGGCTATGCGCAGCGCGTTCTCCCTGAACTGGAATTCGGTCTGGGACAGGCGCAGTTCATGCTCGGCCAGTTCCCTCTGATTTCTGTCCGGAAAGAGTTTTTTCAGAAAGGATTTGTTTTTGTTCACGTAAACACATCCGGAAACATGGGTGTCAATTTCTGCCATTTTGCTGCGGATGGGGTCATCATTTTTTCTGATTTCATATCTGGCCATGACGGTTCTCCTTTCAAGGATAAAAGTTGATAAAAAAATATGCTTAACATCCTGCAAACATTTTTCTGACTGAAGCCTCAAACTGCATCCACAAATGCTGCGCTTTTTTCACAACCCTGAGCTGAAAGATCTGAAAACTCCTTTGCATTCTCAGAAGTTTTTTTTTCCCTCAGCACGGGTGCCGTCCATGACAAAAACCAGATCCAGTTTGGAGGAAAAGTTCAGCACGCCGGAATAAAAACTGACATAGATTGCGGTTTCCAGCAAAATGGCCATGAGAAGTGAAAAAAAACAGACAACACTGATCTGCCGGATATTGACATGCATTCCCTCATTGAAAGTCCGAAGCACCGCGCTTACCAGAGGGTTTCCGGCTCTGTCATTGTGGCTGTATGTGTCTGCATGGATTTTTTCCAGTTCCCCGGTCCGCCAGTGGAGAAGCTGCAGTTCAGCCTGCCGGTACTGTTCCTCTTTCCGTGCCAGAGCATTTTCATAGGCGACACCGCCGCTTTTGAGGCTCAGTGCGGCCTGTTTCCGGGCAAATTCAGCCTCTGTTTTTTCCAGCAGTCTTTCAAATTCCTTATAGCGGGGGCCAATGAACTGACTGCCCACCCTGTTGTCCATTTCTCTGCGCATTTCTGCCCGAAGTTCCCTGATTCTGGGTTCATAATACTCCCGCAGCCCCTGAATTTCCTGTTTTGACGCTTCCTGTGCCGCAGCCCGCAATCCCGCGGTTTCCGCATGACGGTTTTTCTGCAGCAGCGTGTACCGTTCCCGGTACAGGGCTTCGATCTGTTCTGCATCGTCTGCGCGCACCTTTTCCAGATTGGGTCTGTCAAGGGAAAAGGAAACCAAAGCCAGAGAGCAGGTTATGGAAAGTCCTATGAGCGAAATCTGAAAAAATTTGACAATGAAACGGGTTCCGGCGCCAATTTCCGCATCTCTGGTGCGGAAAAGAAAGCCGTAAACAATGATGGTCATCACCTTTGCGGATTCCAAAATGGACACCATCCAAAAGGAAAACTCCGGCTGCTGCGTGATGCGGACAAACACTTCCTTTTCCATGAGAAAAGACACAAAAGCCGCGCCCGCGCCAATGAAAAGGTAAAAAACCTGGATCACTGTCCAGACAATCCGGGATATGCTGATTTCCCGCATCAGTCCGGAAAGGATATTGCCCTGGCCATGAAAATTTCCGGAAAATTCAGAAGAGTCTGTGCCGGAAGCAGCACTGAAGGTTTCGTTTTTCATGTCTTTAATCCTTTCATGCAAAAGTTTGGGGGTGTCAAAAAACCGGATTTTTTGCGGAAATGCCTTTTTCAGCCACGAATCTGCGCGAATAAACACAAATTATAATGTTTGAGGTTTTGTTTTTCGAAAATCGGAACAGTATTCTCAAAACCCGGTTCCCAAAGCCTTTGTCTGTCTGTTTAAGCAGGTTATGTGCCACAGAAAACCAAAATGGAAAGCTTATCAGAAAATTCGTGAAAATTCGTGTTTGTTCGTGGCTGAAATAAGGTCGGCTCCGCAGGAACCCAGAAAATGTATGCCTGAAAATATATGGAAACATACTTAAACATACTTGATGCCCTGTTTTGATGCAGCCTTTATTGCAGATACCGTGCCAGAACCGAAATCAGGGAGAAAAAAATTTTTTTAATAAAAATATTTTTTGTTTCAAGGCACTTGCATTTTTATGGCAAATAAGGTCAAAGTTCTTTTTTTCGGAAAACTGATCCTGCATATGAAGTTTGACTTTCAATTTCCATAAACCTCGGTTTACCCCAGAGGTGATATTCTGTTTCTGAAGTCTGTGGTGTCAGGCCCGGAAACTTGGGATATTTTTTTCTTGCAAAGGATTATGGATAAATGGTATAAAGCGTTTCCAAGTGTCGGGACAGCATAAGGGGTTTCGCGTTTTGTAACACAGAATACGGAGTTATGACTGTCCGGAAACAATGTTATGAGAAAAAAATATTTTCAGAGACATATCCAGTATTCCTTTGGCAGATCTGTTTGGAATAAAAGGAAAATTTGTTTTTTTCCGGAAATTTTTCCCGATTTTTGACAAAAAGATAGCTTGTCTTTTTTATATCAGGTACTTGCATTCTATGCGGCAGATTTTTCAAAAGGAGGAAAAGAAAGGAGGTTTTTGAGGATGAAATTTGTTTTTATGCATTTTTCTGAACTGTTAAGTTTGTGTGTCACCTCTTTTCCGTGCAGAAACGGAAAGGATTCAGACTAAGCCCCG
>JAWKPW010000146.1:0-7326 GCA_041390465.1 Desulfobacterales bacterium | reverse complement strand
GGCAAAAGGCAGAATCCAGTATTTTCAATAGGTTCTGCATACCGACTTTCGTAGGTATGATGGCCGTGCGCAGGGTGAGATCCTTGTAAAAAATATTGCCTGTCCGGAAAGCAGGGTATAAAATATTTTAACCGTATCAAAAATATTATCCTTTTTTTAAATAAGTTGAAATTATGAATAAATAAATTTTTGAAAAAAACAAGGTTCCCAAAGTGTTCCGGATGCGCAAATTTTGCTCTTAAATTTTTTGAGAGCAGATTCGGCAGCGAAGTTTTTTTACCGGAAATCTGCATTTGACGAAAACAGAATTCCGGTGTAAGAAAGTCATATGCCAAAGCTCGAATATACATGCCCAAAATGCGGTCACAGTTTTCAACAGCTTGTTTTCAGAGGAGATGAGGCGCAGCCGGTCTTATGTCCCAAATGCGGAACTTCTGAGGTGAGATCCGCAAAAACCCCGGCCGGACTGTTTGACGGTATCGCGTCTTTCAGTTCCCTCAGCCGGGATACCAACTGAATGCGATGAATTTGCGGCAGGTTCTGCCGCAGACTGCCCCATTTAAGCCCAATGGATTTCCAAACTGAAAATCGGGGACAGTGAAATGATTCGCAATGCCTGCCAAACGTTCCGTCTGGCACTCCGGATATTTCTTCATGCAACGGCAGCAGTCCTGCCCTTTCAGCATGATAACTATCTGAAAAAAAATGAATCTGACAGAAATATGGAAGATCGGAAAACTTCACCTTTACAGATTCTTATTGTTCACGAAAGCACCGTGATCCGAAACATTCTCCGGGAATACATCTGCACGGATCATCCGGATGCTGCCATCTCTTTCTGCGCCTCCCGTGAAAATTTGGACAGTCTGTTGGAAACAAAGCCATTTGATCTGGTTTTTTCCGGTCTGGAAATGGAAAGGATAAACGGTTTTGCTGTGCATGAGGGAATGCAGGAATCAGCCCGCAACCGAAAAACGCCCCTGATTATCATGACGCCCACAGACACGCCGGTACAGCGCAATTATCTGGCAAAGAGGGGGCTCCGGCATGTTCTGCCCATTCCCTGCACCTCCCTGCAGCTCCGGGATTTGATGTACCGGATTTTCAACCCGGAATCCAATACCATCCGAACCTTTTACGCCATGCCGGAATCCAGCGCCCTGATTCACATGGAGAATCAGCAGATTCCCGCAGAAATCATCAATATCAGCACAGACAGCATCATCTGCGGTCTGCGGTGGACTGCGGAAAGGAATGCCCTGACCAAAGCTGATCTTGTCACCCTGCACTTTCCTGCTGATTACGGCAAGGCCAGCACCATCAGCATTGCAGGGCAGCTTCTCGGAATCAAAGACATAATCCGTGTGCATACGGATCATCCGGATCGGCTCAGGGTGAACTGGCGGGTCTCATGGCATCTGTTTGAACTGCAGGCTGCAACCAAAAGACCGGTGAGACTCCGGATGGGGGAGCATACGGAGCGGCATTCGGAGGCTGAGGAAAATCAGGCAGAAATCACGGAAAGCAATCTGCTTCTGAGCAGAGAGAATGAAAGCCTGAAAACCGCTCTGGACATGCTGACCATGGAGAAGGAAAATCTTTTGCAGAAGATTTCCCGTCTCCGGAAAAAAATTTCAGACCTTGAAAAAACACAGACGGAAATGATGTTCCTGCGGAGGGCCGATGGAACTCTGATCAACGAGGCCCCGGTGCAGACACAGGACAGCAGAAAACTGTCCATTTTCAAACGGATTATTGAAGACAATATAAAACTGCGGTGTTAATGTGATTTCCGAATACGGATTTGCCGGATATGAAAGAGTCACAGACTGAAAGTTTGTGAAACTGCCAGACTTTCAGTCCGGCATTCCTTTGGCAACCTGTTTTTCGGAAATCACCTGAACAGCAAAGCATTCGGAGGATGATATGGCAACTGTGTTTTATGTGGGAATAGACCTGGGAACCAGCCGCACATCGGTGGCCACTTCCACAGGCAAAAGACTTTCCACCATTACCTGCGTGGGCTATCCCAAAGACATTGTTTCCCGCAAACGCCTGAACCGGCCTTATCTGCTTGGCGACGACGCGCTGGAAAACCGTCTGGCCCTGAACATGATCTGGCCTCTGGCAGACGGGGTGGTCTGTGAGGAGGAAAAGGCGCTGGAGGCAACCGGTCTGATTCTTAAGCATATCATCGGACAGGCCATTGCGGAAAAAACAGATGCGGATCAGATCTTTGCCGCCATCGGTGTTCCGGCTCAGGCCAGTTTCAACAACAAACGCGCCATCATTGATATTACAGGAGATTTCATTGACAAGATTCTCATTGTCAGCGAACCTTTTGCCGTGGCCTATTCCATTGACCGTTTTGATGAAACCCTGATTGTTGATATTGGCGGAGGCACTGCGGATTTGTGCCGCATGCACGGTTCCATTCCCGAAGCCGAGGATCAGCTTACCCTGAACATTGCGGGCAATTTTCTGGATAAGGAACTTGCAAAAGCCATTTTGGAAAAATATCCCCATGTGCAGCTCACACCGCAGATTGTCCGGAGAATCAAGGAAAAATACGGTTATGTGGCAGATGTGTCCGAACCCGTGATTGTCACCCTGACAGAACAGGGGATTCCCTCGGAATATGACATTACAGACATTCTCCGGGAATCCTGCCTGAAACTGACCGGCCCCATATGCAGCGCGATCCAGAAACTGGTGGGAACCTTTGATCCGGACTTTCAGGAAAAACTGCGCAACAATATCATTATTGCGGGCGGAGGCTCCCGACTCAAAGGCATTGACCGGGCTGTGGAAAAAAGCCTGAAACCCTACGGCGGCGGAAACGCGTCCACTGTGCAGGATGCGGAATTCTGCGGAGCCATCGGTGCGCTGAAGATGTGCATGGAAATGCCGGAGGAATACTGGGAAAAGATATAGGTTCCGCTGTCCGTGTTCCGTTGTCAGGCGTCCTGAAATCGGAACGCGGACAGCAATCACAGTTTTCAGGAATTCTCTGCAGCAGCAGAAGGCAGTGCCTGTTCAAAAAACCGCTGCGGTCAGTCTTTTCAGCCGCAAATCACTCTCTCCAGTTCCTGTATCAGTTCCCGGCGCGGCCGATCCCGGAAGATGCCGAAATCCGGGCCTGCTGTTTTGTCCACCCCGCGCAGGAAGATATAAAACACGCCCCCGAAATGTTTCTCATAGTCATAGTCCGGCATCCGCAAACGCAGATAGCGGTGCAGGGCCAGCGTATAGATATGATATTGCAGAATATACAATTCTTCCCGCATGACACGGCCAAGAATATCCCGGTGATACGCCTGCACGGCATCTCCCAGATAATTGGATTTCCAGTCCGCCAGATAACAGCGATCATTGAAACGGAAGACCAGATCCGCAAAGCCTTTCATAAATCCCTCTGTCCGGGAAAATTTCAGATTTCCGATCTGTCGGGGAAAATCTCCGGAAGTTCCCAAAATATCCGGGCTGCCCCATGTTTCAAACACAGTTTGGAGCATGGCCGGGGACAGGGTTTTCATGGGAAAATAAAATTCCAGTTCGTTCATCCGTTCCGAACAGGGAATCCGGGACAGGGTGAAATCCGCTCTGTCTGCTTCCAGAGGAACCGACAGAACATTTTCAATCATCTGTGTCACGGTTTCCGCCCATTCCGGATCTATGCCGTACTGATCAAGTTTTTCGGATACAAGTTTTTGGATTTCCGCCTGATCTGCAAGGATGAAATCCAGTTCCTCAAAAATTTTGTGCAGACAGCTTCCGGGCACTGTGCCGCGGGGAAAGGAAAAAATATTCCGGATTTCCGCATCTTCTTCAGGGGAAACCGGGCCCGATGCAGATTCATTTTCTCTGGCCTGTGCATCATAGTCCGCGATTTCCGTGGTGTGCGGCTTTTCGCTCACAAGGGAGGAAAAACTGGAAATCCGGAAACTGTCTGCAATTTTTCCGTCAAACGTCCGGGCATTGAGAAATTCGTCCCTGTCCCCATGGAAAGAGCATTTCTCTCCGGGTTCCATCGGCAGATGCGAAACCGCTATGGTTCCCTGCGAAGAACTTTCAAGTTCTTTCATTGCGTTCATCATATCCGCATCTGTGAGGGCAGTGAATTTTTCTTTTGCCGCTTCCAGCATCAGATCCCCGTTTTCCGTGTCCGGTGCGTGAAAAAGCCAGGCAGGCGCGGAAGTTCCCGCAGAACGGATTCTGCCCCAGACCAGATAGCACCGGTTTCTGGCACGGGTCAGCGCCACGTACAGCAGACGCAGATTTTCCGCGAGTGTCTCCTTTCCCTCCCTCCGGCTGTGTGTTTCAAATGCTTCTGAACCCAGATCGCAGATCATGGTTTTGCCTTTGTCTGTTTCTTCATGAAACAGGGCAAGCCCTTTTTTGATGCTGATGACAGGTTCGGATTCATGCCAGGTGAAAGGGCAGAATACCACAGGATATTCCAGTCCCTTGCATTTGTGCATGGTGACCAGTTTCACTGCCTTTTCATCACTTTCCAGACGCAGTTGGTTCTCATGCTGCCCATCCTCCTGCCTCTGTTTTTTCTGCAAACGCTGTTCCGACAGCCATTTCAGCAGACCGGTCATACCGATTTTATTCTTTATATCCGCATGATGAAGAAGTTCCGAAAGATGAAGCACGTTGGTGCAGCGGCGTTCTCCGCGGGGCAGAGCCATGAGACGCGGGAGCACATTCTCCCCTGCAAGGAACTGCCGGAACATGCGGATAAAGCCCCGTGTGTTCCATATTCGGCTGTAATCACCGAATTTCACAAGCCATTCTTCCCATGCGCTTTCTTCCTCTTTCAGACGCTCCAGTTCTTCGCCGGTGCATCCCATCATGTCTGTTGCCAGAGCTGTGCGAATCAGGGTTTCATTGCGGGGCTGTGCCAGTGCGCTGAGCAGACGCTCCATTTCCAGAGCCTCATGGCTGTCAAATATGTCGGCACTGCTGTGGAGAACCGAGGGAATGCCCAGATCTGCCAAAGCATTCTGCACCTTATCCGCCTCTTTTTTTTTGCGTACCAGCACCGCGATGTCACCCGCGCCAAGTTTTTCTTTTCCTATGTGTGCGCTTCCTTCCTGTCCCATCCGGACAAGCCGGGAAATTTCCGCACCCACTGCCCGGACAATCATCTCTCCTGCCTCTTCCTGACTGACAGGTCCATCTTTTCCCTTTGCATCCTGTTTTCCCGGAACCACCCAGATCTGCAAAGGCTTTTCTCTTTTCCCGCTGAAGGTCAGGCTTTCCCGGTCTTTGTCCGGCGGATTGACTGGCAGAAAAGAAATTTCCTCATACACAAACGCATTGTTTCTGTTCTGGAAGATGGTGTTGACAGCTTTGATCAGATCCGGTTCCGAACGCCAGTTTCTGCTGAGGGTATGACGGAGTTGGACATCACCGGCCGCCCTCATGTAAGCAAAAATATCCGCGCCCCGGAAACTGTAAATGGCCTGCTTGGGATCACCGATGAGAAAAAGAATCCGATCTTTGCCATGAAAAAGGGTTTTGAAAATCTCATACTGAACCGGATCCGTATCCTGAAATTCATCAATGAGCGCGGCTTTGTATTTGCCCCGGATTCTGGCGGCAAGCTCTTCTCCGCGATCTCCGTGAAGCGCATCCCGCAAATCTGTGAGCAAGTCCCCGAAAAAGCGGATATTCCGGCTTTCCGCACGCTGTTTCATTTCCTGACGCGCATAGACAAACAATTGGGTTTTCAGATACAGGAGATGCTGTTTCAGCCGGTTCTGCATACAGAGAAGTTCTTCACACCGGTCAAAAAAAGGATCGGATGGCGGTCTGTGCTTTTCTTTGGTTGCCTCTTTGAGCTTGGTGACTGTGAATCTGTCAAAATTTTTAAACAAAAGGGGATTGGGAGTCTCACTTTTCAGATACTCATCCATCTGCTCCATCCATGCCGGAATACTTTTTGTGGGATATTTTTTTCTGTTAAGTCCTTTATCTTCAAGCAAAATTTTTTCCACATCCGCGCGGGAATTCTGCCACAGTTTCTGCACCTCCGTGAACAGGGACATAAAATTCTTTTCATCTTCTGCGAAATTGGGCATCTCAGGATCCGGAATAACCTGCATATCAGGCCGTGAAATCAGATTTCCCACAAGGGAAAGAAAATAATCTTTGCTGATTTTTTCGCTCTCCATGGCAAATTTCACAAACATGGGAGAGGCCGTATAAAAATGCCTGCGCCAGAAATCCTCCACAATTTCCTGCTTTATGCTTTCCTCATCCGTCATCAGTTCTGTGTCAAAAAGAGATCCGCTTTCAAACGCGTGTTCCTGCAGCATCCGCAGGCAGAAGGCATGAATGGTGAAAATCGCGGCTTCATCAAAATCCCGGATTGCATCTTTGATTTTTCCAAGTGCTGCCTCCCTCTCAGACAGGGACAGGGAAGCAACAAATTTCTTCAGAAAAGGGTCATCCTTAATTTCTTTCCCATTGCCTGACAGAACCTCGGCAGCCTCCCGAAGCCGCGAGCGTATACGGTCTTTGAGTTCCTCTTTGGCCGCATCTGTGAATGTCACCACCAGAATCTCATCCACTCGCGGGGGCTCTTCGGACAGCTCTGTTTTTTCCAGAATCAGACGAAGAAAAAGTCCGGCTATGGTATAGGTTTTGCCTGTGCCCGCACTGGCCTCAATGAGATTGCTTCCCTCCAGTTTTGCCCAAAGCGGGTCCTGATTCTGTGTTTCCGGTATTTCAGTTCCTGAATACATGATTTGTCTGATACTCCTGAATCATTTGCAAAGCCTGTGTGCAAATCTGTCTGCTGTCGATCATTTTTTCCAGTTCCGCACTGTCATAACGTCCCTCAAATGCTTCCAAAGAAGCCACATCCAATGCTGAGGGCCAGACATCGTTGGCAGACAGTTCAAGTTCCTGATTGTCAAGATAATATCCTCCGGTTTTTCTGCGTTTGCTGATCCGGGCAACAGCCCGAACCGAATTGCGGATGGAAATATCCCATGAACGTGTGGTGCGTTTTTCCGCATGCTGTTTAATCAGATGAAGGAGCAGCACCTCCAGATAACTTCCGATTTTGCTGATTTTGTCGTCCCGGCTCATCTCCTCCATTTCCCCAATCAGGGACAATGCCCCGGCATAATCCTGATTCTCAATACATTTTCTGAGTTGGAAAAGTTCTTCCATAAAAAAGGCTCCCTGTGTTTTTTGGGTGGTAAGGTTCTGTTGACATTTCAGATCGACAGCGATTTTGTGCACCCTGCTGTTGAACAGTTTTTCCACAGTACGAATGATTGCAGGGTCAGATTTCCCAAAGATAATCCG
>JAWKPW010000145.1:0-7918 GCA_041390465.1 Desulfobacterales bacterium | reverse complement strand
TTTGGCTTCTTCGGCAAAAAAGGAGTTGAATTTGTCAATTTCCGGTTTGATGGAAGCAGGATTGCCGCCTGTCGCGTTTGCAAATCCCTCATTCCATGCTTCAATGAGTTTTTTGGCATCAACACCGTCATGGATAAACTGCATCCGGATGGCCATAGGCTCGTCAGCAGCGACAATCTTCTGGGCATCGCTGTTTCTGGCTTTCAGATACAGGCCGCCTGCATAGACTTTCACAACAAATTTTGTGCGAAGTCCTGCGCCGTTGAGCAGCAGTTCCTCATTTCCGGCTTTCAGAGTGTCCGGCAGATTCGCGCCGCCGATTTCCTTTGCCAGTGCGGGAGAAACCAGCAGCAGAGTGAGCAATGCCAAAACATATTTTTTCATCATGATTTTTTCCTTAATAATAAAAAGAATGTGCTGTCAAACCTGATTCCGGTTTTACCACAAAGGACACAAAGGGCAGCACAAAGAACACAAAGAATATTCTGCTTTAAGACGATTTGCAAATATGAATATACCATGTCTGAAGGCGTCACAAACTGAAAGTTTGTGCCTGAATTGACAGCCGCAGATACTGCCAGACTTTCAGTCCGGCACTCCTTTGGTATTTTTTTCGATAAACAGACTTATGTTCTCTGCACCCTGTTTGTGTCCTTATGGGATCAACAAACTGCAAACCAATTGTGAATGCTCAGAAAAAAGCTTAATCCCCCATGGCAGCCATATGATCATCATACATGGTTTCCAGTTTCAGCTTGTGGTTGGCCTCTTCCTGACAGAGGATGTTGAAAACCTTTTTGGCTTCTTCACCTTCGGCCTTTGAGCGCATTCCCTGATACAGTTTCAGGGCTTTCTCCTCCCGCTTGATGGCCAGCAGCAGCAGATCCCTGTATCCCATTCCGGGTTTGTATGCCACATCATCCACATAGTCGCTGCGTTTCATGTCCGGAATCCATTTGAATTTGTATCCGGCCACATCTTTGCCCACTGTCCCGGACTTTACATCATTGAGCAGTCTGGCATGTTTGTCCTCTTCTTTTGCAAATTCCTCCAGCATTTCTTTGGAACCGGAAAAAGATTCCTGTTTGGCCGCATCCCGGTAAAATGCGGCTGCCTCATGCTCTTTTTCAATTGCAAAATCGATCACTTCATTCACATCTTTGAACTCCATTGTCTTCTCCTTTGCCCTTTTGTCGGATTAAGGTTTGATTTCCAGTGTTCCGATAAGTTCGGACATGGCGGAAATACGGTTTTGGGTCATATAGTTTTCAATGCCGTCCAGAATTTCCATTGTGGCACGGGGATTGACAAAACTGGCCGTGCCTATCTGAACGGCAGAGGCGCCCGCAATCAGAAACTCCAGTGCATCTGCGGCAGTCATGATGCCGCCAATGCCGATGACCGGGATCTTCACAGCCTGCACCACCTGCCAGACCATGCGCAAAGCCACCGGCCGGATGGCCGGGCCGGAAAGTCCGCCCGTGATATTGGCAAGCTTCGGCCTTCGGGTGCGGATGTCCACCGCCATTCCGGTCAGGGTGTTGATCAGAGAAAGGGAATCCGCGCCCGCATCTGCGGCACTTCTGGCAATCACAGTGATGTCTGTGACATTGGGGGAAAGTTTGACCATCAAAGGAAGGGTTGTCCGGTTTCGGACAGCCTTTACCACCCCAAAGGCCGCAAGGGGATCAACACCGAATGCCACACCTCCGCAGGTGACATTGGGGCAGGAAATATTGACCTCAATGCCGGCAATGCCTTCGGTGTCTTCAATGCGTTCAGCCAGTTGTGCGTATTCTTCCGCTGTTTTGCCGTAGATGTTGACAAATACAGGTGCGGAAAGGGTTTTGAGAAAGGGAAGTTTGCTTTTTACAAATTCCGCAAATCCCACATTTTCCAGACCAATGGCATTGAGCATGCCGCAGGGGGTTTCTGCCACGCGGGGCGGCGGATTGCCTTTGGACGGTTCCAGAGAAAGGCCCTTTACAATGATCCCGCCCAGCCGGTTCAGATCAACAAGAGTTTCAAACTCCCGCGCATAGCCAAAGGTTCCGGACGCTGTCAAGACAGGATTTTTCAGGGATATGCCCCCAACAGACACACGCAGATCAGGTTTTGCCGTCATGGTGTTTAAAAAATCAGTATATCACAGGGTTAAAAAATGTAAGGCTTCATGCCCCGCCTTATGTTTCACACACAGACAAATCTTATAAACGATTTTCACGCAAAACCGCAAGAGCAAATTGATGTTCGGTACGGAAAATCAGGATTTCCGCCTGCCTGCAAACCCTGATTTTCCGTCTGGCACTCCTTCCCTGTTTAAGTCGCTTTGATTTATGCACCAAATTTATTTTCAGAAATCACCCAACAGAAAACCTGGGAGAATTTTTTCAAACTTTTCTCTGTGTTCTCTGTGGGAAACCTGTATTTCCGCACGCAAAAAAAAAACAGGTCATGCCACATTCATAAATTTATCCCATATCCGGACAACCTGCTCCCGCAGATCACGGAAATGATCTTCTGTCACCTCTGCCGGCATGTCCCGCAGGCTGCGTTTATGGCCCGCTGCCCGGAAGGTCAGATATGCCTTGCGGAGAAAATAGGCTGTGGTTTCATCCAGAATTCCCACATCCCACAGGGTTCGGATCAGACGCACATTGTCTGTCCAGGTCAGAATTTCCGGATGTTCATGTGCATTGTTCAGCACCAGAAACTGGACCAGAAACTCAATATCCACAATTCCGCCGTCTCCCTGTTTCAGATCAAAAACACCGGGTTCTGCCTTGAGCAGTTCTTTTTTCATGCGCTCCCGCATTTCCCGGATTTCCTTTCTCAGCATGTTTTCCTCTCTGGGCTGTGCCAGAATTTCTTTCCGGATTTCATTGAAACGGATCATAAGTCCCGGATCTCCGGCAATGGGTCTGGCGCGGACAAGCGCCTGTTTTTCCCATGTCCAGGCTTCTTCTCTCTGATACGTGCGGAATCCCTCCACCGAGGAGACCAGAATGCCTGATGCGCCGCTGGGACGCAGCCGCATGTCTGCCTCATACAGCCTGCCGGTTCCGGTGTGGGTTGACAAAAGATGCAGAACCCTTTGGCCCAGACGTGCGAAAAAAGTGATGGTGTCTATGGGATTTTTTCCGCCCTGTGTCTCTCCTCCGGTTCCGGAATGCAGAAAAACCAAATCCAGATCTGATCCGTATCCCAGTTCCAGCCCTCCCAGCTTGCCGTAGGCTATCACGGCAAAGCCCCTGTCCCGGTCAGTGCATTGAACCCCATGACCGCATTCGGGTCTGCCGTGGCGTCTGACCAGATGATTCCAGGAAAGCTCCAGCACATGCCCAAGCACGGTTTCGGCAATGTCCGAAAGATGATCACTGACGCGCATCAGCGGCATGGCATCGCTGATGTCCGCAGCCGCGACCCGCAGCACATTCACCTGACGGAAAATCCGCAGCGCATCCATCTGCTGCTCCAGATCATCCGGGTCTGTGCGGGACAGTCGCTGTGCCAGATCGCTTTCCAGTTCCTCTCTGGACGGAGCCAGATACAGGGTGCGGCTGTCCATGAGTTCATCCAGAAGCAGGGGATGAGAGGACAGAAAAGAAAGAATCCACGCGCTGCTGTCGGCCAGCCGGATCAGATGATCCAGCGTGTCCGGATTTTCCAGCAGAAGGGAAATATAACTGGTGCGGCGCCGGATGGCCCTGACCAGACGGAGAATCCGATCCAGAATCACGGCAGCCCGATCTTTATTGCGGATTTGCGCAAGCACCAGCGGAATGAAACGGTCTATCCTTTCCCTGCCTTCGCTGCTGAGAGCCTGCGCGGCCAAATCCTCGCGGAAATCCGCGAGCAGATGCAGTATGGACCGGGGATCATCAAACCCGGCTGTTTTGAGCATATCCGGATTTTCTCCGGCTTTGGCGGGATTCTGCCATATCTCTGTGCATATCCTGGGGCAGGTGTCAGCGGGATTTTCCGCATTTCCCAGTTTCAGCAGACTTCTGAAATGAAGATGAACCGTATTTCGGTGATGATCCAGAGTTTTGCGGAAAGATTCCGCATTTTGGAATCCCAAAGCCAGAGCCAGTCTTTCCTTTCCTGCCGCATCTCCGGGCAGCGTATGGGTCTGGGCATCCCCGAATTCCTGCAGACGGTGTTCGGTATGGCGCAGAAATTCATAGGCCCGTGTCAGGGCATCACATACACTGCGGGGAATATGTTTTTCCTGCACCAGCAGCTTCAGCACAGCAGCAATGCGGCGTTCCTGCAGGACAGGCTTGAGTCCGCCCCGGATAAGCTGGAACACCTGTCCGAAAAATTCCACCTCGCGTATGCCGCCCGCGCCCAGTTTGATATTGTCCTTCATGCCCTTCCGCAGCACCTCGCGGGAAATTTTCTGTTTCATCTCCCGCAGGGATTCAAACACGCCATAATCCACATAGCGCCGGAACACAAAGGTATTGAGCTCTTTGAGCAGACGGGCTCCCGCGTCCCGGTCCCCCGCAATGACCCGTGCCTTGATCCATGCGTAACGCTCCCATTCCCGTCCCTGCTCATGGTAATAGCTTTCCATGGCATCAAAACTCATGGCCAGAGGACCGCCTTCCCCAAAGGGACGCAGATTCATGTCCACCCGGAACACAATGCCGTCTGCTGTGGGATTTCCCAAAACCCGGATGAGGCTGCGTCCCAGACGCAGGAAAAAATCCGTATTGCTGATACTCTTCGGACTGTTTCGGGTTTCGCCGATTTCCGGATATGCGAAGATCAGATCAATGTCTGAGGAAAAATTCAGTTCCCCCGCGCCCAGTTTGCCCATGCCCAGCACCACCATCTGCTGGGGCGTTCCGCTGTTTCCAAAGGGAATCCCGTACTGTGCGCACTGCCATTGGTAAAGCACAGCCAGCGCTCCTTCCACACACGCGTCGGCAAAACCTGAGAGATCGCGCATGGTTTCCCACAAATCAGCCAGCCCCGCGAGATCTCTGCACGCAATTCTGAGCATTTCCCGCTGCCGGATGACGCGGAGAATGCGCATGAGATCGCATTCTTCTGCAACACCCTCAAAAAATTTGGCAATCCGGGCAGCGTATTCCTCAGATTTGTATGTGCGGTACAAATCCCCGGTGCGAATCAGATCCTGGGGGATTTCCGGATGCCGAAGGCAGAGTCTGAGCGCAAAATCACTGAAGGCAAACACATATTGCAGCAGTTCAGCGGATCGGGAATCCAAAACCGCTTCCACCCCGGCATTTTCCGCGGATGCCCGGTATTCCTTCCATTTTTCCTCTGCCGCCTTTTGCAGGGATTGGGGCAGCATTTTGATATGTTTCATTTTTTTCTGTTCCCGTCATTGCATTGGCATTTTTTGTCCTGATTTGTTTTGAATATGCCACAACTGCGGCAGTATGGCAACGGATACCTTGTTTTTTCTCACCAGCAATGGTTCGGACAGTTTTTGGTTCTTTGGGAGTTTGCGGGATGAATTCAAGGCGATTTCCGGAAAAGAGCATCCCCCGATTTTGACAGGTTTCCAAAAGTTGTCAACTCTTTCCGGTGACGGAACAGGGACATTCATTTTCAGAAATCACCTGAAACAAAGGCCGGCATTCCGGCTTTTCGGGCAGGAATTGTTCCGATATAATGGGAATCACAATATCGGCCGCAAAAAAGAGTCGGGATCCGGAAACATGTTATACCAAATCGCCACTGATCTGAAACATAAGTTTTTCAGAAAAACCGGATTTTTCCGAAAAATCCGGTTTTTTGAACACACGGAAACCTCTTTTTTTCCTGCTTGCAAGTATCTTTTCAATGGGGAATTGGTATTATTGCTTAAAACAGTTAATGCTTTAAGTAACAGTATTTACAGAGACTTCTGGGTGACCCGGTATGAGCGAAGGTCGTCTCAATATATACCGCTCCGTAAAACATTTCGGCTAGTCCTGTTTTAACTCTGACTCGGAAATCAGCCCGGCATAATTCAAATCAGCCGTGAATGACAAGAATCTGCACGAACTGCACAGACTGCAATCCGTGTCATTCGTGCAATCTATGGCTGGCACCGCTAAATCTTATGAGTAATGGTATAACATTACATTGGGGACAGACACAGCAGCGTTCTCCGGTTTTGCAGAGGGCTCGTCAACATGCCTGTTTTTTTATTTATCGTCATTTCTTTTGTGGTATATCCGGTAATCGCAGAGGATATAGGGGCTCCGTCTGTTTTTCGGCAAAACCGGATCAAAAATCATGAACGTTCTTAACCTCTGACAGTTTTAAATGATTATCCCATTCAGGCAGAAAACAGAAATATGCGGCTTCATCCTGCATTCAATCTGGGAGATGGAAAAGATGAACCTTTTGATAATGCTGATTCTCCATTGACCTGTTCTGTGTGCAAAAAACCGCTCCGCTTACTTTCTGCACTCCCACGATCAGGTGCAAACTGTGCCAAATCAAAGGTGAATCGGTATAATGCCAATTCGTCATCGATTGATCCAATCTGCATTACAGATAAGATTTGGACAACTTTTGGAACGTTGTCAAATCTGACCGGATCAGACCAATGGAGAATTGGTGTAACAGTTCAGGAAGAAACAGAAATTGCAAAAGCTGCCAGTGAAGAATGTCCGGTTTCATTGCATGAATCTTTTCACACTGAAAAACAGGGATTCAGCATATCAAACCATTCCGTATGACAGCAAAAAATGTATTTCTGCACTCCGGAAAGTTTTTGAGTTGCTGACAGTTCACGGATAATGCAGATAATTGCCGAAAAACTGGCAAGTTTTAAGTTCGCCGACCCCGTATCCGAACTTACCGTAAATTTTTTTTGAATCAAAATAATTATATTGTTCTGAAAAATTGTCGTCATGCACTTTTTTCAGGAAGGAAACAGCAATGGGTTCTTCGTTCAGGCTTTCTCTCAGGATATGGACCGGCATCGGAATCCTGATACTGGGATATTTCACCTCTCTCTGTTTTTCCATTTACTTTTCACACAGCATTCAGAAAAAACTTCCGGATGTTTTGGATTTTGCAGTGAAATCCACGGAACTTACGCAGAAAGTCCTGGCCTCTTTTGAAGAGCAGAGCAGGGCATATGGCAATGCGCTTATTTTCCATGATCCGGAAATAATGAAAAAAGCCCATCAGGAGGCTCAGCATATGGAAAACGCTCTGACAAGTCTGAAAACAATGCCGGGCGCGGGCAGGGAACTGCAGGAAAAAATTGAAGACATTCAGCTCAGTCTGGCGGAATATACCAGAAAATCTGCTGAAATCCATGAAAAAAACATGATGGGCACAACCAGTGCGGATATGGTTCCGCAGATTTCAGATTTGGCGGATCAGAAAAAAATCATGATAAAAAAACTCAGCAGTATCGCACTTGCGGTCCGGCAGAATCTTTCGGCCAATGCAGCGAGCATTGTCCATGATGTGCAGAGAAAAAACAGTTACAACATACTCATGTTCCTGTCCATCATCATTGCTGCGGTCATTGTCATCCACCTGTTTATCCAGAAAAGAATTGTCCGCACCCTGTTTCGGATTACGGAAAAACTGTATGCGTCTTCGGAAAAGGTGGCGCGGATATCAGCGGAAATATCTTCCGGCAGCCGGGAGCTGGCTGAAGGTGCATCCCATCAGGCCGGTTCTGTTGCCCAGGCATCCGCGGCCCTGGAGGCCATTTCCGGGAAAAGCCGTCAGAATGCGGCAGACACGGGAACAGCGCGTGAGGTGATCCGCGGAACCCATGAGCATATTCAGCAGCTCAGTCTGTATATGAAGAAAACAGCGCAGGCCATGTTCGAAATCCGGGCCAGCGGAAAACAAATCGGAAAAATCATTCAGACCATCAATGACATTGCCTTTCAGACTAGGCTCCTGGCCCTGAACGCAAACATTG
>JAWKPW010000144.1:0-8403 GCA_041390465.1 Desulfobacterales bacterium | reverse complement strand
CCGAGCGTGCAGGTCGGATACAGTGTGGGGGTGAAGCGTTTGGGCCGCGACAGAATTTCCCTGCCAATGCTTCGGGTCATGGCCCGCAGCATTCCGGAAAAAATCCACTGGTGAAAGGGATAGAGCACATACCAGTATACCAGACCGCCCAGCCCGTAGGGCAAAAAACGCGAAAGCATCTGCAGTTCCACACTTCCCCGGCCCGAGGGAAGAATGCGGATATCCAGAAGTGCCTCGCCCGGCATTTTCATTTCAGCCCCCAGCACCAGCCGTTCCGGTTCGCTGACTTCCAGCACCCGCCAGAAATCCAGCGCGTCACCTGTAAATAATTTGGAGGGATGACGCCGGCCCCGGCGCAGTCCCACGCCCCCGGCCAGGCGATCCGCGATGCCGCGCAGCCGCCAGAGCAGATTCCCGAAATAGTAACCGTTTTCTCCGCCAATGCGGGAAACAGCAGGCCACACCTCTTCAGCTTCCGCACGGATGCGTACCCGGTATCCGCATTCCAGAATGGTTCCGCCTGCCCATTGTGCGTCTCCGCACCGGGACCATTCAGGTGCGTGCAGATCGCCCGCGTCTGACCAGCAGGTGTCCACCTGATCTTCCAGAATCCGATCCAAAGCCCGGCGGATGGCCGCACGGCAGCCTGTCAGTTCCATAGGAATTATCTGCCGGATCCGGTTTTCCCGGCATGCTGTGGGAACAGCCAGTCCCTCGGTCAGAGGCACGGCAATGGAAGACGGCACAGGCGTAATCAGATGAATCCATATGGCACTCAGATGCGGTGTCAGAAAGGGAACCGGAATAATTTTCCGGGGCCGAAGTCCGGCCTCCTGTGCGAAAATCTGAATCAACTGCGCATAATTCAGCACATCCGGCCCTCCGATGTCAAAGGTCCGGCCCATGGTTTCCCTTTTTTCCAGACATCCCATCAGATACCCCAGCACATCTGTTATGGCAATGGGCTGGGAAGGGGTCTGCACCCATTTGGGGGTAATCATGACCGGAAGCCGGTGGGTCAGGTAGCGCAGAATTTCAAAGGATGCACTGCCGGAACCCAGAATCATGGCCGCGTTCAGAATCGTGACCGGAACTTTTCCGGATTTGAGAATCTGTCCCACTTCATGCCGGGAGCGCAGATGCCTGCTGATGCGCTGATGGTTTGCATCTCCCAGTCCGCCCAGGTAAATGATGCGCTCCAGCCCGGCCTTTTCTGCCGCGGCTGCCATGTTCTGTGCGGAAATCCGGTCTGCCTGCGCATATTTTTCTTTCTGCGCGATCATGGAGTGCACCAGATAAAAGGCCGCACCGCAGCCTTTGCATGCATGGAAAAGGGAGTCCCGATCCAGCACATCCCCTGCACCAGTCCTGCATTCGATGCTTGCCCAAGTGCGGCAGGCCATTTTTTCCACAGATCTGCCCACAGCCCGCACCCGAAATCCTTTTTCCAGCAAAAGGGGGATCAGTCTGCCGCCCACATATCCGGTCGCACCTGTCACCAGCACAGGTTTTGCGTCTGGATTCCGGTTGTTTTCATTGTTCTGATTGGCCCTTAAAATTTCTGCAATGGCTGTAATGACCTCATCCGCGCGATCCGCAGATACGGTGCAGGAACCTGCCCCCCGGTGTCCTCCTCCCCCGAACCGGGACAGCATCAGGCCCGCATTGACCCTGCATCCGGGATTGAAAATGCTGTGTCCCACACCGATAATCACCTTGTCCGGTTCCTCCGGATGTCGGCGGATTTTCATGCTCACAAGGGCATCGGGAAAAAGGGAATAGACCAGAAAACGGTTGCCCCGGGGGGCTTCGGCAAAGGAACGGAGATCGGTAACGGAAACATGTCCTTCCATGCGGGTGCACTGCGTCAGAACGGATTTGAAAGCAGTGTTTTCCTGCACCACCGTCTCACAGCGCTGTTTCACCTCGGGATCCTGCATGATGTCTTCAATCTTTTGCCTGCGGATCAGATCAATGAGCCGGTTCCAGTAGGGTTCATCCGAGAGCCTGCTTCCGGCCAGGGTCATGGAAAGAAGCACATAAGGATATTTTTCCGGATGCAGGACTTCCTCCAGAGACAGATCAGCAGCATCAATTTTGTCTGTCTGGCGGATCAGTTCCGTATAATCACGGGTGAAACGATCTTTGTAATATTCATGGATGACACCTGCTGCCGAGGGCGCGATTTTGTACATGCCCTGAAACGGGACATCCGGTTTGTTGGTATAGTGATGGTCAAACCAGAGGGTGCAGTTTCTGTGAAAGGGCAGATTGGCAACAATGTCTCCGGGAAAAATTTCCACCTTTCCCTTCTGCATGTCATTGGGCTCTGTCCACTTCACTCTGCCGGTAATATTTTCAGCCTCATACAGAAGCGCTGCGCAGACCACACCGTCAAAATCCGGGCGGGTGACAATTCTCATGCTATCCTCCGAAAAATTGATATTGAGATTTTTCAATTAGTATTATATCGTATATAAAACGCGTTCAGGGCAGTCCCCGGTTTTTCCCTTTTATAAAAAAAGATTGACTTGTATTTTCAATTTTTTAAACAGAAGTTTTCTGGTTTCCCCCGGCAAAGGGGAAAAAAAACGGATGCCTGTGAGGCTTTCCATCGAACGCACCTGACGGACAGGTTCAATCCGGCAGTCGGAAACCGAAAATTGCAAAGTATATCGGCAATCATGAAAAATTACAAGCAAGGAAATCATAATGGCACTGTTTCTTGTACAGCACGGCAAATGTTTCTCCAAAGAAGATGATCCGGAAGAGGGGCTGTCTCCCGAAGGAATGGCAGACGCGTGGCGCATTGCGGAGGTCGCGAAAGAATACGGGGTTCAGGTAAGCCGCATTCTCCACAGCAGCAGAAAAAGGGCACGGCAGACAGCCGAAATTTTTGCCGAATTTCTCAATCCTGCGGAAGGCATTGCCGAGGCCGAAGGACTCAAACCTTTGGATGATCCCACAGTTTTTGCGGAAATCCTGCGTCCCGGAGATGATCTGATGCTGGTGGGGCATCTGCCCTTTCTGGAAAGACTGACAGCTTTTCTGATCACCGGTGATACAGACATAACCGTGTTCCGGTTTCAAAACGGAGGAATTGTCTGCCTGGACGAATATCCGGGATCAAATTCATGGACCGTCAAATGGGCTTTGATGCCGGAGATAAAATAAATGTCGGAAAAAGACAGCCGCATATACCGGAATGTGCAGATTGCGTTCGGAATCACAGCACTTTTGTGGATGGTTCAC
The DNA here is from genome assembly GCA_041390465.1 of Desulfobacterales bacterium. Taxonomy (GTDB): domain Bacteria; phylum Desulfobacterota; class Desulfobacteria; order Desulfobacterales; family Desulfococcaceae; genus JAABRU01. The sequence continues at coordinate 5,151 of JAWKPW010000144.1, read as the reverse complement.
CTTGCAGATATTGTCCTGCCCGCGGATCTGCGTCTGTACGGACTTCGGCCCCGCAGCCCGGACAGTCTCTTGGGCATTGTCTGTTACCCTTTCCTGCACAGTGATTTCCGGCATCTTATCGGCAATTCCGGCACACTGTTCATCCTGCTGACAGTATCCTTTTCCATGAACCGGAAGATGACGGTCTGGGCTTTGCTGATTATCATCTTTCTGGGCGGCGCGGGCGTATGGCTTTTCGGCAGGCCGGGAACCATCCACATCGGAGCCAGCGGTGTGATTTTCGGACTTATCGGCTTTCTTCTCTTTATCGGCATTTTTCAGAAAAACTGGAAAACCCTTCTTTTTTCCATTGCTGTATTTCTGGTCTATGGCGGAGCGCTTATGAATCTGCTGCTCATTGAAAAGGGCGTGAGCTGGAGCGGTCATTTCTGGGGGTTTGTGTCCGGCGTGACTGCGGCCTGGCAGATGCGCGGAATCAGGGAACACGCATAAGCAGTTTTCAGGAGGTGAGATATGACAGATATTTTGGAATCTCTTCTTGCAATGATCATCCATATTCCGGGGCCTGTGTATCTGCTGCTGTTCATTGCTGCCGCGACCGCATGCATCCTTGCTGCATGGAGATGGGCCGGAGCGGATGGCTCCCTTGCATATCCCATGCCGGAACTGACCCGTTTTGATCCCTATGCCATTGCCGCGCTGCGCGGAAAGGAAAACCAGGTCATCCGCACCGCTGTTTTCAGCATGTGGAAGCGGAATCTGGTGGAAATAAAAGGAGAGGGAAAGGACATGGAGATCAGGAGCGTTCCTGCCCGCAAAACGGTTCTGCACTCTGTGGAAAAACCCATCCATGTTTTTCTGCAGACCCCGCGCAGACCCGGAGATTTGTTTCAGGACAGCGATCTGATTTCCCAAATCCGGGCATACAGCGAAGCCGGGTACAGGGAGATGAAGAAACTGCGGCTGATTCGGAATGCAGGGGATCGCGTGCGTGCCTGGACTGCCCTGTCCGTCATGGGCGGGGCCATCTGCGGCATGGGAGGCATCAAACTTTTTTTGGGCATTATGCGGAACCGGCCTGTGGGATTTCTCATAATTCTCCTGATTGTTTCCCTTGTCTTTCTGTTCATCACGGTAAAACCCTGGGATCACTTCACACGGCTGGGACGGCGTTATCTGAAAGCCGTGGAGGAGCATTTCCGCTGGCTGAAGGATGCGGTCAGGAGCGGAAAATTTCCTGAAGGAATTGAGCCTGCACTGGCTCTGGCCATTTTCGGTGTGGGCATTTTCGCCGGGATCGAGCTTTTTTCTCCCTTCAGCAGCGCGTTTCCGGCTGCCAGTTCCGGGAATGGAAGCTCCGGAGGATGCGGAGGAGGATGCGGCGGCGGGTGCGGAGGCGGATGCGGGGGGGGATGCGGCGGATGCGGCGGATGCGGATAAACCGCATGAAATGAATCAGCAGACTGTCATGAAGCCCCTGACTTCCGATCCATACATCCCCAATGGCCTTCTTTTTCAGTGGCATATCACGGATCGATGCAATTTCCGCTGCACCCACTGCTATCAGGAGACTTACAGCAGAGAGGAACCGGACTTCGCGGCGTTGATGGATATTCTGGAGCAGTTTTCCCAACTGATTGCAGGGTGGAGAACACGCAAAAGGGTGCGAGCCCATATCACTCTGGCCGGAGGTGAGCCTTTTGTGCGCGGGGATTTTCCCGATCTGCTGGAAGTGTTCCATGCCCGGAGACCCGAGTTCTCTTTCGCCATTCTGAGCAATGGCAGTCTGATCGATGCCAAAATGGCCCGGTATCTGAAAAAATGCAGGCCCGCGTTTGTGCAGATCAGCATGGAGGGAAGCAGGGAAAACCATGAAAAGATCCGGGGGACAGGCAGTTTTGATATGGCTGTGTCCGCGCTGCGGCATCTGGTGCGCGAAGGCATCCGCACGTTCATCTCCTTTACCGCGCACAGGGAAAATTACAAAGACTTTCCCCAGGTGGCACGAATCGGGCAGAAACTGGGGGTTTCCAGGGTATGGGCAGACCGCCTGATTCCCTGCGGAAGCGGAGCCCAACTGAAAGAACTGCTGCTGACACCGGAGGAAACCAGGGATTTTTTTCAAATCATGGCAAGAACCCGTGTGCATTTTCCGCGATCATGGTTTTGCAAAACAGAAATTTCCCTGCACCGTGCCCTGCAGTTTCTCGTGGATGGAGGACGTCCCTACCATTGCACTGCGGGGGACAGTCTGATTGCGGTTCTTCCCGGCGGAGATCTGCTGCCCTGCCGGAGAATGCCGGTTCCTGTGGGAAATCTCAAAAAAGAATCTTTGGCGCAACTGTATTGCAGCAGTGAACTGTTTCAGGCACTTCGGGACAGAACGCGTATCAGTGCCGGATGTGAGCAATGTTTTTACGCCAGACTCTGCCGGGGCGGTCTCAAATGCCTTTCCCATGCCCTGCACGGAGATCCTTTCCGGGCTGATCCCGGATGCTGGAAGGCTTGGCAGAAGACAGAGCATGGTGGGGCAAATCCGCTGATCGTCTTTGATTAACCGCAGAGTGACACAGAGTTTTCCTGCGGAATGCGATGCGGATCAACGGATTTGACCCACTGTCATAACGATTCTCCATTGAAAACATGCTTTCTGTCAGGTTTTTTTAACCGCAAAGGACACAAAGAAGGCACAAAGGTCACAAAAAAACTGACGGGACTGCATAAAATCAATGGTGAATCAGTATTATACCGATTCGCCATTGATCTGAGACATAAGTTTTTCAGAAAAACCGGATTTTTCCGAAAAATCCGGTTTTTTGAACACACGGAAACCTCTTTTTTTCCTGCTTGCAAGTATCTTTTCAATGGGGAATTGGTATCAGACAGAGAAATCTGCACACCAGAAAGGTCAGGGCGTCTCATACAAAGAGCATCGACAGCAGGCTTTGTGATATTTTGCGCGGCAGGCACCGCTTCTTTCCATCAGTAATGATCAAATTGATCATCTGACAGGCTTTTTTCCCCTTCCAGGCTGAGGGGCGGTCTGCCGCTGCTCTCTGCTTTCTTTCCATCGTGTTTTGTCTCTTTTTTCCTGCTTTCCTCTGCGCTGATTTCACGGACGGATGTTTTGGGGATTGCGCCTGTTTTCGGCTGCGGAGTTTTTGGCGCGTGAAAATCTGTCTTTCTGCCGGTATCCTCCACAGTGAAAAAAGACATGCTGGCCCGCAGATGCTCGGCCTGGGCTGAAAGTTCCTCGGATGTGGAGGCCAGTTCTTCGGACGCGGAGGCCATTTCCTCAGAGGCCGAGGCATTTTGCTGAATGACCATATCCAACTGCTGGATGGCCTTGTTCACCTGTTCCGCGCCTGCATCCTGCTCATTGCAGGCGGAACTGATTTCCTGCACCAGTTCCGCTGTCTTTTCAATATCCGGAACCAGCAGGGTCAGCATCTCTCCTGCCTTTTCCGCAATGCGCACACTGGAATCTGAAAGGGAATTGATTTCATTTGCTGCTTTCTGACTCCGCTCCGCGAGCTTGCGGATTTCAGAGGCCACCACGGCAAAGCCCTTTCCATATTCCCGTGCGCGCGCTGCCTCGACAGCGGCATTCAGGGCCAGCAGATCGGTCTGGCGGGAGATTTCCTCAATAATGGAAATCTTCTGGGCTATGGTTTTCATCGCGCTGACGGTTTCCTTCACTGCAACCCCGCTTTCACGGGCATGCTGCGCGGACTTGCGCGCGATCCTTTCGGTTTCCTGCGCGTTGTCTGCATTCTGGCGGATATTGGAGGCCATTTGCTCCATGGATGCAGATACTTCCTCTGCCGAAGCTGCCTGCTCGGATACGCCCTGGGACATCTCCTCTGCGCTGGAACTCATTTCCTCTGCGCTGGAACTCATTTCCTGACTGCCGCGGGACACATTGTCTGCCGACTGTTTCACATCAGCCACAATTTCCCTGAGCCGCGCGGCCATTGCGCGCATGGCCTCGGTCAGAATGCCGATCTCATCTTTCTGGTGCACATCAATGCAGGCTGTGAGATTGCCTTGGGCAATCTCCTGGGCAAAGGTCACCCCTTTGATCAGAGATTCACTGATCCCTTTTGCAATCAGCATGGCATAAGCTGCCGCGAGAATGGCAATAATTCCTGCCGCAATCAGCAGACTTTGGCGCAGTTCTGTCACAGGCAGGCGCACTTCGTCCTCATCAATCTCAGCCAGAACCGCCCAGGTGCTGTCTCCGGCCTTGACGGAAGTGAACGCGGAAAGCACGGGATTGCCGTTGTAATCTGTGATGATTTTCTTATCTGTTTTCCCGGTGAAGGCTTCTGCCACTGCCTGCGTGTCCACCTTTCCTTTTTCCGGATTTCCAAAAGAAGTCTTTACCGTATGATATACCGGGTCGAGGAAGGAATCTGAGCGCATGAGATGATCTGCCCCCACCAGATAGGTTTCCCCGCTTCTGCCCATGCCGGAACGCTCCTGCATGATTTCATTGATGCTGTCAATGGACAACTGGAGGGCCACAATGATCTGGAGGTTTCCGTCACCGCTGATGACAGGCTGCGCGATAAAAGACGCGGGTTCGTTTTTGCTGGGTGCATAGGGTTCAAAATCGGCCATGCCGAACTGGCGGGACTGGATCACCTGTCTGACCAGTTTTCCCAGCCCGGAATCCGCGAATCTGCCGCTGATCATATTGGCGTTGTAATCAGCCTCACGGCTTACCGAATAAAAGACTTTGCCCCGGGGATGGATGAGGAACAGATCATAATATCCGTATTTCCGGATATATCTGGCATAAAAATCATCCTCTCCCTCACTGTCTTTGGGTACAATGGCTTCCTCCAAATCCACTTGGGAAATGCAGACCCAGCTCAGTCCTGTGATGCGAACCGGATCATAACTCACAATCATCAGGCGGCCACTGCTGTCTGTATGAATCTCTTCACCGCTTTTTCCCGCCAAAGCATCATTGATATAAGGTGCGGTGATCTGTGTTCCCACTGAGAGAGCTTCTCCGCCTGCAACCTGTATATCGCTTCGCAGAGAAACGGTATCCCCGGTTTTTCCTGCCAGAAAGGAGATGCCGGTTTTTCCCATGCCTTTGTGCAGATGCAGAATTTCATTCACAGGTTCAATGGGAAGCTG
>JAWKPW010000143.1:0-8482 GCA_041390465.1 Desulfobacterales bacterium | reverse complement strand
AAAATGTCAACAGAACCTTATATAGGTTGGGTTGAGGCACGAAACCCAACATTCTGAGTTTGTTGGGTTTCACTTCGTTCAACCCAACCTACTATCTGGCGGAAATAATCGTCATGAATGTTTTTGATCCATGCGCCGAATGGGATTATGAAAGCACTGCCAAAGGGGATATCAATACAGTTGCAGGGCTGGATTTGGGAGATGCCATTCTGGCTCTGCAACTGTGTTCGGGGATAAACGGACTTACGGTCAATATGGCAGGAGAAGTGAACGGCGACAGCCGGATTGGTCAGGAAGAGGCCATATATGTGCTGAGAAAACTGTCTCAGTGAATGGCAGGGTGAATGTGCATTGCTGAGTGAAAAAATGAAATATAAAAAATTTCAGTAAGATACAAGGTTGGGGTGAGAAACGAAAACCAACAAAATAAATATGCCGGGTTTCACTGCGTTCAACCCGGCCTCAGATAATTATCTTAAAAGCTGTCAGAAAGGAAAAACAAGCGGGGTCAGTCCAATGGTGATGACGGCGGTTATCAGGGTCATAACCGCGCCGATTTTGGCAAAATCCGAAAACGCATATCCGCCCGGACTCCATACCATCATGTTTGTCTGATACCCTGTGGGCGTGACAAATGCGCAGGACGCGGAAATCATCAGCACAATGGCAAAGGGCATGAAATTCACATGCAACTGCTGCGCTGTGGAAAGCGCGATGGGAAACATGAAAGCCGCGGCCGCGTTGTTGGTGATGATATTGGTCATAAATGTGCATCCCGCAAATATGACGGCAAGAGCCAGCCAGGCGCTGTTTCCGCCCAGTGACGCAAGCAGAGAGGCAATCTGTGCGGCCAGTCCGCTGTGGGTGACGGCGGATTCCAGGCCAATCGCGCAGGCAATGACCGTCAGGGTTCCCCATTCAATGCTTTGGGCAGCAATGCGGAAACTCAGACATTTGGTTGCCAGCATCGCACCTGTGGCCAGAAGAGCGGCATTGAGCATATCCATCCATCCGGATGCTGCGGCAATAATCATGGCCAGGGTGATCAGACCGGCTTCCAGAGCCCGATCCGTGCGCTGCAGATGATAACCGCTCAGTGCCTTTGTCAGAATGAAATCCTTTTCCAACTGACTTTGATAAAAAAAGGAGTCATCCACTTCCAGCACAGCGCTGTCTCCGGGTTCAATCCGCACCTCGGCCAATGGCTCATGAAGACATTCCCCGTCCCGCGAAACTGCCACAATTTTGAATCGGTAAGAGCTTTGATTCATGGGAAGAGTTCCGATTTTTCTGCCCACTGCCGGACTGTTCTGGGACACCACCACCCGCACCAGACTGTGCGCGCTGCGGTCGGTTTTTTCGGGAAACAGAGACAGATGGGGACGCAGCACATTGGATCTCCAGAGATCAATAAGCGCATCCACTTCTGCTGAAAACATCAGCAAATCTCCCGGATCCAGCACAAGGGAGGGATGAACGCCCATTTCCGCATCTTTCCGCTTCACAGAAAGCAGTTCCAGTCCCGGACTGTTTGCAATCCCGGATTCCGCAAGCGTTTTTCCGGCCGCGCGGGAATTTTCGCTCACAAGAAATTCCGCAGAATAGCAGCGCGGTCTGTTCCTTCCTGTATCTGTCTTTTTTTCATCCGGCAGGAGCCATCGGCTGAAAAAAATCATCACGGCAATGCCGGCCGCAGCAAGGGGGAGGCCCACCCACGCGGGATCAAACATCTGCACAGGCCGAAGCCCGGGAACTGTCATGCCGCTGTCAACTGCGGCCAGCACCAGCCCGGCAATGACCAGATTGGTGGAAGTGCCGATGACGGTGCAGACTCCGCCCAGAATGGAGGCAAAACTCAGGGGAATGTAAAGCTGTCTGGCAGAAAGATTTCCGTTTTTGCACAAATCCCGGATCACCGGAATCATCATGGCCACCAGCGGCGTATTGTTGAGAAACGCGCTCCCCACCGCAATGGGCGGCAGAATCCGCATCCGGGCAGCCACATTGGTTTGGGGAATGCCCACCAGTTTTTCCATGAGAATGGTGATTGCACCTGTGGAATACATGCCGGCCGCGACCATGAAAAGAACGCCCACAGTAAGCATTCCCGGATTGCTGAAGCCTTTGAGAAGTTCCGGAACCGGAGCCAGCCGGAAAGTGAGCGCGGCAGTGAGCGCGCCCAGAAAAATGGCAGGCGCGGGAATTCTGGTTTTCACCAGCAGCACAAAGGTCAGAGCCAGAATGGCCAATGTGACATAGGCATCGTAAGACATGTTTCACCTGTCAATAAAGAAAATCTGATGATTTTAATCCGTGCAATACTGATTCTCCATTGAAATCATGCTGTTTTTAAAAGCAAAAGGACACGAAGAGGGGACAAAGGTCACAGCAAACCTGCATCTCTGTATGAAATCAACGGCGAATCAGTATAAGGCGATTTCCGGAAAAGAATATCCCCACAAGGCAGCACAGACTGGAAGCCTGTGCTGCTTTGAAAGACTTCCGGATCCGCGGTATGTTCTTTTCCGTAACTCGCCTTACAGCCTGCATATATCCGTGTCACAGGGGCAGCTTCCCTCAATTTCATAGCAATAGACAAGGCGGGATTCCATTTCAACCCGTTTGGGCGAGATCGGTTCAAACCCCTGGAAGCCATGATGTTTTTCAAAATTCCTGTCCGGAATGGCAGCAAAGCCGGATCCGACAATCTGGCCTGTCTTTCCTCAAGCACATCGCATCTCCCGTTCATCACCACTGCAACGGGAATCTGATAAGTTCCGCCACCAGGACATGGCCAGCACCGGAACGGTGACGGGTAATCAGGGAACCGGGGCGAAGCGAGAAATAATCATGCCGGTTCTGCCATTGATCTGCACCCGAAGTCCAAGGCACAAATTGCTTTTCTTTTCCCCTGCTTCCGCAAAGGCCGGTGGCGGGGGAGAATCTCCATTTTTTGCATAGCCTTTTTCATTGACCAGCATCCGGGCAATTTTCTGGCGGTAACGCTCATCCAACGTATCTTCAAGGGTTTCACCGGTAATGAAATCCTCCAGTTCACCGAGTACCAGATGATGTCCTTTCATATCTTGCAATTCCTCCTGAGATGATCTATACAGACAAACCTTTTTGGCTGCCACAGTTTTTCAGCAGGCAAACGAATTTTTTCGTGCATCCAAAAATCCGGTTTTTCTGAAAATGTCACAGCCGAAAAATTGTGCTGACTTGCGCAAACCCGGCTGCGATTCTGTTCTGACAGAATCACAGAAAAAAACAGAAAACCCTCTGTGTTCTCCGTGAAACCTCTGTGTCCTCTGCGGGAAATCCCGCAGTCACGCAGAACCGCTCCTCAACATTTTGTTGGAAAGAAAACCATGAAAAATGAATCTGCTGCGGGCGCGCTTTTCAGTGCGGCCGCATTTCTGATCTGGGGCATAAGCCCTTTGTACTGGAAACTGCTGAAAAGCGTTCCGGCTTTGGAAATCATCATGCACCGGATTGTCTGGTCTTTTGCCTTTCTCCTCCCTCTGATTCTGTACCAGCGGCAGGGGAAGGACTTTGTCCGGATATTCAGAAAACCTGCCATGCTGCTCACACTTGCGGCAACCTCTGTTCTCATTGCCTCCAACTGGCTGATTTACATCTGGGCAGTGAACACGGGACATGTGATCGAGGCCAGTCTGGGATATTATATCAATCCGCTGGTCAATGTGCTGCTGGGCCGGATATTTCTGAAAGAGCATCTGCGCCCTTTGCAGAAAAGTGCTGTAATTCTGGCAGCATCCGGAGTTCTCTGCCTGACGGTTTACTGTGGAGCCTTTCCCTGGATAGCCCTTGTTCTTGCCTTTTCCTTTGGCATATACGGCCTGATTCGCAAGGTGATTTCCGTAAGCTCTCTGCACGGGCTTGGTGCGGAAACCTTTCTGCTGTCCCTGCCTGCGGCTTTCTGGCTGATCAGCCTGAAAACCGGGAACAGCGGTGCATTTCTGCAGATTGACAGACACACGGATCTGCTTCTCATGGGTTCGGCTTTGGTGACTGCCCTGCCGCTGCTGTTTTTCACCATCGGCGCAAGGCGGCTGAACCTTTCCACGTTGGGATTTCTGCAGTATATCGCACCGAGCTGCATGTTTCTGCTGGGCGTTTTTGTTTTCGGAGAACCATTCACCCCCATACAGATGCTCACCTTTTCCCTGATATGGACTGCGCTGATCCTGTATTCAGCGGATTCTGTTGCAGCGGCCAGAAAGGGAAAATTTACTGATGCCCGAATGAAAAGCGGTCATGCAAACTGATATGGCATTCTGAAAAATAAGGAATTATTCCGCAAACAACGGCACAATCCGGAATTTTGTCACATCTGCCAGCCCCTTATCCGTGATTTTCAGTTCCGGGATGACAGGCAGCGCCATGAAACTCAGTGTCATAAAGGGATCATGCAGCCTGCTTCCCAGTTCATGCGCGGCCCGGAGCAGGGCATCCATTTGCTTCCGAATCACAGGCATGGGTTCCGGCGACATCAGCCCGGCAATGGGCAGCGCAAGGGAAGCCAGCACAATTCCTCTGCTGACAAGGGCAAAACCGCCTTTCATGCGTACCACTTCTGCCAGGGCGGCTTTCATGTCTGCATCATCACATCCGACCACGATGACATTGTGGGAGTCATGGGCCACACTGGAAGCCATTGCTCCCTGCTTCAGACCGAAACCTCTGACAAATCCTTTTCCCATGCCTGCTTTGCCGGTATAGCGCTCCACCACGGCAATTTTGAGAATATCCTCTGCCGGATCTGCCACTGCCAGACCCTCTCTGATTTTTGCAGGCAGAACAAGGTGCCGGGTGAGCAACTGATCCGGAACAGTTTCAATGACACGGATATTTCTGCCAGCAGCGGGAATGGAGAAATCTGCCATATCCGGATTCAGATTCATGGATTCCGGAACAGAAACAGGCGCGGGACGCGGGATATGCGGCAGCATTTTTCCATTTTCCGCACAGAGAATGCCCCTGCACCAGACTTCTTCGGCACGGGGCGCATTGAGATCGGAAAATACCACCAAATCTGCCCGGTATCCGGGGGCAATGGCTCCCGCGTCCCGGAGATGGAAATACCGGGCCGGATTGACAGTTGCCATCTGAATGGCCATGACCGGATCCAGTCCCATTGCAATGGCACGGCGCACGATATGGTCAATATGCCCCTGATCCAGAATGTCATGGGGATGCCGGTCATCCGTGCACCACATCATGCGGTGAAATGTTTTTTCATTGATGAGCGGAAACAGGTCTTCCAGATTTTTGGCGCCGCTTCCCTCCCGCACCATGATGAACATGCCTGCCGCGAGTTTTTCCGCTGCCTCTGCTGCGGAGGTGCATTCATGATCACTGGAAATGCCAGCGCACAGATACGCATTGAGGGAAAAACCGCTCAGTCCGGGACAATGCCCGTCTATGGGTTTGCGGTGTGCGTGTGCAAGTCTGATTTTGGCAAGAACCTCCGGGTTTTCCCAGATTACGCCCGGAAAATTCATCATTTCCGCCAAAGCAGGAATTCTGTCATCTGCCATAAAACGCGCCAGTTCCTCTGCGCCAAGTTCTGCACCGGCAGTTTCCATGTCTGTGGCCGGTACGCAGGAAGGCAGATTGAAAAAAAGGCGCGCCGCCTGATTTTCCGCAGATTGAAGCATATAGCGGATGCCTTCGCTTCCCAGCACATTCGCGATTTCGTGGGGATCTGCCACAGCCGCAGTGGTTCCGCAGGGCACAACCGCGCGGACAAATTCTGTCACCGAGGCCAGAGAACTTTCAATATGCACATGGGAATCAATAAATCCGGGCGCGACAAACCTCCCGCCCAAATCCCGCACCTCCGCAGCGGAATACTCACCGGTTCCGACAAGATAACCATCTGTAACAGCAATATTTCCTTTGACAATTTCGCGGGAAAACACATTGATGATACGTGCATTTTTCAGCACCAGATCCGCTTTTCCGCTTCGTGCGGATGCAATGATTTTTCGGATATTCATTCCCCTCTCCTGATCCCCTTTCCCTTTCCGGCCATTTGCCGGTTGATTTTTTCTGCAATCTTCTGTACCCTTTTTCCGCAAAACAGACAAGCAAAAAACAGCAAAGCAGGAAAAGGCTGTTCCCGCATTTATATAAAAATTTCAGAGGCAATGAAAAAAATATGATTATTCTCGGTATTGAAACCTCCTGTGATGAAACCGCAGCCGCTGTGGTCGCGGACGGAAAGCAGATACTGTCTTCTGTGGTGGCTTCCCAGATTGAAATCCATCACCGCTACGGCGGCGTGGTTCCGGAACTGGCATCACGCAAGCATCTGGAGGCCATTGTTCCGGTTGTGGATGAGGCTCTTGCCAAAGCAGGTGTAAAAGCAGAGCATTTGGACGCTGTCGCGGTGACACAGGGGCCGGGACTGGTGGGTGCGCTGCTGGTGGGATTTTCCTTTGCCAAAGCCTATGCCTGGACTTTGGGCATTCCCTGGTGCGGTGTGAATCATCTGGAAGGCCATGTCAATTCCGTGTTTCTCACATCCAATCCACCGGAATTCCCCTTCACTGCGCTGCTGGTTTCCGGCGGTCACAGCAATCTTTACCATGTGACCGGACATACCGGATTTGAACGTATGGGACAGACTTTGGATGACGCGGCCGGCGAGGCATTTGACAAGGTTTCCAAAATACTGGGACTGGGGTATCCGGGCGGAGCAGTCATTGGCAGACTTGCACAGGCAGGCGATCCCCATAAAATTCCTTTTCCCCGCATATGGCTGGATAAATCCGGATTTGATTTCAGTTTCAGCGGATTGAAAACCGCAGTCAGCCGCTATGTTCAGACGCATCCGGATAAATACCGGGAGCAGATGGCCGATATTGCGGCAGGATTTCAGGAAGCAGTGGTGGAAGTGCTTTCGGTCAAACTCGTCCGCGCGGCAGAGGAAAAAGGGTGCAGAAGTGTTGCCATTGTGGGCGGCGTGGCAGCCAATGCCCGTCTGCGGGAAAATGTGCGGGAGGAAGCCGGAAAAAAGGGTTTTTCCGTGCATATTCCGCCGGTTGAACTTTGCGGAGACAATGCGGCCATGATTGCCGCGGCAGGCTGGCATTATCTGAAAAACGGTCATTTCTCTGATTTTGATGCGGACGTGTATTCACGGATCAGGGTTCCGTGATAAGCAGAACGGGATAACTTTTCAGGTGTAATACCGATTCCCCATTAAAAACATGCTTTCTGCCGGGTTCAAAGGACACAAAGAGAGCAAAAAGGGCAAAAAAAACTGGCAGGACTTTATAAAAACGACGGCGAATCGGTACTGCCTTCCGCAAAAATCACTTAAGGTATATTTTCAATGGCGAACTGGTATAAAAGGCAGGATAAACCTCTTTTCAGAAAAACCGGATTTTTTGGAAAAATCCGGTTTTTTGAATCCCAAAAACTTTCAGTTGCGTATATGCAACTGCTTCCCACGGCTGAAAAAAATCCGTATGCTCCCCAATTATGCCAGCAGCACTGCCCGAACCGGTGAGGCTTCTCCTGCTTTTATTCTGAGGGGAAGACACAGCAGGGTGTAATCACCGGCTGGAACATCCTTCAGATTGATGCCTTCCAGAATCAGAATGTCCTTTTCCAGCAGTTTCCTGTGAACCGGACAGTCTTCCTCCCCGTATTTTTCAATGGAAACATAATCAATGCCTGCCAGGCGGATCTTTTTTTCAATGCAGATATCCGCTGCTTCCGGTGACAGATGCACATAGGTTTCAGAAAACGTTCTGCTGACACACAGTACGTTTACAGAATTGGATGTTTTGAAAAGAAGCGCGGAACCGGGAGGAATATCCAACTTCTGCACATCACAGGCTGTTACAGATATGCTGTCTGCAATTTCCGCAACCCGCGCGGGAAGAATGAAATCACGGGCCGCATAATCATCCAGATTTTTGCCTCCGGGGATAAAATGGGAAGGCATGTCAATGTGAGTTCCGGAATGGGAACTCATGCCAAGCGCGGAAAGTTCAAAGGGGCAGTCTTTTTCAATCCGGCAGAGAATTTCTCTGCGGAAAACCGGATCTCCGGGCCAATCCGGAGCCTGCTGCCCCAAAATCACGCTGATGTCATAGATGCGCTGATATGTTTTCTGCATAAAACGTCTCCCTGCATTTGCTGGCAGCGGGTTAAATCCGTTGATCTGGACTGACACCGAGTCGGAAAAAAATCCGCAAGGATTGATATTATTATAGAAAAAACAGTTAAAAGCAAATCAGAATCCCGGAAGGGATGACATTGTCAACCGATCTGACCCACTGTCCAAGTTTCATATAAAACAATTGTGAGAGTGTGCAATAAGAAAAAGAATAATACCAATTCCCCATTGAAAAGATACTTGCAAGCAGGAAAAAAAGAGGTTTCCGTGTGTTCAGAAAACCGGATTTTTCCGAAAAATCCGGTTTTTCTGAAAAACTTATGT
>JAWKPW010000142.1:0-8542 GCA_041390465.1 Desulfobacterales bacterium | reverse complement strand
GGAAAAATGAAATTTTCCCTGAGCCCAGACAGTTTAAAGCCCTGTATGAACAGTTTGCCGATTTTGCCGATTTTAAAGGCATAACCCTGAAATCCCCGGAAGATCTGGCACGGAAAATGGCAAAAAAAGCCCGGCGCATTGCGGATGTGTTTTGGCAGGTGCTGTCCGATGAGGCCGAAAGCACGCTCAAAGATCAGTATCAGGCATTCAAAGAGGTTCTGGTGCATGACATGACGCCCGAACAGTTTGCCGATATTTATGCGCAGACCGTCACTTACGGCCTGTTTTCCGCACGGCTGCATGACCCCGCGCTCAGCAGTTTTTCCCGGTTTGAAGCCCAGAATCTTATCCCAAAAACCAACCCGTTTCTGCGTCAGATTTACAGTTATGTCGCGGGTGTGAATATGGATGAGCGCATGGAATGGGTGGTGGATGATTTGTGCCAAATCTTCCGGGCAACGGATGTCAGAACCCTGCTGCGGGATTTTGGCAAAAAATCCGGTCAGGATGATCCCTTTATTCATTTTTATGAAACCTTTCTGGCTGAATATGATCCTGCCCTGCGCAAATCCCGCGGAGTATGGTTCACTCCGGAGCCGGTTGTGCGCTTTATTGTGCGGGCAGTGGATGATCTGCTGATTTCCCATTTCGGTTTAAATGAGGGGCTGGCAGACGCGGGCAAAATGAAAGTAAACGGGAAACCGGTTCACCGGGTTCAGATTCTTGATGTTGCAGCAGGCACAGGAACCTTTCTGGCAGAAGTGATTCAGAAGATTCATTCGCAATTTGCGGATCAGGCCGGGCTTTGGAGTGAATATGCGGAATCTGATTTGATTCCGCGTTTGCACGGTTTTGAACTGCTGATGGCAAGTTACACGGTCTGCCACACCAAACTGGCCATGATGCTGGAGCAGAAGGGCTGTTTTCCCACCGGCAAAAATGCGCCCCGTGTTTCCGTGTATTTAACCAACAGTCTGGAGGAATATCATCCGGATACCAATACCTTATTTGCGCAGTTTTTGGGAACAGAGGCAAATGCGGCAAACAGGGTGAAGCGGGATGCGCCGATTATGGTGGCAATGGGCAATCCGCCTTACAGCGGGGAAAGCGCGAACAAAGGAGAATGGATTCTGTCGCTGATGGAAGATTACAAAAAAGAACCCGGGGAAAAGGACAAACTGAAGGAAAAAAATTCCAAATGGATCAATGATGATTATGTGAAATTTATCCGCATGGGGCAGCATTACATTGAAAAAAACGGCACAGGAATCCTGGCTTACATCACCAATCACGGTTATCTGGATAATCCCACATTCCGGGGAATGCGCTGGAATCTGCTGAAAACCTTTGATGAGATTTACGTTGTTGATCTGCACGGCAACGCCAAAAAGAAAGAAGTCTGTCCGGACGGCAGCAGGGATGAAAATGTTTTTGACATTCAGCAGGGCGTTTCCATCAATCTTTTTATAAAAACAGGGAAAAAGAAAGCCAATAGACTGGGCAGGGTGTTTCATTATGATTTGTATGGGAAACGGGAAATGAAGTATGCGTTTCTTTTGGATAATTCTGTTGGGCAGATTGATTTCAGAGAATTAAAAAATATTGCACCCAATTATTTTTTCGTACAAAAAGATTTTGATGTGCAGAAAATATATGAGAAAGGATTTTCCGTTTCAGATCTCTTTCCTGTGAACGGAACCGGCATAGTGACCAAAAGGGACAATCTCTGCATTGGGGATACTGAAGAGTGCTGTTACAACGCGGCCAGTGATGTTCTGCATTTGCCGAAAGAGGAATTTTACAGAAAATACAATATGCCTGCGGATGTAAGAGACTGGAGATATGAATGGGCAGTCAAAGATATACAGGATCATGAGCTGAATATCCGTCATGTCAAAAAGATCAGTTACAGACCCTTTGATACCCGTTATATTTATTATACAGGACGTTCCAGAGGATTTATGGGATGGCCTGTGGTTAAGGTCATGCAACATTTGCTCAAAGGTGAAAATGTGGGATTGCTAATTGGAAGACAAGGCCAAGTGGTTGGCACAATGACTTGGAATCTAATTTTTGTTACAGAATATATAACTGATTTTAATATGTATTATCGTGGCGGAGGAGTAATTTTTCCCCTTTATTTCCTTCCCGAAACAGACGAGCTGCAATCCGCAGATGCAGAGCAGAAAAGAACTCCCAATCTGAACATGGAAATCGTTCAGAAAATTGCGGATAAACTCAAACAGACTTTCACACTGGAAAAAGAGAAAAACGAAAACA
Source organism: Desulfobacterales bacterium (assembly GCA_041390465.1). Taxonomy (GTDB): domain Bacteria; phylum Desulfobacterota; class Desulfobacteria; order Desulfobacterales; family Desulfococcaceae; genus JAABRU01. The sequence continues at coordinate 6,262 of JAWKPW010000142.1, read as the reverse complement.
CCTTTGCGCCCATTGACATTCTGGATTATATTTACGGTGTTCTGCACTCACCGGCATACAGAGAAAAATACAAGGAATTTCTGAAAATTGACTTTCCCCGTATTCCATACCCGGAAAATGCGGATATTTTCCGGTTTTATGCAAAAGCAGGCAGTGATTTGCGCTCCCTGCACCTGATGGAAAGCGAGAAACTCAAAAAACTCATCACCAAATACCCTGTGCATGGAGACAATATCATCACACAGATCAAAAGCAAACCCAAATCCAACGGCAAACTGCGTGTTTACATCAATGAAACGCAATACTTTGACGAAGTTCCTCCGGAGGCATGGGATTTTTACATTGGCGGGTATCAGCCCGCACAGAAATGGCTCAAAGACCGCAAAAAGAGAAAACTTTCCGCGCAGGAAAACCTGCACTGGCAGAAAATCATCGCGGCACTGTTTGAAACCCACTGCCTGATGCAGACACTCAGTTCTGAATCCGGATTCTGAACAAAAACAGACAGGGAGGCAATGATGCAACCGGCATATGAACACACAAGGGGAAATCAGGAGTTTCCGGTGTTTCGGTACAGGGATTTGCTGAAAAAAATGGAGCAGACAGATGATTCGGGGGTCATCTATCCGGAAAGGGACGGAAAACCCATTGGAGAAAGTGAATGGCACATCATGGCAACTTTTCATCTGTACGAATCTCTGAGACTCTTTTTCAGGAATCAGTGTGATATTTATACAATCGCCTCCATGCTTATGTTCTATGAAAAAGGAAATCCGGAGGCTTTCAAAGTGCCGGATGTGATGGTGATCAAAGGTGTGAAAAAGCACATGCGCCGGAATTTCAAACTCTGGGAGGAAAAAAGCTTTTGCCAGCAGTGACATTTCGAAATAACATCAAAATCGACTGTGGAGGAGGACTTAACCAAAACCAGTCTGTATGTGAATCTGGGGGTAAAGGAATATTTTCTCTTTGATCCTCTGTATGAATATCTGGAACAGGGATTGGCAGGTTTCCGTCTGTCCGGACTGACATTTGCACCTCTGACTCCGGAAGCCGATGGCAGTTTTTTCAGTGCGGAACTGGGATTGACGCTGAAACGGGAGGGAGAACTTCTGCGCGTGATTGATCCGAAAAACGGGCGTCCGATTCCCACTTTGACGGAAGCCGTTGAAATGAATGAGGCTGCACGCAGATCGCAGGAACAGTTTTTTCTTTCCAAAGAAGCTGAAGCGCGGGCCGCGCAGGAAGTATGCAGGGCAGAGCAGGCAGCACATCATGCCAGAGAAGCTGAAATCCGTGCAGAGGAAGAAGCACGGAAAGCAGCGTGTTTTGCAGCAAAACTCCGGGAAATGGGAATTAATCCGGACTCGGTTTAACAGGAAAAAAGAAATTGGCAACTTTCAGAAACATTGTCAAATCCTGCGGAAATTTCTCAGATCATAGGAAAAAACCGGATTTTTCCGAAAAATCCGGTTTTTGCAACGCACAGACTCCGCTGAACCCAGTACCCAGCACCCAATTAATGAGCATCCAATGAAAAACACCCACACTTGCAGCATCACAGAAAAAGATCCTTTTCTTCTCCCTTATGAACCGGTCATCCGGCTTCGGCAGGAGCGCATCCGGGAGACGGAAAATCGTCTGACCTCCGGAAAGGTGAGTCTTGCGGATTTTGCCTCAGGCCATGAATATTTTGGTCTGCATTTCCGGGAAAATCAATGGATCTTCCGGGAATGGGCTCCCAACGCGTCAGAAATTTTTCTCATCGGGGACCGAAGTGGATGGCAGGAACACAGGGAGTTTGCCCTAAAACGTCTGGACGCGGAAGGCACATGGGAACTGCGGCTGGCTCCGGAAATGCTCAGGCACGGGGATCTGTACCGGCTCCGGATTCGCTGGAAAGATGGCCGGGGGGATCGGATTCCCTCTTATGCCCGCCGGGTGGTTCAGGACCCCCATACACTTATTTTCAACGCACAGGTTTGGCATCCGCGTGAACCCTATCAATGGAAAATGCCGCTTTTTTCCCCGCGGAAAAATGAACCTCTGCTGATTTATGAAACCCATACAGGCATGGCACAGGAAGAGGAGAAAATCGGCACATACCGGGAATTCACCCGCAATATCCTGCCGCGCATTGTCAAAGCCGGATACAACACCATACAGTTGATGGCTGTGCAGGAGCATCCCTATTACGGTTCCTTCGGTTATCAGGTTTCCAGTTTTTTTGCGGCATCTTCCCGTTTTGGCACCCCGTATGATTTGAAGGAACTGGTGGACACAGCCCATCAAATGGGATTGCGGGTCATTATGGATCTGGTGCATTCCCATGCTGTGTCCAATGAAGTGGAGGGACTGAGCCGTTTTGACGGAACCCTGTACCAGTATTTTCACGAAGGCCCGCGCGGATTTCATTTTGCATGGAACTCCCGGTGTTTTGACTACAGCAAATATCAGGTCCTGCATTTTCTTCTGTCCAACTGCCGTTTCTGGCTGGATGAATACCGTTTTGACGGATTCCGCTTTGACGGAGTCACCAGCATGATGTATCTGGATCACGGGCTGGAAAAGGCGTTCACCTCTTATGAGGATTATTTCACTCCTGACAATATTGACGAAGACGCGCTGACGTATCTGGCGCTGGCCAACAAAATGATCCATTCCGTGTATCCGGATGCTGTGACCATTGCCGAGGATGTGAGCGGAATGCCGGGACTGGCTGCGCCTGTTCCGGACGGAGGGCTTGGATTTGATTTTCGTTTTGCCATGGGCGTGCCGGACTACTGGATTCGTCTGTGCAAGGAAATTCCGGATGAACACTGGCCCATCGGTCATCTCCGGTACGAGCTTTGCAACCGCAGAAAAGAGGAAAAGACCATCAGTTACGCGGAATCCCATGATCAGGCATTGGTGGGAGATCAGACCCTGATTTTCCGGCTGATCGGTGCGGATATGTATGAACATATGTGCGCGGATGATCCGAATCTCCGGGTGGATCGGGGAATGGCCCTGCACAAAATGATCCGGCTGATCACCCTGGCCACTGCCGGAAACGCGTATCTCAATTTTATGGGAAATGAATTCGGGCATCCGGAATGGATTGATTTTCCCCGTGAGGGAAACAACTGGTCACTTCACTATGCCCGGCGTCAGTGGTCTCTGGCCGATGATCCCAAACTGAAATACCGGTTTCTGGGAAAATTTGACAAAGACATGATTGCGCTGGCAAAAACATGCAGAATACTGGAATCGGAAATTCATTTCCTGCACGAGCATTCGGAAAACAAGGTCATCATTTTTTCACGGGCCGGGCTGATTTTCGCGTTCAATTTTCATCCCTTTCACTCCTGGCAGGATTACCGTTTTCCCGCGCCTGCCGGTGAATACGGCCTGATTTTGGACAGTGACGCTGCAATATACGGCGGCCATGCACGGGTAATGCCGGATCAGCATTATTTTACCCTGTCTTCTGCCTCACACGAAGACAATTCACCGGAACTCAGCCTTTATCTGCCCACACGGACAGCTTTGGTGCTGAACCCAATTCCTTTTCTGCTGAAGGCAGGATAAGGCATCAATCTATTGAAATCATAAATATTTTTGAAAAGATAAGGGGTTCATGCCAAATCTCCGCTGATTTTTCAAAAATCCCCGACGATGGGGCAGGGGCATGTCTGTTTCAGTCATAAACACAAACTGTTACCACCTCTCAGGATGGGAACTGGCAGGCATGTTTTCATCCGTTTCCCTGCGAGGCGTCAGTGTAATACCAATTCGCTGTGAACTGATACAATACTGTCAGTTTTTCCGTAGCTTCGCCTGTCCAAACAACCGGATTTTCTGAAAAATCCGGTTGTTTACTGAATACACAGAGAATTTCTGTCTGCCTTATTTGTCCAGCATCTTTTCAATGGCGATTTGGTATAATACCGATTCCCCATTGAAAAGATACCTATAAGCGAGCCGAAAAGAGGGTTTTCATGTCTTCAAAAAACCGGATTTTCCGAAAAATCCGGTTTTTCTGAAAAACTTATGTTTCAGATCAATGGCGAATTGGTATTATACCGATTCTCCTTTGAAACCATGCGTTTTTAACCGCAAAGGACACAAAGATGGCACGGGTCTGGCAAACTGACAGCTGCGCATAAAATCGGCGGTGAATCAGCACTGCCTTCCGCAACATATGGTTTCAAAGGAGAATCAGTATAAGTCGCAAAGAATAACCCCACGGAGTTTCAAAACGCCTGGGGTTTCTTTTTTATAATTCAGAAGATCTGATTATTTGCTCACAAAAGCACCGGCTCCGAGCAGGAAGCACTTCGTAAACTGCCACAACCATTGCACTGTGACCGAAAATCACTTATACAATCCCTCCGCCGATAATGGCCGGAACACCGCAAAACACCAGAATCCCCAATTTTCTGCTGATCGTCATGGTGACAAACTCCTTTTTGATTTGTTGAATCCCTGCCGGGCATAAAATTTTCACAAAAACCGGATTTTTCGAAAAAATCCGGTTTTTCGAATACACGGAAACTTTTCTCTGCCTGTCTGTTTTCTTGTAACAGGATTCCATTTTCAAGTAAAGGGAAAAATGGTTCTGCCCTGCTCAGCAGCCCGGTTTCGGGCAGTAAATTTACACCCGTTCCACAATCATGGCCATGCCCATGCCGCCGCCGATGCACATGGAAATCAGTCCGGTGGAGAGGTTGCTGCGCTTCATAAGGTTCATGCCTGTGACCATCTGCCGAGCACCGGTGCAGCCGATGGGATGGCCGATGGAGATGCCGCTGCCGAGCTGATTGGGTTTTTCCACATCAATGTTCAGCTCCCGCATACAGCCGATGGCCTGGGATGCAAAGGCTTCGTTGAGTTCGATCATGTCAATGTCACCAATGCCCATGCCTGCCATTTTCAGAACCTTTCTGATCGCGGGAACAGGGCCAAGTCCCATATAGGCCGGATCCAGTCCGCCCGATGCAAATGCCCTGATCTTCACAATGGGTGTCAGTCCCATTTCTTTGGCTTTGTCTGCGCTCATCATCAGCACGGCTGCGGCAGCATCATTGATGCCGGACGCGTTACCTGCTGTCACGGAACCGTCTTTTTTGAACGCGGGTTTCAGTTTTGCCATTTTCTCCATATTCGTGTCCATGGGACGCTCGTCTGTGTCAAACACAATGTCTCCCTTGCGGGATTTGATGACCACCGGCACAATTTCCTGTGCAAAAATGCCGTCTGCAATGGCTTTTCTGGCACGCGTATGGCTCAGCACGCCCAGCTCATCCTGCTCCTTGCGGGTAATGCCGTATTTTTCCGCAATATTTTCAGCGGTCAGTCCCATGTGATATCCATAAAAGATTTCATACAGCCCGTCAAAAACCATCAAATCGTAAACTTCACCAATGCCGGTCAGTTCCATGCGATGTCCCCACCGGGCTTTGGGAAGGGACAGAGGAACCTGGCTCATGTTTTCCTGACCGCCTGCCAGCACCGCATCAGCCTGTCCGGACATGATGGAAGCCGCACCCAGCCCAATGGCCTTGAGGCCGGAACCGCAGACCTTGTTGATGGTGAAGGCCGGAGTTTCCTTGCACAGCCCCGCGCGGATCATGGCCTGACGTGCAGGATTCTGTCCCAGACCGGCCTGCAGAACATTGCCCATAATCACTTCATCAATGACCACAGGAGCGGCATTGTCATCCCAGTCTGCGGCTTTCTTTTCCAGTTCAATAAGGCCCTGATCTTTGAGTGCGTCCGGGGTTCCGGCTTTCATGTCTTCACTGAGGGCGGGCTTCAGACCGGCCCGTTTCAGGGTGTCTTTCATGACCAGAGCGCCCATATCCACAACACTGACATCCCTGAGGCTGCCCCCGAAACTGCCCACAGCGGTTCTTGATCCGCTTACAATAACGACTTCTTTCATGCTGATATTTCTCCTTTGGCAATATTTTTTCTTAACAAACAGACAAAATCATAGTAGCATTAAACAAAATGCAGGTCAATGAAGAGGGAAAAATGTGTCTCATTCTTTTTTTGTATGACATTCGGAAAGATTGCCGTCTGCTGCTGGGGGCAAACCGGGATGAGTTTTATGAACGCAGCACTGCTCCTCTGGCATTCTGGGAAGACAGCCCGGATATTCTGGCAGGCCGGGACCTCAAGGGCGGAGGAACGTGGATGGGCATTACGCGTTCCGGACGTTTTGCGGCCCTGACCAATTACAGGGACCCTGCCTCTTTGCGAGCGGATGCGCCTTCAC
>JAWKPW010000141.1:0-8818 GCA_041390465.1 Desulfobacterales bacterium | reverse complement strand
GCTTTTGGTATTAAAAATTGCCGGATTAATAATATCTAAATATTAAATGCAAAGTGTTGTTGCAGGATTAATAATATCCATAATAAAGGAGAGTTATATGTTACATGCAATTAAACAGGAAATGCTTATTCAGAATAACGGTGTGATTGAAATCCATTCCCCGGAACTGAAAACCGGAATGTATGCTGAAATTGTCATCCTTTTAAAACATACCGGAGAATCAGAACCCAATCCTCTCAGCAGGATGATCGGCAAAGGCAAAGGCGCATTTGAACATCCGGAAGATGCTGATAATTTTATCAGAAAGGAGCGTGACAGATGGGAATAGAGCAGATACTGTCAGGTTCTCATATATATCTGGATACAAATATCTTCATTTATGCTTTGGAAGCTTATCCTGAATATCTCAAAATCCTGACCGATCTTTTCAGGATGATTGATGATGGCATATTTCAGACATATACAAGTGAACTCACATTGGCTGAAACACTCGTCAAACCAATGATGGACAACAATGTGCAGTTACAGAAAGCATATCAGGAGGCAGTTCAGACAGCAGGTTTCTTGCAGGTTGTGCCTGTAAATCGGGAGATACTCATTTCTGCGGCACGGATACGCTCACAGAATGTTTATCTCAAACTTCCTGATGCCATTCATCTCGCAACAGCACAGCATAAAACCTGTCAAATGTTTGTAACAAATGACAGACGGCTGAAAAATGTTACAGGAATCGATACAGTCATCCTGTCTGAATGCGGGTAATACATAATATCTGTCAAAAAATAAAAAAATTATTTCCCATACAGCCAAAAAGTCAGCAACCAATCGGAAGAAGCAGACCGACAGATTGCCATTGAAAAATGCGATGTTCACAAAGTGAATGCGGTTATCCTGAAGACAATGGGATTGACATAATATTCTGTAATCAGGAGATTAGCCACGAATTGCACGAATGAACACGAATAAGGAAAGGACTTACATTTTTTCATTCGTGTTCATTTGTGCAATTCGTGGCTGATTAATTACCAGGCATTTCGGAATTTACGGGCTGAGGAAACTGATTACCAAGGATATATCACTTATGAAACGAATCGTTGATCTTCTCCTTGCACTCCCGGCCTTTTTCCTGCTTTCCCCTCTGATGCTGCTGACGGCCTTGCTGATCCGAGTGAAAATCGGAACCCCGGTTTTCTTCCGACAGATCCGGCCCGGTCTGCACGGGAAGCCTTTTATCCTGTACAAATTCCGCACCATGACAGATAAGCGGGATGAAAAGGGAAACCTGCTGCCGGACAAAGACCGTCTCACCCGCCTGGGACAGTTTCTCCGTTCTTCTTCTCTGGACGAACTGCCGGAACTGTATCATATTATCAGGGGGGACATGAGCATTGTGGGCCCCCGTCCTCTGCTGATGCAGTATCTTGAGAGATACACATCAGAACAGGCAAGACGCCATGAAGTAAAACCCGGACTGACCGGATGGGCGCAGATTCATGGGAGAAATGCGGTTACATGGGAAGAAAAATTCAAACAGGATGTCTGGTATGTTGACAATCAGAGTATTTTGTTGGATATCCGGATTGTCCTGATGACTTTTGCCAAAGTCATCAGACAGGAAGACATCAGCCAGCCGGGACAGGCCACCGCAGAGGAATTCACGGGGCGGCAGAACTGACAGATATATTTTCAGGAGGGCGGTCATGAACAATCCCACGACAGGTTTTTCAAAGAGACCATGACCCGGTGGGAAAATGCAGTTTCCTTTTTCCGGGAGAATCTGCCCGCAGAAATTGTGTCGCAGGCAGACTGGCGGACACTCCGGATTGTGAAGGAGACCTTCATCACACAGGAACTCAGGGAGTGTTTTTCCGACATTGTGTACGAAATCCGGGTCAGAGGCACGGCCGTTCTCATTTACCTGCTCTTTGAACATCAGTCCCGGCATGACTGCCTCATGCCTCTGCGTTTTCATCATTACATGGGAGGATTGTGGGATTTATGGCTCAGACAGAATCCGGGGGAATGCAGACTTCCTGCCGTCATTCCTGTTCTGTTTTATCACGGATCGGAAAAATGGACCACCGGCACGCAGTTTCAGGACATGATCGCAGGTTCCGATCTGTTTGCCGAATATGTTCCCAGATTCAGATATATCCTCAGAGATCTGTCAGTGTTCACTGACGCTGACATGAAAGGAATCATCACAGTCCGGGTTTTTGTGCATGTCATGCGCCGGATATTTCAGCCGGATTTCGGTGCGCATTTTGATGGTATGCTGCCCCTGTTTGCCGAACTTTCACGGAAACAGACCGGCATGGAATATCTTGAAACCATCCTCAGATATGTGTATGATGTGCGTGACGACATGGATCCGGAGGAGACAGAGACAAAACTCATTCAGGTCATGGATGAAAGCAGAAAGGAGGACATCATGACAGTTGCTGAAAAACTGCGGAAAGAAGGAGAAATCCGGGGGGAAATCCGGGGAGAAATCAAAACATACAGGCAACTGCTGGCCAGCGGTCTTCTTTCAAAGGAAATGGCGGAGCAGAAACTGGCTGAACTGGAACGGATTCTGAAGGAACTGGGGGGACAGGACAGAAAGGAAACAGAACACTGACAGGGAAGGATCGTTTTCTCTCTGTTTCCGTGCAGGAAGGGCGGCAGGAGAATTCTGAAGGAAATCCAGGCAGGATGAGGCGGACATGAATCAAAAACAGATCGCCGTATACGGCACAGGCGGTTTTGGCAGGGAACTGGCATGGCTGATTCAGTCATGCGCCAAAAGGGGCATGAATTGTCATGTTGCCTGTTTTATTGATGATGATGAAAAAAAACACGGAACAGTTCTGAACAGTATTCCTGTTCTGAGCCTTGCAGAAGCCAAAAAAGAATATCCGGCAGCCGCTGTTGCAGGGGGAATCGGCAGTCCCCAAATCCGGGAAATGCTGATGCACAAAGCCGCAGCAGAAGGATTCAGTTTTGAAACCATCATTCATCCGGATACGCTGATGTCCGAATGGATTGAGATCGGTGAGGGAACGGTTATCTGTGCCGGAAATATTTTGACAACAAATATTACGCTCGGACGCCATGTGCAAATCAATCTGGACTGCACCATCGGTCATGATGTGGTAATGGGCGATTACACAACGCTTGCGCCGGGGGTTCATGTTTCCGGATGGGTGCATTTCGGAAAGCGGGTTTATGTCGGAACAGGGGCGGTCATCATCAACGGAACTGAGGAAAATCCCCTTGTTATTGAAGATGATGCGGTTATCGGAGCCGGAGCCTGTGTCACAAAATCTGTTCCGACTGGAGAAACCTGGGGGGGGCCTGCAAACCGCTGAAAAAGAAATACAGAACACGCGCTTTTTGACAACTGGCAGTTCTCTGGTAATTGAGGAGGGAAAGCCGACAAAATACAACTGGTGGTGCAGCATAAAGAAAACCTGGAACTCGGTTATAAGACCGACATCGGCGCATTTATTTATATCAATTCAAAATACGAGTTATCATAGAAGATTTGCAGATCGGTTCCCATTAGTCTGTATATTCGGTATCCACCATTGATGAGAAACAGGGGAAGGTGATGGTGATACTGAAGAAAAACTGCAGAATCGGCAGCCACAGTGTTGTCATGCCCGGTGTCACTGTCGGGGAAAATGCGGTTGTCGGGGCGCACAGCTTTGTCAACAAAAATATTCCTGACAATGTGACAGCCGCAGATGTTCCTGCAAAAATGTTCGATAATTTGACAAAAAAAGGAAAAAAAATCTTATGAAATTTAAAGTGCAACTCATTGAAAGTGAGGAAGGTTTTGCAGTATCCTGTCCTTTGCTGCCCGGATGTCATTCACAGGGTAAAAATGAACAGGAAGCTCTTGAAAATATAAAAGAAGCCATAACATTATGGCTGGAAGCCTTTGCTGAACTTAGTGATAACGCATCAGATTTCAAGGGGAAAATTATAAAAGAGATTGAAATTCCGTTTGATGCGGAGGAGGCGTATGCCTAAATTGCCGGGAATTAATCATCTGAAAGCGATTAATGCTTTTGAGAAGGCCGGATTCCGATTATTAAAAGGACGGGGCAAAAATCATGCTGTTATGACAGATGGGCATAAAATAATAATCATTCCAAGACATAATCCGATCAATGCGTTTACAATGGGCAGTATAATCAAAGATGCAGGGCTGAATCCTGAACAGTTCAAAGAACTCCTTTCATGAATAAACAACTGAGGAAACAATGGCAATAAGCAAACATAATAAAAAACGCATTTTCCTCTCCCCGCCTCATATGGGAGGAGAAGAACTTTGCTTTGTGCATGAGGCATTTGACAGCAACTACATTGCTCCTCTGGGTCCCCAGGTGAATGCCTTTGAAAGGGAATTCTGCGAACTTACCGGAATTCCCCATGCTGCTGCACTCGCCTCCGGCACGGCTGCCATGCACCTCGCGCTTCGGATACTGGGCATCAAACCCGGTGATGAGGTGTTTGCCTCCACACTCACCTTTATCGGCAGCGTTTCCCCCGCGACATTTCTGGGAGCAACACCGGTATTCATTGATGCAGACCGCATCTCCTGGAATATGAATCCGGATTTGCTGGCAGAGGAACTGGAGCGTTGCAGAAAACAGGGAAAACTCCCCAAAGCCGTGATTCCCACAGACCTTTACGGCCAGTGCGCTGATTATGACCGGATAAAAAAAATCTGCGATCCTTATGACATTCCGGTGATTGTGGACGCGGCTGAAGCCTGCGGTGCTTTGTACAAAGGCAAACATGCGGGATTCGGAGCCAAAGCCGCTGTCTTTTCCTTCAACGGCAACAAAATCATCACCACATCCGGCGGCGGTATGCTGGCATCCCATGACAAAGCCCTCACTGATCAGGCAAGATTCCTGTCCCAGCAGGCACGGGATCCGGCTCCCCATTATGAACACACGCAAATCGGATACAATTACCGCATGAGCAATATAGTTGCCGCCATTGGCAGAGGACAGCTCCGGGTTCTGGAGGAAAGAGTGAAGGCAAAGCGAAAGATATTTGATTATTATAAAAACGCCTTACAAAATATTCCCGGCATTGAATTCATGCCCGAAGCATCTTATGGAAAAGCAAACCGCTGGCTTACGGTGATTCTGATTACCCCTGAAATATTTCGTGCTGATCGGGAAATGGTCAGGCTGGCTCTTGACGCTGAGAACATCGAATCCAGACCTGTATGGAAACCCATGCACATGCAGCCGGTATTTGGAACACATAACAATGCAAAGGAAAATTATCCGGCACGATCAGTCCGCGGAGAAGTCGCAGAAGATTTTTTCGAACGGGGATTGTGTCTGCCGTCAGGCACTGCCATGACAGATGAAGAGATGGATCGGATTGTTTCAACCATATTAAAATGCCGTATATAATTTATTGAGACTGAAAAATAATCAACAGGTGATAAACATGAATGAAAACAGGCATGAAAAATTCGCTCAGGAAATCAAGGTATTGTTTGAAAAGGAATTTGACGGATTTTTTCCCGAAGATTTTGATAAGATTTCAAAAATACTGGAAGCAAAAATATGGAAAGGCAAATCCGGTTTTGCGGATTTCTGCGAAAATCTTTCTGATGAGGAACGCAGAGAGGTTGATTTTATGATGGGTATGTGAGAGTTTTCAAGGAAGTCCAAGGTGTTCCCTCACTCCTGATGTCAGCGGCATAAAGGCAGAAGCGATTCAGTCACTTTTCCATAACTGCCATATTCATCTGACACACCACTTGCCAGAGCCATTGCCCCGTATTCCGCCATCCTCTGCCAAATCCTTGAAAAAATTTCCTTGCTCTGCACCCATTACCTGGGTATAATCAGAAAGAAAACGGAATAGATAAAATAAAGGAGAAAAAAATGAAAATCAGACTGACAGAAGAAATATGGAAAGAGGGCAATATGTATGTTTCCTGTTGCCCTGAGCCTGATATTCCTTCATGCGGAGAAACTGTTGAACAGGCAAAGAATAATCTGAAAGAGGCAATTCTCATAAACTTTGAGGAAACAAAAAAAATGGGTACATTTGACCGGTTTCTTCAGGAAGCAGGTTTTGAGGTTATTCAAAAAGATGTGCTGTCTGTAAGACAGAGCAGAAAAACAAACCGGACAGTTCCTTTACTGATTTCAATTCCTTTGTGATCATTGCCGGAATGCGGAATAAAAGTAATGAAAAAACAAAATGTTTATACAATCACAGATGATATTTTCATGGATGCGCTTGAGATTATTTCTGAAAATTTCAACGATGCACCCTATGCCATTGTAGGCGGAGGAGCAGTTCAGGTTTATACAGCTTCAGTGGCTGTAAGACATTCCAGCCTGAATTCAATAAAAGAAATTAACGGATTATCATTTATTCTGCGTAAAACCGGAGATATTGACATGGCATTCCGTTATGATTCCGCAGAACTTGTGAAAAAGTTCAATGCAATCATTTCCCAGTCCGGCAGATCTTACACCTTTCACTGTTTTACAAAAAGATTTGTCATTCAGGACAGAATACGCCGGTTTAACCTGAACTGGCAGACCGAACCGGAAGATCTAAAAGGAATTTCAGAATATTATAATGATATCATCGCAACAGCCGTAACTGTCGGACTTCCCTTTAAAAACAGTGTTATGCAACTCAGAATTGCGAAACCTGAATATCTTATTGCGTCCAAACTGACAAGAATAAAACCGAAAGATCAGGTTGATATTTCCATGATTCTGAAAGCTGCGGAACTTGATGATTACCCTTTTGATTCCGAAGAAGTCAGGGCAATATTAAAGTCGGTTCATAAAGAAGACAAATATGATATACTTGCAGAACTTATGGACTCTTATTGATTTAAACGATAACATTCAGAACAGAGAGAAAATCTGACAACCAATACGGCTTACATTTTCAGGATAAAATGATAAAATAAGTAAGCGTTCATAAGTTAAATTCTGAAACCCTTAGGGTTTTCAAAACCCTAAGGGTTTATAACAGTCGAAAATATATGAACAGTTACTTAAATGAACGAAATTACCCGAATAAAAGATGCTTATGCAAGACGTGATTCATCCGGCAAAAAAGCACTGTACCAGCTTTTCAATCCTGCCGCTCTTTTCATGAATCATCAGAGAGAAAAAGCAATCCTCAGCGCTGTTAAAAAATCCGGTATTTCAGATATTTCCTCTCTGAAAATTCTGGATTTGGGCTGCGGAACCGGCGGAGTGCTGAGGGATTTTGTCAAATACGGCGCAAGCCCTGAAAACTGCTTCGGAACTGACCTGCTTCCTGACAGAATTGAAACCGCAAAGCAGATAAGCCCTAACATGAATTTCCAATGCGGAAACGCTGAAAAACTTCCTTATCAGGATTCATTCTTTGACATGATGTTATGCTTCACAGTCTTTACATCCATCTTTGAAAAAACCATGAAACAAAATATGCCAAAGAAATGCTCAGAATCCTCAAGTCTGACGGAATCATTCTTTGGTATGATTATCACATGAACAACCCCAAAAACCCGGATGTCAGGGGCGTAAAAGCAGAAGAGATTTATGAACTTTTTCCTGACTGTCAAATAACTCTCACACGCACCACCCTTGCCCCGCCCCTTGCCAGAGCCATTGCCCCATATTCAACGCTCCTCTGCCAGATACTTGAAAAAATTCCTTTGCTCTGCACGCATTATATGGGTATCATCAGGAGAGAATGTTGAATTATGAATGTTGAATGCTTACTGTCAAATAAGATCAGTTTAACACAACTGCCACCTTCTGAATTTCTGATAAACGGCCATGAACGACGGTCACAACGAAACATGAAAGCAGGTTGGGTTACGCTTCACCCACCCTTGAGAATATTGAAAAAGGTGAAAATCTGACTGTGATTACTCCGGAGGAATAAAATGAGAAATATTTTGTTTGAATCACAGACACATGTTATGACAGGAATGAATATGAATCTGTTATAAAAACCGGAATCCTGAACAGTGAGGAAAACAATGGATAATATATATTTGGTAAAAGAAATTAAAAAACTGCTTTTGGCAGAATTCGGAAACGAGATACAGAATGTTATTCTTTACGGGTCCCGGTCAAAAGGAACTTCGGTACCGGATTCAGATTATGATATTCTGGTTATCCTTAAACATCCTTATGACTGGCGAATGAGAAAAAAAATTTCTTCACTGTGCTATGATATAGATCTGAAATATGACATACTGACAGATGTAAAAACTGTATCCGAAGTTGAACTGAACAAATCAGCAGGAAAACAACCGTATTTACTGGAAGCCATCAGAGAGGGAATTGCAGCATGACCCTTGATGAACAAAGCAGGCGGAATCTGATTCGACACCGAATAAAAAAAGCGTATGATACTGTTCACGAGGTTGAATTTCTGATTCAAAACAATATGAGAATCATTGCTGTAAACAGAATATACTACGGAATGTTCTACGCTTTGTCTGCCCTTGCACTGGAACATCAGTTCATTACATCCAAACACGCTCAGCTTATTGGTTGGTTTAATAAAAACTTCATAAAAAACAGCAAACTGGAAAGGAAATTCGGGCAATTTCTTCGTGACGCCTTTGATAACCGCTCAAGAGGGGATTATGATGACTGGATTGAATTTTCAAAAGATGAGGTCATTATGCTTTTTGAGGAAATGAAAGAGTTTATCCGGGAAATGGACAAACTGATTCAGATGAAGTAAACGAACCTCTCTGTTATAAAAACAGATGATACACAAAGAGGAAGGGAATGAAAATCAGACTGACACAAGAGATATGGAG
>JAWKPW010000140.1:0-9020 GCA_041390465.1 Desulfobacterales bacterium | reverse complement strand
TTCGCCATTGAAAATATGCTTATCAGTCAATAAAATTGAGGAAAATTCTGCCAATACCTCTGCTCAACTTCAGCGTCTTTTCCAACATATTCAACAGTTCTTTGTCAAAATAAAACTGACGGACACAGTTTTTTTGATCTTTTTGCTGTCTTTGTGTCCCTTGCGGTTAAAATCCCTCAAAACAAACTTGACAAAGCACTGTCCGGTTCCTGCAAGTCGCAGGAAGCATCTGATTTGTTTCACCGGGATTTGGCCATATTCCACATCCGCTCTTTTTCCGCACGGGGAATCTCGTCAATGGTTCTGCCGCTTTCCGCAGCCATTTTTTCCATCTGCCGGAACCGCTGTTCAAATTTCCGGGTGGACGCGGCCAGCGATGTTTCCGGGTGAATGCGGGCAAAACGGGCCACATTGACCAGCGTAAAGAGAATGTCCCCGAATTCCAGAGCGATGTCTCTGCTGCTCTGTTCGTCAACATCTCCCTGAATTTTGGTTTTTTTCAGTTCGGCCTTCAGTTCACCCCATTCCTCCTCGGTTTTTTCCATGACACCCGCGATGTCGTCCCAGTCAAAGCCGGTGCGCGCTGCACGTTCGGAGATCCGGTATGCCCGCATCAGCGCAGGCTGTTTATGGGGAATGGAATCCAGCACAGATTCTTTGCCGCTGCTGTTTTTCTCCTTCATTTTGATCTGCTGCCAGCGGTTGCGGACATCCTCCGCGTCTTCCACTGTTGCATTACCAAACACATGGGGATGACGCCGGATCATTTTTTCCCTGATCCGCGCTGCTGCTTCTTCAATGTCAAACAAACCTTTTTCTTCAAAAAGTTTGGCAATGAAAAGCACCTGAAAAAGCACATCTCCCAGTTCTTCGCAGATCTGATCCGGATCACCGGATTCCACAGCATCCGCAAGTTCATACACTTCCTCTGTCAGATACAGAGTCATGGACTGCGGAGTCTGCTTTCTGTCCCAGGGACATCCCTTCTCCCCTCTCAGTTTTTCAATCAGTGCATTTACCGCTTTGATATGAGGATATTCCAACACAGACAGTTCCTATTTCTCGCTTTGTTTCCCGGGAGCATCCCAACTTTCCCGGAGATGGATGATTTTTCCCGCAAATTCCTTTTTCATTTCATTGGGGATGATGTTTACCAGTTTTGCTGAAAGCAGTGTCACACCCGGAGCCAGTGCGGAATTTTTCAGCACCGGTGCGTTTTTGGGCAGAAATGCCACCAGCACAGCCAGCAGAATGGATACGATCAAAGTGCTTTTCACCGCGCTGAAGAACAGACCGCTGATGCGGTCAGTCCATTTTTCAAAAGCTTGGCCTGCCAGCCGCCGGATGAGAATTCCGATCAGTCCCGCCAGAGAATATACTGCAAAAAAGATGATCAGAAATCCGAATATTTTGAGATAAGCCGGATCGGAAAGCCAGCGGGAGAGAAATTTGGCCTTGCGGATACCACGTGTATGCACAGTAAAAACCGCAGATGACACCCAGGATCCCGGTGATTTCACGAACAAATCCCCTGAAAAAACCCAGGAGCATTTCATAAGCAGAAATGATGATAACCAAAATATCCAACGGATTCATACTGCTGTCTGTTTTCCTCTTTGCAGGAGTTTTTTTTGACATTTGGAAACAGAAAATATATACAATGCAAAGCAGAAAAACACTAACAGAACAGACAGGGAAGGTCAAGCCCTTTCCTTCGTCATATTGTAATCAATTATCTGATATTATATGAAAAGGAACAGAATCTATGCCGATTTACGAGTTTTACTGCAAAGACTGCCATACCGTGTTCAGTTTTTTTTCCAAACGCACAGATACCCAGACATGTCCCCAATGCCCAAAATGCAAAATCCGCAGCCTGGAAAGACAGGTGTCCGTGTTTGCCATTACAGGAAAGGCAAAAGAAGACGGAGAGATTGATGATCTGCCTTTTGATGAATCCCAAATGGAAAAGGCCATGCAGGTGCTCGCAGGGGAGGCTGACAATATCAGTGAGGATGATCCCAGACAGGCTGCCAGTCTCATGCGGAAACTTACAGACATGACCGGAATCCAACTGGGGCAGGGAATGGAAGAGGCTTTAAGACGCATGGAAAAAGGGGAAGACCCGGATCAGATCGAAGCGGAACTGGGGGATGTGATGGAAGGAGAGGAGCCTTTTTTGCTGCCTTCAGGCAAAAAAGGGGGGACAGGCCGGAAAAAACATCAGGCTCCCTTACGGGATGAAAATCTTTATGATCTTCATCCGGAAAATTGAAATTTTTTTGTTTCAGAGATTCTTCATCCTCTGCCATTAAAGCAGGAAGAGAAGGAATGTCAAAATTTCCGTTTGCCACTCCGGCATTTTTCTGACAGAATTCAAAACAGGAGAAAAAAACATGGAAAAATCCGTACAAAATCGGATGGAAGTGCGGCAGGGAGATATTACGCAGCTTGCTGTGGACGCCATTGTGAATGCAGCCAACAGTTCTCTGCTGGGAGGAGGCGGTGTGGACGGAGCCATTCACCGGGCTGCCGGACCGGATTTGCTGGCAGAATGCCGTACCCTGGGCGGATGTCCGACCGGCGAGGCCCGCATTACAAAAGGATACAGACTTGCGGCAAAATATGTGATTCACACGGTTGGACCGGTTTACAGCGGAAAGCCTTCGGACAGCGTGCGGCTGGCTTCCTGCTATGAAAACAGTCTGCAACTGGCAGCGGAAAACAAGGTGAAAACCATTGCCTTTCCGGCTGTCAGTTGCGGTGTCTATGGCTACCCCATTGAAGACGCGTGCCGGGTGGCAGTGGATACGGTTGCAAAATTTCTGTCAAAGAATTCTTTGCCTGAAAAGATCATCTTTGTTCTGTTTTCTCCGGATTATCAGAAGGTTTATGAGGAATATCTGAAACAGAAATTCTGATTGTCACTTTGTTTCAGGAATCTGATCCGCAAACAGGGAGGTGATGCTGTCGAGAAAACGCATTCCCCGGGGGGAGAGCGCACAGCGGACAGCATCGGCCTCCAAAAATCCCCTGCTTTTCAGATCTTCCCTCAGTTTTCCAAACAGATTGCCAAAAGAAACGGCAAACCGTTTTTCAAATTCCCGGATGGCAATGCCCTGTTTCTGCCGCAGCCCCACATATACGGCTTCCATCATTTCCTGTTCGGATGTCAGCATCTCTCTTCCGGCTTCCGGAAGAATATTCTGTTTCAGAAGATCAAGATAATCTTTCACAGATCGGCAGTTCCAGCAACGC
Source organism: Desulfobacterales bacterium (assembly GCA_041390465.1). GTDB lineage: Bacteria > Desulfobacterota > Desulfobacteria > Desulfobacterales > Desulfococcaceae > JAABRU01. The sequence continues at coordinate 5,762 of JAWKPW010000140.1, read as the reverse complement.
TGCCGGGGAAAAAACGAATGTGCGGAAGGTCCCAGCCCGATATATGGAGCAAAAGACCAGTATTTCCGGTTATGCCGGGATTGCAAATCCGGAGATCGGGCAAAATTGGAGATTTCATACTGGGCATATCCTCCGGATTCCAGATATTCAACAGTAAATTCAAACAGATTTCCGGATGATTCCTCGTCCATGGGGGAAAAGATCCCTTCTTCCATCCTCTGTGTCAAACGCGTTCCGGATTCATAACTGAGCATATAACAGGAAAGATGCGCGGGGGCAAAGCCAAGAGCCTGCTCCATATCCAAAGCCCAGTCTTTTTCCGACTGTCCCGGCAAAGCATAGATGAGATCAAGTCCCATATTGTCAAAACCGGCTTTTTTTGCCCATTCCGGTGCAAGTGCTGCTTCCTGCGCGGTGTGAATCCTGCCGAGAAAGCGTAGATTTTCCTCAGAAAAAGACTGCACCCCGATATTGATGCGGTTTATGCCGATATTCCGGAATTCCCGGAGAGATTCAGGAGATACTGTGCCGGGATTGACTTCAGCAGTGATTTCTGCATGGGAATGGAGATCAAAGCACTGAAAAGCTGTATCCAAAATCCTGCAAAGCTGTTCCGGTTTCAGCACAGAAGGGGTTCCGCCTCCCAGATAAAGAGTGTCACAGGGAAAATCCGCATGGGCAGACCGCATTTCCATTTCCCGAATCAGCGCGCGGAGAAAATCCGGTATCAGGGAAAAATCCGTGACAGAATAAAAATCGCAGTAATCACATTTCCGGACACAGAAGGGGATATGGATATAAATTCCTCCTCTTGTGCTGCCAGGAGAATTTTCCTTATCCTCAGACAAGTTGCAATGATTTGATTTCATTTGTCAATATCAGACTGCCTTCAGTAATTGAGAACGGGTGTTTTTTTCAGCCACGAATCACACGAATTGCACAAATAAATTGAATTTGCAGGAAAATGAGATCAGCGGGAAAATCTGCGGATCACGATAACAAGGCCATGCGCCGGATTGCTCCAAAGTCCGTCACAGCGCTGCCCGTCAGCCCGGATCATTGAGATAAACAATGAGTGCACCGCTTTTGCGCTGAATTTTTTTCTCCCATTCATAGGCCAGCACCCGGTTCTGCTTTTTTAAAAGAAGCAGTCTGTTTTCCACCACATCCGGCAGCACTGCCCTGCCCTCTGAATGAAGTCCCTTTCCCACAATAATCAGCAGGGTGCGCATTCCCTTGTGCCCGGCTTTGCGAATAAATGCCTCGGTTTTTTCCTCAGCCTGCTCTGCCGTGCATCCGTGCAGATCCATGACTTCCTGCGGAGGCGGATAGTCTGCAATTGCTTTGCGCAGAGGCCGGAACGGAGCAGATGCCAGTCCCGCGAATTTCTTTTTCAGCATTTCTTCCCTCCCGCTTTCCCCCAGAGAATGCCGGAGCAGGGTCTGAAAATCATCTGCGGCGTCACCGGAATCAGGGGAATGCAGAGGAAAGAGACTGCTGCGCTCAGGGGGCTGACGATACATCTCTCCGAAAGCCTCTTCCCTGAAATAACGGAAAAGATCATCGTCTTTCCGGAACAGGGGAATGCCATGTCTGTTTCGGGGAACAGAACGGGGGACTTTTGATGCTGGAGGAGGCTGTTTTTCCCTCCGGACAGGATGGGATTTTCCGCCCGCCAAACCCGCAGTCTGGCATTCCTTTGCCGCAGCTTCCGTTTTCTCGCTTTCTTCTGCAAAATATTTTGAAAAATCAGCATGTTTTTCATATACGGGAATGCCGTGCCGGTTGTGTGCCTTTGCAGATGCTTTTCTGTTTTTCTTTCCGCAGGCTTTGGGCAGTGAAGTCTCTTTTTTCTGAACCGGCTCAGCCGGAACAGCGGAGGCATCTTCCGCCAAAGGTTTCCGCATCTGTTTGTGAAGACTTTCCTGATTTGACTGATCTTTCCTTTCTGATTTCTGGCTGCTGCGCTTTTTCCCCTTCTTATCCCGGAACCCGGCTTTTATTTCCTGCGGAACCTGGCTTTCAGATTTTCCTGAAATGCCTGCAAATATTTTTTTCAGTATGGAAAACATAATGCTCCGTTTCACTGTTTGCATCTTCTCTGTCTTTGTGTTATCCTTTTCGCAGGAAATACAGATTTTCATGCAATAAGCAAGTCTTTTCTTCTTTACAGAAACCCAATGCAGACAAAATCAGATGACAGAAAATCTTTTGTTGTACAAAGATTTGTTTGAATATGCACCTGTGGGCATTCTGCGATCCACACCCGATGGCCGTCTTCTGGACGTGAATCCTGCCCTGGCACGGATGCTGGGCTATGACTCTGCGGCACAGTATCTGGCCTGTGTAAAGAATATTGCCAATGATGTGTATGTCAATCCTGCCCATCGCAAAAAACTGATGGACCTGATAGGGAAGCAGGATCGGATCCTGAATTTTGAAAGCCGTTTTTACCGCAAAGACGGCTCTGTCATGGACTGCCGGCTTCATGTGCGCACTGCACGGGAAAAAGACGGAACCGTGAAATATCTGGAAGGATTTGTTGAAGACATCAGCGAGCAGAAAAGCATTTCCAAAGCACTGAAGGAAAATGAAATCCGGTACCGGGCTGTGTTCGAAAACACAGGAACAGCCACCATCATCATTGAAAAAGACATGACCATTTCCCTGGCCAATGCCGGATTTCAGAAACTGACCGGATATTCCAAAGAGGAAATTGAGGGAAAGATGAAATGGCCTGCCATCATTGCCTTTCCCGAAGATTTGGAACGGATGGTGCGGTATCATTTCAACAGGAGAAAATCTGCGGAAAGTGTTCCCATTGAATATGAATTCACGCTGTCAGACCGCTTTGGCAACAAAAAAAATGTGTTTGCACGGGTGGACATGATTTCCGGAACCGAATGCAGCGTGGCTTCCATTCTGGATGTCACTTCCCTGAAAAGTGCAAGGCGCAGCCTGCGGGAAAGTGAATCCAAACTCAGCGGCATTGTGGAGGCATTTGAAGGGTTCATCTATATCTGTTCACCGGATTTCCGGATTTCCTTTATGAACAGGGCCCTGAAAAATTTCATCGGACAGGACAGAAGCGGGGAGCTGTGCCATCAGATTCTCTACGCACGGGAAATGCCCTGTGAATGGTGCGCACGCAAAAAAGTGTTCGCAGGGGAAACTGTGAAATACGAATTCCGCAGGCCCCAGGACAGACGCTGGTGTTATGCAGTCAGTTCTCCGGTGTTTGACGCGGATGATTCCGTGATGCACCAGCAGACTGTGATTCTGGACATCCATGAGCGCAAACAGGCCGAACTTGCGGTAAAGGAACGAGACGTTTTTCTCCAAAAGGAGAACATACGGCTGCGTTCGGCCGCCAAAGACCGTTACCGGTTCGGCTGCATTGTGGGCAAAAGCATGGTCATGCAGCAGGTGTATGAAATGATTCTGCGCGCGGCCGCGGCAGATGCCAATGTCATCATCTACGGCGAATCCGGCACCGGCAAGGAACTGGTGGCCCGTGCCATTCATGATATGAGTGAGCGCAGTGCAAACCGCTTTGTGCCGGTCAACTGCGGCGCAATTCCGCGGGATTTGATGGAAAGCGAGTTTTTCGGATACCGCAAAGGCGGTTTTACAGGCGCAGACAGGGACAAACCCGGTTTTTTTGATCATGCCGCGGGTGGAACCCTGTTTCTGGACGAACTCGGGGAAATCTCGGAAAACATGCAGGTGAAACTGCTTCGGGTCCTGGAGGGCGGAGGCTATACGCCCATCGGCGGACTGGAGGTTCGGAAACCGGATGTGCGCATTATTGCCGCAACCAACCGCAATCTGGAGCAGTTGATCCGTCAGGGACGCATACGGGAGGATTTCTTCTACCGCATTCACATTATTCCTGTGTACATGCCGCGGCTGGGGGAGCGCAGGGAGGATATACCGCTTCTGGCAGAGCATTTTCTGAAAAAATATGATCCCTCAGGCCGGGCAGTGCTCAGCGGTCATGATTTGGATATGCTGCGCGAATATGACTGGCCCGGAAATGTGCGGGAGCTGGAAAACACGATTCAGCGGTATGTGAGCCTGAATTCACTGGATTTTCCCGGAGGACGCATCCGCCGCGGATCAGCGGATTCCATTTCTCCGGCAGTCAATGCCCAGAGTGTCAATCCATCTTTGCAGTATGCCGTTGAAAATTTTGAAAAAAAACATATTTCCGCTGTACTGGAACACTGCAGATGGAACCGAACAAAAGCCGCCGGTTTGCTTGGGGTGGGAAGAAAAACCCTGTATCTGAAAATGAAGCAGCTTGGCATTCAGGAACATTGATTTTCTTTATAAATCAGGGCGGAAAGCCTTCTTCTCCCACTTGTGGGAAAAAAAGGAAGATATGGATGATTCCTTTGGGATGTTATAGAAACCAGCCCTTTCAAGGAAGTAACAGGCCGGTCAGCGCAACCTGCACGTCATCCGGCGTTTTTTGCAGCAGACTGCACAGCCGCCGGCAGACAGCATCAGAAAAGGTTGTATATAAAATAATCTGATCTTAAAGGCTTATTTTTCACACCTTGAAAGCGCTTGGTTTTCAAAACCCTGATGGTTTATCCGGTCAACTGCTTAACTTAACTCTTTCAAAAAATCCTTGTGGTTTGCAAGGCGGGTTTCACTGTTGCAGCTCCCGCTTCCTTCAGATATTATCACAACAATAAGTCACATCGCGTTCAGATTTGCCTTGCACCGTGTGCAGATGCCGGGATGTTCCGCAATGGTTCCCACACTGGTGTCATGCACCCAGCACCGCTCGCATTTCTCTCCCTCTGCGGGTTTCACCTGAATCTGCAGACCGTTGATGATTTCACTGGCAAAGGCATTTTCCAAATTTCCCGCAGACAACCCTGCTTTGGAAACAATGAAAATGGCAGACAATTCTTTTTCATAGCATTTCAGCACATCCGCAAATTCTCCCTCAGTGCTGATGGCCACAGCCGCATCCAGCGGATGTCCGATTTCCTTGCGGATTCTTGCTTCTTCCAGAGCTTTGGTCACTTCCCCGCGCACGTCCAGAATCTTTTCCCATTTTGCAGCCAGTTCCGGGTTTTTGAGGAAAGCTGCTGCATCCGGCAGTCCGGTCATATGAATGCTTTCAGCCTTTCCTGCATGCTCCGGCATATACTTCCAGATTTCTTCCGCGGTAAAAGGCAGAATCGGAGCCATGAGTTTCACCATCGCGTCCAGAATGGCATACATGACTGTCTGGGCGCTGCGCCGATCCGCAGATTTGGCAGGTGAAGTGTAGAGCCGATCCTTGAGAATATCCAGATAAAACGCGGACAGATCCACGGTGCAGTAATTGTACATTGCGTGATAAATCACATGGAATTCATAGTTTTCATATGCCTTTATCCCCTTTTCCACCAGTCCGGCCAATGTGTGAAGTGCGTATTTGTCAATATCTGTGAGAGCTTCATACGCGACCGCGTCTGTCGCGGGATTGAAATCATACAAATTGCCCAGCATAAAGCGGCAGGTGTTGCGAATCCGGCGGTACGCATCACTCAACTGTTTGAGGATATTGTCGGAAATGCGGATGTCATCCCGGTAATCCGAGGCGGAAACCCACAGACGCAGGATTTCCGCGCCGTATTTGTCAATCACTTCTTTGGGTGCAATCACATTGCCAACGGATTTGGACATTTTTCTGCCCTGCTCATCCACAACAAAGCCGTGTGTCAGCACGGATTTGTAAGGCGCACGTCCCCGGTTTCCCA
>JAWKPW010000139.1:0-9234 GCA_041390465.1 Desulfobacterales bacterium | reverse complement strand
ATACAACAAGGTCGTGGACATCTGGGCCCGGGCCACAGACGACATAGCCAATGAAATGATGGCCGCCATGAAAACCGCGCCCCTCACAGACGCGGACGGCCGCCCCCTCACAGACGAAAACGGGAACCCCCTCACTGTCGAGGGATTCAACCCGGTCTACATGATGGCCGACTCCGGAGCCAGAGGGTCCAAAGACCAGATGCGCCAGCTCGCAGGCATGCGCGGCCTCATGGCCAAACCCTCGGGCGAAATCATTGAAACACCCATCACAGCCAACTTCCGTGAAGGACTGTCCGTGCTCCAGTACTTCATCTCCACCCACGGCGCACGCAAGGGACTTGCAGACACAGCCCTGAAAACCGCAAACTCCGGATACCTCACCCGCAGACTCGCAGACGTCGCGCAGGACTGCATGGTCTCAGAACCCGACTGCGGAACCATAGTCGGCGTGGAAGTGGAATCCCTCATGGAAGGCGGTGAAATCATCCAGCGCCTGGGCGAGCGGGTACTGGGACGCATTGTCGCAGAAGAGGACATCCGGGACCCCTTCACAGACGACATCATCGCCCGCGTCGGCGAGGAAATCAACGAGGATGTCGTGGAAAAAATCGACAGCTCCGGCCTCACCCGCGTCAAAATCCGGTCTGTGCTTACCTGCAGGGCAAAATACGGAGGAGAAGTCTGTTAATTAAAACAAAAATATTTCATTTTTTTGTTGACTATAGTACACAAAATATGCTAATAATAGTCATGTTTTTAATAATTTATAAAAAATGGAGGTGCAAAATGAAAAGTGAAATAACTGATTCCTTTCTCCCTGATTTTTCCTCTCTTGCGGAATCTGCTGCTTACTTTGGCGCATGTTTCTTTGGCTGCCGGAAGTCTCCCCGGTCTGCGTCCGGGTTTGTGGTGGTGGCGGGTTTTTCTTCCAATTCTGCCTGCCACAAATTTGCCGCTTATTGGTTACTTCGCCTGCCAAAATCTATTCCCTGTGTAAATTTTCGAACTGCACGCGGTGCTGCTCTGTCCGCCGGTGCGGCTTTTTCCGCTTCAATTCCGGTTTCCATTTCTGATCTGCCCCTGTCCTGTTTTTCCGGCCCTGTTGCCTGCGCTCTGAAATATTAATTTTCTGAAAATCCCGGTCTCCTGCCGGGATTTTCAGCATAATCTTTTAAGATTAATCTCTTTTTGTTTCCAAATTCATTCTTCCATTTTTTTAAAGATAAAAATATGATTTTATTTGTGTTCAATCCATTTTTTTGTTGACTATAGTACACAAAATATTGTAAAATACCATCATATCTGACGACAGAAAGGAGGTGAAAAAAATGGCATATTCTCCGGAACTTTCCATAACCGGAAGTTCAACCCTGCGCCGTATGGCATGGGCAGGAAGAATCACCATGACAAAGGCAATAGATGAAGCAATTCAGATATTGTCTCGGCAAATGGATCGGCAGGCGGTCTGCGCCGCGTGCCGGGATCGGAAATGTGAATTTTGCTATTTCTCAAATCTGGAAAGGAGCCAACACCATGAAAAAGAAAGAAATCACAGCAGAGGAAATTCTGGAAAGGGAAACAGGTCTCTCCCTTGATGATCTGATGGATGGGATTGATCTGGAAGACTATCTGATCATTGATGAAAACGGTAGGGAAACCCTTGATTATGAAGCCATAATGAAAGATTGGTAAAGGAGGAATTATGTTTTTTGATGAAGAAAAATTTCTGCTTTCCTGTCCATTTTGCGGCAGCAGCGGAAGGAATCTTGAAATCATCCAAAGAGACAGGCACAGATACTATGTATTCTGTCACTGCTGCGAGACGGAAGGCCCGAAAGCCGCCAGTCCAAAATTAACAGCAGAAGCTTGGAACACAAATAAAAAAGCCCCTGAAATTGCGCCAACAATCTCAGAGGCTGCGGCGTAAAACCTAAACGGCTGTTTCCGCCCACGTCAGGAAACAGCCTACCAAAAAGGAGGCAGGCATGTCAAATCAAATCAGATCAAATGAGAATTTGCCCGTTTCTCAGGATCAGATCGTCAGTAATATGGTTCTGCATGGTGATCTTTCAAGATTAACGCCAGTGCAGAAAGTCCAGTATTATAATGCCATCTGTGAAAGGATCGGATTAGACCCCCTTACACAGCCCTTTAAACTCCTGCGGCTTTCCGGTAAAGAGATCATGTATCTGGATCGATCAGGAGCGCAGCAGCTCAATAAACTCTATGACGTGTCGCATCGGATTGTTGCCAGAGAAATTGTCCATGATTGTTATGTGGTTACGTCACAGGCATTTTTGCCAACCGGCAGACAGACCGAAAGCATTGGCGCAGTTTCGATTATCAATCTGAAAGGAGATCAGCTTTGTAACGCCTTTATGAAGGCGGAAACAAAGGCAAAACGCCGGTCAACTTTGGATTTGCTTGGCCTCGGAATGTTGGATGAATCTGAGGTAGAGACGATTCCGAATGCTCAATCTGCCGATCCTTACTTGGTTTCGGAATATGAACCATCTCCGCAGGAACGAAAGCCGACTCTGACGCCAAAGCAGAAGAGTTTTATTGATAATCTTATAAAATCAAGCGTTTTTACCGAAGAGGAACGGGAAAAAACCAATGCTTTTCTTGCCGATCCGGAAACAAATTCCAAAAAGGCATCCAAAATGATTGATCGTCTTCAGGAACTTATCCGGGATCGGAAGCAGGAAAGGGAATTGACGGAAGAAAAAACGCTTGCTTGCAAAAAGTGTGGTGCTGAAATTATTTCTTCTGTAAGAATGGCAAGATCGGCAGTTTCCTGTGGAGGAAAAGGTTGGTGTTCGTATAAAGACCTCGACTCACAAACTGTAACTTGGCTTTGTCCGGAATGCCAGAAACCGGAGCCAGAACCGGAACCCGAAGGCACTCCGGAAGAACTGAGGAGGAAAGCAGAGGCAATCAGAGAATTTGCTCAACGGGCAGAGGGACAGGCATATTATAAGGAAATGGCGGAAGCAAAAAGGCTTTTTGCCATTGCGGATAAGAGAGAAAGAGAACAGTTGGAATCTGAACCGATAAACTAAAATAAAAAAAGCCCCTGTCGCTTCCGGCAGGGGCAGATAACTACAAGGATTTCAGATAAGCAGGGATTGAAAAACTGTCTGAACCGGGATTTACATGATTAAAGGATTAACAGGATTTAAAACTGTCTGAACCGGGATTCACAGGATTAAAGGATTTACCAAGATTAACTATATTAAAGCAGAGGTGAAAATGAAGTGGATTTTTAACCCTGAAAAACTCAGGGAACGCCGGAAAGCGCTGGATATGACTTTGCGGGAATTGGCAGAAAAAGCTGGTATCAGTTTCTCCACTGTGGGAAAAGTAGAAAACGGTCAGCGTGATCCCAGTGCAAATACTCTGGGTTCATTGGCCGAAGCGTTAGGCGTATCCCCGAATTATTTTTTTGGGAGAGGGGATAAAGATGAAATTTGATCTCACTGAACTGACAATTCTTCAGGCAAAATTGAAAGATGCTCTGAAAAGAGCACAACTCTGTCTTTTGGCTCTGGATGAGCGCACGCGGGAACTGGAAGCAGAGCGCAGGGAAAATGAACTGCTCAGGCAGAGATTGTCGGTACTGGAGAACCCGAAAAAGAAAGAAACGCTTTTCATACCGAAAACTGTCGACATAAATAACGAGACTTGGGGAATACAAAAAAAGTCTGTAGGGAACCGGATGTATTATTATGCGTACAAACGGATTGCCGGACAGTTGCACAGTTTATCTTTGGGCAGGGATTTTGATCCGGATGAAGCGGTACAGAGGATCAAAGTTTATAAGATGAAAAAGCGGCTGTAGAGTTAGTAATTTTTATCAACACTCCCGTCAAATAAAATCTCCACATCCACACCCAGAGCCGCAGCTATGCGCTGAATAGTCCTTAATTCACAGTTCCGCCCCATCCGCACTTCGGTTATGGTTTTGGTGCTGACGCAGTTCCCTCTTTCATCCCGTGTCATTTCTGACAGTTTCCGGACGGTGATCCCTCTTTCTTCCATAATCTGGCGGAGATTATTTTTCATGTTGTAGGGAATAACAACATTTTTCTTGCAAAGTCAATTTTTCTTTGTTAGTGTTGTAGAATACTACAACATTTAGCATAAACAAAAACCCGGCAGGGAAGCGGCTACTTCCCCACCGGGTCAACCGTCACGCAATAGGGTTGAGCTATTGTGATCCGGCGCATTCCGTCTATACCATATCCGTATAGCCTTTTCCAGTCCGATAGCTCCCCCTCTTGTGCGTCAAACACAAAAGGAGGTGTCATGTATCCAAAATCACAGATGATTGTACCAAACAGACAAAGGAGGTCAGCATGATCGGAAATCTGCTTATGCTTGTGCTGATCCTAACGGCCATTGTCGGCTTCGGATAGATTGTCCGGAACCGGGATGTTCTTTTCATGGCCGTCATGGGTATTTCATGGTGTTTTTCGGTGTGTGGTGTCTCAAAAACGGGCATCGGATCAGGGTAAATCCGGAACCGGTGCGCATTGCGGAGGTGATAAGGATATGAAAATGTTTTCTTTAATCACTCTGTGCGGCATTGTGCTGATCTTTCTGGCTTTGCCTGGTATTTTTCCCCAATGTTGATCCGGGATTTGCGAACCGAAAACAATGCCCTGCGGGATGCCCTGTCTGCGGCACAGAACGGAAACGAAACAGAACTGGTGTAATGGTCATCATGGGTTTCATGGCCGTGCTGATAACCTGCTTTGCATTCTTTTTCTGCTTCTCTGTTTTCTGTCCGGAAAAACACCGGCAGAATTTTTCCGGCCTGCATATCCGGCTTTTCCTGTCCGAAATCCGGAACCCGGAGCCAAAGCAGATCAGATGCAGCGCAACGTCACAGTATTAACCAGGTCAACTGTATTCCGGATTATCCGGCAGAGTATTATATGGGGAGGTGACATAGGGCAATGGCAAAGAAAAAAACGAGGATTTCTGAACCGTTTTGACCGGAAAACAAAGCGCATATCAAACAGGATTGCCAAAACAGTTGACCGGGTGCGTCAGTCAAGAAAACTTGACAGAAATCTCAACAAAATCGGCAATGCTGTTGAAGAGACACGATGCTAAGCAAAGCCGGGTTATGAGGAGGATGAATATGGACACCGGAATGAGTCAGCATGAAACATTGGTCGGCGGTTTGTCTTTATGATTGTGATATTTCTGATTTCCAGAATCGGAACCAGAAAACCCGAACTCCCCAAACGTCCCGAACCCCTGCACGGAACAGCACCACCCCCAGGAAGTGTCCGGACAGTTCGACAGCGCCAACCTGCAAACAGCGCAGGGCATGGTCTCCGAACTGGATCGCCATCCTGATACCACCAGCCGCACACTGGCTTTGGCTGAAATGCTCCACCGGCAAAGGCAGTATGAAGCCAGAAGCTATGAGCGGCAGGCGGAACTGCGAGGAAGAACGACACATTTGAAAAAATCCTGTCCATTGCGGATCGGATCAGCGGCAGAGGCGGCACCGCCCGGAACCGGATCGGTATCCGGGACGCATAAACGACTGGCACAACCGCAAGAGGAAATTCGGAAAATCCAGATTATTACAGAACAGGTCAGTGGAGACCGTAACCCCCAAAAAAACACCGCCCGGTGTTCAAGCACCGAACTATGCCAGTCCCCATTGAAATTGTACTTTATGCAAAGATACGGTTCTCTTCCGAATTTTATACAGTTCTGTCAGTTTTTGTGACCTTTGTGTGCCATCTTTGTGTCCTTTGTGGTTAAAAAATATGGAGAATCCAAGATGAAACTGACAACCAACCATATTCTGATAATTTCCGGAACCCTGCTTTTGGGTATCATCGGTCTTGCCCTGGGATTTTCCTGTCTGATTCTGCTGGTCATGTCCGGATACTGCCTCCGGCTCCTGCATCAGCAGAACAATCACAGATATCCGGGCGGGCCGAAATAAAAACCGGGAAACCGATGCCAGATTCCGATCCGTGGTCGTGTCAAAAATCGGTGTGCTGGCATGGGGCGGGGCAGGCTTCTGGACACGGAACGAAGCACAACCCCGGCAGCAGATTGAAATGGAAAACACCGTTGAAAATGACGGTGAAAACCTTACCGCTTTGGATGTGGCCGCGATCTTGACCGGAGGGTAATCGTGGCAGGCTCCACCCGATCCGGAAAAACCTTTTTCTGCAAGCAACTGGCAATTCTTAAACATAGGGCAATATGGTTTTGCCATAGACCCGAAAGATCAAGAGAGGATGATCTGGCCTCAAGGTGTCCGGATTGTCGAAGGCCGGGGACAATTTGCAGGGTAGCATTTCTGGACTGGCTGGATCAGGAAAAAGAGCGCAGAGGGTCAGCGCATGAACCAAATTGCAGAATTTCCCCATATCCTCATCTTCTGGGATGAAATCGCGAATATGCTCTTTGACGTGCCGGAATTTCAACCCAGGTATCTCAAAATCCTCCGCAAATATGCCGAATACCGGATTGACCTTTTCATCATCACCCCAATCCGATGATTATGAAAGTTGCGGTCTGCCAAAGGCACAGTTAAAAAGAAATTTCCGCTGTGTCTGTTTTTTGAATACGACAGATTCATAAACAGACGCAGAGTTTTCTACAACACCCGCCTGAAACTCCCACCACCCCCGAAACCGCACCGGTTATTTTCTTTTTGCTCATAATTTCAGTATCTCCTCTGTCAGCGCCCTGAAGTCCGTCACGCCGTTTGATTTCGGATCAAAGGTGAAAACCGTCTCTGTGTTCATCAATGCCTGATTGATGGCCTCTGTTTTCCGGATCACGGTCTGCATCAGATGATCCGCCAAAGGTTTCAACTGTCCTTCTATATAATCATTGCTGGTTTTGTTCCGGGGATCATAGGCATTGCGGAGAATCCGGTACCGGTATTCTTTGCCTTCCTTCACTTCCCTTATGGACGCAAACAGATCAGCTATGCCGTCCAGGGAATATCTGCCGTACACTGTGGGAATCAGGATCATCTCAGCCGTGCAAATGGCGTTGACCGTCAGCACGTTCAGGGTTGGTGGGCAGTCAATGAGGATATGGTCATACTCTCCGGTTACTCTGCTCAGATGGTTGTGCAGAATTTTCTCCCGGTGAATGCGGGCAGTAATCTGCTCTGCGGTTGTCGCCAGATGGATATTTGAGGGAATGAGGAACAGATTTTCAATCTCTTTTCCATGCACCTGTGCGGGACGGATCAGCTTTCTCAGGTCATACTCCCGATCCGCAAACAGTTCTTTTACGGTCCTGTCTTTGGGTATGTCCGGACAGAAAATAAGAGAGGTGTGCGCCTGCGGATCAGTGTCGACCAGGAGAGTCTTTTTTCCGGTTTCAGCCAATCCGTAACCAAGATTCACCGCAACCGTGCTTTTCCCTCCACCGCCTTTTTGATTCAGAACTGTGATTCTCATGTCAAATTTTCCTTTCCTGGTATATCAGAAAATTGGAGAATTTTTATAGCGCATTTTGTAGCTTAAAATATAGTTTATAAAATAGCATATTTTAGACTATATTTATAGCGCATATCGCAGCTTAAAATATAGTGCATTTTAAACTGTATTTTAAGCTATTTTTGCAGCTCTGCGATCCGCTCCAGGGCATCGGCCATCCGGATCAGAAGCGCCATGCTTTTCGGCCCGAACTCGATCTGTCCGGACAGGCCGCCGTCCGGATCAGAGTCAGTGTCTTCTCCGGTGGAAACCGGACGCACAACCGGAAAATCTTTCTCCAGTTCCGCGACAACCTCGCTTCTGCGCTTCCCTGCCGCACTGATTTCATTGATGCGCCGGATGACTTTCAGGCTTTCCTCCACCGGAAAATATTCCCACCCCTCCCGCATTTCCGGGCGGAAGAACTGGGGATAGTTTTTCGTGTACCTGCGCACGGTGTTGTCACTCAGTTCCAGTTTTTGGGCCAGCTTCGGCACGGTCATGTATTCAGTCATTTTTCAACTCCCATTTTTCAGGGGTTCACAGAATTGACTTCGTAAAATCGCCGTAGAAAGACGATCTCTGTCAAGAAAAGGGCAGAACCTGTATTCTGATAAGTGTCACAGATGATTATTTTCTGTCAATCAGTTTTTGTATCAGATTTAAATTCATATTTCCCGAAATCAGATTGACATCATCAAGTGTGGCGGTACTGTCAATTCCGGTTGACAAATGTTTTTTATCCTTTAATATGTCATCTATCATATTTCCTTACACATTGCAAACAGCAAAAAACAGGGTGTCGGGGAATATGTCAGGGGTGTCTTTTTTCAAAACCGTTTCAGATTATTGAATTTTTTTTATCTTAAACTTGCCAACTTTTGATAGGAAATTGGCAAAGCAGGGGAAAAACCATGATAACGCACAAAGGCGGTTCCTGCAAAGTTGAACCGATCAGGCTCCAGAAGGACATAGACCGGATCAAAAACATTCTCAAAGACCAGCCCCGGAATCTGGCTTTGTTCATGTTCGGGATCAACACCAACCTCCGGGCATCCGATCTTGTCAGGATCACAGTCAATCAGGTTTCCGGACTCAAACCCGGAGACAGTTTTGAAATCCGGGAACAGAAAACCGGCAAGCCCCGCAGGATCACCCTGAACAGCGGACTGCATCAGGCCGTGAATGCCTGGCTGGATGTCGCGGATCCGAATGATGACGATCCCCTGTTCCGGTCTCAGAGGGGCGCCGGTCTGGCTGTGAGCAGCGTTCACCGGCTGGTCAAAGGCTGGTGCAGGCAGATCGGGCTGCGGGGCAATTACGGCAGCCACACGCTCCGGAAAACCTGGGGCTATCACGCGTGGAAAAAAGGGATCGATATTCCCCGCCTGATGGTGATCTTCAATCATTCCTCACAGAAACAGACCCTTGACTATCTCTGCATTCAGGCAGAGGAAATCAGGGAGGTGTATCTGAAGGTGGAATTATGACAGATACCATCATTTTTGACGATACCAAAACTTGGCAGGATATAGTCACCAAAGAAGGGAAGAATTACCGGGAACGGGAAAGAATTAAGCGGAAGATTCAAAGATGGATTGATAATGTACAGAAAATGTCAGATTTGGAGCGCCGGACATTCATAGCTGCCATGCAGGAAGAAGGGATTAGCAAACCACCGGCTGATCTTCCGAAAAAAAATATCATTGCTCCGATAAGCAGAATTTCTGATCCGGAACAGGACAGCAAGCCCGATCCG
>JAWKPW010000138.1:0-9550 GCA_041390465.1 Desulfobacterales bacterium | reverse complement strand
CATCAGCGTCAACATTATTTTCTTTATTATTATCAGAGTATTGATTTGAATTTTCTGTATGTGTTGACGCTGTTGACGCTTCTTTTTTTAACTTCAGGATTTTTATAAAGCGTTTTACCTTTCCGTCTTTTCTCTCACTGCCCTTTTCAAAACTAATCCCATTTGCCCGGAATACCCGCATTGACCTGTTCAGAGCACCGGAAAACTGATGGGCTGTTTTCGGCCATGCTTTCTGCCCGCTGATTTTTTCCCCTTCCTGTGTACTGAGACTGTTCAGCAGTTCTGTTGCTGTCCCTTTCCAGTATTCCCCGTCTCCCCACTGTTCTGTGAAGCTGATAATGGCATTTTCAATCAGGCTCCCGCCCAGGGATCCGGAAATGACCTCATCCCGGTTCAGGGTGTACGCGTCCATAAACCTGCCCGGCTCCCAGGGAAACCCCTTTCCCTGCTCTGCCGCGACTGTCCATTTGGCAAAAGAGGCCATGCGCGGGTAACTTTCCATCCTGATGTGCGGCAGATGGAGCAGGGCTTTTGAAAGTGTGTCACACACGGCCCCGAAAATTCCCGGATGTGCGGTTTCAAACTCTTTCAGAAAGTCATCCTTTGGTCTGCATTTTTCTTCCGGAATGCGTTCAAGATTGATCACGATTGCCCTGTCTGAAAAATCCTGCCGTCCGGTCAAATCATCTATGCCGTTGAAAATCTGCGGTTTTTTTGCAACAATCACGTTTTCATCATTGTTTGAAAACAGCGCTCTTGTGGCAAAGGCCCCGCCGGTGGCAATCTTGCACGCGGCATCCGCAAACCAGGGATTCATGCCGGACAGGTTGTCATAGCTCATGACGTGCGTATGTCTTGTGCTGATCATCAAATCCTTGACGCTCTGTGCCGGACTCCGCAAAGCGGATTTGTTCGGGTCAACAATCAATCTTGTTATTTCCGTTGACGTGCTTTTCGCAGCGCCTGCCTCTCCCTGAAAAATCAGGATGGGATATTCCGCATCAAAAGAAAAAGCCCCGACTGTCCACGCGGCAAGCAGGATGAAATCCGCATCATCTTTCACATTGTAAAATCTGCGGAGTTCATTCCATCCGTTTCCGTTTGCCGCGGGTTCAGGCAGGGGCATCATGCTTTTGCTCCGGATGAATTTCACGTCCGGGTTTTTCACTGTTTTCCATCCCTGTGCCGTGATTTCCACCATTTCCCATTTGTCATTGCACAGGTCAATGCACAGGGCATCCCCGTGTTTTCCAACACGGATAAACACAGGTTTTTCAGGCCCGCTCAAGGCCATTGCCTCCAAAGTGTTCACCGCCTCTTTGTAGGCATTGTCACTGCAGGCCCTGCCCGTGCTTTTGAAAAAGGCATTGCGCAGATACCTGCTGAAACCGTCCGACTTCAAAGGCCATGTTTCATGATGTCCGTTGACGGCAAAGGTTCCGTATGCCTCCCCGTCACAATGAAACAGATCCCCGTGCATTCCGATTTCCAGAAGCAGATTTGAAACAGATTTGCCGTTTTCCGTGCTTTCCTCTTTCATGGTGTTCAGCACCGCAGAGGAAACCGAGGGACTGAGAATCTGTTTTCTGACCTCCTCCAGTCCCTCGGCACAGGCCAGATCATTGAAGTCAGTCGGTCGGTCTGTTTCATCCCTGAACTGGGGAATGGCCACAGGGCAGTTGTGTTTTTTGGCAGTGCTCAGGGCAGCTTTTATTCCCGGATTGTCCGGGTTTCCGTCTTTGTCCTTTGCCCATTTGTCATCATCCGCCAAAATGACAAAGGCCGATTCCGGGTTTGCTGCCCGGAACCCGGCCACCACTGTTTCAAGATTGCCGCTGTCAAAGCACACAATAACCGTTGCACCCACTGCCGCGTGCGCGCTGGCTCCGGTTGCATACCCTTCACAGAAATATGCGGTCTGTCCCTGCCCTGCTATGGTGAAATAACTGCCCTTTTTCTTTGAACCTTTCACATACCGCTTGTTTTTCCCGTCCGCAAAGGTTTTGCCTTCGGGACAGATCATCTGAACACCCCGGAGGATGTTCTGCGCGTCATGCAGAGGAACAAGAAGATTGCCGTGTCTGTCCTTTTTCAGTCCGTATGACAGAACGTTCTTTGTTTTCAGATAGAAATGGTCATCATTCTCAACAGGCTGATATGTTCCCATATGTAACTGCAGCTGTCCCCGGCATCTTTTTGTCTCTGCTTTGGGTTCCGGTGAAGTGCCGGACTCAGTGCTGACTGCATATCCGTATCACCGCGTCCGGATAGGACAACCCTTTCAGGTCTCTGACAAACTGAATGTCATCCCCGTGTTTTCCGCAAGCACCTGGACAGTGCCACTGGGTCTCACCGGTCTTTTTGTCCGGCCATATCAGGAAACGGTCATCCTCCGCAGAAAGGGCACGGCCCACATATTCACCACCGGTTTTCTTTGTGTATGTGTTCCCTGTTTCTGCGCTGATCAGATCAGGATATTTCCCATTTGCCACTTTTTCTGTTGACAACCGCAAAGTATTTTCACTCATAATTTTCTCCTGATGTGTTTTGAAATTTCACAATTTCACAAGTTCCCATGCCAAAACCGGCCAGAAGGTACCGCCTCTGTCCGGTTTTCACTTTCCAGTTCAAAGCAAATCATGATCTCTTTTCTGTCTCAGTTTGCAGGCCAACATCACTCCGCCATTGCATTGATTTCCTCCTTCGCATTTACAGGAATGAAGAATTTCTCCAGATCCTCCGGGTCAAAATAAATCAGGTTGCTGCCCGGAACCCTGTATTTCGGCAAGCCCCCGTGCTGACACCAGTTCCGCACAGTGCGCACAGTCACCAGTTTGCCGGCCAGTTCCCTTAAACGTAAATATCTTTTCACTGATCCTCCTCCATAAAGCAATACCTGTGCAGACTTTCGTCTGGCACAGGCATGTGTTTATGCTGTTCCCCATTGCGGAAAACCGTAACCGGATTTTAACCGAAAATCATCTGTCTGTCCCTGTCTTTTTCCCTTTGCAGTCTCTTCCTGTGCAGGTTCCGCAATTTCCTGATCGGTGATTCCAGAATCTCTGTCACTGCATGAATCTGCCGCACAAACTCTCCCCACCCGCCTGTTACCCGCCTTTTCCTGAAACAGCCAGGCACTCCGCAATCCTCTCTTTCCGGTAGCCATACATCACAGCTTTTCCCCTTTTCATTCACCATTCATAATTCTGTCATGCGTTCCCTGCCACAACCTGCCGAGTTCTGTGCTGGTTCCGTAAAGCCACAATATCGCAGGCACATCTCCTTACCCAGTTCCTTTGCCGCTGTTTCAGTCTTTTTGCCCGTACTCTTCCTGGCAGTTTGGTCCGTGCAATAATGGCAGAGATATAAGGGGCAAGGGATTCCGCGCT
The DNA here is from genome assembly GCA_041390465.1 of Desulfobacterales bacterium. Lineage (GTDB taxonomy): Bacteria > Desulfobacterota > Desulfobacteria > Desulfobacterales > Desulfococcaceae > JAABRU01. The sequence continues at coordinate 6,161 of JAWKPW010000138.1, read as the reverse complement.
TTTCTCTGCAAACGGTTTCAAAATTCCTCTGGAGTAATCTTTGCATGGCATATCCTTTCTGTTGTTTTCCATCATTGATGCTTATTGTTTGATCATGTTTTCATGTTTGCTTGTATGAAATAGCTATATATGGATTAATTTGGCAATTAATAAACAATTTAAAACATGTAGTCAAGGTTTATTTGGATTTATTTGGCAATAAAAAATATATCCGTTCTGTGTTATAGGATGAATATGGATACTTCAGAATTATACCGGATAACTTTAAAGCAGTTCTTGAAGATTTGCCGCGGGGGACTCAAAGCAAGGGTGCGGATGATCGGACTTGACCGAAGCCATTTTTAATGCCTTCCTGAACGGCGGAAGATCTTTTTGAAAATAGCGGAACAAATTGCCGAATGGCTGGGATATTCCTATATTGATTTTCAGTTGTAGACGGGGAGACACAATGGAAACCTAGGAATGAAAGATTGCCTGATCCGTCTGTTTTTACTTTTGAGAGTTGATGGTTATGAGTATATCATCAATATACACCTGCAAAAAATAATAGCTGCCTATGCAGGGGATATCAATTAATCTGCCCTCAATATTAAAGGCAAAGCTGATAACTCTTTACTGTTCTTTTGCTATGAACAGAATAAAAGGAAGTGGATATTGATGAAAAAAGACTGACAGATTCCATTTGATCTTGCTGGATCAAATATTGATGATGAATTATTTGAAGAAGTGGCTGCGAGGAAAAGGTTATAAATATACAGAATTAACACTTCAAACATCCTTCATTTTTAACTGTTATATTGAGAAGGTTTTTTGGAAAATCTGAAAGGTATTCCCAACACTGCAAAAGAAAAAACAAGGACAGGCAGGATGCCGAATTGATTAAAAGTGAAATTAACCGGCTTATTAAAAAGCACTTCCGCTCACAACTATTCAGAAAGAAATAAAAACAGTCAATAGTGGCGAAAGCACCTCAAAAAGTACTCTCCGTTGCTGCGGAGATAAAAACAAAGGAAGTTGTTCTGGTTGCTTTTCAGTTTAAATGATTATTTTTCTGTATAAAAACAGAACTGTTATAACTGTTATACAGGAGGAAAAAAGAATGGACGCAGATCCAGGCAGGAAAATACATCATCTGCTGGAGAAATGCCGGAAGAGGCACGAAACAGAATGGCGGATGAACTGGGAATAAACAGAAAACACATAAAGAAATTCCTTGCCAAGCTACTTGAGTTCTCTCAAGGGACATGGAAAAAAATCATCAGATGGATACTCCGAAGGCCCACCGGCACATGGATTGGCATATTAACTGTTGAAACCCTTTTGCAGGACTGCCGCAAACAACCCCAGCTTCGGGTTATCCCCTTATTCTCAGCTTTTCCCATACCTGGTACAAAATCCGGGGTTCTCTCTCTGTTTTCATACACGAAACATTTCTGAACGCAGAAAAAAGGTTTTCATGATATCATTCATGGCAGCGTCAAGTGACGCAGTCCCGCCCACAGCATCCTCGTTCGGTTTTTCCGCCAACCGTTCTCCCGCACCCCTGACAATCTGTCTGGCAAAGGGTGATTTCCTCCTCCGGAAATCCGAAAGCCAAGCAGTTCCTCGGCTGTGATTTTTTCCTGCAAAATTTCCCTGTCCTGATTCATCATTCCCTCCTGTGTTTCGGCATATCCGGTGTTTTCAACTATCAATGCCGTTTTTCTTCAACCAGTTATGCAGATTCCAGTTGGTGGTTTTGAATTCCCCGCAATTTTGTCTTGCAGGAACCCCCAACCGGATCAGGTTCTGTATCTCACTCCCTGTGTGATCCGGTTCGACTTTCCCGCTCCTCTGGGCTGCAATTTCACCCTGCATTTTCCGGAACCAAGCTGATGCCTCTTTCGTGCGTTTGCTGATAGAGTCCCTCTCAATTTCCGCAAACAAAGCCATAAGAAGATTAATATGACTTTAGCCTGCATGGAATCATCCAGATGGAACCTTTCCTTGACGAGAGAAAAGATTCACACCCTTTTTCAAAGAAATTTCATAATCTATCACTTCCAAAGTTGACCGGCCCAGAACGTGTCAGTTCGGGATAATCAGACAAATCCCCTTCCTTCAGGGCATTGACCACTGCGGACAGTTCCCTGTCCTTCCATGATGTTTTGTGACCCGACACCTTCTCTGTCCTAAACTCGACTTTTCCGAAGTCCCTGTCGTTGCAAAAGAAAGAATGTCACTTCCCCTGTTCTTGTCCCGCATCCTGATCCTCTTTTGACACCGGATATATCCGACCGTTTTTTCATGCCTTTTCTCCTGTTTTTTGCTGTTTAAATGAAAACATCATTTTATCTTTATTCTTTACAGCTATATTAAAGAATGTCAAACCTTTTCTTTTAACAGATAGAATAATATATAATCGTTCGTTTTCATTTTACGAAAAAGACAGGGAAAATGCAGATTGTTTCATATGAAATCAGGATGATCCCTGTGGCAAAAATTCTGATTCATAACCCTCCTGTTGACATATACCAAAAAATGGTATCATAATGTATGGCATGTGGACAGTGAACATAAAGAAAAATGTGCTGAAAAACCTTGCCAGACTTCCGGTAAATGTCCAAAAAAGCCTGAAATTTCTGATAAAGGAAATAGAAATCTGCGGCCCGGTGAGAGGGAACTGGCCCAATTACAGTTCCCTGCCCGGAAACCGTCACCACTGCCATCTGAAAAAAGGACATCCCAAATACGTTGCTGTATGGGAAGTCACTGACAAAGAAATAAAAATTGCTGAGGTATGCTATGCAGGAACCCATGAAAAAGCCCCGTACTGAAATCATCCGCCTTGCCTTCACCGGCCCTGCGGAAAACAGGGAAAAGGCATTGAACGCTCTCAAAAGGCTGGGATATTCCCCTGATTCCGGGTCAGTTCCATGGAGAGAAGCCTTTCCGGATCATGACCAAAGCAGGGAACCCGGAGAATGCCTCGCGGGTGCAAGGCATCGGGAGGGACTTACCCAAAAGGAACTGGCCCGCGTCACAGGCATTCCCCAAAGGCATATTTCTGAAATGGAAAATGGTAAACGGGTTATCGGCAGAAAAACCGCAGAGAAATTTGCAAAGGCCCTGAATGCCGATTGCAGGGTTTTTCTCTGAATTGTCAAAGAACCTGTATCTGAAAAACCGGATTTTTCCGAAAAATCCGGTTTTTTGTGTGTTTTCACCGGGTCATTTCCAGAAGCCCGCTCAAATCCTTTTCCACTTTGCCAAACTGCTTTTCAATCAAATTCCAAAGATTGGTCAGCCCGTACCGCAAATCATTGCTCATGCTGTCCGGGCTGTCATTCTCTGTCATCATCAGCCCCGGCACAGCCCCGGAGTTTGCAAATCTCATCCGTCACCCGGCACAGTGCTGCCCTCATTTCCTCTGCATTCATGCAAACAGTCCCTCCTGTCCTTTTCCCGCATACTGTTTTCTCCACCTTGTTCCTGCCCTGTGCGCGGCATCATGGGTATTATGGCATCTCTGACACAAAGCCCGCAGGTTTTCCGGCCGGCTGTCTTCAATGTCATGATTCATGTGCGCTATGGTCAGGACCACCCGGCTCCCGGTGTCCGGGTGAAATTCCCCGTTTATGGCAAAACACTTTGGAAACCGGTCAATGCCCTCGCAGCAGTTGCCTGCCCTTTTCAGGATTGCCGGACGGATTTCCGAAAACCAGTTTTCCGGATATTTTCTGTAATCGCATGGCATGTTCACACCTCCCTGTCACGGTATAACATCCTGTGACAATTCATAAAACAAAACCGTTGTTTTCCAGTACTGCCTTTATCTGCCCTGTCCGTCTGCCGTTTGAAGTTCCCCAGATCGACCGTGCGATCTCGTTCAGGGAATGACCGTCACGCCACATTTCGCATATGGTCTTTTCGTCACGGGATTCATAAACCCGTGACACGGCCTCCGGTTCAATGCCTGTGAAGGTTTCACCGGTTCCGGCAGGCAGATATTGCACTCCGTCACGGTACGCTGCAAACCCGTCAGAATGCGTTTTCGGGGCATATTCCTGCCCGTGCTGCCGTGACGTGCCGGTCATCCATGCCGGGAATATTCCGGGATGAGGGAACCGCTCAGGAGTTTTGGATCTGCCGAAAAGGACATTCCCGTATCTCTCCCCTGTGCTGTCTGATTCAAGGTAGCATACGGCCTCAAATCCGGTCATCAAATCATAGTTCCCCTTCAAACCCATTGCCCCGGCACGGTCACTCTGTCCGGCCGCAATCAGCTTTATGTTCACCTTTCTGCATTCGCACAGAAGGGACTTGATTTCATCTGACAAACCCGTGAACTGATTCAGCACGGTCATTTCGTCAATGACCATGCACAGTTGGGGAAAGTCTTTCTGCTGTCCGGACGACCTCAGTTTGTACCGTTCATCCATTTCCGCACATACCGACCGGACAGCGTTTTCTATTGCCGGATAGTCCCTGCCCAGTCCCACCACCTGACCGAAAGGCCACGTGTCCGGCGCGGCATGAGAGTCCAGAATGATGATTTCTCCCTGCTTTGCCCGCTCTGAGACAAGCCATTTCAGAAGTTCGCTCTTTCCGGAACCCATACCGCCGATTATCAGAACCCGGTCAAGACGTGTCAGCACGTCAAACAAAGTTTGATGATTCCCTGCAGGTTCCGGACTGGCATCTTCCAAAAGGGTATCGCTCCGATCCGGCTGTGACTCCCTCCGGGACCAAAAGGACAGATTCCCGCTGTTGTAAGCCAACACTCCGATTTTGCTTACCACCACGTGCCGGAACTCCGCATCGACCTCCCGGTTCCGGATTTCCGCTTCATAGGCTCTCTGATTCAGTTTGACCTGATGAAAAGTTACCCACGCATAAAAGGCAAGGGCGGAGCCTGTGATTGTCAGGAAAAGCCCCGCAAATCCCAAAAGAAAGCAGGTCATAAGCAAAGCCAAAGCCCCGCTGATGATATATGGTTTCATTCGCACCCCCACATAAGCATTTTTTCAGACAGCCTCCGCAAATCCCAGAACCACTGGGGATAATCACGTCCGCCTGTGCGCATCCGTATCAGTCTTTTTGCCAGTTTGATGTATGGTCTCATTTTTTTTTTATCCTTTAATACAGGAAAAAGGCCGTGAATCAATGCGATCCACGGCCTTTGCTGTTTATTCCTCTTGTGATTCTGTCCGTCCGCACGGGCAGGAATCGGAATTAAAATAATATTCATCACAAAATTCACAGTATCCGTAATCGGATATTTCCTCATCATATCCAATGCCTGCTGCCTCTGCCTGATTCAAAAAGAATTCAGGATTTGCCAGCCCGTCTGCTATTTCTCTGATTCTCATTTCCAATACCCTCCATTCCAGTATTCCTGCTCTGCAATCCGCCTGCCGTCCTGCCATTCATTGATACGCCTTGCACGGGGATCAGGCCATTGCGGCCAATCCATTGGCGGATACGGCCTTTGCGGTGCATTTCTTGGCATAATCCTGTCCACAAGACCAAGTACACGGTCAAGGGCATCCGCATCCTTCCGTTCCTGCTGATACATCCTGTCCGCCTGCCGTGCCTTTGCCTGCTCTGTCCGGTGCAGCATCTCTGCCAAAGCCAAAGTCCGGGAAGCCGGATCAGGGTATCTTTCCAATTCCATTGCCATAGCTTTGGCAGTGTTCAAAGCATTGCTGTCAAAACTGCCCGCCACTTCCGGCATCTGCTGTTTCTGCAAAGGTTCCGGACGGTTCGGCAATGGCCTGCTGTATCTGTTTTCCGAATTGGTCTTTGCAATTCCAATGATGATGAATCCGACAAAAAAAGCAGCTATGGCATAAAAAACCAAAGCATCTGTGCTGATTCCGCTGTCCATGTCAATCCTCCTCCCCGTTAAATTCGATTGTGAGTGTTGCATCTTTTACGGGTGCATTCCCCAGGCTGTCCTTTTTCAGATTGTATCCGTCCGTTATCCCTGCGCTTTCCGGCTTTATTTCCGGTTCCTTTAAACGGATGACCACGCCGTTTTCATATCTGACAATGGCCGCATCATCAAATCCGATTCGGAATAAGCCCCCGGATGTCTGCAAAATCAGAAATCCCAAAAGAAGCATTGAATATTTTTTCATTCCGGCCTCCTTACAGCCCGGCCTTTGACTGTGTGTCAT
>JAWKPW010000137.1:0-9609 GCA_041390465.1 Desulfobacterales bacterium | reverse complement strand
TTTTTCATGGGTATGTCCCATAGAGGTGGGAACCTGGGGCATGATGATTTCCGTGGTAAAACCGGAAAAGGGCGTAATCGGCTCCTGCATGGGTTCCTGCATTTCAAACTGGCTGAAATCAATGCTGTCTCTGTGCAGTCGCGGCGGAGTTCCGGTTTTCATCCTGCCCAGCGTGAATCCCAGTTCCCGCAGATGCTCCGGCAGACCGTAGGAGGCAAATTCTCCCGCGCGTCCGGCTTTGATGGATCGGAAACCGATATGCACCAGTCCGCTCAGAAATGTGCCGGTGGCCAGAATCACGGTACTGGCCTTGTATCCGAAACCCGTGTGATCCTCTATGCCAACAACCCTGCTGTCTTCAATCAGCAGACGCTCCACGATGGCCTGTTTCAAATCCAGTCCGGGCTGGGATTCAATCACGGATTTCATGGCCATATGATAGCGTTTTTTGTCATTCTGGGTTCTGGAAGACTGGACAGCCGGGCCTTTTTTGGTGTTCAGCACTTTGTAATTTATGGCTGTTTTGTCCGTGACTTTTGCCATTTCTCCGCCCAGCGCATCAATTTCCTTTACCAACTGCCCCTTTGCCATGCCGCCGATGGACGGACTGCAGGGCATGGCCGCGAGTTTGTCCAGATCAATGGCCACCAGCAGCACCGAGCATCCCATGCGCGCGGGCGCCAGCGCTGCCTCGCATCCGGCATGGCCTGCGCCCACCACAATGACATCATATTCTTTCTGATAATATCCTGTAAACAATCTGAATCTCCATATTTTGAAAAAACTTCCGCTTTCCGCTTTTTGGGGGAAGGGGTCAAACCGTTTGACAATTTCATCCCTTTCGGGATTCTGATTTTTTTCAATTTTTTCTGCAAAAATATCAATCCTTGCGGATTTTTTTCTGCCCCGGTGCACCCTCTGCGGCAACCGGAAATTCTCCCTGAAGTCCCAAAACCTCTGAAACAGCGGCCCGGACTGTTTCAAAGGCAATATCCGTCATGCAGTATTTCTCTCCCAGAGGACATGCAGGCCGGGAATGCCCGCAGGGACGGCAGGGAAATTCCGCTGCGATGATTCTGTCCTGTCTGCGTCTTGGCCCCCAGATTTCCCATTTTGTGGGCCCGAACAGGGCAATAACCGGTGTGTTTACCGCAGTGGCAATGTGAATGGGAGCGGAATCATTTCCAATCAGACAGCAGCTTTTCTGTATCAGTGCAGGCAGATCGGCCAGAGAAATCTGTCCGGCCAGATTCAGGGATTTTTCTTTCATTTTTTCCGCAAGTTGTGCGCACAGATTCTGATCATCTCCGCTTCCGGACAGAAGAACCGGAATGTTGAAAGTGCGGATGATATGATCGCCCAGCAGGGCAAAACGATCCAAAGGCCAGCTTTTGTAGGGTCTTCGCGCGCCTGGATGAAGGATGACAAATGCCTGATCTGTTTTCAGGTCCCGCGCTGCAAGAATGGCACGGACGCGTGCTGCCTCTTCCGGTGCAACCGCAAGAAAAGGATGAATGTCGTTGACAGGCAGTCCAAAAATTTCAGCAGACTTCAGATGATGATCCACCGTATGGATGCTTCCCGCAGTCACATCAATCTCTGTGCTGTATGCCAAAATATTGCGCAGTCTGCTGTCTCCGGCATATCCGATGCGCAGGCGCGCGCCGGACAGGCGCGCAAAAAGCGCAGATCGGTCATTGCCGGTGAGATCAATGACTGCGTCATATTTCTCCTTTCTCAGCATGGAAACAAAAGAAACGACATGTCTGAGGCTTTTTCCGCCTGTTTCATAATCAAAGACCAGAACCCTGTCTGCATGGGGATGAGATGCCAGCACAGCCTGGGTTCCCCGGTTGACAAGCAGGTGAATCTGAACACCGGGAAGCCCGTTTTTCAGGGTTCTCAGCAGCGGTGTTGTGAGTATCACATCCCCGATATAGCGCATCTGGATAATCAGGATTTTTCTGATCTTTCTGATTTCAGAAAATTGCATTTTTTCCAATTTTTTTCTCATGTTCCGGAACAGGAAATGCTTTTTGTCCTAAAAATCCGCAATCCCTCTGGCCCGGTTTTCCCAGCACAGTTTCTTTTGCCGTTCACGCTGCCTGTGACTCATCTGCCGATAAAGCCGGTGAATCCAGGACCCACTTAAGGACCGCATCAGCAAATCTGTCTTCATCAATCCGGGGAACATAACGTAGGCAGTGCCCATAACCTCCCGCACCGATGGCAGATTGCTTCCGACAGTCGAAGTCCGTGGGAAAGATAATCCAGTGCTTTGACCGAAGGCAGGTCAGATGGCAGTTGTAATACGTGTCTTTGGAAGCATCTATACCCCATCGATGCTTTTTCCGAAACAAGTCGTTCCATCTCATCAGACGGTGCAAAGGGACAATTCCGTAAATTTTCGATGCCCGACCCTGCAGCTCTTTTCCCGAAGAACATCAATCTCCCGCACCTTACCTCTGAAGAAAAAGGATTTTCACGCCGCTGGCAGCCAATCTGGCTGATACCCGCAGCAGAAAATTCAGACCTTTTTCCTCATGCATATGGCCCACATACACCAGCGTTCTGCGCGTGCGCCGCTGTTCCGGATTTGAAACATTGTTCAATTTTCCGGTTCCCAAAGGAAAAGCGCAGGAAGGAATGCGGGGAAACACGCTGCGGTATAAATCCTGCTGGGCCTGGGTGATGCAAATCAGGCCGTCCATGCGGGGCAGAAACAGATGCTCATATACTTTTTCTCGCCGGTGTTCGCCTTTTGTTCTCTCCATCCAGGAAAGATCTGCATAAAAATCATGGAGTTCATAATATCCGCTGATTCTCGGATGACAGCGCAGCCACACAAGAAACCAGAGAAATCCGGATTCACGGGTAATGACCGCGACCTGATCTTTTCGGCACAGATTTCGGATAAGGCGCAGGGCACAAAAAAAGATGGGCATACTGTAAGTGTCGCCGCCATTCTGCCAGCGGCGAATCCGGTGAACATGAAATTTCGGATTTGTTTTCAGACCGTAAAATTCTTCCAAGTCCGCATGGGTATCTGAATCTTCCCCGGCTCCCACACAGAAATGGGTTTCAAATCCAATGGCTGAAAAAGAGTATGCGTTATGAACAGCCACATTTACAATGGGGCCGGGCGTTTTCCAGTTGCGTTTGTTAATCCAGACAAAAATCATTTTTTAAAATACCATCAGGTTCAGATTTGATGCATCAGGACAAGACAGGGCAGCGGAAGTCGACAAAGTCTGAACCTGCATATCAGCAATTCTCAACTTCAGTTATACCGATTCGCCATTGAAATCATATTTTGCGGAAGGCAGTGCCGGTTCTCCGCCGATTTTATGCCGCCATGCAAATTTGCTGTGACCTCTGTGCCGTCTTTGTGTCCCTTGCGGTCAAAAAAAGCATGGTTTCAACAGCGAATCGGTATTACACAGTTGGTTTTTCAAGTATCTGATTTTTAAAGAACCGGTTTTGTGCAGTGCAACATTTGCCTTCATAAAAATCAATGGGTTAAAATTCAACTGCGTAACTCCCAGATCTGTTAAAATTTTTTTGCATTTTCATGCGTTCCAAATGGAATATTTGGCAATCTGCGGTTTTTGTCAAACTTTTCCTTTGCGAATCCTCAGCGGATTCTGCTGCAAAAAACTCGCTTCTTTTTTTCAGACATGTTCTCAGAAAGACAGGTCTGTGTCAAATATCCTGATCTGTCTTTTTTTCATGCAAACTTAAGTGGTTAAGAACAAAATCGTTGCCTGAAAAACCTCAGGGTTTTTCGGACAGACATTTCCTGAAAGTCTATATATTACGGAGAAGACTGTATGGCAAGGGGAAAAACAGGTAAGGTGATTTCTGAAGATGAATGTCCCTGTTCAGTCACCTGAAAGATTTGACAACTTTTGGAAACCTGTCAAATCTGAGGGATGCTCTTCACCGGAAATCGACTGAGACTTCCCAGTTTCAGAACTGTCAGCGGCTGTTTTAAAAACAGAATTTTGGGATTTTGCCAAATGTAAGAGTCTGATTAAGGCAGTTTCCAATATGAAATCTGAAAAATATTTCATATAAAATGAGTTCCACTGCTTCATCGTTTATGAATGATCCGGTATGAATGATCCGGAAAAGAAGAATTCGGGCGGTCTTGCGAATAATAATTTTTTCATTGAAAGATGCGGGAATACGGATTATAAAAAAAACTTCTTTGTTGGCAGTTATTCCGGATTTTTATGTAAGGGGCGGGAGATGAAATCTGATCCGATGAATTCACTGTCTGATCTGTCAGAACTGATGAAATAATACCGATAACCATGCTTTCCGCCGGATTTGTTTTACCGCAAAGGTCACAAAGAGGGCGCAAAGGTCACAAAAAACCTGCAGCACTGTATAAAATCAACAGCGAATCGGTATAAAACACAATCCATCCGCATTCGGAGGATGCAATGTCAAAATATATACAGAACAGCGGACTGTTTAACGGCACATACTTTAACCGGGTGATGTCGGATGGTTCATTTCCCAGAAGGCGGGAACTGCCGCCGGACGGAAGGAAACGGCTGAAAACCCTGCTGGAAATCTGGCTGGATGTGCGGCCCCGCATGGTGAAAGAACTGCCGGAATCCAACGCCCTTTTCAAACCTTATGCCGGGCTGCCCCCGCTGCTGGAACCCCTGAAAAATATTTCCGAAGAAAGCATCAAAACCGATTTCATTCTTCCGGTGCTGGAAACCGTGCTGGAGTACAGTTGCGACAAAGAAAAATCCCTTATTCTGACCGGGCTGCCGGAAAATGAACGGAAAAAGAAAAAAAATGACCGCCCGGACCTGATTCTCTTCCGGGAGAAAAAACTGCACAATGCCGCTATAAAAAAGGCTTCCCAACAGAAACAACTGGCCGACAGCCTGATTTTCTGCCGGAATGCAGATTTTATTCTGGATGTCAAAAAATTCTCCAAGGGGATCGGCGCAGATGAGGAACTTGAAAAGGGAAAAGACACCAATGCTGCCGAAGATATTGATCAGGTGGAACGTTATACCCGCGGATGCGGCAAAAACTGGGGCATTCTCACCAACGGGCGGTCATGGCGGCTGATGCGGAAAGGGAAATTGCAGGAACATCTGCGCTTTGACCTGGTTTTATTTCTGGAAGATCTGTATATGCGGCAGGAAGCGGTGCAGAAAGGCCGGGTGAAAGAATCGGCTTTTACGGATGCGGATATGGAAACCTTGTGCCTGTTTTTCTTTTTTTTCGGCCATCCCGCGGTGGGCGGCGGTTATCTGGATCTGCTGTACAAGGAAGGAGAGGCCGACAGCCGCCGGGTGCGCGACATTCTGCGGGAAAACGCCTATGCAGCGGTTCAGATGATTGCCGAAAGTTTCTGGAGATTTCCGGGAAACGCCTATCCGGAAAAGCCTTCCCAGGATGTGCTGGATCATCTGCGGGAACTTTCCCTCACCTTTTTATACCGCCTGCTCTTTATCCTGAAAGCCGAAGCCCAGGGACTGCTGCCCATGAAAACGGAACTGGGCGGAGAAAGTCTGTATGCACAGACCATCTCCACATGGGCCATTTTTAATGGGTTAAGACAATTTTCAGAAGAAAATCTCAAAAATATCAGCACCGGTTTTGACAGACTCCGCAGACTGTTTGAACTGATCAATTCCGGCGGTGAATACGGTATTCCGGCCTATGATGGCGGTCTTTTTGACCCGGAAATCCATGCGGAACTGGAAAAACTGCGTCTCAATGATGATGCGCTGTATGCGGTGCTGAACCGTCTGATTTATCTGGATGAATCCGGGCAGACCGAGCCTGTGCCCTATGCGGATCTGGATGTGCGGGATTTCGGAGATATTTACGAAGGGCTGCTGGAACAGCGTCTGACCCTGGAAAAAACCGGGAAAGAATACCGCATTTCCCTGCGGAACAAAAAAGGTGAGCGCAAAGCAAGCGGTTCCTGGTTCACCCCGGATTCCCTGGTGGATCATGTTGTCCGGGAAACCCTGAATCCCCTTCTGGAAAAATGCAGAAGCGATCCCCATAAAATTCTTTCCCTGAAAATCCTTGATCCTGCAATGGGCAGCGGTCATTTTCTGGTCAAAGTGGTGGATGTGATGGCTTGGCATCTCACTTTGAACTGCGCACCCGTTGACAAAGGGGTTCCGGATGACAACGGCCCTCCGGAGTATGCCTACTGGAAGCGCAAAGTGGTGGAACACTGCATTTACGGCGTGGATGTGAATCCCATGGCTGTGGAACTGGCCAAGGTGGCACTTTGGCTCCATTCGGCCAGTCTGTGCAGGCCCCTTTCCTTTCTGGATCACCATCTGAAATGCGGCAACAGCCTGGTGGGAGCGGATTTGCGGCGGGTGGCCCGTCCCGGACTGGAAAGCAGAAAAGTGAAATCCGGTACGGTATGGATTCCCATAAACAGTGAGGACTCACCGGAAGCCCCCGCGGTTTCGGCAACAAAGAAGAAAAAGCAGAGCAGACAGATTGATCTGCCTTTTCCCATTGATACCGAACTCTTTTCCGGTATCATTGAAAGCGTGCAGGGAAAATTACTGCGGCGCTAACAGCACAACGGCACAGGTGAAATCCAAACACCGGGATTATCTCATGTCTGTAAACCCGGGACTCGAAGCCCACCGGATTCTCTACGATCTGTGAATTGCGCAAGTGGTTTCTGGCTGAAGCGGACAAAGACGGCATTTCAGTCTATGAAAGTCCAAAAGGGCTGTATGTCCGTGTCAAAAAATCTGCGGAATCACGGACGAGACCGAACGCAGGTTTGAAGTGGAAAAACTGAAAAAGCATTTTTTGTGAAAAAATTGAAACAGCCCGGCAGGAAGGTTCCGGCCTCCGGCCATCGTTTTTTCTGGCAGATTAGCTGAATTTCCCGAAGCAGCTTTCCGCAAAGGCAGGAGGAGCCCACGAAAGAAAATTTCCGGATTTGATGCTGTGGTGGGCAATCGCCCTGGGACAAAATCAAACCGGCCAAGAACAAGTTTACGGAACATTCAATAAAGTGACTGACAAAGCGGGGTACTTCGCTCAATGTCCTGATTGCAGACATGGAAAGGAAAATCCGGAACTTGAACAAGGCTGGCAGGAGTATGAAAAAATGTGTGACAAAGTCTGACCGCATACCTGAGTCATTGCAAAGACCTGAGATTCGGATCGCCCTTGTGGATGGCAAAAAGACGAGGGCGACCCGGATTTGTTCCGTTATTTCACCGAAAGGGCAGGACAGTTTGTCCGCAAGCGCGGACGTGTCGGGCTGGTGGTTCCCTGCACCCTCTGGCAGGGGCAGGGATGCACCGGACTGCCCGGAGATGGCCTCTTTGAAAAATGCACCATGTTACGCCTTTACACCTTTGAAAACTACCGGAAATGGGCATTTGGAATTGATTCCCGTTTCAAGTTTTCAACCTTTCTGCTTTCTGCCAGGTCCCCGGAGAACCACGGATTTTCCGGCAAGCACTTCATGCTGCGGGATGCGCAGGTATTGGCAGGCGGACTTCCGGAACGGGTAGTAAATCTGTCCCGTGATTATATCCGGATTGTCAACCCTTTTGTCTCTGGCTCTCATTGACAACCGTTCGGACGCAGGAGCCCGGTTCATCAAAAAATCCGCAGAAAAACATCCGGTTCTCGGTAATCCGGAAAGCGGGTGGAACAGTATACAGAACAGATCTACATATGACAGCGGATTCTTGGCGTTTCAAAACAAGGGAATGGATGAAGAGAGGGATTCACGGTTCTGCCGGTGAAAGAATCCGGATGGAGCATGGATGCAGAAGAAAAAGCAATGCCGTGACGGCTGTTCTTCCGGGCTTTCCTATATGGCGGGGAATACTGGATTCGGCAGATACGACTGGTACAGGCAAAGGGGATACATTGAAAATCAGCAAAGGCGAAGAAATCAGCGGAAAGAAGCTGACCTTTTCATTGCACCGAGAAATTGACCTGGAAAAAGTAAAAAATTCGACCAAAAAAGATTTCCGCCGCATATTCCCCTCTGAAATCTATACGGCCCTGTTACAGAGGGCGCATGGTGCATCTCTTTGACCATTCACCGAGAACGTTTATCTGAGAGGAGGAGGGGCGGAAGGCGGTATGGGAGGATATTCCGGTTTCGGAAAAATTCTTCAACCAGGAGGTTTTTCTCTGCAAAAGGAAACAGGAAAAGACAAAACCCAGAATCGGCTTCTGTGATATTACCGGGGCTACCAATGAAAGAAGCATTCTGGCGGCCATGATCGGCCCGGATAATCTGGGTGGCAACAAAGTGCCGTGCCTGATGACGGATTCCCTTGAGCAGTCGCTGGTTTTGCTGGCAATTCTTTGCTCATTCTCCAGTGATTCGCTGATGCGGTTGCGGATCAGCACAAACCTGACCTGGAACTTCCTCTCCAATCTGGCAGTTCCCAAATATACAGATATTCCGGAAGATACCCGACAGAAAATCTGCCAACTGGCGGCAAAACTCAACTGCACCACTCCGGAACTGGCAGAGGTCTGGAATGCGGTATTTCCGGACAGCCCCTGGACTTATTCCTCGGCAGAACGGAATTTGTGGAAACGGGCGGAAATCCGGGCAAGACTGGATGCCATTGTCGCAGAACTCTATGGACTGACAGTGGAAGAATATGCTGTAATCCTGACCGGTTTTCCCCTCCTGGACAGAGATCAGCCGCCCCTGAGCGGAGATGTTTTTCTGACCGAAGGCAATGAAGCATCCAAAAACAAAGGGGAAGAAGGAAAAGACTGGATTGAAACAGAATGGGGATTCTTTGAACTCAGGCCCCGCAGTTTCATCACCCGTGATTTGGCTCTGCTTACCTATATGCAGCGCAAAGAATGTCCTGTCCCCCAGAAACTGGATGAATGGTACAGAGACAAAGCCGGATTCAACCCCGAAGGCTCTCTTTCCCGTTTCCGTATCGGAGACATCAAAGACCTCATCGAACGGGTGGAAACCGCCAAAAAGAACGGGGCTGTTCCCTATATTCCCACAACACGGGGAGAAGAAAATGCCGGATAAAAAGCGTAATGGGGTTGAATTGCGGAAAAAGGGCATACCCCCTGCAACACTGTTTATGGATACCCCAACAGATAAATATTCAGATAATTTTCATAATAATAATTTTTTGATTGAAAGATACGGAAATAGAAATTATAAGTTTTTTTTCTTTGCAAACAATTGTTCAGGATTATTATCAAAGGAAGGATTGAGATGAAACCTGATCCAACGAAAAGACAGGCTGTTATCCGTATTACAGTAAAAGATGGTCAAATTAAAGAGTTTTACGAAAGAGAACTGATACTCAAAGAAGGGACAATCGGCGAACTGATTGTTCCGGCTTATGCAGTACTCAATAAAGAATTGCTGAAGACCGCAGAATACAGAACTGAACTGGAGATACTCCCAAAGCATACAAGACTGATGGTCTCTCTCGACCTCAGAGAACCGGAAAAAGTGGATAAAAATCTGATAAAAAAATTGATATATCTTGATAAAAGTGAAACAAAATCCCCTGATGAAATAATGCTCGGTTACTTCGCGGAAATCATACTCCTTGAACCTCTTTTGTTGCACCT
>JAWKPW010000136.1:0-9987 GCA_041390465.1 Desulfobacterales bacterium | reverse complement strand
CCGGTATCTGCGGGAAATGAATTTCAGTACATCGTCACTTATCAGAACAAAGGTTACGGCGAAGCTGAAAACGTCCGTATCAGTCTTACATACGATCCCAATGTGATTTTCGTATCCGCCCTTCCCGAAAGCGATACCGGAACAATCAATTCCTGGACGTTCGGGAATCTGGCCGGAGGTCAGGGCGGAAGCATTGCCATTACTGTCCGTACCGATGAATCACTGCCCGAAGGAACGCAGCTTGTCAGCAGTGTCAGCATTGCCTCCGCATATGATGAACCGGTACAGATTGCACAACAGACCACTGTCACCGGATATTCGGCCCTGCATCTTTCGGTGGATGGAAATCCGGACATTGTCCGGCCGGGGGATACACTTGGCTATACCATCACTTATGAAAATACCGGCACCGGTACGGCATATAATGTCAGAATTGCGGAAATCTATGATCCGAAGACAATATATGTTTCCGCATCACCGTCACCGAGCAGCGGAAACAGTAGCTGGCTGATTGATGTGCTACCTCCCGGAGCCAAAGGAAGCATTCAGGTTTCCGTAAAAGTAGGCAATGATACCGCTACAGTGACATCACTGAAAAATGAGGTGATTCTCTCGGCGGACGATGTGTCTCCTTCCAGATTCTCTGTGCTTACATCGCTTGATAACGTCACTGTTCTGAAAGGCGATCTGGATAAGAGCGGGGATATCACGGCCCAGGATGCCAAAGATGCCTTTAACCTGTCTCTGAAAACCTCATGGACTGCGGATGAGCTGGCAGTGGCGGATATTGACGGAGACGGTGAAATTACAGCCCAGGATGCCAAAAGCATTTTTGAATTATCACTTGCCAATTAAAATACATATGCAGAGACAGTTTCCGCTGTCTTTGCATATGAAAATCGGTGTTGAAACAGAATTATAATATTCATCAAAAAGGAGGATTTTTTATGAAACGGATTCTTTTCTGCATGATTATCTTTGTCCTGTTTACAGGTTCGGGATGGGGTTTTGAATTGACCCCCGGCAATGTTTCCGGAAGCCCCGGTGATTCTGTTGTTCCCATCCGTATTTCCAATATTACAAGTGAACTGGCGGTGGATGCCTTTGGTATCTGCATCGGGTTTGACAGTGGAGTACTGTCCTTTGACCGTGCGGACAAGAGCGGAACTTTTACCAGGGTTTGATCTGGTTAAAGAAGTTTCTTTAAATGAAAGCACAACAAAGATTAACGGTGTGAAATGGGGCGAACCCCTGCTGCTGAATTCGGATGCGGTGTTTGTAAATCTTGTTTTTACGATTAAAGAAAATGCAGTCTGAAAATTGAACTGACTCTGTCAAATATCAAAGATGATATCAAATCAGCGACAGTACGGTCGGAATGCTTACAGTCAATGTGAATACTGACACAGATAATGACGGTCCGGATTCATGGGAAACCGAAAATTTCGGTGATCTCACCCATAAGCAAGGAAGCATGACAGCGACAATGACGGCGTATCCGACACGGAAGAATTCCAGAACAAGCACGAATCCCACACAGAACAGTGGCGCGGACAATGACGGTATGCCTAATGACTGGGAAACCGCTCTGGACTTGATCCCGAATCAGTCCTGCGGATAGCTTTTGCCGATTCTGACGGGGACGGTGTAAGCAATGCCGATGAATTTGCCAAAGGCACTGATCCTGAAAAAGACTATTATTTCATCAAAGGAACTGTAACATATGCGGGAGGAAAAAAGCGGATATCTTTCTGTAAAAGCATTTAGATCATCAGATACAACCTTTTTCGAACCTGTAAACGGTTCCCGCCAGATAGTGGGAAACCTCGGCCGAAACATGACATACAGTATTCCGGTTCGGACGGCACATACATCCACCGATATTCATTGACAGCAATGAAAATGAAACTGCCGACAGTGCAGAAGCACCGGAAATATGAAACTGCAATCACCGTATCCGGTGCGATGATGCGGTCAGCAGGGATCTTCGCTGGCTGTCGCAACATCACCGGTATTTGCAGGTGTAAAAATCTACGCCAGGGATGCCGATACCGGGACTGGTTCAGGCATTTCCGTCAGTCTGTGGCGATTGGAAGGATTATGCTGTAGTCGGTGCGCCGGAATATAATGCGGAAAAAGAGCGGTGCATATGTGTATCGCTTGGAACGGAGAGCAGTGGATACAGATTGCAAAACTGACTACGTGACGGCTTGGCCGGAGGATAATTTCAGGCATTCGTGGATATATCGGGCGACCAGATTCTTGTGGGCCGTTTTATAACGGATCGAATCTTCCGGCTATAATGTCCGGAAAGGGTGGCCTATATCTTTCCAGAAACCGGCTAGGCTGGAAGACATGACGAAACGGCTGTTCTCCGCTTTTACGGATGCATCCGCACCGAATCCTTATACAAACAACTTCGGGCGCTCGGTTGCCCTTTCCGGTAATTACGCTGCTGTTGCCGCTCATGGGACTACCAATGGTGCTTATAAATCCGGAGCCGTCTATGTATATGAAAAACCGGCAGGAGGATAGGCGGATATGACGAAACCATAATGCTGAAGCCGGATACGCCTGATTACCGTGAAGGCATGGGAACCTCGGTGGATATTGACGGAAGTTTCTCGTGTACGGTGGTATCAGTTGCAGAGAACAATGCCGGAGCGGTACGGGTTTTTCAGAGGAAATAATGGAACATGGACACATACACAGACCTGCGAGCGGATAATTACAGCGGATTATCATAATTTCGGCGATTCTGTAAAAATTTATGGGGACAGCCTGATTGCGGAGCGGATCATCATGTACTTGGCTGCGGAAAGTGATGGCAGAGGGGCTGCCTATATCTTCGGAAAGTCAGCGGTACGGGATACAGAAAGCAAAACTGACTTCTTCTGACTTGGAAGAAGATGACCTGTTCAGCTTTTCAGTAGGCACTGGTAGCGGTAACGCTGTGTAGGGCGGGCGATGATGACTGGCCGCCGGTGCGGTCTATTATGAATGCCTTCAAAGGGCTGGAAGATATGACGAAAACAGCTAAATTGTTCCGGATGACGGACAAAGGCGCACGTTCCGGTTATTCGGTTGCTGTTTTCCAAGCAGTCACCTGATTGCGTCTGCCCCCTGGATGATGACAAAGCTGGATGCGGAACCGCCCCTCTATATTCAGTTTGTCAAATCAACCGGAAAGGGGGACTGCAGCTTATTATCCTTTCAATGGAAATGTCACTGATGAAAGCGGAAGCGGTCATGACGGGGATTCTTAGTGGTGGTGTATTCACGAGAGGAGCAGTGCAACGGTTCCTCCCTGGTTCAGCGAAGGCAGAGACAATGTGCTTCTGCCCGGTGTAACATCGGATTATCTGTCGGGGAAGAAGATTTTACACTTTCCATGTGGATAAACTCCTTTCGGTATGAAAATTTAATTATCTGATTCATTCAGCTGATGACCGTCCCGGGATCCGTCTGAATGATGAAAACAGAATACTGTTTTCCTTCAAATCAGTTGGAATACAGAACCCCTTGCCAATCAGGCTTCGGCTTGGTCACTGTCTGAAAATGCCATTCCGCCCAGATGTCTGGACACATGTGGCCTGCAGTGGGACAGTTCAACATTCTCCGGTTATGTGAACGGAAATCTGACAGGTCAGATAGAACTCCCTTATTTCATATTGGGAAAAGATGTTCATATCAGAGAGCGACGGAGCAGATGTAAGGAATTTTGAAAGCGCTGATGGATGAGGTACGGCTTTACAACCGTGCTCTCGCAGATCCGAAATTCAGGAACTCTCCAAACCCTGCAATCGACCTGCAACGAAAAACACAGTGAATGTTCCCTCTTCAATGGTTGTGAAAACCGGAAACCAACTGAAACTGAAATCCGGGTGAAAGGCAGAGAATATCTGGGCAAGACACGGGAGATCAAAGCCGATCCCGAAATGCTGCTTCCCCGGGCGTGACGGAAAATACGGGGATATTTTTCCCAAAGGGTGTAGCGGTTTGAAATCACTCCTCCTATGACATCGAAGCGTTATTCTGACCAGGGCCATGAGCCTCATAAACCCGGCAGAACCCTTCAGCAGTGAAGAGTCTGTTTGCCAAACTCAAATGCACACAGTGCTTCCCGGAACCTACGGGGAAAGCCAGATCAGCGGACAGGTGATGTGACAGACAGAGAACGGAAAATGCTGCCTGTACAGGTGACAAGATGCAGTCATAACCATTGATGACGGCATCACGGCGGAGACGGCATTATTCAGGGAACCGTCACCCTGCCGGACGCTACCTGCGGTGGCCGGGGCCCGAGAGTGACTGTCTCCATTGACGGGAAGGAATACACTGTGACTGGATGAAAACGGCCACTATGTCTTTGAAGACCTGCGGAATCTGAATGAGGGGGAATCCTTTACCGTGACTAGTTTCCAAAGACGGATTCAGTGCAAGTGAAACGGTGGACAGTGTAGAGAAAACCCGAGTCACTTTGGATATGAAGATTTTATAACACCCTGCTGGCTGACCTGAACAAGACAGTACCGCGGTGGATATTGCGGATTTTACCTTACTGGCAAACAGCTACGGACTGTCCGGGCGAAGGTTATGATTCCAGAGCCGGACATAAACGGAGACAAAACCGTCAATATTCAGGATTTGGCTTTGCTGGGCAGCACTGGAAATAAAGTAGTACATGACCAACTTAGTTTTTATAGGATCAAACAGGGATTAAAAAACTGAATTTTTTGAAAAAATTCAGTTTTTGATCCTATAAAATTCAACGTGGTCATGCAGTGCTGACCAACTTAGTTTTTACAGGATGAAACAGGGAATGAAAAAACCGGATTTTTTGGAAAAATCCGGTTTTTGATCTCATAAAATTCATCGTGGTCATGCAGCAGTTCCTCTGTATTATGAGGCTCTGCCCCGGTGAGGCAGAGCCTTTTCCTTATTATCAAATTTTTCAGTATATTGCATGGGCAACCCTGTGAATGCCCTAAGGGGATTTCTGAAAATGAATGTACCGGTTCAGTCACATGAAAGATTTGACAACTTTTGAAAAATTGTCAAATCTGAGGGATGTTTTTTTCCTGAAATCGCCTGAAAACCACTGCCTGATGCCTGTATGCAAAAATACAGTTTTTGCAATCCTTCAGAACAGTTTTGATCTGCTGACAATGCGAATTAAGACTCAAATCTTGTATGAATTATAGTATGTTGATCAACTTTTGTCCTTTATGTGCAAAAAACCGTTCCGCTTAATTTTTGCAATCCTTCCGGTTTTGCAGAGGACAAAAGTTGGCAAAAGAACCATAAGCAGATCAACGAAATTTTTAGGGTATAAAAAAACGGATTTCCTGAAAAATCTGACAGCAGGTCAAACCGGCTCATCCCATCCGGGATTCTGATTTGTTTTTCAGATTTTTTTCTATAATAATATGAATTTTTAAGGATTTTTTATCCCGGTGTCAGACTTGGCAAACCGGCTGAGATATAACAGCATTGACATAACCATCAGGAATGATATGAATGACCTGCTCATTCCTCAGCAGAAAGGAAAAAGAACATGCGGAAACAATATGTTTCAGTCCTGATTTTCACTGCCCTCATCATTGTGCCGGTTTTCACTCAGGCAGAGCCTGTTGTGCAAATCAGCATGGAAAATCCAACACTGAAGCCCGGAGAAATCACAACTGCGGATTTGCGGATCAGGGACATTCCGCCGGTGTACGGAGCGGAAATGATCCTGACGTTTGATCCCAATATTCTGGAAGTTGCGGATGAGGACAAAGAAAGGGAGAATATTCAGATCAGACCGGGAAAATTCTTTGATCTTTCCCATTCCCATTTCCCGCTTCAGAATCAGGCCGACAACAGAACAGGCCGGATATATTACGCGGTGAGTATGCTCAATCCGGCTCCGGAAGCACAGGGAGATGGAACACTGGCACACATTGCCTTCCGGGCCAAAGCACCCGGAGATGCGAATCTGAAAATGGAAACCGCAAAGTTTGGCACAAGGGATGGCAGAACAGTGATTCCGGACACGGCACCGCCTGTTCAGATTCAGGTCAGAAACAGGACCGGCAACTGGCAGGGGTTTGCTCTCACAGTGTCAGCAGCCCTGCTCATTTTTGCGGGGATGATTTATATACTGGGTAAGCGGAAAAAAACATAAGAAATTGATTTTCATTCTTCCGATTCCCAAATATGATGAACAAATTGCAATGGCAATGAATGCCGCCTGCGGAGTCTCAAACTTTGCACATTCATCAGGGAAATTCTTCTTTGACGGAAAAACCCTGAGGGTTTTGAAAACCCTCAGGGTTTCAGTATCTGAAAATTTTTTTCAGACCGGTATTCCGAACGGTTATCTCCCGTCTTCTCAGTCTTCCTTCAGTTCTTTGATGCCTGCATAGAAATCCAGCACTTCAGGATTGCGCAAAGCATCCTTGTTGAGCACGGCCTGCCCCTGAATGGTTTTTTTCACGGCCAGTTCCACCTTTTTCATGTTCAGGGTGTAGGGCACATCCGGAACAGCGATAATCTTGGCAGGCACATGACGCGGGGACGCGTTGACACGGATGGTGTCCCGGATTTTCTTTTTCACGGCATCTGTGAGTTCAAATCCGGGCAGCATTTTCACAAACAGAATGACCCGGACATCGTTTTTCCATTCCTGCCCCACCACCAGACTGTCTTCAATCTCATCGAGCTGCTCCACCTGACGGTAGATTTCAGCCGTGCCGATGCGCACACCTCCGGGATTGAGGGTTGCATCCGAGCGTCCGTAAATGGTCACGCCGCCCCGATCATTGATTTCAATATAATCCCCGTGGCGCCAGACATTGGGATACACATCAAAATACGCGCTGTGGTATTTTTTCCCGTCCGGATCATCCCAGAAATAAATGGGCATGGACGGAGACGGCGCGGAGCAGACCAGTTCCCCCTGCTTTCCGTACACCGGTTTTCCGTTTTCATCAAACGCCTCCACCTTCATGCCCAGCCCCCGGCACTGCAGTTCTCCGGAATACACCGGAGCCATGGGATTGCCCAGCGCAAAGCAGCCGTTGATGTCGGTTCCGCCGGAAATGGAGGCAAGCTGCAGGTCTTTCCTGATGGCATCATACACAAAATCAAATCCCTCAATGGAAAGGGGCGATCCTGTGGAAAGGAGCGCACGCAGAGAGGAAAGATCAAATTTGTCTTTGGGAATCAGACCGGAATTCATCAAAGCCGCGATATAGCCCGCGCTGGTTCCGAACACGGAAATCTTTTCGTCCTGCGCCATCTGCCACAGGGCTTCGGGACCCGGCTGGAAGGGATTGCCGTCATAGAGAATCAGGGTTGCGCCCACAGAAAGCGCACAGGTCAGCCAGTTCCACATCATCCAGCCGCAGGTGGTGAAATAGAAAATATGGTCTTCCCTCCGCAGATCCGTGTGCAGGAGATGCTCTTTCATCTGGTGAATGAGAATGCCGCCCGCGCCCTGGACCATGCACTTGGGCAGGCCCGTAGTGCCGGAGGAATACATGATATACAAAGGATGATCAAAAGGCAGTTGCGCAAAATCTATGGTGAGGCCGGATTCAGCAGATTTGAAATCATTGTACAGCACCGCGTTGGGAACGCGGGAAATGTCCGGATTCGGATTGGTGTAGGGAACCACCACCACTTTTTTCACGGTGTCAATGCTTTTGAGAATATTGGCAATGCGCTCCAGACTGTCGAGTTCTTTGCCTTTGAAGAAATAGCCGTTGGCCGTGAACAGCACCTTGGGCTGAATCTGGCCGAAGCGATCCAGCACGCCCTTGATGCCGAAATCCGGGGAGCAGGATGACCAGATCGCGCCCAGACTGCTGGCTGCCAGCATGGCAATGATGGATTCCGGCATATTGGGCATAAAACCCACCACCCGATCCCCGGCTTCTATGCCCAGAGCTTTGAGGGATTTGGCAACCTTTGCCACTTCATCGTACAGATTGGCATAACTGAGTTCCCTGCGGACTTTGTCTTCCCCTCTGAAAACCAGCGCGGTCTGATTATCCCGGAAACGGAGAAGATTTTCCGCAAAATTGAGTCTGGCTCCGGAAAACCATTTGGCTCCGGGCATTTTTGCGGGATTGTCAATGACCTGCTCAAAAGGTTTGGACGCAATGATCCCGGCAGTGTCCCACATCTCTGCCCAGAATTGTGGGATATTGTCGACCGACCATTTCCAGAGTTCCTCATAACTGCGGAAATTCCGGTTGTATTTTTTGTTGATCCGGGCCATGAATTTGTACATGTTGCTGTTTTTCACCCGTTCTTCCGAAGGCTGCCACAAAAGTTTGCCCATAATCCTGTCTCCCTTGTTTTATGTTAATAATACAACAACTTAATTTAAATATATTGCGATAGTCTGATTTTTTCCGATTTGTTTACCGTCCGGTCGTTAGGCAGTATTTGCCTATTGCACGTATACAGATTTTTGTCAAGTCAGGATATGAAGATTCAGGGGAGCATCAGGGGCATCTCTGTCTGTTCCAAAAAGGGCCGGGATGGAAAATTGGAAAACAAAGAATTTAAAATCAGCAAATTATATATTTTATCCGCCCGGTTTCCGCTTCATGGGATGAAAAAATGAGCCAAAAGTTTTTTTACGTACGGTTGACAGGAAAAAGGACAGACTTTCCGCTTTTCATCCCATACGGAGAGAAGGGGACAGACTGCGCAGAACAGGAGACAGTGCCTTTTTTCGCTGAGTTCTTGCCTCCTGCCTTTCACGCGCTTTGTGCAGCAAATCAAGAGATTCATCCCATAAAGAACAGCAGAACGTGACAAACACCTTCAGATGCGCATTGCAGGGAAGCAGGCAGGAATTTCTGTGGGGACAGCCTGCAGCCTGTTTGTATCCGGCAAGGTCACGGATGTATTCTTTCCGCTTTTCTTCCGGAACCAGAATCGGCGGAAAACCGGCTCTCATGACCGGCAGATTTGCCAGAAGCCGTGCCATGCGGCCGTTTCCGTCACAGAAGGGATGTATCCGCACAAAGGACAGGTGCAGTGCGGCATAGGCAAACACTGCTTCCTCCTGTGAACGGGTGATCATGTTGAAATGATTGAGCAGGACAATCCATTTGCTCATCAGGCAGGGAACATCTTCAGGCAGGGCGTATTCACAGTATATGTTCCTGTTTCCATCCTCATCGGTCCATGTCCCGTTTGTTTCATCTTTCCATGCGCCGACAGGTTCCTCTCCGTCAGTATCCGCTTTGAGCATTTTGTGCAGAACAAACAGATCATGTTCAGAGATCAGGCTGGGATGTCCGGCCATATCCAAAATCCTGTCCACCGCTGCGGAAAGTCCGGCATTTCTCTGATATTCCTCCAGACGCCTGCAGCATACTGTCATCCCGATTCCTGTCATAAAAGCGGCTTCTTCTGAAAAAGATTCTTTGTCTGCACCCGCAGATCCGTAAATCCACAAATTTTTAAATTTACAGATCAAATCTCTTCCAATATCTTCATCCAGACCTTTAAGAAATCCAGGCATTGTTCCCTCCTTTGCTTTATTTTCCCAAAGTGCGGAAACAGTTCCAGCGTTTGGCTTTCTCCCGGCAGAGGAAGCGGGAAAAGGGACAAGTCAGAAAATCTGTTCAGCAGGAGGAGAGGATTCAGGCGGAAATTCAGAGGAGAAGATTTTTGCTGTCAGAAGTCGGAGAGGATTCAGATTCCGGGCCGTCAGTGAAAATTCGACATTTTTTTGAAAACCGGATAAGTTAAAATAATTCATACCCTGAAAATGTCAATTGCGGGGCTGCGCTGTGCGACACAAGCGATTCACTTTTCGGAGTATGATCACCATGCCGGATTGGGGTGAGCGGCAATCCGGCATGGTGATTTTGACAAGATAAATGCGAATTAAGGGTTAAAAATTTCAAAATGAACAAAAACAAACTGTTATACCGATTCTCCATTGATCTGAAACATGAAATTTTGTACAATATTTTT
>JAWKPW010000135.1:0-11038 GCA_041390465.1 Desulfobacterales bacterium | reverse complement strand
TCTCTTAAATACGGAATCCAAAGCTGAATATTAAAACAGACAGAGGATATGTATGTATAAAAACAAAAAAATTGTCGTGGTCATGCCCGCATACAATGCGGAAAAAACGCTTCTGAAAACCTTTGCAGAGGTCATGGAACAGGAAATCGCGGATCAGGTCATTGTTGTGGATGACGGCAGCAAAGACAGTACTGTCAGTATTGCCAAAAAACTGCCGCATACCCTTGTCCATGTGCATGAAAAAAACAAAGGATACGGAGCCAATCAGAAAACCTGCTACCGGCTGGCTTTGGAAGCAGGGGCTGATATTATCATCATGGTGCATCCGGATTATCAGTACACTCCCAAACTGATTCCGGCCATGGCCTCCATGATTGGCAACGGACTGTATCACTGCGTTCTGGGTTCAAGAATTCTTGGCGGATACGCTGTCAAAGGCGGGATGCCGGTATGGAAATACATTGCAAACCGTGTGCTGACACTGGCGGAAAATCTGCTGCTGGGCGCCAAACTGTCGGAATATCACACCGGTTACAGAGCTTTTTCCAGACAACTGCTTGAACAACTGCCCATTGAAAAAAATTCCGATGATTTTGTGTTTGACAACCAGATGCTCGTGCAGATCCACTG
The DNA here is from genome assembly GCA_041390465.1 of Desulfobacterales bacterium. GTDB lineage: Bacteria > Desulfobacterota > Desulfobacteria > Desulfobacterales > Desulfococcaceae > JAABRU01. Next base: position 10,408 of record JAWKPW010000135.1, on the reverse strand, counting down.
GCTTGGATACACCATTGCGGAAATAAGCTGCCCGACAAAATATTTTGCAGAGGCTTCCTCCATCAATTTTTCCAGAAGTCTGACTTACGGATTCGGATGTCTGCACACCGCTCTGCAATACCGCATGATGAAAATGAATCTTGCCGCATATGATATTTTCCCGGCATCCGGAACGGGAAAGTGACAATTCCCAAAAGGGGTAAGGAAAAACAGAAAAATTATGTTCCCAAGCCTTTTGGCAGGAAAAGATCCCAATCGGACAAAAAGAATGCGGAAGAAAATCAGCTTGATTTTTTTGTCAAATATCTTATCATATCTGAAAAAATTCACAAAGGTGACTCAACATGCAAAGCAGTCGCTTCCATATTATTATCATTTTTTTCTTTTTGCTCGGCTCTGTCATTTTTGTTCAGGGTCATTACAGTGAAAAACGTTACCGGGAACGCGTTCTGGTTCCTGAATGTCCCTGGTGCGATGCCAGAGAAACGCAGGAAGATATTGTTTACATACCAATCAACAGTTCTCTGATGCGCCTGCTGTCACCGGCTGATCCCCATTTTCTGGCTGACATTCTTTGGATGCGGACTTCCTATTATTTCGGAAGCCATGCTCTGACAGATCGGAAATACACCTATCTTTTTCATTTACTTGATATTATAACAGATTTATCTCCTGAATGGGAAAATCCCTATCTTTTCGGAGCAGTGATTCTGCCCACCGAAGGCGAGGCTGTGGAAGACGGACTCTATCTTATTGAAAAAGGAATTGTCCATCATCCTCAGATGTGGGAACTGTGGTTTTTCAAAGGATATTTTCTGTGGAAAGAGCAGGGAGACATTATTGGCGGTGCTGAAGCCCTTCACAAAGCATCTTTGCTGCCCCGGGCCCCTATCTATCTGGCCAAGCTTTCCGCAACTCTGGCCACTCAGGAAGGCCAGAAGGAGCTGGCCATCCGCTTTCTTGAACAGGCATTGGAAAATATTGAAGATCCAAACCAGCGCAAAATTTTGATTCAAAAAATGGAAAAAATTCAAAATGAGTGAATTGGCACTTGAATGGAAAAATGTGAGTTTTGCCGCCCGGCAGGGATTCTGGATGAAACTCCGGAAGATAGTGCAGGACATTGATATTTCTGTTCCCCCCGGAACTGTTCTGGGACTGGTGGGCCCCAATGGAGCAGGAAAAACAACAACCATCAAACTGGGAGCGGGGCTGCTCCATCCATTATCCGGAAAAGTGCTGATCAAAGGCATCTCAGCGGCAGAATCCAAGGCCAGAAAATCTGTGGGTCTTTTGACAGAAAATCAGTACATCTATCCTCATCTAAGACTGAGAGAATGGCTGGAAATGCTGGCCGGTTTCTCCGGAATCAAAGGCGGGGAGCGCATGCATCGGGTGGATACCGTATTGGAAGCCTTTGAACTTTCCGACCTCTCACAGCAACTGATGCACACACTTTCCAAAGGACAGTTGCAAAGGGCAGGACTTGCCCAAGCATTTGTGCATAAACCTGAAATTCTTCTCCTGGATGAACCCATGAGCGGTCTGGATCCCTATTGGCGGTACCGCGTCCAGCAGATACTGACGGATTTCAAATCATCCGGGGGAACCATACTGTTCAGCTCCCACATTCTCATGGATGTGGAAAGACTTTCGGATCAGATAGTTCTTATCAAAGAGGGGCGTGTACAGTGGCATGGCTGTCCCAAAGACATGCAGCGCAAAATCAAAGCTTATGAAGCCATATGCCGCAGCAGCTCTCCTGAAGCACTGAAGAACATTGCAGAAAAAGGCAGTGTTCTGCCACAGCCCGCTGGTGAGTGGCGGGCATCAATTCCGGAAAACAAAAAAGAGGAACTGTTGCAGATGGTATCACAGGGAAAGATTGATCTCCTGTCTTTGAGGCCAATTCAGGAAGAAATAGAGGAAATTCTGTTCGCTTTGATCAAAGAGCCGAAACAGGGGAAAGGAAGCGAAACAAAATGAACACCATTCTTTTTTCACAGATATGGGAATTGGGCATGAATGTGTGGCGTGAGGCTGTCCGGGACAAAGCAGTGCAGATTATTGTTGCTTCCGGGATTATGCTGATGTTTTTTTCTCTGGTGCTGGGACGCATGGCAGTGGGAGGAGAGGAACGCGTTTTGCAAAGCACGGGATTCTGGATTCTGGGAATATGGGGGCTTGTTTCTGTCATTTATATGGGTTCCAATATTGTCAGAAGGGAAATCCAGAGCAAAACGGTTTATATGGTTCTGTCCCGGCCCGTAAACCGGACAGTTTTTATGTTCGGAAAATTTTTCGGAATGCTCATGGTACTTTTCTCAGCTTTCTGCATACTGGGCATATGCTGGCTGATCCTTCTGAAATTAAAGATGATTCCTGTCAGTTCCACCCATTTTTGGGCATTGCTCTTTATCTTCGGGGAATGGGTGATGCTGGCCGCATTCAGTCTCTTTTTTGCCAGTTTTACGACACCGCTTCTGCACAATTTTTTTCTTGCCGGTATCAGTTTTCTGGGGCACTGGCTTGGGGATCTGCGCATGTTTGCTGAAAATTCCAGGGAATTGTGGCTCAAATACATTCTGCGGACCATCTATCACATTCTTCCCAATCTTGAGGCACTCAATTTTCGTGCTGATGCGCTCTACAGCAGAGTGCCGGAACCGGGTCTGCTGGCAGAAGGCTGTCTGGTTCTGAGCGGATGGACCCTTGCAGCTCTGATTGCGGCCAATATCATATTTGCCCGACGCAGACTTCTGTAATATATTGTCCTGTTTTATTTATTAATTCAGATTGATCTTGAAGAGAGGACAGGCGCAGGTCCGCTACAGCTTGGCGGAAAAAGCAATTCAGGGATGCACCTTCATGCATCCCTGAAAAAATTATCTGTATGCATCTGCTGTCTGCTCTGCCTGTTTTTTGCATTCCCAAGTCTGGCAGAACCGCATCAGATGAGTTTCCGGGCCGCACTGAGAACCGCGTCATAATCCGGTTCGCTGCTCACTTCCGGAACAATCTGAATATACTGAATCACTCCTTCCCGGTCCGTCACGAACAGGGCCCGTGCCAGCAGGCGGAGTCCTTTGATCATCACTCCGTACTTTTCCCCGAATTCCGCGTTGCGATGATCCGAAAGCGTCACAACCTTATCCACGCCTGCCGCACCGCACCAGCGTGCCTGGGCAAAGGGAAGGTCTGTGCTGATGGTGAGAATGGCAACATCCTCTCCCAGTTTTCCGGCCTCGGTGTTGAAACGCCGGGTTTCCATGTCGCAGACGGGCGTATCCAGGGAAGGAACAGCGGAAATGATGCAAACCTTTCCCCTGTAAGCGGAAAGCTTCACCGGAGACAGATTGTTGGCTGTCAGTTCCGCATCCGGGGCCTTGTCTCCCACTTTCAGTTCCTTTCCGATCAGTGTCACAGGATTTCCCTTCAAAGTGACCAATCCGTTTCTTTCTGCCATAGTTCGCCTCTCTTTCCGTTTATGTTAATGCTGTTTCGTGCAAATGGAAATTGCTGATCCCGATGGTGCATCAGTTCAGGATTCCAGCAGTTTTTTTACCAGTTCCACAGTGGCCGGGCTGGGGGTTTTCCACCGGACGTTTGTGGCTCCGCGTTCGTTCCAGGAAAATTCAGCCTCATCAAAACGCTCCGGAACAGGATAGCGGAGTTTGTCGCTTTCCGGTTCCTTCGGATAATACTCAATCCAGAGCATGCGCGCGGGATCAATGCTGAAATTTTTGACCACATTTGTGGCAATATGCCCAGCGCAGCTTTTGACAGTCAACTGATTCGGTCCCTGTTTTTCAAAGGGAATATCCGATACCACAGCGACAAAGCGTTTTAAATGCGTTACCTCACCTTCCGAGCCTTTTTTCAGATCGAAAAGTCTGAGTCTGCATCTTCCGCTGGCCAGTTTCATTTTTCCGCCCCATCCGTCCCAGGTATACAAACCGTCATATATCCGCATAAACCCCATCCCTGCTCACAAAGATAAAAAAATATCTCATTTGGAACCCTGTTTTGTAAATATAGGTTGAAAAAAAGAACTGTCAAATGAAATCCGGCACAGACAGAAAAACGGGCTTCGGGTTCCGGACATCTGCTGCAAAATTGAAAACGGTATGCGGCCTTGCCGCCGTTTATCCAAAAGGAACCTGAAAAAATCCCGAATCCGTTTTTTCAGGCAATGTTTTGCATATCCGCCAGCCAGACCGCAGCTTCGGAATCACTGGGCGCACGCCAGTCCCCGCGCGGGGAAAGGGAACCGCCGGATCCCACTTTGGGGCCATTGGGCAGTGCGGATCGTTTGAACTGACTGATTTTGAAAAAGCGGTAAACAAAAACTTCCAGCCATTTGCGGATGGCGGGCAGATCATATTCATGTCGTTTTTCCGCGGGAATCAAATCCGACCATCTCCCGCGATGTTTGTCGCTCCAGGCATGAAGGGCCAGAAACGCAACTTTGGAAGGCCGGAATCCGAACCGGGTGATATAATAGAGATGAAAATCCTGCAGTTCATAGGGGCCGATGCGCTCTTCTGTGCGCTGGGCAGGTGTTTCATCCTTTCCTTCCTGCTGCGGAACCAGTTCCGGTGAAATTTCCGTATTCAGAATATCGGTGAGAATCTGACCGGTCTGGGCATCAAACTGGCCGGTTTCCGCAACCCAGCGGATCAGATGCTGAATCAGGGTTTTGGGCACACACGCATTGAAATTGTAGTGTGACATATGATCCCCGACCCCGTAAGTGGCCCATCCCAAAGCCAGTTCACTCAGATCCCCGGTTCCCAGCACCAGAGCGTGATGCAGGTTGGCCAGCCGGAACAGATGGGAAGTGCGCTCACCTGCCTGAATGTTTTCAAAGGTTACATCATAAATTTGTTCACCGGAAGCATAGGGATGGCCGATATCCTTCATCATTTGCATGCAGGATGGCCGAATGTCCATCTCATTCGCACTGACGCGCAAAGCCTTCATCAGGCGGTGTGCGTTGCTGCGTGTGCCGGTGCTGGTGGCAAATCCGGGCATGGTGTATGCCAGAATGTTTTCTCTGGGCAGTCCCATGCGATCCATGGTTTTGGCAGCCACAATCAGAGCCTGTGTGGAATCCAGCCCGCCGGACACGCCGATCACCAGTTTGCGGATGCCCGAAGATTCCATCCGTTTGATCAGACCGTGTATCTGTATATTGTATGCTTCATAACAGCGTTCATCGCGGTGGGACATCTCACTGGGAACAAAGGGAAATCTTTCCACATTCCGAACCAGCCCGATCTCTGCCCGGGGGATTTGGAAATGGAAGGAGATTGTGCGGATTTTGCTTAAAACATCCCGGTGCATGGCGCCCGCGTCATGGAAACTGGTGGTGCGCATCCGCTCCTGCACCAGCCTTTCCAAATCCAAATCCGAGACAATCATCTGGGGGCTGTCGGAAAAGCGCTCGGATTCAGCCAGCAGTTCCCCGTTTTCATAAATCAGGGCATAGCCGTCCCAGGCCAGATCTGTTGTGGATTCTCCGGGGCCTGCTGCGGAATACAGATACGCGCAGATGCACCTGCCGGACTGGGACGCGCACAGACTGCGCCGGTATTGTGCCTTTCCCACCGTGATATTGCTGGCAGAAAGATTGGCCAGCACAGTGGCTCCGGCCATTGCCGCATACGTGCCGGGCGGTATGGGGGTCCATACATCCTCACAGATTTCCGCAGCCAGGGTAAAACCGGGAACATTTTCCGCCGCAAAAATCAGATCATTGCCAAAGGGAACTGTTCTGCCCAGAAAGGAAACCTCCCCGCGCAGCGCATGCCATGCCGAGGCAAACTGTCTTTTTTCATAAAATTCCCGGTAATTGGGAAGATAGGTCTTGGGAACAATGCCGAGAATTTCTCCCCGGTACAGGACAATCGCGCAGTTGAAGAGTTTTTCCGCAAAACGCAGCGGCGCACCCACCAGCAGCAGCGGTGAGAGATCCCGTGTTTCTTCTGCCAGTTTTGCCACCTGCGTTGTTACGGCTTCCAGCAGCGCGTCCTGATGAAAAAGGTCTTCATTGGAATATGCGGAAAGTCCCAGTTCCGGAAACAGGGCAGTGGCCGCGTGCAGTTGCGAAGCCTGCCGGGCCAGATCCAAAGTCTGCCGGGCATTGAATTCCGGATCAGCCACCCGCACACGGGGAATGCACACACAGGCACGGACAAAGCCGTGGGAATAAAGGGAATGAAAGGGAAGGGACATGGCAACACTCCTTTTCAGACAGAATTCACTTCATTTGCCAAAGCAAAATTGCTCTTCTTTTTTGAAATCAGGAACTTGTCACGGTATTCACGGGGGGAGAGAGCCGTATATTTTTTGAACAGGCGGCGAAAGGTGCTGCTGTCTTCATAGCCAATCCTCCGCGTGATTTCATCTATGTTGTCCGTGCTGCTTTCCAGTCTCTGTTTGGCGGCTTCCAGCCGAATCTGCTGCAGATAGGCCAGTGGGTTTTCATCGGTCGCATTTTTAAAGCGTCTTTTGAAATGCCTTGGGCTTAGATGCACAAGATGTGCGACCTCATCAATGCTGATGTTTTCCGCATAATTCTCCTCCATCCAGTGCTGGGCTTTCAGAATTTCCCGGTCTCCGTGATTTTTCGGAAAATTCATGATAACATAGGGCGTCTGACTGTTCCGGCTCGGATCAATCAGAAGAACCCTGGCGCAGGTACGCGAAAGCGCAGGAGAAGCAAACATTTCTGTACATAAAGCGAGATGATACAGTGCTGTGGAGGCTCCGGAGCAGATCAGGCCGCTGTCCTCGGTCAGAATCTGTTCCGGCTTCAGCCTGACTTTGGGAAACTGGCGCCGGAAACTTTTCACAATCTGCCAATTGGTGGTCGCTGTTTTTCCGTCCAGCAGCCCGGTCATGGCCAGAACCCATACTCCGGTGCATATCGCGCCGATCCGGGTATTCTGCCTGCGGTGATGCACAAGCCAGTCGAGAATGTCCGGCATTTCCTCAGCAGGGGATGCGTGCCGAACAACCAGGGGGGAATGATGATCAAGATCCGTATGTTCCACATCCTCCATTGCCCGATCCGGACAAATCCGGAACCCGCCGTTGGTCAGAACCTCTTTTTCCTTTGAGACTGACGGTTTCCGTTTCAAACAGAGGGCCGAATCGCCTTTTCCCTCTCCGGTTTCTGATGCCACAACTCGGCAAGAGAAAAGGCATCTGTGAGACCCGCGATTCCGGAAAACATGCACCGCTCATAGGCAACAAAGGTGATTCTGGCCATATGATTTTCCTTTTGTCCGTATTTTCCTGAGAGACAGACATATTGACTGATGTTAATATGTTAATCCAACTTGCCACCTGTTTGAGGTGGCAACTGGAAATCAGGCAGTTATACCAGTTCGCCATTGATCTGAAACATAATTTTTTCAGGCATAAAGTTTTTCAGAAAAATGCGGTTTTTTGAACACACGAAAACCTCTTTTTTGCCTGCTTACAAGTATCTTTTCAATGGGGAATCGGTATTACAGGATACCCAAATGCTGCCGAAATGAAAAATCAGCAAGTTGCGTTTATAGGTGCCAAGCTGGGTTATGTTATTGGGAAAAAATGTCAACAACCCGTGACTTTTCGCCGGACACATCTATTTTTATCAGTGTCTTGGGATCATATCCTGTTTCTTTCCGGACAAATTCAGCACCGCCGTAATTCACTTTTTCCCCAACACTGACAATATCCGCAATCACGGCTCCTGCTTTTTCCAAAGCCCGGATCATCCCTGTCATTGTGCCGCCGGTGGAGATCATGTCATCCACAACCAGCACCCGATCTCCGGGTTCAATTCCGTTAAGATAAAGATAACCTTGTATATATTCACATGTAAAAGGCACCTTTATCTGTCCGGTTATGCCGGTGGGATACCATCGCATCATGCCAAAAGGCTTATTGGCTGCAAGCGCAACACCGGCAACAATGATACCGCCCTTGTCTTCTTCACCGACAACCTTGTCAAAATCGGTATGGACAGCTTTTAAGATTTCATCACATGCGCAGCGAAGCATTTCTGCCGAAGTGGCAGGAATCTGTTCTGTCAAAGGATTTATAACAAAAACTTTCCCATTGATATGAATCACTTCTTTATTGTCAAAACATTTTGATAACCACTCCAGTCCGGAGGGGATATTTTTTTCTTTTTTCATTATGGTATTCCGCAGTCACCGCAACTGCCCGTCAGAAAGAATGGCATTGCTGAATTATATTGAAATTATTGCAGATTGTTCTGTCAAACTTTCTGTTTGGCACTCCAGAGATCTTCGAATCAGCAACTGGATGCAGTTTCTGATATTTTCCTCACTGTAAATGGTAAATTCATCCTTGTAGAAAGCGGTGAAAAGCTCGCTGGCGATTGTATCCCTGTTCTTCTGTTCCCGGATGATTGCTGCATGCACATCCAATGCAGCCTGACGGGAGTCCCGGAACGCCTTTTGCACATCTGTTCCGGTTATCGGCCCCTGATGGGCCGGGCATACCATTGCGGGGCTGAGGGATTTCATATACGCCAAAGTGGCCAGATAGTCTGCATAGCCTGTGAAAAAAACAGGAAAAAAGCAGCGTCCGGGAAAGTGAAAGCCCAGAGAGTCCGATGACATCAGCACCCCGGTTTCCGGTATATGAACAATAAGGTTTCCCGGTGAATGGCCTTTGACCTTTATGCATCGCAGCGTAATTCCGCCCAGATCAATCTCCAGACAGTCTTTCACTGCGATGTGATTTTCAGGAAAGGAAAAATTCTCTATGGGAGCGCGTCCCGGCCGGATTCCGTTGGAAGACAGGAATTCCGCCATAAACCGGTCTTCCTTAATCATGACATTCAATGCCTTGGGATGGGTTGCAAATTCCCGCGCACCCTCACCGGCCACTGTCACAGCATCCGGAAATCTCCTGTGCAGCCCCTCCAGACCTGTCACATGATCGGTATGCGGATGGGATACAACCAGATATGACGGGGATATGTCCAGCGATTCCAACTGTGCGATGACCTCATCCGCAATTGCCGAAATGCCGACTTCCATCAGCGCGGAGGCATTGTTTCCCTTTACCAGATAAAGGTTGAAATGATAATTGCCCAATACCCAAAGGTTTTCTGACAACAATGCCGGATAAATCTGTTTTTGTGTCGTTTCTTTCAAAAAAACTCCTTCAAATCAATATGCTGCTGTCAGGTTAAGGAGATTCCGGAGTGCCAAAAACGGAATTTTGGCAGGATTTCCGAATCATTTCACTTTCCCGAATTTTCAGTTCGGGACTCCCCCGCCCTTAACCTGACGGCGTTGGTTCTCTGCGCGGGAACGGGGATAAGTATTGCATAAATTCAACAGCGATTTGGTATGATATGAGCTTCCATATCAATGGGACGGTCATCTATAGTAATCCCAGGGGTAATCTCCGGCGGACTGCCGGGATTGTCTGTCAGAACAATCCGTGCTTCGCTGTTTCCTGCCAGTTCTTTATGGACAGTTCGCAAAGAGGCAAAATCAAAGCGGTTCAGAGCTTTTTGCAGCAGTTCCAGTTTTTCCTCTGATTCCGAATCGCTTCCTTTGCTGCGGAAATATTCGGAAAGGAGACGGTTATGGAGCCGTTTTACAGCAGTTTCAATGCAGTGCCGTCTGAGATTCAGTTCTATCGTCAGCATGAATCATCCGAATCATCTTTTATTGGTGTTAACGATGGAGTAAAGCGGAATCGGCGTCCGATGAAGCATCCTGTTGGGCAATTTTTTCACTATTGTCTGACGTAATTTCCTCTAAGGGAAATAAGAGCGCCCGATGTTCCCGCTTTCGTTTTTTCACCGGCTTTGCTGGTTCGAGGGTAAAGGAAATGTTTTCAAGAAAATAATCTGACTCTTCACCTTGCATTTGTAACAATATTTCTCGTATTTCATGTGATTCATAACCATCAAGAAACCTGAATACCGATGAAACGAGATATTGTTTATCAAGTTCAAACGTCAGCCATTTTCTGTTTAGAGCTTCCGCAGCAAAACCTGTAGTGTTTGAACCCCCAAATATGTCAAGAACGACATCCTTTTCATCTGTCAACATTTTTATAAAAAATGCTGGAATCTCCGTTGGAAACCGAGCAGGATGGCGTGGAAATCCCAGATCTTTGCATAGGCGCAAATAGTTTGAATTGCTGTCTGTGTTTGGGATGGATAACAGGTTTGACGGTATTGCTCCGCCGTTATCTTTGCGAAATCCTGCGCTTATATTGTGGCCTGATGGGCGTCTTTTAGGCTTGTAGAAAGCTTCCGGGTCTTCAATGAGTTTTTTCATTCGGTCAGAATACGGTGCCAATACTTTTCTGATGTCAGCTTTTGGAAATTCGGTTTTACTGAACCACCAAACAGTATTAACTG
>JAWKPW010000134.1:0-11241 GCA_041390465.1 Desulfobacterales bacterium | reverse complement strand
TGAACAAAGTCTTTGAGTGCATCTGCCTCTGCATCGGAAAGGCAGATAATTTTGGGAAGAATAATCACCTTGAACAGGCGGTTCAGATCGGTTTTTTTCTCCTGAACATCCAGATAACTGACAAAATCATACTGATACCCCAAATCCTCCAGGGTTTTGCACCACACGGTGCGCAAAATTCCCCCACTCTGATTGTCATTGTCCAGCGAAGTCATGCGCCTGTGCCATGTGCCCCTGTGAACCGCAGCATCTGTCACCCAACCGGCCTGAACCGAGGGATGGGAATAATAAATGCCAATGGGATCAGGAGCAGACACCGTATCCGGGTGCAGGATATGCTGACTGATTTCTCCCTGCACCTGTTGAAATGTTTCCCGGAGATTCAGGATATGCGGAGAGATTTGCCCTTTTTCTGCAGGAAACCATGCTTCAGGCCATGCAATGGCAGCCTGATTTCCGTGCACCAGAGAATACCAGAGAAACCAAGAATCTGTTTTAAGATCCCCGCTGGAAAAAAAGGTCTGCATACTCGGCCTCTTGTCCCGGTTCCAGAAAGAGCGGAGAATTTCATTTGTTTCATGAATATCATAGGCTTCCATCCACTGAACCGAGCGGCAGAGCATGGCATAGTCATATCCGCCCCAGGGGGAAGGAGCCTGTGCACCCGCAAAACCGGCCGGTGTTTTCGGATCAATTCCATTGGCATGACGGGTCAGTTCCGCAAGCACGGCAGCAAACTGAAAATCCATGAAATGCCTGAAATCCATCCACGGAGACAGGTTCCATTGACCTGGCTGTCCGGGAGTCAGATTCTTCCGGATCTGTTCAAACCCCTGCGGCATGACCTCCGCGAAATCCCTGTACGCTGTATTCCATTGGCGGTTTAAAGCGTTCACCGTGCCGTATTCCTTTTTCAGCCATTCCCTGAACCAGTCCAGAGAGAGCGGATGAATATCCAGATCAGCGGGATTGGTGAACGTGCCCAGAGAGATTTCATCATCAAACGCATAGGTCAGCACCAGCCCTTTTTTTGCGGCACGGATGTTTTTGTCCATATGCGCTTTCATTTGGGCAATGGTTTCCGGATCAGCCAGACTGCGGGGGCGGATCAGCAGATCCTTTCTGCCTGTCACAGCATCCCGGTTTTTCCCTGTGAGATAAAGAAAACCTTTGTCCGCAATATGCCCTGCATAATAGGGAAAGTCATGGGTGAGAGAAAATCCGGTTTTTTCCTCCTGACCTGCGCCCCGGTCAATCTGAAAACCGCCGAGCCCCAGTTTTTCATACAAAGGATAATCTTTGCGCACATCAGTCTGCCAGGGCCATACCAGTATTCTGAAATGTTTCCATTCCGCACGGGCCGGGATGGCCGGAACTGTGCGCAGAGGGCCGGTGCGCTGCACTTCCGGCAGGCAGTTGGGAACCGGTGCGAACAAACAGACTGCTGCAAGCAGCAGTGAGAATCGGAACAGCGATACGGTTTTCATCACAGTTTTCTCCTTCTGCAAGAGGATGAATTTTCTTCCGGCCAATGCTTCAGCAGGAACCTGTCCAATTATTTAATGCCGGAACGCAAATTTCAATTTTAGGCAATTTCCGGAAAAGAACATCCCGCATATCCGAAACTTTCTCAAGGCAGCACAAGCTTCCGGCCTGTGCTGCCGCAGACACAGGCCGGAAGTTTATGCTGCTTTGGCGGGATATTCTTTTCTGGAAATCACCTTAAGGAATGAAAACTTCCATTTTAAGAACAGCAGTTCAAATTTGGAAGCTGTTTCAGGTTTTGTTGACATTTAGTCAAATAACACAATAATTCAGTTGATTATGATAATCAGGAGTTATACCGATTCGCCATTGATCTGAAACACAAGTTTTTCAGAAAAATCGGATTTTTCGGAAAAATCCGGTTTTTTGAACACACGAAAACCTCTTTTTTTCCTGCTTATAAGTATCTTTTCAATGGAGAATTGGTATTATACCGGTTCTCCATTGAAATTATATTTTGCGGAAGGCAATACTGATTCGCCGTTCATTTTATACAGTTCTGTCAGTTTGCCGTGACCTTTGTGCCATCTTCGTGTCCTTTGCAGTTAAAAAGAGCATGGTTTTAATGGAGAATTGATATTATACCAATTCTCTGTTGAAACCATACGTTGCGGAAGGCAGTGCCGATTCACCGCCGATTTTATGCTGTGCTGTCAGTTTGCTGTGACCTTTGTGCCATATTTGTGTCTTTTGCGGTCAAAAAAAATGCATGGTTTCAAAGGAGAATCAGTATTACGCAGTTGGTTTTTTCAGGTGTCTGATTTTTAAAGAAGCGGTTTTTGTGCACTGCAATATTCACTTTCATAAAAATCAACAGGTTAAAATTTAACTGCGTAACCAGCAGATAATATAAGAAAATATTTTTTTATCTGACAACTCTCCACAGTCAAAATGGATTATCTGGTTCCGAAAATGAAATGTCAACAGAGCCTGAAAGTGAAAAATTTCAGAATGAACAAAAACAAATTGCTGTATGACAAACCCCGGATACATCCTTTTGGGAAATGACCGGGATGAACTTAGGGATTTCCCCAATAATAATCTACCCATTTTTTTAAATTTGTGCTATCCGTTTCATCACGAACATACTTCATATTTCATATTTTACAGTTTTGAGAAACGGAAAGCAAATGAAAAAACTGAACGCAGAAGTAAAATCGATAATAAAGGATGCTGCCGGAAGACTTACCGGATTTGAAAGACGGGCCTGGCAGGCAGAGATGACACTGAGATATTTTGACGGGAGCGCCCGTAAAGCCGAACGGGAGATGGGATGGGGAAGAACATGTGTTGAAAAGGGTCTGAAGGAAACCGGAAGCGGAATCAGATGCATTGACAATTACGGGGCAAGGGGAAGGAAGAGAACAGAAAATGCAATTCCCTGTCTCAGGGCCGATATGGTATCTCTTGCTGAACCGCAGACGCAGGCTGATCCGGCTGTAAAAAATTCGCTCACCTATACAAGGATAACGGGCAAAGCTGCAAGAAAATGGCTGATTGAGGAAAAAGGTTACAGTGATGATGAACTTCCCGCAGACAAAACCATAGGGAATATACTGAATCGGATTGGGTATAATCTGAAACGTGTTCAGAAGTCCAAACCGTTAAAAAAAAATAAAGCAGGTTGATGAAATATTTGAAAATGTATGGGAAGTGAACCGCCGGTCTGATGAGAATCCGGAATCGCTGAGGATTTCTGCCGATGCCAAAGCCAAAGTAAATACAGGTGAATTTTCACGGAACGGAAAATCACGTGATCCGGAGTCGAAAAAAGCAGCAGACCATGACATGAATCCGAAATGCAAACTGATTCCTTACGGTATTCTGAATGTCTTAACCGGACTGCTGACAATATTTATGGGGACTTCGTCTGAGACAGGTGATTTCATAGCAGACTGTATTGAAATGTGGTGGGATCGGAATAAAGACATATACAGACATATCAAAGAGTTGGTTATCAACCTTGATAACGGTCCCAACTCATCAGGCGGACGAACTCAGTTTATACGAAGGATGACGGAGTTTGCAGATAAAACGGGTTTACGAATCCGTCTGATTTATTATCCCCCGTACCATAGCAAATATAATCCTGTTGAACGATGCTGGGGAATACTGGAAGAGCACTGGAACGGAGAACTGCCTGATTCTGTAGAAAAAACAGTCAATTGGGCTGCTGCAATGACATGGAAGGGAGTAAAACCTGTCGTTTATTTGTGGGAAAAGCTGTATAAAAAAGGAATCCGCCTTACTAAAAAGGAAATGAAACCTTTTGAAAGCAGAATTGAACGATCAGATAAACTGCCCAAATGGGATGTCACTATTAACCCCATGAGTGGGTAGACTATTTTTGGGGAATTCCCTCATTAATAAAACTGCACGCAAATATTTCTCCGACACAGCACAATTGGCTTGGTACGAGTTCAGGAAAGCGGGGACTCGGATTTAATTACGCTTTGAGAAAAAACGATGTTCAGGTTGAACTCTATATTGATCGCTGCAAAGAGCAGGATAAAGAGAATAAAGACATATTCGACAAACTTTTCAATCACAGGGATGAGATTGAGAAATCATTCGGAGAGCCTCTTGAGTGGGAAAGACCAGCCCTTTCAAGGCGAGTAACAGGCCGGTCAGCGCAACTCCGCAATGTCCGGCGTTTTTTGCAGCAGGCCGTGACAGCCGCCGGCAGACAGCATCAGAAAAGGCTGTCTGTAACAATCTGATCTTAAAGGCTTATTTTTCACACCTTGAAAGGGCTGGTGGGAAAGACTTGAAGGAAAACGTGCGTGCAGAATAAGAAAACGCATATCATCCGGAGAATATCGTGATGTGGAAGACAAATGGCCAATAATACATGAGAAAATGATTGAAGCGATGATAAAATTTGAAAAATTTTTGAGACCTTATATGAATAAGATATTGAATTAATGGAATTATTTAACATTATTGCATTTTCCAATTAACCCCTTCAAACAGGTTGAAAAAATGGCTGAGGAAAAGAAAATCAGATTATATCTCGACACATCCGTTCCGAGTGCATTTTATGACACTTCCAAACCGGTAAGGCAGCTTATCACTCAGAAATGGTTTGAAAATGAAGCATTGTCATATGAACTGTTTATATCGGTTATAACGGTTGAGGAAATTGGTAAAATAAAGAATGAGCTGAAAAAGCAGAATATCACTGAACTGACGGTGAAATATAACATGAATGCTCTTGATCTCTCTGAGAAAGCAAAAGATTTGGGAAATGAATATATGAGCAGAGGGGCGATTCCGAAATCCGAACCGCAGGACGCATATCATATTGCAATAGCAACAGTTAATGAGATTGACGCATTGGCATCATGGAATTTTAAACACATCGTCAGCATAAATCCGATAAGAAAAATTCATGAAATCAATAGAAAACACAACCTTTCAGCCATTGAAATCGGATCGCTGGAATTATTCGGAGGAGCGAAATATGGAAACCTATAAAAACAGTTATGATAAAAATGAAGATGCAATGCTTTGGGAACTGCATGAAATAAGGCATGAATTGCATAAGGAACTCAGCCGTAAAACTGTTGAAGAGATAAACAGAAACGCTCTCAGAAAGTTTCAGGAGTGGCAAAAAAAATATCGAGAAAACAGCCTGAACGAAAAGGCATAATCCTTCGCTCAACCGGACAGGGCTATCGCCCTGCCGGTTAACTCGTTGTTATGCATAAGAGTAAACTCCATGAATATAAAAAATCTCTCAGAACTGATAAAGCAGGCTGCAAAAGTATCATTTTCAAAGTCATGTGAGAAACACGGGAAAAAAAATGTAATTGGATTCTCAATTCTTTCTCATGATACAGCTGATTCTTGTGGGCCTGTTGCGGCAACAAGGGCAGGATTAGATAACTTTGAGTATGGAACTAAAAACGATTTTATGTTCTCTCCGGTCGAATGGGATGAATTTGACGATGGTCCTGCTTTCGACAAAGTAAATGAAGAAATAGGAAAATTGTATGATGCTGGTGATTATGAAACAGATCCGGACTGGCATAATAAATTCAGGGAGTTCATTTTTGAAGCAAATGTGAGAGGATTGGAGCTATTGATACAAGAAGAATTCTTTGGCTCAGATGAACAAAGAAATGATATTTTTATAGTATTTTGTTTAAGTGACTCAGAAACATTTAAAACTCATGAGCCAAGCTGGGTCAAAAGACTAAACACCAGCCTTGTATCAGAACGCTATTATAAATGGTGGGACGAACAAAATAATGCATAACAAGGGTCTTGCACACCGAGCGGGCTTACGGCGCAGTTTTTTGAACTGTAATTTTTAATCGGTCTTCCTCATTTTTCGGCGGTTTTCGTTGTGCGCCACCCGCCGGGTGAAGGCCAGCGTTTATGCCTATGAACAATATACCAGTACATGACCAACTTAGTTTTTACAGGATGAAACAGGAAATGAAAAAACCGGATTTTTTGGAAAAATCCGGTTTTTGATCCCATAAAATTCATCGTGGTCATGTACTGGCGGTTCACCATTGTTTTTCTGCAGTGCTTTTCTTTTTTGACAGCGGATCACCGGAGTGCCAACTGAAAGTTTGGCACTCCTTCCGGCATCGGAACGGAAAGCGGGAACAGGCGCAGGTGTTACATAAATTCAATGGCGATTTGGTATACCCGGGAATTGGGAACTGCCCGACCGGAGCTGTCCGTGTTTTTCATCAAATCAGGGCGAGCGTTTGTCTTTGAGAATATTGTTGGAAATCACAATCTTCTGAATTTCGGATGTACCCTCATAAATGGTGAACACGCGAGCATCCCGGTAAAAACGCTCAATGGGATAATCTTTGGTGAATCCGTATCCGCCGTGAATCTGCAGGCATTTTCCCGTGATGCGGTTGACCATTTCCGAGGCAAAAAGTTTGGCCATGGAGGCCTGTGTGGTGAATTTTTCCTTGCGGTCCTTCATGGCTGCTGCGGAAAACATCAGTTGCCGCGCGGCCTCGATCTCGGTTGCAATTTCTGCAATATACCAGCGGATTCCCTGAAATTTGGATATCTTCTGGCCGAACTGATCCCGGCCTTTGGCATATTTCACAGCAGCATCCAGGCAGGCCTGCGCCACCCCCACAGACTGGGCCGCAATGCCGATGCGTCCGCCGTCCAGCCCGGTCATCGCGATCTTGAAACCGTCACCTTCCTTACCCAGAAGGTTTTCCTGGGGAATGCGGCAGTTCTCAAAAATCAGGTCTGTGGTGTCCGAGGCCCGCAGTCCCATTTTGTCCTCCTCATGCCCCACAATCAGGCCCGGAGTCCCTTTTTCCACAATAAACGCGCTGATGCCTTTGTGCTTTTCCGCCTCATTGGTTTTGGCTGTCACAATGACCAGCCCCCCGTTTTTGCCGCTGGTGATAAAGCGTTTGGTCCCGTTGATTACATAATGATCCCCATGCTTTACTGCTGTGGTGTTCTGGGATACGGGATCGGAACCCGCGTGGGGTTCAGTCAGGGCAAAGGCGCCGATGACATCCACATTGGCAAGTTTTGGCAGGTATTTCTTTTTCTGCGCCTCGGTGCCGAATTTCATGATGCTTTCACATACAATGGAATTGTGCACGGACATGACAACAGCGGTGGACGCGCAGGAATACGCGATTTCGGAAAGGGCCAAAACATAACTGACGGTGTCCGCTCCTTCTCCGCCATATTCCGGCGGAACCATCATGCCCATCAGCCCCAGTTCCCCCATTTTTTTCAGATTCTCGGCAGGAAATTCCTTGGTTTTGTCCCGCTCGTCAGCAGTTGCGGCAACCACTTTTCTGGAAAATTCCCTGACCATGCTCTGAATCATCATCTGTTCATCTGTAAGTTTGAAAAAAGACATATCTGTTTCTCCAGGGTGTCAGTTATCAGTTGTCAGTAACCAGTTGTCAGTGTTCAGATATCAGTGTTCAGGTGTCAGTATCCAGCCACCAACTGTTTACTGATAACTGCTCACTGTTCACTGAAATCAGGGATTGTAAATCACAACAATGAGTTCTGCGGTTTCATCACCGATATTGCGCAACTGGTGTTTGATGGCCGAGTTGAAGTGCAGGGATTCGCCCTGTTTCAGGCAGTTCACATGATCGCCCACCCTGACTTCTATCTGGCCTTTGAGCACATAATTGAATTCCTCGCCCTCATGCTGATAGCCCACACCCGTATGTTCCTTTTTGGGATCAATGGTCACGCGAAATGCCTTGAGATGTTTGTTTTCCGCACCCGGAGTCAGGGTCTCATATGCGTAATCATTGGTGCGCTTGGTGTACTGTTTGACGCGCTCTTTCATGTTGGCTTCCTGTTCTCTCAGGAAAAAACCGGAGTCAATCTCCAGTGCCTTGGCAATCTGAAGCAGCGCACCCACAGGCGGCATTTCCTTGCCCGCTTCAATATCTTTCAGATAATCCACAGCATAACCGGTTTCATTGGCCACCATTTCCAGAGTGATATTTTTCTCGGTTCTGACCTGTTTTATTTTCTTTCCCACCGGTGTCAGTTTGCCTGTTTTTTCTGCCATAACGATCTCCTTTGGATTTTGGGAAAAAATTTTCCCCAAACCCTGAGAGTTTTCAAAACCCTCAGGGACTTTTGGGAAAAACATTTTCACCTGTGCTCTGCAGTTATATCCGCAGCTTCGGTTTTATTTGTACTCGTAAAAACCCCGGCCGCTTTTTCTGCCCAGCCATCCGGCTTCCACATATTTGCGCAGCAGAGGACAGGGGCGGTATTTGGAGTCTTTGAATCCCTCATACAGGGTTTCCATAATGGCCAGACAGGTATCCAGACCGATGAGATCAGCCAACGCCAGCGGCCCCATGGGATGATTCATGCCCAGCTTCATAACTGTGTCAATGGCCTCAGGGGTTCCAACGCCGTGATACAGACAGAAAACCGCCTCATTGATCATGGGCATGAGAATGCGGTTCGCTATGAATCCGGGAAAATCATTGGCCTCTGCCGGTGTTTTTCCGAATTTCACAGACAGATCCCAGGTGGTCTGAAAGGTTTCATCTGATGTGGCAAGTCCCCGGATGATTTCCACCAGTTTCATCACCGGAACCGGGTTCATGAAGTGCATTCCAATCACTTTGTCGGGCCGTCTGGTCTGTGATGCAATCCGTCCGATGGGAATGGAGGATGTGTTGGAGGAAAGAATCACACCGGGTTTGCAGATCTGATCCAGATTCCGGAAAATGCCGAATTTCAGGTCTTCTCTTTCGGTTGCGGCTTCCACCACAAAATCCGCATCTGCCATGTCTTTGATGTCTGTGCTGGTTTTGATTCTGCCCAGAATGGCATCTTTTTCCGCGGATGCCAGTTTGCCTTTTTCCACACTTTTGGACAGCAGTTTGGTGATATTGTCCAGACCGCGCTGCACAAATTCATCTTTGATGTCATTCATGATGACATTGAGACCGCTGGCGGCTGCCACCTGTGCAATGCCGTTTCCCATCTGTCCCGCGCCGATAACACCGAATGTTCTGATTTCCATTTGCCTTATTCTCCTTTTGATATGTGATGGTTTTTCAGATTTTGATATATAACTCTTTTTCAAGTAAAAATTTGCATAATTTCGGACTGATCCAAATATCCCTTCTTCTGCTGATGGTATCAAAATATAAACTTAACTGATCTTTATCAATCAGTCTGTTCCGGTAAGACTTTATCAGGATCCCCAAAGATCCCAATACAGGAATATGCAGACTGCGGGCAGTATTACGTCCTTTTTCCTCATCCATCAGCAGAATGGATTTTTGATAATATGCAATTGAAATCGCTTCCTTTTCCCCCTGATCCAAATTTTCATTTCTGACAGCAGGAATTATTTCGGGGACCTCATCCGCCTTCCATTGATTATAATACAGAAATAACCGGAGTACCTGTGCATCTTCATATCCGTACCGAATTCCGTTTGTAATACATTCTTCATATACAGCACGGGGAAATCTGACTTCTGTATAGTTCTGCCTTAAGAGATGAAGAAGGTTCAGTTTGGATAAAACCATAAGCGGCCCTGCATTGGTGACAGCCATTTCCATCATCCTGCCAGTTCCTCCAGAACAGTTTCCTCAGAAAAATCCGGCTCTATTGAATTCAGACGCAATGCTTTGATAAACTCTGCCTTGCTTAAACCCAACCGTTCAGCAATATAACCCGGAGATCCGATATTTTCCCGATAAAGTGCAATGGCACGTTCAATTTTGTATTGGTGAATCCCCATACGGATAATATGTCTGAAAGTCAAATCCTCTTGGGGAAGGCCATTCATCCAGTCTTTCGGAATTTCCACAGTTATCGTCTGGTGCATTGTTTTTTTACTCCATCATGACAATTTTCATAAAAAAAATCAGATTGATTCAAAACCAAGTTCAAAAATCTGTTCTTTCACAGCCACGCCCCATGTGCAGTCTTCTTTTTCTTCTGTCAGACGAAATCCCCATTTTTCATACAAATGCCTTGCCGCGTCCAGTCCCGCGAAGGTGCTCAGATGCACTTTTGCAAATTTTTTTTCTTTGCAGAAAGAGATGGCTTTTTCCATCAGCAGATTGCCAATTCCCATCCCCTGATAATCCTGTGAAACAATGAAAAAACGCAGACGGGCTTCCTGCGAATCTTTCTGATTTCCGTCAATGGCAATGCCGCCTGCTATAATATCGTTGCATAAAGCAAGCCAGAATCCATTGCGCTCTGCATGTTTGTGTGTCAGCAGCGCGGAAAGCTCAGTTGCAACTTTGGTTTCAAAAAACAGACCGAAATTCCAGTGTCTGCTGTAATACTCCCCGTGCATGGCCGTAATCCGTCCCACAGCACCAGGGATATAACCGGAAATGACAAGGGGTTTTGTCATAATTGCTTTTTCCATTTCTTCCCTGTTCTCATATGAAAATGAAGGAGTGCCAAACGGAAAATCGGGCAAAAATCATCAGTCCGCTCAAGGATTTTTCAGAACCTCATCATGGTTTCCGACAACCCGCAATATTATGGTATCCTCAACAATTTCAAATGTCAGCCGGTAATGCAGATCAATCCTTGCCTCCCATATTCCCTCCCTGCCTTTTATTTTCTTGGTATGGAGTGAGGGATAAGAAAAATCCTCAGCAAGCAGAACCAGTTGCCTGTCCACCTTTTTCTGAATGGAGTGCGGAAGTTCCTGATAGGTTTCCCGGAATGTCCGGTATGCTTTTATTTTCATTGCTTCAGTTCACTGAGCAGATCATCCAGAGTTCCGTTGCCGACAATGTTCCCTGCATGTTTATCATTGTCTGCATCACCTTCCATTTTCTGCCACTGTTTTGTCCAGAACCATGACTGGGAAGGATCAATAACCTCCTTTGCCTTGATAAAACAGATAAAATCCAGTATCTGTCTTAATTTGTCAGCAGACATTCCCTCAATTTCATTTAAAAGTTCATTTTTGTATTGAGAAACTGTTACCGGCATTCCTCCTCCTTTCCGATAATCATTGAACAACTGAAATCCTGAGGGTTTTCAAAACCCTCAGGGTTTTTCCACCAAAAAAGTTTAGCGTTTCACAATCATGGCAACGGCCTCGCCCCCGCCCAAACACAGAGAAGCCAGCCCGGTTTTTTTGTCCTGACGCATCATTTCATACAGCAAAGTCACCAATACACGGCACCCGCTTGCACCGATGGGATGTCCCAATGCAAC
>JAWKPW010000133.1:0-11391 GCA_041390465.1 Desulfobacterales bacterium | reverse complement strand
TTTTTTCAATGAAAACCAGAAAATCTTCCAAAGATCGAATCATATGCGCAGCATCGTACACATCCGCACCAAAGGAGAATTTTCGATCTCCGGGAATTTTTCTCAGATATCTCAGGCTCTGCCCAATGCTTTCGGTCAGTCCCTGCCAATTCATGTCATCCGCAAAAGCCGGATATTCCGAGGGAGACAGCCGAATCAGGGGCGCAGTTGCGGTTTTCTGTGAGGCACATCCTCCCAGAATTGTCATGCATATGATAAACATCAGCCATTTTTTCATAATGCCCGATTCTCTCCTCTTACATAGGTTCCGCTTTTTCCGCCGGATTTTTCCAGCAGACAGATATCGGAAACCGTCATTTCCCTGTCATAGGATTTGCACATGTCATAAACGGTCAGGGCTGCAACAGAAACCGCTGCAAGGGCTTCCATTTCCACACCTGTCCGGCCTGTGAGTTTCACCAATGCCTCGATGCGGACAGAATGCGTTTCTGTATCCGGAAAACAATCAATCTGCACATGGCTCAGGTTCAGGGGGTGGCACATGGGAATCAGTTCCGAGGTCCGTTTTGCGGCCATAATCCCTGCAATCCTGGCGGTTTCCAGCACATTGCCCTTGCGCATGGTATTGGCAAGAATCCGCTCCAGCGTGTCGGCCTGCATGGAAATGATGGCCTGCGCCTTTGCCATTCGGTGGGTGGGTTCCTTGTGGGAAACATCCACCATGCGCACACTGCCTTCTGTGTCAATATGTGTAAATTCAGACATAAAGAACCTCCTGTATATTTTCGGGCATAAATTGGGCAAAAAAACGGTTTTTTAAAAAAATCTTTTTTGTTTTTTTCAAGGAGTTTTGCAGAAATGCACTTTTCAGCCACGAATTTGCACGAATAAACACGAATTATGAAAATCAGTACATAACCGACTTGGATTTTACAGCATCAAAAAGCTGATTTTTTTAAAAATTCAGTTTGTTAATCACTGTTTCGTCCTGTAAAAACCAAGTTGGTCATGTATTAGTGAAAATTCGTGTTTATTCGTGGCTGAAATAATATGTTGTTTGCCTGCTTATCACTCTCCGAAAAATTCTGTTTTCTGTGTCACAGTGGATTTGATTTCATTGAGGGTGTCTGTGAGAACCGCAATCACATTTTCCCGAACATCTCCGGCCACCGCCAGAAACATCACATCATCGCCCACTGCCAAATCTTTATCCGCATTGATTTCAACAAGGATTTCCACAATTCCCGGATGTTTTTTCTGTTTTTCCACAATCTCCCGCAGTTTTTCCCAGTCTGCGCCCACCCGCAGCCCCCGGACTTTCCGTCCGTCACGGGAAGTTCCCCTTACCACCCCGTTGTGATACAGCACCATCCCGGCTTTGGCATAATCCGGGTGTTTTTTCATTCTCTCTTTCATTTCAGAAAGATTCATATCGGTTCCTTTCATAAATAAAAGCGCTAACCGCCCTGAATTTTTTAACAATGTGGATTAGGAGTCAACTTTGGAATAAGAGTTGACAATTTTTTGAAAGTTGTCAACTCTGCGACCGTCATCAGTCCCCAAAAAAGATTTCTAATTGATAAACGGATCAGGTTCTTTATCCGGCTCATGAGGCTTCAGTGTTTCATCTCTGGTCCATATGTGAACTTTGGATATGCGTCTTTTATATTCTTCTTTGATTCTTTTTGCTTCATATATTATCGCAGCATCGACGAGCCCTATACTTTCGCCTTTTTCTTTTGCATAATATATATAATCAGTTGCAAACTTATCCCACAGATCAGGAAGCTGCTCTGTTCCGGTTGCGGGTGTAATTGTGCAGGGGCTGTTTTCAGTTATACATTTCGTTACAAAACATGACACCTTCTGCGCCAGTTCCCTGCGCCGTGCACCATCTCTGACATCAGCAATATGATTGCCCAGTTCATAAATGCAGGGCAAAGGCACAAAAATAAGATCACCGGCTTTTTCCGCCTGTATAAAACGATTTTTAATCTCCTGAGCAGCATCATCAGAGTAATTGCCGATTTTGAACAAATCCACCAGATAACTGGTATCCGCAACATAAATTTTTCTGAAAGTCAGAGGCTTTCCAGCCATTCCAGCACCTCTTTTTTACGGTTTTCCTCAAAACCCGGAGCCATGTATTCTTCCAATATTCTGCGTGTAACCAAATCACCAAGTTTTCCCCGTTCCATCAGTTCCACATAGCGCGGCAAGTCATTTAACGGAATCAGTTTTACCGCGTGGAGGTCAGAATCATATACGCAGCAGACAACGCCATCCAGTTGTTTTTGGCTCAGTGCATTAAGGGTTGCCGGATTATGAGTTGTCACCAGCACATTGAGTTTGTGCCGCTCACAGCATTTTTCAATGGCTTTAACCAGAATGCCCACCCGGCTGGGGTGCAGTCCATTGTCAAATTCTTCAATAATGACTCGTGATCCCTGTGCTGAAGTTTCCAAAGCAGTCAGAACTGCCAGACAGCGCAATGTGCCGTCTGACAGAATACCTGCACTGTTCAAATGTCCTGTTTCACTCTCGCGCAGGGAAAAAATCACATCATTCAGTTTCGGCACAGTGATGAATTCAAAATCCTGATAAGGTTCGTTCGGTACCTGTTTAATCAAATCCAGTATGCGTTTGAGACTTTCCTGATCCTCTTTGCCACCTGCGGACAGCTCATACAGTACCGCAGAAAGATTGGATCCGTTCTTTGTCAATATTTTGTTTCCCATACCAATACGCTCATAATCGCGCATGAGTTTGGGGTTGGGGTCAAATACGAATGATGCCTGCAGATATTTGGCAATACCATTGACAAATTTCTCACTGACAGCACGTTTTTGACTACTGTGTGCAAACCCTTTGTATTGTGACAGCAGGGATTGCACAGGTGATGCATCCCCGTAAGGTTTTCTGCCTCCGCTGGCAAAATTGTTGTAGCGGACACGAAGTGTATGCTGATCGGATTCGGCAGGTATTGCCTCAAAAAACATTTTCCGGTCTAAATACAAAGATTCATCTGCGATCCGCAAAGGTGCTGTATCTATGGTCAGTTCATAATCAAAGTTATGCGTTTTACCGTCAAAATCAATCCCTGCGGAAAAACCCAGACTAAAAGAAGATTGTCCATGACGGGGACAGGCCTGCAATCCGCCGCGAATCTCCTGTCTGCTCTCTTTGCTGATGTCGGTTATCTCATAAAGAGAGCCGCCCTGTGCCAGAAAACTGAGCAATTCAACGGCTTCAATGAGATTGCTTTTTCCGGAACCGTTTGGTCCGATCAATACAGTCAGCGGTTTAAACAGATCGATTTCGACTTCGGAAAAACCTTTGAAATTTTTGAAACAGTGCATAATTTAAAACTCCTGTGGAGTGAACGCCTTCCACTGTCAAGCAGCCAATGAAATGTCATAAAATCAGGAATTTCCCAGAATGCCAAACATAAATACCGGCATTTTTTTCAATTAATCTCAACTTGTTGACAAGTCTGCAAGTCTGATACCGATTCTCTATTGTAATGATCCATTAATTGCATCCAAAATATAGGAAAAACCCGTAAGAGATGCTGTCATTTTGTTGGAACATTTTTTCAGAATGTTTGCCACATAATCTTTCATTTCCGGGAGGCCGGAAAAAATTTTTCCTTTTGTATACGCCTTTATATATTGCCAAAACCTTTCAATCGGATTCAGTTCCGGACTGTAAGCCGGCAGAAAAAGCAGACGGATATTTTCGGGAATGATCAGTCTTTTCGCTTTGTGAATTCCCGCATTGTCAATCAGCATTACATTTATACTGTACTTAAAACATTCTGAAAATTTATCAAGAAAACATTGGAAGCAGTCGGTGTTCATATTTGAAAATTCAAGAAAAAAATTTTCTCCGTCTGATACATCCGCAGCTCCATAAATGTAATAATTTTCAAATGTTCTCTGTATCAGCCCGACCGGTCTGACTCCGCGAAGGGTGATTCTTTTTCCGAGTGATGTTATGAGTCCGAACCTTGTTTCATCATATGAAAAAATTTTGACCTCCATATCATTATCATTATTATAAGTTATTTCAGATATTTTATCAGAAAATGACTCTTTGAATTCCCGCACTTCCTCTTCGTTTTTTTTATATGCGAAGGACGCGGCGTTTTGGGTCCTGCCTCAAGATAACATTTGACAGTTTTATGCACAGTTTTATAAGGTATATCAAGATGATAATTCTCTTTTATCCATATCCGTATTTCATCATGCGATCCAAATCCTTCCGGTTCGGAAAGACGTTTTTTCAGACATTCCGCGACATCAGCAGGAACAGCGCGACTCCGCCCCGGCACTGTTTTCAGACGCATAAGTTCAGTTATTCCAAATGTTTCATAACGGCGGAACCACCTCGCCGCGGTATGACGGGCAACACTGCAAAGTTCTGCGGCATGCTCCATGGTCTCCGCTTTTCCGCTTTTCAGAAGCCACAGCAGACGGAGACGATCCCGAAAACGTCCCCGTTCCTCATTTTTAATCATATCAAGAAGTTCCTCTTCACTTTCCAATACTGTCCAGTCTTTTTTCGGCATTTCAGAAAAGCCCTCCTTTAAAAAAATTGCTGTCTGAAAAATTGTCACCTGTATAACACATTAATTGGATCATTACAATAGAGAATCGGTATTACGAGGTTCTGCCATAATAACATCAAATAAACATTCTTGTTTTTTTTGTAAAGGAAAGACAGGGATTTCGTTTCTGATTGCCTTTTCTGAAGGGCTTATGCACTCACCGCAAAAAGGCCGCCACATACCTGACCTGCCCGGAGAAATCAGGGAACTGCTTTTCGGGAAATACATTGTCCGTTACCAAGTCCGGAAAGATTTGCTGTGTGTGCCTCGGATATGGCATGGAAGGGAGGAGCGGGGACAGTGAGCAATGTTTTTTTTTCGCAGAGAAATAAATACGGCGCTTGGCTGCGGATATACAGATAAGGAGCAAAGGGATATTTTCTGAAAACGCCCTGCGTTCACTGTGGCTGTGCTCTGTCTGAAGTCCTCTGGCAAGGAGCCTTTTCTGTGTTCATACTTGATTTTTTGCAGAATGCCGGAACACTTCCGGCCCAATTTCCACCAGCAGTCCGGCTTCTGTGTCCAGCCGGATGAGTTCTTCAACCGTTTCCTCCATCTTGCTGATATTCGGGTAGATTTTTGAAAAATACAGATCGCATTCCGCTGTGATCTCTTTGCGGCTGAACTCTGTAAGTCCCTGACAGATAAACCGGAAATCTGAAACCAGTCCGGCCGTGTTGCCGGAAAAGGATTTCAGAAAAACAGGAGGATCAGATGGGGGCCCGGCAGAAATGGCAGGATGAAGCAGATTATGCTCTGCGCGCCGGATTCTCCGGGCCAGACGCTGCATGGTCATAATTTCCATGGGAATATTGCCCAGAATCGCCTCCTGAATCAGGGCATCGGTTTCCTGTTTCAGCCGGTACAGGGCCACCCGGTCACGGGTCTGTGTCTCAATGTACCGGATGGCAAAATGAACAGCATTGATATAATCGGTAAGCCATGGATCGTCTTTGAATTTCACAGTCGCTCAGAAAAGAATTTCGGAAATCACAAAAAAATAAAAAAGGCCGCACAGAAATGCGCAGCCCTTCTTATTTTGGAATGAAAATTATCCGCAGTTGCTGTTTGAACCGCAGCCGGAGCATCCGCCCCCGCCAAAGGTCACGCCGCAGCTCAGTTTGAATCCTATATCCTGGAAATCCACTTTGATGGGTTTGACCTTTTCCATGAAATCCTTGTTGACCAGATAGGTCAGACCTTCAATTTTGTAAGTGTCATCATTATCTCTCGGCTCATCCAGAGCCATAGCCAGAGACGGCCCACCTCATCCGCCCTCATTGAGAAAAATGCGGATGGGTTCAATTTTTCTGCCCTGAAAATAATCATTAAGCTGCTGCGTGGCAGCCTGAGTAACTTCAAGCATGGGTATTTCCTCCTTTGCTGATGATGGGTTTCAGTTCTTCTGAAACATTTTCCTGTCAATTTAGGGATGAGAATCGGATTTGTCAATGAGGAAAAGAAAAAGGTGTCAGGTTTGAAGTGTCAGGGTTTCAGGTCTGACTGACCACCGAACACTGACCACCTGACTCCGAACATTTATATTCTGAAATATCTCACAATTTCTTTCAGTTGTGATCCAAAGGACAGTTTGAATTTTCCGTATCCCTCAATTTTCTCATTGTCAATCCGGGAATTTTCTTCAAAGTTCATGTTTCTGACGCCCCACATGTTGTAGGTGCGGTATCCCTGTGCCTGATAATGGGAGATCAGTTCCCACTGGAGCAGATTGTTGGGTTTCAGGGACAGGGTTTCAGGGTCAGATGATCCATAAACAAAATTCACATAAGAGCGGTATTTCCAGATAAAGGCATAGGCAAGCGGTTTTTCTCCGGAAAAAGCCACCCAGAGATCTGCCAGCCCCTTTTCGGTCAGCACTTGGAAGCGCTGCTGAATTTCCGCATAGGACATATATCCGGTTTTCAAACTTTCCCGCAGGCTTTTGTAAAATGCGTAAAACTGCTCCAGATATTTTTCTTCATTGGCAATGCGTGCTGTCACTTCTTTGCGCTGCGCGTAGCGGATGACATTGCGGCATTTCTGATTAAGCCCGGCCCACAATGCCTCTGTTCCCCGCGACAAATCCAGCAGCACGGTATGGTCATACTGTTTTGTGCAGCCCGGTTCCGGATTTTCAAAAAAGCTGTGTTTCATGCGGAAACAGGGATAAAAGAAAAAGCGTTTTCCTGCCAGAAATCTTTCATAAAAATATGCTGTGAGATCATTTTTGATCTGCCCGGCTTCTTCCTTTTCCTCATATGCGTCAATCATGACCGGCCAGCCCCCGCTTTTGCTTCCCACCTCAATGAGTCCTTTGTGATAACCGGTGTTGGTGGCAGTTCCGGCAATGATTGCAATTGGCAAATCCCCGTCATACGCGCAGGCTGTGACCACATCATGGCCATCTGCCTGCTGAATGCCAAAATACGGCACTGTGTGAAAAATATTTGCGGTTCCGGCATGTTCCAGAACATATTCCCAGTCTTTTCTGTCTGTCTCTGTGCTGAATCGGATTGTCATTTGTGCAATTGTCTTCCTTTGCTTTTATTTTCCTGATATTCGGTACATGCTGCATTATTTGAATACCGCAGCCGATGTGCCGATCAGAGGGGTCAGTTTTTCCATGTATTTTGCCAGATGCTCTGCCTGCGAATGCAGTGTTTCCGAAGCACCGGCCAGTTCCTCTGCATTTGCGGCATTTTCCTGGGCAACTCTGTCCATTTCCCTGACCCCTTCATGAATCTGTTTTATGCTGTGGGCAAGTGTCCGGCTTGCATCTGTGATGGCCTTTGTTTTGTCTCCCATGCTTGTGGCAGATGCCACAATTCCGGAAAAATCCCTGTTAATGGACGCAATGGACTTGACGGATTCGGATATTCGCAGAAGATTTCTGTCCAAAAGTTCCTGGGTGCTCTTTGCCGCTTCCGTCGTTCGCAGGGCCAGATTTTTCACTTCCTGGGCAACAACGGCAAATCCCGATCCGTTTTCACCGGCTCTGGCTGCTTCAATCGCGGCATTCAGGGCCAGCAGCCTGGTTTGAAATGCAATTTCATCAATGTTTTTTATAATCTGGGCAATCTGATCGCTGTCATTTTCAACCCGCCTGATTTTTTCCGTCAGATCTGTCAGAAGTCTGACTGTTTTCACGGATTTCTTGATATTCTCCTTCATCAGATCCCCGGCTCCCATTGTCAGGTTGGAGGTGATCTCACCTGCTTTGCTCATTTCATTCAGCGAGGCCGAAGCCTGCTCGGATGCGGCAGCCTGGCCGGATGCACCTTCTGCAACTTTTTGACTTGCCGATGCAATCTGATCTGATGCCGAAGCAGCAGCAAACACGCTGTCCGACAGACCTTTTGTCACTTCCCGCAAAGGCCGCTCAATATAGATGCCAAGCAGCAGAGCACCGGACAAAGACAGCATCACGCCAAGCAGGATGAAAATTCCAATGAAATGCCGGGAAAACCGAACTTCTTTTTCAGTTTCTGTTTTGGCTTTTTTGTTCAGCACGGTCAGGGTTTCCGTTATATCCACCAGGGCGGATTCAAAATTTTTGACAGTTTTATCCAGAAAGCCCCTGGCATCTTCAATTTCAGCAAGTGTTTCCAGAAAGCGGTCATGAATGGAAAACAGACCCTGTTCATCTGTCACAATCTCCCGCAGTTTTTCAAACTCTGTTTTCAGTTGGGTATAATGCTGATTATCCGCTTCAGAGAGCATATAGCGGTTCAGTTTTTTGATTCGGTTTCCGATTTTTTTCCCAGTCTGCTCAAAATCATTTCTCAATTTTTTCAGTCTTCCGCTGTCTTTTTCCGAGACATAGGTCTCTGCAATCCTCTGCAACTGAATCAGGTATCCCTGCAGACTGATTCCTCCGGCCAGCAGCGGCACATTGCTTTCAAACAGATTTTTGAGCAGATCATGCATGTCTTCAATGGTCGCATATCCTGACTGCACCAGAGTTCTGCCGCCATCCTCTTTTTTGTTGAGAGATGCCTGTGCATCTGTGATAAAGATATCCAGCAAATCCTGAAGACTGTGGTGCTGAGTCCTGAAAGACTGAATCCGCGCGTTCACCTCCTTTTCCATGGCATTCTGATGACGATGGGACTCCATCACCTTCAGCACCTGATCAAAAAATCCGGCACGCATTTCCCTGATGGGTTCCAAATCCACACGGATATCCGATTCTTGCAGTTTTTCATTTAAGGACTGCAACTGGTTCTGAGACGAGGCTTCATACAATGCAACTGCTTTTTCAAAGCCCGACAATGCGGATTCATCCTTTGCCTGCGGCAGGTTTGAAATGGCAATTTGGGACTGCCGCAGATTTTCAACAAGGGAATTGGCCGCAGAAGGATGGATCACCTCTGACAGTATTTTGATTTTGCCGTGTATTTTTGAAACAGCTATCAGACCGCCTGCCCCCATTGCGCATATCAGAAAAATGAAAAGGAAGGAGGCTGCCAGCAGTTTTTTGGACAGAGAAAGACGGTTGAAAATCTTCAGGATTTTTATGACCGGTTTCATTTTTTTGCCCTTATTGTTTTTCTTATGTTTGCCTCTCAAATTTTCTGCCAACCGGAAAAATTCTTTTCTGCCAGATGGTGCTTTGCTGTGAAAAGACATTTTGACAACTATCACATATAATGTATGAATGTAAATATCATATTTTTTTCTGCCTGAAAAGGAGCATCCCCTCTGCGTGTGTTGACATGCTTTCTGAATTTTGATATTTTATAAAGTTTCAGACTTGTGCGGAAAATGAGACAATGTGGCTTTGCGGCAGAGGAAAAACAGCATGGGAACAAAAGTTTTTCTGCTGAAATTTTTTCAGACATTATTTTGAAAAAGGAAAGGAACAGAAAATGAAAAAAATCATGGCATTAATTGGAGTTCTGTTTTTTTCGGCAGCCGGAATTGTTTACGGAATGGAATTCAGGCATGTGATGACATTCGGATCCGAAGGAGAGGGAGAGGGCCAGTTCCGCTATGTTGAGGATTTTGCTCTGGCCGCCAATGGTCAGGATCTGCTGGTGACAGATGCTGCCACAGCCTGGGTACAGGTTTTTGACAAAAAAACAGGCAAGTTTATCACCCGTTTCGGCGGAAAAGGCGATGAGGATCACAATCTTGACAAACCTGAGGGAATTTCCGCTGATCCCAAAGGAAACATCTGGGTTGCGGATTACAATACCGGTGAGGTCAAGATTTACGACAAAGAGTACAAATGGATCAGAACCTTCAGTGAATACGGTTCCGGCCCCGGCCAGAACATGAAATCCGAATTCACCGACATATATCAGGGATATTATTATATGCCGGAAGCGGGAAATCACCGGGTTTCTGTCTGGGATTTGGATGCGAATTTCATTTTTTCCTTTGGCAAAAAAGGCAGCGGCCTGGGAGAAATGGACAATCCGGAAGCCGCGAAATTCAACAGCAGGGGGGAACTCATTGTCAGTGATCTGAACAACGGAAGGCTGATTGCATACAAAGTTTCTCCGGCTCAGAAACAGGCTGAAGTCCTCAGAACCATCGGATCTCCCGGTTCTGAAAAAGGCCGGTTGAAAGCCTGCGCGGGTGTGGGAATTGACAAAGATGACAATATGTATGTGGGAGAAATCGGCAATGACCGGGTTCAGGTCTTCAGTCCTGATGGAGAATCCATTGCCATGTGGGGAAAAAAAGGTTCCGGAACCGGGGAATTCGGGAACATTCACGGCGTGTTTGTGGATAAGGAAAGCGGCTGGGTGTATGTGGCAGATACAGCCAACAACAGGGTTCAGGTTTTCTCACCCATAGTGAAATCAGAATAAAAGCAGGCCATTTCAATCTCCGCGTCAATGCCGTCAGGTTAAGGGATTTCCGGAGTGCCGAAATGAAGTGAAACGGAATTTTGTCCGGATTTTCCGAATCATTTCAATGTCCCTGACTTTCAGTTCGGGACTCCTCCGCCCTTAACCTGATGGCATTGACGCACAGCGTGGGAACGAGGGGTAAATTTTGTATAAATTCAACAGCGGTGAGAAACCGAATTTTTTGGAAAAATCCGGTTTCTGCAACTCACAGATTCAAGTCTGACAGAGCAGGAACTTACAGAAAAATATGAAAAAGAACAATGCAAAAACTGTCATCATCACAGACTCCGGCTTTGGCGGATTAAGTGTTCTGGCCGGAGCATATGAAGCCTTGAAACAGGAAAAATTTTCCTTTCCCCTGAACCTGTTTTTTGTGGAAGCCCTTCCCAAAAACTGTCACGGTTATCCCTGGAAAGGCTACAGCCTTATGCCGGACACGGAAACCAGAGTTAAGGTTTTCAACAATTTTCTCAACGGACTGATGCACCATTTTCAGCCGGATATGACAGCGATTGTATGCAACACCCTGTCTGCCATTGTACGGGAAACAGATTTTTATCAAAATCATGGCGACAATATTCTCAACATCATTGATACGGGCCTTGCAAAATGCGGCATGATGGAAAGAGAAAAGGACGCGTGCATCATCATTCTGGCCACACAGCCCACGATTTCCAGTGATATGCACCGCAACGGACTGGTGGAAAAAGGAATTTTTTCCAATGAGCAGATCATTGCTCTGGCTTTTCCGCCTGAGGCAAATTATCCTCTGCTCATTGAAACCGAGCCGGAAAGTGCGAAAACGCGCGCTGTCACAGCAGAAATTCTGTCAAAGGCATTTGACAGGATTCCCTCAAAAGAGACAATGGGTTATGTGTATCTGGGATGCACCCATTTCGGTTTTGTGCAGTCTCAGTATGT
>JAWKPW010000132.1:0-11614 GCA_041390465.1 Desulfobacterales bacterium | reverse complement strand
CCGCCGATTTTGCAAAGTTCTGTCAGTTTTCTGTGACCTTTGTGCCCTCTCTGTGTCCTTCGCGGTCAAGGGGTAAGGGAAAGCATTGTTTCAATGGCGAATTGGTATAACGCGGGGACGCGGATGGTGTCCCGGATTTTCTTTTTCACGGCCTCTGTGAGTTCAAATCCGGGGCAGTATCTTGACAAACAAAATCACCCGCACATCGTTTTTCCATTCCTTTCCCACCTTCAGACTGTCTTCGATTTCATCCAACTGTTCCATCTGGTTCCGGAAAAATTGACAGACTGTCCGGAGAATATCAACCGGCAAAACTTGACAATTTTTTCAGATCGCAATAAAATAATCAAATAATTTTTTTGATTCCTCAAATATTTTTTGTGGAAATACCGGATTCCGGTCTGCCCCGAAATGATGTCATGCCTGCCAAAGCAGGCATTCGGAAAAATTTTCCGCAAAAGTCCTTGAAGAACCATTTTTTTCAAAGAACGATGGTGGCATTGTTTGCGGGAGCCCTCCAATGATCCGAAAAAAAATATCCGTCCTTTGCGCTGTTTTGTCAATCATGGGCGGCCTTTCCTTTGTCCATGCTGCGCCGGAAATCTCTTTTTCCCCGCAGGTTGAACTCAGTCCCGGAAAAACAGTGAATATTCCCATTCTTTTGTCAAATGTTTCCAGATATGAGATCGGCGGATATGCCCTGCGCATTGATTATGATGATACGGTACTGTCAAATCCGGAAGTGGCGGATGCCGGGACTCTTTCAGAGGGAAACCCCAATCTCAGATCAAAGGTTCCTTCTGACGGTATCGGCAAACTGGCTGTGGGCATCGGATTTGATTTTTCGGCACAGGACGGGACCCTGATTATCCTGCGTTTTGCAGTTTCAGAGAATTTCTGCGATAAGAATACAAAACTCTCCTTTGCAGGGAAAAACCGGAAATCGGTTCTTTTCAGCGCTGCATTTGACAAAATTGAAAGCGTTTTTGCAGATGCCGCTTTTTCATCCCCGGCCTGTGTGACAGATCCGCCTGCCGTAAATCCAACACCTCTGAATCCGGGAACCGTCGATCCCGGAAAACAACCTGATATAACTTTCTCAAAGCAAAAATATTGCGTTCCTGTTGACAGCAGTCTGCAAGCTGAACTCTGTGGGCAATACATTGGAAATGCTTACAATTTTGCATTGGTTTATTATATCAATCCTGCTGATCCTTCGGGAATTTACTGGAGAATGAGGCCGGAATCTTTTTCCGTTCCTGATGGAAATCCGGAAAACAGCATCGGTTTGGGGGATGATCTTTCCCTCAATGCCTGTTTCCATTTTTCAGACAGGGATTATTATCTGCATTTGGAGCATGATCCGGCAGCAGACTGCCCGGAATCTCTCTGCTGGAAAACAGAGACCGTTACGCAGAACTGTTTTCAGCTTGATGAGGATCTGTCCCTTGACATCTGTGCTGAATACAGGGGAATTTCTTATGATGTCACGATGGATTATGCTCCCAGTATCTCTGACCCGCACTGGAAAATAAACCCGGACACATTGAAAGCCGCGGGCAGGGAAAGGGAATGCGTTCCGCTGACAGATGATCTCTCCCTGCATCTGTGTGCGGAATTTCAGGAAAAGCGTTATTTTTTTACGCTGGATTATGCTCCGGATGAAAAAGAAGCAGATGGCGTGTACTGGAAAATGGATACGCAAACCCTTATTCAGGTTGACTGATTATGCAGGTGCAACTGTTGAAAAATATATGTCTTTCCCTTGTGTCTGGCTTCATCTGTCTGCTTTCGGTATCTGCCAGAGCCGAACCGGTTATATCGGTTCCGTTGGATACGGCCATTTCCCCCGGAACATCCGTGACCTTTCCGGTGAATCTGGCTGAAACCGCCAATGCAGGTATCAGAGGGTATTCCCTGCGCATTGTTTATGATCCCGCGATTCTTTCCAATCCTGTGGCCATACGCAGCGGCACACTGTCTGAATCTGTCCCTGATGGACATTTCATATCCATTGCCTGGCCCTATGATGGAATCGGCATGTATTCTGTCGGGGCATATGGCATTTCTTTCTCTCAGGATTGTGTGCTTGTGAACATCCGCTTTGATGTATCCCCGGATGCGGATGCGAATACAGCAAATATCCTCTTTGTCAGCCCGAACCGGAAAACATCCCTGTTTGCAAATGGATATGATGCGATTCCCTCAAAATTCATGCCGCTGCAGGCAGACATTGACGGTGACGGGAGCATCAGTCTGAAGGATTCCATAACAGGTCTTCAAATCCTGTCCGGACTTGCCCCGCAGCATGTGCAACTGCTTTCGGATACAGACAATGACAGATGCATCGGCATGTCCGAGCTTCTTTTTGTTCTGGAATATCTGACAGAAAACAGCCTGTTCTGATTTTTCCCGGAATTCCGGGCATCAGGTCACTTCTGCCGGAATTTTCCACCAGAGCACCCGGCATTATTTCTTTTTTTTCTTTGCTCTTTGCAGAAGATTTTCAGTGTGTACCTGATTCCCGGACACCAGCTTTCAGGAACTTCTCACAGATGAAAGGGAGCATTGCATTATGTCCGATTTTCTGCCATGGATATTCCCTTTTTCCCGCATTCTGCTCCCGCTCTGAGAAATATTGCGGAGTTTCGGCATTGATGGTATAATACCGATTCGCAATTGGTTTCGCCCAATGTGCAACCCGGAGAATCCGGACGGCATTCCCCTGCAGAAAGCCGGAATGACTGACAGCATTGGATCAAAGCAATGGCGAATCGGTATAAACATCCGCATGAAATCATCCATGAAAAATCATCAGTTCCGTTTGAATAGCATAAGAATTTTCTGATTCTCTGCCTCCTGTTTTCCGGCTGTGCTGTCGAAAAAGATTTGAGTTAAGATTCAAACTGATAGCGGGTAGTTATAATTTAGAATTGAAATCAGGAGAAAATGACTTTTGAAAGAGGTCTGTTGTATCAAAGAGTGCTGCAGACTTCAAAAAAGCCTGTGCTGTCCCTTTTGTTTCAATCTCCAGGCATCCTGTTCCACGCGTTCCGCAATGTCTTCCAGCACACCCAGAATGGTCTGATTTTCAGGCGTGATCCCGTTTTTGAGAAGGGGCATGATATACAATATGATTTCATCAAAGCAGGGATGGCGGTTTTCACGTTCCGCTCTTCTCAGATAACTGATCAGATAATAGCGGATGCGGAGCTTCACATCAAGATGAGTCTGAAACCGGCTGTTTTCCCGAATCGTAAACTGCTGTGTTTCTTTGCTGTAATCAAAATTATCCAGCAGCAGTCTGGTCAGATCCGAATATTCTTTTTTCAGCAGATCCAGAAAACCCAGTTCCAAACCTTTGATAATCAGTTCATCATTGATCTGTTCAAGGCTTGCGCCGCTGTTTTTTGCAACAATTCCTTCAATGGTCTGCATGACAATCTGGGCAATGTCCGATCCCAGATTGGCTTTGAGAATGGCTTTGGGATTGCGAACTTTGCGGAAATTGATAATCAACTGACCGGATAACACGGTGAAAGGATGCTGACGTTTTTTGAAACTGGTCTGCCCGTTTTTCTGAGGAACCGCTCCGACATATTCAAATCCGCAGCTTTCAGCCGTTTCCACAATCAGATGCCAGAATTCCGGATCTTTGTGTGCAAACACAAATGACATCCACCGGTCAAATTTCAGGACACGGTACATTTCACGGATGCTTTGTGCAATCAGTCTGTTGTATTCCTCTTTGCTTTTCTGATGTTCTCCGCCTTCGATTGCCTCCAGTTCATAATCCTGCCGGTTTACCTCAAGGTCAAGCCAGGCGTTCCACATCACAGATAAATCAAGATAGGGAATTTTCTTTCCATACGGCGGGTCCGTGTAAATATAATCCACGCTTTCTTTGGGAATCTGTCTGAGATCAGTGGCCGTGCCTTTAAGAATCTGCATATTGCTGATGGTATCTTCATTGATGAAATATGACATTTCTCTTTTGGCATTACAGACTTTTTTATACCTTGACTGTAGATAAGGCAATATTTTTATTGATGCCGGTTTTTTTGCTATTCTGTATCTGTAGTAGGCAAAAACACTGCTGTTTCCTCTTCCTTCACTTCTCCCTTCTGAAGCATGATATGTTAAGTTTATTTTTGTCAGAAGCCCTGAAAACATCAGCAGTCAAGATTTTCGGATATGTTCATTCTTTTCTTTCAAAATGAGAGATTTCAGAAAAGCAAGCTGTGCCAACTGTTTGGGACTGAAAAGCTGCTCAACTGTTTCCACATCAGAGCCTTGCGGCAGTGCGATTCCCCTGGGATACCAATATTTCTGCAAAGCTTTGGCAATTTCCGCATCGCTATTGGGTTCCTTTTTCTGATATTCTGTTCTGACCCGCTCAAATGCCTCAGCCAGTTCATTTGCTTTAACCGGTGCAGTCAGTGCCTGCACAATGAACACTGCCATCGGATTCAGGTCAATGCTGATGGCTTTGCGGCTGTTCATCATGGCTTCAATTGCGGTTACGCCGCTTCCGCCAAAAGG
The DNA here is from genome assembly GCA_041390465.1 of Desulfobacterales bacterium. Taxonomy (GTDB): domain Bacteria; phylum Desulfobacterota; class Desulfobacteria; order Desulfobacterales; family Desulfococcaceae; genus JAABRU01. Next base: position 7,072 of record JAWKPW010000132.1, on the reverse strand, counting down.
ATCAAGCACCAAATCACCGGGTTTGGTGTAATTTTTGATATAATCGGCAACCACATTCCAGCTTTGTCTGGTAAAATATCCATGAACCCCGAAATGCCGTTTTGCCTGCTGTTTTTTGACCGGAATTTCCTCAAGCAGAGGACGGTTTTGGTAGTCAAATTCTCCAGATGCCCCGGCAGTGCCGGTTACTGTGCTGTAAGTGAAATGTTTTCCAATCTGAAAGCTGTCCGGAGACAGAAACATTCTGAGTTTTTCCCAGTGAAAATCCACTTCATCAAGCGGAAAATGCAGCACCGGTTCACTGCCTGCATCTCTGCGGTATAAAATAAATTCAAGACCGTTGCATAAGGCAAAATACGTGCTGCGGATTTCAGGATGCGCGGCATAGCTGTAAACCTGCTCAATATGGTCATAATCATTGATTTGCTGCCCCGGAGATTTGGCATCCAGAATCCATGCAAAATTATTGGCAACTTTGAGGGAATAATCCGGTACAAGCCGGATGGGCAGTTTTTTGTTGCTGCCGATTTTCAGAAAGGGATGTTTGAGGGTCTTGCTGCGGACAATATCACTCTCCTGATAGCCCAGTTCCCTGATAATGGGAAGAACAATGACTTCCCTGACACTGTCTTCCTTAAAATCAGGATTGCGATCAAGAGTGTGAAAATCAATATGTCCGAACAGTTTTTGTCTGATGGGTATCTGCATGATGAAATTCTGAAAAGTTAATGTAACCTTCCATAAAGTTATACCGATTCTCATTAGAATCATATGCTGCGAAACTAGTGCCGATTTGCCGCCGATTTTGTACAGTGATATGAATTTGCTGTGACCTTTGCGCCATCTTTGTGTCCTTTGCGGTTAAAAAAAAGGACAGTGGGGCAAATCCATTGATCAGCATCGCATTCTGCAGGAAAACTCTGTTTCACTCTGTGAGATTTCTGTGTCACTCTGCGGTTGTCAAAGACGATCAACGGATTTGAGCAACTATGAAAAAAGCATGGTTTCAATATAGAGGAAATTGGTATTGCACATGGAAATTTATGGAAAATTGCTTATTGATGCGGCAAGTTCTTTTTTCATCACAGGCTTTTGCTGCATAAAAAAATTTCATCAGCGCTTTATCGCTTCAAAGATCCCTCTGCCATTGTGTATAATCAAAATTTTCTCTCAGGATAAGAGTGATGATGGAGATGGATGACGTAAAAAAATCAAATCAGATGCAGATTGGCCGGGCTGTCACCGGGACATCAGACACAGTTGAGAGATGTCATCTTCAAATCCGCACGTTACTGTCAGATTGACAAAAAAAATTATACAGATTCTTCCATTTGAGTCGATTCATATTTTATCAAATCTTTTACCATTTCATTTTTATTGATTTTTTTAAGTCGTTTTGCAAGTTTTATATAATGACTGCTGTTTCTCATATTATCAGGATTATTGACTTTACTTAAAACAATTCTGACTTTAATACTGTTAAAACTGTTAAAATTTCCCAATATATCATGAAAAAAATCCAATGTGCTGTCAATCTGCTTAAAAGCATCTGTTAAATGGCTTCCTTTCAGTTCAACAAAAAACAAATCTTTCCGATCACAGTTTACTATTAAAAAATCACATTTTTTGCCATCAGTTATCAAACAATGATCAATTTGATATTTTCTGAAAAAATTATTGCTTTTATTGTTGATTATGAATTTTCTTTTATTTTCTTCTGCTGTTATTATTTTATCTCTTCCTGCTCTTTCCAAACATTCAGCACTTTTTAAAGGATCAAATTTCATTAATTAATCCTCCAAATCAAATAAAAAATCAAATTCATCATTTATGATTTTTGAAGCATTGTCTATCGTCTCAGCCTTAATAAGATTAAGTTCTTTATCAATAATATCCTGAGTTATACCTCTGTCAACAAAGAATGCCCCAACTTTACTGTGGGAAATCCAAATTTTTCTGTCTATTCTCTGTTCCACCTTTTGGGGAACTGACTGACCAATTTTATGTGCATAAATTAAATTGTTCAATGATGACAATATATACGGACTGTGTGTTGTCAATAAAATCTGATTATTGTTCAAATTGGATAATAATCCTATCAGGGCAACAATATCCTTTTGTGCTTCGGGATACAAATGAGCCTCGGGTTCTTCTATGACCAAAAAAACTTTATAATCACCTAAAATAACAGCGAATATTTGGAGAAGAATCCAAATTGCCTCCTGCTGACCGGAAGAAGCCAGCGATAATTTTACATACTCCTGAGAATCTGGCAAACATATTCTTTCCCCCAAATGGTCATTGAGATACCGACCTCTTAAAACCTTTTCAATAATTTTTTTAGCCTTGTTGACTGATTCAAAATCAATTTTTTCAGATGTGAATTTTTTCTTATCATTGATCATATCATTCAAATCAGAACGATATGATTGTTTCAAATTTGAAATTCGCTCAATAAATGCTTTTAACGGCAAATCAAGCAGATACGGATCAATATCCTGACTTTCTTTGGAATATCTTCCTGAAATAACACCAATCAAATTTTTCTGCAATTGTTCTGACAAAATAGAAAGCAAACTTCTTCCGGCAGGAATGTAGATGGGAATATGACTGTCTTCAAAAAGGCTGTCTGTCAAAAATTCAATCCTTTTAAAAAAATTTCTTTGTTCTGATGCTGCCAATGGATCATAAGATCTCCCTGAAAAATCATTTGATTTGTTGTTTATCTTTATATATTCAGACATCTGTTTGAATATTTCATTCAGTTCACTGTGGAATTCCTGCGAAAAGTTGGCATTTACATAACCATCCCGCAGAGACAATTCTATGCTTTTTTTATCACTGTAGTGAAAAACAATTGTAAATGGATTCAGATGCTTTGTTGTTCCCCAAAAACCGACAAATTTTGATCTTATCTTTTTTTTGTAGGCAGTTGTTGGTAATTCTGATTCAGAAACTATGTCGTTATTAACGCTTTCAGTGATAAATTTGAGAAGATCATCTTTTAATGACTTAAAAAAATATATTCCCTTACTTATCGTACTTTTACCACTGGCTTGGGGACCTATGAAAATGAGACAGTCATTAACAGACAACTCTGTTTCTTTTATGGGACCAAAATTTTTTATGCTGATTTTCTGCATTTCTCCTTCCAAGTCACTGTTTGCAAGGTTCTGTTGACATTTTCAGTTATGAAATCTGAAAAAAATTTCAGCAGAAAAACGTCCTGTCGGTATTTTTCTGTCGTGAATACCAAAAAAACAAAGTTTTGCCAAAAATTTGATATGCCCATTTTTTTCAGATTTCATATTATTCTCTGCCAACCAGCAGATCTTCAAATAGATCATACACCGGCCCCAGCAGGGTCAGGGTCATGGGATCAGGGCGGAAGGAAGTTCCTGTGCCAGCAAAAGAATATCCTCTGCTGTCACGGCCTCCATTTCCTGTCAGTTTTCCTCCAGAGACGGATATCGAATTGGTGGCTGGTTCTGGACCGGTGCGCCATCGACTGTCCACGCTTTCGGCTGCCAGCATCAGACTCCCTTGCCATATTCCATCGCATCCCCGGTTCAAACCATCCGCCGGTATGTTTTTTCAGCTTTTCCAGATTGCTGAGGATCAGTTCCACCGGTCTGAACTGCCGCAATCGCGGATATTGCCTGCATAAATGCCGCTTACGCCTGTGTCTGTGTAAGAGGAAAGAAAAGGAATACAGAATAGGCCAGCACTCTCTGCTCCAGTTTCCTGAAAAAGCCGGGAACTCATATTGCCGCCCAGAATCGTGTTCATCAGCGCGGCAGCATAACGCCGGGGATCAGTGGCAGGGATACCGCCTGTTTCCAGACAGATATGCACCTGCTCCGTATCTCTGGGATGCAGGAACACCCCTTTTTTTCCCTGCGGTTTTGTGCGCGGGGGAAAACCGTTTTTTTTCCGCACGGATGCAAAGGCCGGGCCGATTAAATCCACGATGCGGCTGTGTTCCAGATTTCCGGCTGCGGCAATGACAATGCGTTCCGGATGATAGAGTCTGTCAAAAAAATTCCGGATGTCATCCGCACTGAAACCCATGATATTTTCACGGGTTCCGGTAATGGGCTGCCCCATGGCATGATCTCCCCAGAACGCATTTTCAGACAGCACATGAATATATTCCTCAGGGCTGTCTTCTGTCATGCTGATTTCCTGAAAAATCACTGCCCGTTCCCGCTCCACCTCCACCGGATCAAACACGGGGGACAGAAAAATGTCTGAAAGAATATCCACCATTTTGGACAGATGGGTATCCATCACCCGTGCATGATAGCAGGTGTTTTCCATGGAGGTGAACGCGTTGGTCTGGCCGCCGATGCTGTCAAATTCTCTGGCAATCTGAAAGGCCGTGCGTCTGGCCGTGCCTTTGAAGATCATGTGTTCAATAAAATGGGACAGTCCGCTTTCCGCGGGATTTTCATCCCGCGCGCCGGTTTCCACCCATACGCCCAGAGATACAGAACGGGCATGGGGCATATTGCGGGTCAGGATGCGGACACCGTTTTCCAGAATGGTTTTTTCAGCGGGCATTGGCCTCTTCCAGAACGGCTTTGTGGCTCAGGCGGATCTTTCCGTCTCTGCTGATTTCCAGAATTTTCACCTTTATGGTATCTCCCTCATTGACCACATCCGTGACTTTTTTCACCCGCTGCATGGCAAGCTGGGAAATATGCACCAGTCCCTCGGTTCCGGGCAGAATCTGGACAAATGCGCCGAAATCTGTGGTTTTGACCACTTTGCCCTCATAGGTCGCGCCCACTTCCGGCTCCACCGTGATTTCCATAACCCGCTGCAGCGCGGCATCAGCCTCTGCCTGTGTGGCTGCGGAAATCTTGACCAGACCGGAATCCTCGATCTCTATGCGGGTATTGGTTTCGCTCTGAATGGAGCGGATCATTTTTCCGCCGGGGCCGATGACTTCCCGGATCTTGTCCGGATTGATCTGAATGGACATGGTTTTGGGCGCATACGGGGAAATCTCGGTTCTGGGTTTGTTCAGGGTTTCCAGCATCCGATCCAGAATGAAATGCCTTCCCGCGCGTGCCTGTGCCAGAGCCTTTTCCATGATCTCTTTGGAAAGTTCAAGGATTTTGATGTCCATCTGCAGGGCAGTGATCCCCTCACGGGTTCCGGTCACCTTGAAATCCATGTCTCCGGTATGATCCTCGTCTCCAAGAATATCGGACAGAATCACCACCTGCTCCCCTTCCTTGACCAGTCCCATGGCAATGCCGGAAACCGGGGCTTTGATGGGAACGCCGCCGTCCATGAGGGCCAGGGTTCCGGAGCATACGGTTCCCATGGACGAAGAACCGTTGGATTCCAGCACCTCGGAAACAATCCGGACAGTATAGTCAAATTCCTCGGCAGGCGGAATCACTCTTTCCAAAGCACGGGTGGAAAGTCCCCCATGCCCGATATCCCGGCGGCTGGGGCCGCCCATGCGCTTGACCTCTCCCACGGAAAAAGGAGGGAAATTGTAATGGAGCATAAACCGCCGGATATCCTCGCCCTGCAGGGTTTCCACCCGCTGCTCGTCCTGACCGGAGCCAATGGTCAGCACAGCCAGAACCTGGGTTTCGCCCCGGGTGAACAGGGCACTGCCGTGAGGTCTGGGCAGCAGCCCGGTTTCACAGGTGATGGGGCGGATTTCATCAAACTGGCGTCCGTCAATGCGCCTGCCTTCTTTCAGCACCAGATCCCGGCAGACTTTCTTTTTCACATTTTCCAGAATTCCGTACACCTCTGCCTTGCGTTCCGCGTATTCGGCTCCCAGTTCTTCCAGAATCTTCGCACACAGTTCCCTGTAGGTTTTGTTTCTGTTCATTTTTCCCGGAACAAGAACTGCCTCCCGGATGCGCGGGGCATGGGTCATCAGCCGATCCGCAAGTTCCTGATCCTTTTCCGCAGATTTGACAATCTGCTTGGCTTTGCCCACTGCCTCTTTCATTTTGCTCTGTATGTCAATGATCGGCTGCATGGATGCATGGGCAAAGAAGATGGCCTCCAGCATTTCCGCCTCGCTGACTTCCGCGCTGCCGCCCTCCACCATGACCACACCGTTTTTGGATCCGGCCACAATGATGCTGATCTCGCTTTTTCCCCATTCGCTGATGGGCGGATTGATCCTGAGTTCACCGTCAATGCGTCCCACCCGCAGGGCGGCAATGGGACCTGCAAAGGGGATGTCCGATATTTCCAGAGCAGCAGAGGCTCCGATCATGGCAAGGATGTCGGGATCATTTTCCTGATCCATGGACAGAACTGTGGCAATCACCTGAATTTCATTGAAATAATCTTTGGGAAACAGGGGGCGGATGGGCCGGTCAATCAGCCGGGAGGTCAGGGTTTCCTTTTCACTGGGTCTTCCAATCTCACGCCGGAAATAGTTGCCCGGTATGCGGCCTGCTGCATAAATTTTTTCCTGATATTCAACGGAAAGCGGCAGAAAATCCGTGCCGGCCCTTGCTTCATCCGAGGAGACGACCGTAACCAGTACAACCGTTTCTCCATATTGAACCACCACCGATCCGGATGCCTGTTTGGCAACCTTTCCGGTCTGGATACTCAGGGTTTTGCCCCCGATATCTGCTTTGAGCGTCAACTCCATATCTGTCTCCTAAAAGAAGGGGCCGGCCCTGTGTTCACACACAGGGCGCCCATTTTGGAAACCGGCATCAGGCCGGTTCTTTGCCGGATGTTCGCACATCCGGCTCTTCCGGACGCAGGAGCGTCCGGGATAAAAATTGCCTGGCAATAAAAAAACACGGAACTATCTTCTGATTCCCAGATTTTCAATGATGGTGCGGTAACGCTGAACATCTTTGTTTTTCACATAGTTGAGCAGTCTGCGTCTCTGTCCTACCAGCATCAGCAGCCCCCGTCTGGAATGATGATCCTTTTTGTGAGTCTTCAGATGATCTGTCAGATAGGTGATGCGATAGGTGAGCAGCGCGATCTGAACTTCGGGAGATCCGGTGTCCGTATCATGCAGTTTGTACTTTTCAATAAGTTCCTTTTTGCTTTCTGCTGTATAAGC
>JAWKPW010000131.1:0-12297 GCA_041390465.1 Desulfobacterales bacterium | reverse complement strand
GTCATCTGTGCAATCTGCGTGAATCTGCGGTTCTGAACCCGAATTTCAGGATGAAAGGAGTTACAGGATATGAATATATGGCAGTTGACAGAAGCAAAGAAACATCTCAATGCAATTATTGAAGAAGCGGTTCATACGGGGCCTCAGATTCTTGCATACAAAGGAAGCAAAAAAGCGGTTATTCTCTCCATTCAGGAGTATGAAAGATTAAGCTCTTCAAAAATGGATTTGGTTGATTTTTTCCGTGATTCGCCATTGTATGGCATGGAACTTGATTTGGACAGAGATAAAGATACATCAAGGGAAGTGGAACTGTGAAATATCTTCTGGATACCTGTGTGATTTCAGAACTGATTAAACCAAAGCAGAATGAAAAGGTCATCAGTTGGATCAGAAGCTGTAATGATAACGCATTGTATCTGAGTGTGCTGACAATCGGTGAAATTCAGAAAGGCATTGCCAAACTATCTGATTCACAGCGAAAAGAGAAACTGCTATTATGGCTTGATGATGAACTGCGTAAAAGATTCAGGAAAAGGATTTTGGGAATTACCGAAAAAGTGGCCTGCAAATGGGTTGAAATACAGGCAAAAGCGGAACTGCAAGGCAGCAGAATGCCGGTGATTGACAGTCTGATTGCTGCCACAGCAATTGTTCATCATCTTATTTTTGTCACCAGAAATATTGCGGATATTGAAACATGCGGAGTGAAAATTTTCAACCCGTGGACATTATAATTGTCATGTTGGCAAAGAAATCCTGACAATCCTTTAATCCTGTGAATCATGGTTCAGACAGAATGATTGTCTGAATCAGGATTCTCAGGATTAACCGGGACTGGCAACTGTCTGAACCGCAGATGAAACAGATTCCGCTGATTTCGCAGATGATTTATCAGCGTCATCTGTGAAATCTGCGTGAATCTGCGGATATGACAGATGGTCTGAACCCGGATTCTCAGGATTAAAGGATTAATCGGGATTGAAATAATCGGTTCAGACAATCCTTCAGAAAGGTTTGATATGAATGAAATAATAGTAAAAGATGTCTATTCAGATGTTTTCCGGTATCTGGGCGATATGCAGACTGCGGTTGACAATGCGCTCAGAAATTATGCTGTGGGAAAAATCAATGAAAAAATTGCGGAACTGGGCATGAAAGTCGGGATATGGGAAAAACGCTACGGCTGCACCTATGATGTATTTTCCTACCGCACTGCCACCGATGAGGAATATGTCAGAGAACTGAATCAGAATCCTTCCACTGCCATGTGGGAAGGAGACATGATCATGTGGGAATATCAATCCGGAGAACTGGCAAAATGGTATCGATGCCTGCAAAATATATTGAAAGAATCATAAATCAGGTATCTGAAAAACTGGAGAAAGTTCAGGTTACTGACTGTGATCAGAATCCGGATCGTCTGATGCTCAATATATCCGCCTGCCATGGCGAATACGATATCCGTATTTCAGAAATAATGGATGCAGGTGGCCGGAAATATGCGTATTATGTACTTCGCAAAGGCAAAATTATCATCGGTTTTGACAATACACCGGATTCTCTTGCCTTATATCTGAAATTCGGTTCCGAAGCCAAAAAACATCGGAATGAACGCATTCCTCACTGTCATTTGGAAAATAAAACAAAGACCGAACTGACGGAAGAAATGACATGTCAGGACTTTCTGAGTTGGTTGGAGCATAATGCATATAATTTTTCAGAATGAATCTGAACCGGGATTAAAAAAATCCTGTTAATCCCTTATGTGAATCATGGTTACTGAGCTTGCCGAAGTATGGTTCAGACAGAAAATTGTCTGAACTTTGATTCGTGTGATTTTGATAAGGTGAAGTAAGACATGAAATACACAAAACATTTTCAGGAAATGCTGGAAGAAAGAAAAATTTCTCCGGAATGGATTGAACAAACACTTGAATCACCGGATAAAACTGAAAATTTTCCTGATGGAACCACTCATTTCATCAAACAGATTGAGGAATATGAAAACCGCTGGCTTAGAATAGTGATGAATACCGCTGTTCATCCATATCGGGCAGTAACAGCCTTTTTTGACAGACGTTTAAGGAGAATGGAAAAATGAGAATCAGACTGGACAAAGAAACCGATGCCCTTTACTTCAGACTTGATGAAAGCCGGATTGTGGAATCTGAGGAAATACAGCCGGGTGTGATATTGGATTATGATGAAAAGAATCAGGTTGTTGGAATTGAATTTCTCAATATTTCCTTTCGCATGTCACAGGATTCCATGTCATCAGTGCTTTTTCAGATGGTGTAAAAAATATATGTCATCGAACTGAATCAGAATCCTTCCACTGCCATGTGGGAATGGGACATGCTTATGTGGGAATATCAATTTGAAATTTCAGAAAAATTTTACAGGAGTAAAAAATTTTATGCAGCAGGCAATATTGACAAATGAACAGTACCGGATTCTGACAAAAAAAATTCTCCATTCTATCGAAAAGCAGTACCGGATTATCCCGCTCAACTCTTTGAAACACAATAAATATCATCTTAACTACCCGGTATATATCACTTTGGAATATGAGAATGAAAAAGTGATCGCCAGTTTTGATGATATAGAAACATTTGCATATGCAGACACAGAATCCGAAGCCATAAATGCGCTTTGTGAAGAAATTATTCAGGTATTTGAGGACTTACTGGAAGACAGAGAAAATCTGGGTCTTCTGCCTGCAAAATGGCTCCGGTATCTGGAGGAACTGATTGAATGCAGATAAAAAAATCGGAAATTCATAAAATTTTCAAAAAACTGGAACTGGAAATCCGTTCTACGGATCACCATTACGGCTGGCTGACGTATAAGGGCAGAAAGATACTGAGGGTTCATTTTTCACATGGAAAAGGTGATATTCCCGGAAAAGTGACCGAAAAAATCCGGAGTCAGTTGAAACTGTCGCAAAATGATTTCAAAAATCTGATTAACTGTCCGCTTTCATTGGATGATTATATAGAAATTTTGAAGATAAAAGGTCTGATTGAATAATCCCCCAACCCCGAAAGGAACCTGATACCGCATGAAAAAAATAAATCCGATCATTATATTTTTGGGAATCTGTATGGGATTTTTATCCCCCGTATGGGCAGAGGAAAGTGATTACTACGGCTCGGTGGCCGTGAATTCTCCGGCCGGGCTGGGCAATATTGACTTGGCCTTTCATATTGTCATGGATGACAGCACCGGTGTCTTTGATCCGCAGAATTCCTATGTCATTTTGGACAAAACCATTCTGTTTCCCAAAACCGCGCAGGTGACAGTCAACGGAGTGTTAAGCGATGTCGGGCCGTTGATTGAAAACGGTTATCTCACTTCTTTGGCTTTTCATCTGGAAACACAGTCCTTTCCCGGAAAAGTTTCGAGCAGATCGGTAATCCGGAGAATCGTTCTGGAAGGCATTCCCCAGGATGAAGAAGGCAACACGGTTATCGGCACATATACGGAAACCATCTCCGGATTTCTGCCGGAAAACATCCTTGTCAGCGGTGATTTCATCCTGTCCCGGCCCGTATCAGTTTCCAAAGAAAAACTCACAATGGATCTGCAGGGTGTCATCCGGGTGCTGCAGATCTGCGCGGGAATGAATGTGGCTGTGGATAAAGAGGATGATATTGACGGCAATGGAAAAATTGATATTGCAGAGGCCATTTATGCCCTTCAGATCGTGGCAGGCATCCGACAATAGTTTGCAGGAGTCATCATGAAAAAAATCAGTCTGCTCACCATCATTTTTCTGTCTGCATTTGCGCCCGATTCCCCGGCAGCCTCGCTTTTTCTGCATATTCCGGACGGGGAATCCGGCAGGCGTGTTCTCGCAGGAGATCGGGTTTGAAAATGCGGAAAATGTGAAAGCCTTTCAACTGATGCTGGATATTTCAAAGGAAACATTCTGTCCACCGATCCCGGAGAATTCCGCAAGAGACCCCGGATTTTTCCGCTCGACTTGTATTAGAACCGAATTTTCGGTCCGCTGAGAAAATAACAGTCTCCATATCATCGGACCTGATAACCGGAACTGCCATCATTGTCCGCTGATGCCGGAAAAATCATCTTTGACATTTCCGATTCGCCACGCCCTGAGATACATGAACTGTTTCCTCAGCGGGCAGATATATACCGAAACGGGAGTTGTGCAGGATTTGTCCCGGTTTCGCTATCTTGCTGGTTGCTGCTTTGTGAGTGGACGGAGATAACGGATGACAGTTAAGCAGTACCGGCTCGGAACACTCTCCCAGGCCGGAACAGAAGATTGAGGATCTTGACGGGGACAGCAACTTGATGAATATCTCAACGGAACCGATCCCACCGACAATATTCAGAAAGGCGATACCAACCGGGACGGGAAAATCAACCTGGGAGATCTGATTACGGTTCTTCAGGTTTGCGCGGGAATGAATCCGGAAGTCTGCAAAGCATCCGATGCAAACCGGGATGGGATTATCAGCATGGAAGAAGCGATCTGGCTTCTGCGGATGACAGCCGGAACCGATGACTGAAAAATGTACGGACAATGCAGGGGCATGTTCATTATTGCGAGGCCGCCGATTGGCGATCTTTGGCCTTTCCTTTTTTCCTTCAGGATGAATTGGGATGAATCTGACAATCCGGAAAAATTTGATACAGGAATACGGGCATCCGGAACAGCAGTTGAAGGCCCTGTGCAGGACAAATCCCCAACTGGCGGCATATCAGCAGGAGATTGATTTTTATCTCTGTCATGCCGGAAGCGCGGAAAACCGGATGGCTGTCCTGCGTTTTCTCGTGGAAAGCCGCCTGACGGAACTGCACAGGCACTTGGCAGAACTGACAAATCTCATTGGCAGAACTTGCAAGTAATTCCATACAGCAGCCGAAGGCGGGCATGGAAAAGCATGTGCCCACCCTGCGGCTGCATAAAGGCCGGTACATGATCAGTTTAGTTTTTATAAGATAAAATAAGGAGTTAAAAACTGAATTTTTTAAAAAATTCAGTTTTTGATGCTCTAAAATTGATGATTCCGTAAAAAGTCAAAAATACCGTCATTCCGGCCAAAGTCTGAATCCGGAACAGCTTGAAAATACTGGATTCCGGCTTTTGCCGGAATGACGAAAAAAATGAAATTCCGACTTTTTGCGAGATCATCAAAATTCAACTTGGTCATGTACCGGCATATTTTCAGGGAGATTATGTTTTCCGATTACGGATATTCCGAGGAAAAGACCCTTGGCAAACCTTATGACATCAGGCTGCTGAAACGGCTCTGGCCCTTTACCCGGCCTTACCGCATTCATCTGCTCTGCGCTGTGGGGCTGATTGTTCTCATCACGGTGCTGGAGCTGGCCATGCCCTATATCACCAAGATCACAATTGACCGTTATATCGTGCCGCGTCCGGAACTGCACGGAGAACTGACACAAGTCTCCGGAGAGGAAAAAGTCCGGTGGCTGAATGCGGATACCTCTGTCAAAGGGATAAATGATCTGATCCGCAAATATCCTGATCTGTTTCACACAGAAAACGGGAAAACGCGGATGGCACTTGATGATGTGTCCAAAATGGAAATGGCGGACATTGCCATCCTGCGGCACAAGGATATTCGCGGTGTGGAAATCATGAGCGCGATATTTCTGCTGATTGTGCTGCTTGATTTTGGCCTGAACTTTGTGCAGGTCATGGTCATGGAATATGCGGGACAGGGCGTGATGCACGATCTGCGGATGAAGCTTTTCACGCATATTCAGGGACTTTCCATCTCCTTTTTCAACCGCACGCCTGTGGCCCGGCTGGTGACGCGCACCACCAATGATGTGCAGAACATGCACGAGCTTTTCACCTCGGTCATTGTTTTTGTGTTCAAGGACCTGTTTCTGCTCGCGGGCATTGCGGCTGTGCTGCTGAGCATCCGCTGGCAACTGGCGCTGATCTGTTTTGCGCTTCTTCCCTTCATGGTCTGGATTTCCCTGTATTTCTCCCGCAGAATCCGAGAATCTTTCCGAACCATGCGCATCAAAACTTCAGAGATCAATGCCCGTTTTTCCGAAACCATCGGCGGCATAAAGGTCATCCGGCTTTTCCGGCAGGAGAAGGCAAACTTTGGCCGGTTCTGGAAAGTCAACCATGAGTTTTATGAGTCTGGCATGGATCAGATTCGGATTTTCGGACTTTTCATGCCGCTGATAGAACTGTTCAACGCGGTGGCTCTGGCTTTGGTGATTTATTACGGCGGCAGGGGCATTCTTTCCGGGGAGGTTTCTCTGGGCGTGCTGGTGGCCTTTATTTCCTATATGCGCATGTTCTTCAATCCCATCCGGGACATAGCCGAAAAATACAATATTCTGCAAAATGCCATGTCCTCGGCAGAGCGGATTTTTCTGCTCCTTGACACCCATGAACGCCTCCCCGCACCTGAAACAGTGTTTTCCCCGGAACACATTGACAGCATCGCATTTGAAAATGTGTCCCACAGTTATGTCAAAGGCGAGACAGTGCTCAGAGATCTTTGCTTTCAGATCAGCGCGGGGGAAACGGTTGCCATTGTCGGCCCCACAGGGGCGGGAAAAACTTCTGTCATCAATCTGATCATCCGTTTTTATGATCCGGTTTCCGGCCGTGTTCTCATCAGCGGAAAGGATATGCGGGAACTGGATACAGCGGCTGTGCGCGCAAAAACCGCACTGGTCACACAGGATCCCTTTCTTTTTTCCGCAACTGTCCGGGAAAACATTTTTCCGGCAGACAGGGTTTTTGACGAAGAGCAGATCCGAACTGTGCTGGAAAATGCCAACTGCGGCTTTGTCACGGAAAAACTGCCCCGGGGACTGGATACGGTTCTTTCCGAAGGCGGCGCGTCCATTTCCAGCGGGGAGCGCCAGCTTATTTCCATTGCCAGAGCCTTTGCCCGCGATCCGGAACTGATTCTGCTTGATGAGGCCACTTCCTATATTGATTCAGAAACCGAGCTGAAAATTCAGGCTGCCCTGTCCAGACTCATGCACAGGCGCACTGCCATTCTTGTGGCCCATCGTCTGTCCACTGCCCGGAGCGCGGATCGGATCCTCGTAATCCGGGGCGGAAGAATTGCAGAATCCGGTTCCCATGCCGAACTGATGGAGAAAAAAAATTTTTACTTCAAACTCAATCAGTTGCAGAACATATCCTGACATTGTCTTCAAACTGCCTGCTCCGCGTTTTCTGTTTCTTCGAAAAAAAATTCTGTCATAAATGTGTTTTTTCTGTCATAATTATACAATTTGCTGACTGCCGTGCCGGGCTTGGGAAAAAAGCCCTGATGATTCGGAAAGCGGAGTTTTCAGGAAAAAACAGTCAGCAGTATGGCGGTGAATATCGGAACAGTCAGAAATTTTTTTCGGGAGAATATCCCATGAAATATGATCGGAACAAAGTGCTTGTTGAAACCATCAAACGTCTGCTGAGAAGAAACGCGGTCTCCCATCTGCGCAAAATTGTCAGCAAAACCCATGGCGCAGACCTTGCCAGAGTTTTTCCCTCCCTTACTTTGCCTCAGCATATCAAACTGTACGGTTTTCTGTCAGATATTGAGCAAAAGGGCATTCTCCTCAGTGAACTCAGTGAGATTGACACAGATATCCTGGTGCCGCTGATCCAAAATCTGAAAATTGAAGATATCGTTCCTGTGCTTGAGGAAATGGCAGGAGATGATGTCGCGGATATTCTGGGAAAACTGCCTGAGGACCTGTCTGACGCGATTCTGAAAAAGATGGAAAAGGAAGGCTCCGAGCAGGTGGAGGGACTGCTCAGTTACGGGGATGACACAGCCGGCGGCATCATGGTTCCGGACTTCATTGCGCTGCGTGAGGATATGACAGCCGGCGAGGCGATTCAGTCCATACAGAAAGAACATGCGGATGTGGAAATGCCTTTTTATCTGTATGTCACCGATGAGTACGGCAAACTGACCGGTGTGTGTTCTCTTCGCCAACTGGTCGTGGTGCAGCCGCATAAGCCCCTGAAAGAATTTATGTCCACCGATGTTTTTTCTGTGCGCACCAGCACGGATCAGGAAGAAGTTGCCAAACTGGTGGCCCGTTACGACATTCTGGCCGTGCCTGTGGTGGACAATACCAACAAACTGGTGGGCATTGTCACGGTCGATGATGTTATTGACATCATGCGGGAGGAGGCCACAGAGGATATTCTGAAAATGGCCGGTGCAGGCGCGGAGTTTGTGGAAACCAAATCGGTTTACAAAAGCACCCGCATCCGTCTGCCCTGGCTTTTTGCCAGTTGCCTGGGGGGGCTGGCCGCAACCGTCATCATTGGCGGATTTGAGGAAAATCTGAAAAAAATCACTGCACTGGCAGCTTTTATCCCGGTCATTATGGGCATGGGCGGCAATATCGGGACCCAGTCTTCCACCATTGTGGTCCGGGGACTTTCCACCGGGCTGCTCAATGTCCGGGATATTTGGGCAGTGGTGGGAAAGGAGCTGTCCGTTGGACTGCTGCTGGGCATCATTTACGGCACACTCATCGGTTCTGTGGCCCATTTCCGCTACAATATGTTCCAACTGGGCGGAGCCGTTTGTCTGGCCGTTATCTGCTCCATGTCCATTGCCGCGCTGGTGGGTTCGCTTTTTCCCATGATTTTTGCCAAACTCAGCATTGACCCGGCAGTGGCCACAGGCCCCTTTGTCACCACATCCATTGATATTCTGGCCGTATTTCTCTATTTTGAAATCGCGAGTCTTTTTCTGGGGATATAGCCGAAAAAATGTCTATCCCCATCCGTGCAGCGGATCGGAAAAACGCAGGCTTTCATACAGGGCTATGCCCACAGCGGTGGAAAGATTGAGGGATCGGATTTCCTGCAAAACAGGGATGTGATAAACCGCATCTTTGTATCTGCCTGTCAGAGCATCAGGCAGCCCCCCGGTCTCAGAACCGAATATCAGAAAAGACCTTTCCGCCCAGGGAGCCTCGCGGAAGGATTTTGCCCCTTTTTTGGCAAAAAGAAAAACCTCATCCGGAAGCAGATTCATTTCTTTGCGGAAAATTTCAAAACTGTCCCAGACCGACAGTTTCACCTTTGGCCAGTAATCCAGCCCGGCCCTTCTGACATGCTTATCCGAAAGGGAAAATCCCAACGGACGGATGAGATGAAGAAAAGCGCCTGTGCCCAGGCAGGTGCGGCCTGCATTGCCGGTATTCCAATGCACTTCCGGGGATACCAGCACCACATGCCGCTCGCTCTTTCCCGCATTCATGCCTTTTTCCCGCAGAAGGGGCAGAATTGGAAATCCGGATGCAGGAAGCGGCCACAGTGTCGGCACACCGCATCCTGCTTCATTCAGAATCTCTCATTCCGTTTCCATTTCATGAACATTCCGTTCGCAGCGTTCGCACATGAGAAAAGGCTCTCCCTTTTTCACGCGGAACAGGGGAATGAAAAAAAGATTCAGATAATGATCAACCCGTTTGTAATAGGCCCGTGCCAGACCGCAGACCGGGCAGATTACGGGTTTTTCATCAATAATTTTGATTTTCGGAGAAACGCCGCCGATGAATATCATGATTTGTCTTATCAAAAAAATTTAAGAGGTTATAAACAGTCTGTCTGGTTTATTGTCTTTTTGTCATATTTCAAAAAATGAACGGGGTAAGCCTGACTGTCTGACAATTCCGCTGATGTGCCGATCTTCAGGGGTTATCATGATCGTAAATTGCGAATGGTGACATTGTCTGCTTTTCCTTTTTCTGCATAAAAATATGGCTTCCTTTCTGCCGCACTTTTTTAAATCCGTTGTGCATAAGGATATTACAGACTTCTCTGCCGGACAGGACTTTCAGGTTTGACAAGTTTTGACCTCGTATTTTTTGCCTGAGTTGTGGGTATTATTGGCATAATGGGCATCACATAGATTTCCTCCCGTTTCAGCCTGCGCCGAATTTCCGAAGGTGAGGCAAGTCAAAAAATCCCTTCCAACCGCCCGATCAGATTCAGACGGGCTCTTTCAACGGTACTACCCTGACTGACGATATCCAGCCCTGACAGTTGAAACATATCTGTCATTTTCACGTTCAATCACTATGGTGATCTGTCTCATTTTGTTTATTGCAATATTGTGCATAAAATTTCCTTAACCGCTTTAGTGTAACTTTCAATAAATAAAAACCCGGATGAGTTCTCGCTCTTCCACTGTCAGAAATTCATGCTCTGACATTAGAGGAGCGCAATGCACATTATCCTCCTTGATTCATAAACATCATTAAAAGATTCAACAGCTTCCATAAGTTTGATGGTCTCATCTTTATTTTTTCCCTGTCCGGTCAGCCCGTTTTCCAGGCATAAGGCCACATGATAATTTCCGCTTTTTCTCAGTACAGTTGTGTAAAAATCCATTCTGTTTTCCTTTTTTTGGGGGTAATGGGTCAAACCGGTTGATAATGTCATCCCTTACGGGATTCTGATTTGTTTTTTCAGATTTTTTTCTGTAATCATCTCAATCCTTACGGATTTTTTCCGCACGGATGTCAGTCGCGGATCAACGGATTTGACCCACTGCCGACCAGTTGTGCAAACAATATTTTCCCTTTCCGTTTCCTCAGTTTTGACCGATTTCTCTCATACCAATTCTCCATTGAAACCATGCTTTTTTTTAACCGCAAAGGACACAAAGATGGCACAAAGGTCACAATAAACTGACAGAACAGCATAAAATGGTTTGCGTGGCAAAAACCGGATTTTTCCAAAAAATCCGGTTTTTTTTCGTTTCCCGCAGAGGACACAGAGAAAAAAACATCATTTTTCAGATTAACTCTCTGTGTTCTCTGTGGGAAAGAAAGACACGCACAGCCGGGATTTCGGGTCATGCTGATTTTTTCATTTTTTCAGGCTGCTGCATATCCGGTATGGATTCTTTCCTCAGCCGGAAAAAAACCGAGAACAATGGATTCTTTCGGAATCCCCGCGGCTGTAAGTTCTTCTGCCACCGAAAGTGATGTGCCGTCATGCTGAATCCATATTTTGTCACCGATGATGTCAATATGTATAACTGAACCGTGAACCCGGCGGACGCCGTCCCAGCCTATGTGCAGAACTTCGTAATGATCTTTTTCCAAATCTGTCACCACCTCGGTGTCAATCTGTCCGTGGGAAGGTCTGTATTCCGCATACTTATGAACCAGATTTTTCACAATCCCACGATAGTGTTCTGTTTTATCCATTTTACAATCCTTTCCTTTCTCTGATCAAATACAACTGTACGGATATTCAGGTTTGCAATGATTAACTGACCGAAACGTTCCGAGAGTATGCTTTCGTAAACGCGCAGAGGAACAGCCAGATACAGCAGACGATCAGAGTCTGTTTCTGTCAGAATACTCCGATAGATACTGTACTGCCCCACAGCCTCTTCCAAATCACGGACAGGGGACGGACTGATTCAACAGCAATTTTCTCTTCATCACGTTCTGCTGCAATGACAGCACGTTCAGCTCCGAGATCAACATACAGATCTCTGCTTCCGTAAGAAAGAATCAGAGGATCATGGGTGATTTTCCATTCCTCTTTGAGAAGTGAACGGACAAAAATATCATGATAAACATCTTTTGCAGGCATTGGATTCACCAGTTTAAGGTGATTTCCATGAATAAATTTACCATTATTTGTAGGGTGGGCACGTTTTTTTGTGCCCACCCTGCACGGTATATTCTTAAATGGAAATCACCTAAAGTTCAGAGTCTTAACGATTTGACAACTTTTGAAAACTTGTCAAATCCGGATTGCCAAATCTGTATTATGCCGGAGGAACGGCTTCACCTTTTTCCATTCCTGAGAAACTTTCTCTGCCTGCCACAAATCATAGTTTTTCTGCAAATTCAGCCATAAATCCGGAGTCGTGTCAAAGGCACCGGATAAACGCAAAGCCATATCCGGCGTGACAGAGCCTTTTTCATTGATGATTCTGGATACGGTTTTTGCAGAAACCCCAAGATTTGCAGCCATATCCTTAATCGTAAGAGACAAGGGCATAAGACAGTCCTGTTTTAATATTCTGCCCGGATGTGTCGGGCATCTCATCATTTTTCCCATTTTTTTATCATATACCATTACGCAGAAAATTTGCCACGAATTACACGAATTATACGAATTATGTTTTGTGCAATTCGTGCAGATTCGTGTCATTCGTGGCTGATTTCATATTATAGCTTTTTAAGATAATTATTTGGGAGCAGCGACTGTTATCAAAGTCAAGCAGTTTTCGGTTTCCAGGGTTGATTGTTTTTGACCAT
>JAWKPW010000130.1:0-12740 GCA_041390465.1 Desulfobacterales bacterium | reverse complement strand
ACTATGAATTTTCGACCGAAGAGATAGAAAAGCTAAAAAATACAGAAATAAACAGAATAGTGCGACTCTGAAAATCAGAATTTGTGCAATACTGATGACTGCTTTGGAAGCAGGGATAGTGGGACTTTTCATGCTGATAAAATGTGATATGCAGCTTCTGTTTTTTTGCGTCAGAAAACAATAGGAGAAAAATGATTGCAGTGAAATGCCTCTGCTGCGGCAGTGAAAATATCCGCAAAAACGGAAAAACACCGGCCGGACGTCAGAAAATCCGCTGCAAAAACTGAAATTTTTACAGTACGCTGGATACTAAATCCGAAAAACGGGAATTCCTCCTGAAAACCGCCGAAAATCTTCAGACGGAAAAAATTTCACAGCGCGGAATTGAGCGCACACTCCGGATGAGCCGGACAGCAATCCGGAAAAATTTTAAAAAAAAGTGATTCCTCCAGTTTCTGAAACAATTCCTGTTTCAGAGGAACGTCCCGTTCCGGAAATGGATGAAATATGGTCTTGTGCCGGAAAAAAGTCAGATCAGGCATGGATTTGGCCGGAGATGGAACACCGGACACGCCGTACTGCCGCAGCCGCCTTCGGAGATTGTTCCGCTGAAACATGCCGGGATTTATGGGAATCTCTTCCGGCTGACTGCCGCAAACGTGCTGTCTGCCGCACAGATTTATGGGAAAGTTGTTCATCTGTTCTGCCCTAAAAGCGTCACCGGGCTTCAGGAAAAGAGGCGGGGCGACTTCGCACATTGAACGTTTCAACTGCACACTGCGTCAGAGATGCCCGAATCCGGCAGGAAAAACGCTTTCTTTCAGCCGTGACGGAGACCTTCGCAGAATTCGCATCCGAAGTTTTGCTGATCATTGCAATAATTCGATATTGCCGGAATTGTCAGCATGAAAAGTCCCACTGTCAGGTTTGCCGTATGCCTGTCAGAATCACAGCACGGTTGAGAATGAATTATGAACCAGTGAGCATTCGCTCCACAGCTCTGAGAGCGGGCACCCGGATTTCTTCCGGCACTCTTATCTCTCCCTGCATCCGCTCCAGACTCAGAATCACATCCTCGATTCTTATTTTTTTCATGTCCGGACATTCCATTTTTGCCGATGCGGGAAAAAATCTTTTGCCCGGACAGGCCTTTTGCAGGGGATGGATCAGCCCATTTTCCGTGCCCACAATAAAAGAGGTGCTCGCTGATTCCTGCGCATGGCGGATCATGCCGGAGGTGCTGGCAATAAGATCCGCTTCTGCAAGGGTTTCGGGTCTGCATTCCGGATGTGCCATCACAACAGCCTCCGGATGCAGGGCTCTGGCTTTGCGTATGTCATCAGGCGTCAGCCGGTCATGAATCGGGCAGTATCCTTCCCACAGGTGAATCTTTTTTGCTGTCCGGCTGGCTGTGTACTGTGCCAGATTCCGATCCGGAACCATCAGGATTTCGTCTTCCTTCATGCTTTCCGCCACTTTCACGGAATTCGCGGAAGTGCAGCATACCGTGGAAAGCGCCTTGACCGAAGCCGGAGAATTGACATAGGTGACCACCGGCATGGGGCCAAGTTCTGTCAGTTTTTTTTGCAGCGCTTCGGGGGTCACCATATCGGCCATGGGACAGCCCGCGTCTTTGCAGGGCAGCAGAACTGTCTTGTGCGGTGAAAGAATGGAGGCTGTTTCTGCCATGAAATGAACGCCGCAGAAAACAATGATGTCCGCTTTGGTTTCTGCCGCCTTTATACTCAGTTCCAGAGAGTCCCCGCAAAGATCCGCCATATCCTGTATCTCCGGAGGCTGATAGTTGTGCGCCAGTATGATGGCGTTTTTCGCTTTTGCCAGTTTTCTGATTTTCTCTTTCATTTCTTTCCTTTCCGGACATATCTCTGCCGGGTTCTGGAACAGGAAACCGCTTTCCGGTTTGACTCAGTTGCAAAGCCGGATTTCAGGAACGGGAAAACATTTTCATTATCTCTTCCTGACACCTGACACTTGAAACCTGACACATCATCATTATTCTTCCAACTGCACCACATCCGCTCCCTCAGGGATCTGAAAACTGAAGACCGAGTCATCAATGGTCTGATCAAACTGCAGATGCGTCATTTCAATCAGGGTTTCATCCTCATAGGCATTGTACGTGACAATGCGCTCAATATCACAGTTTTTTTTGGAAATAAACAGATGCAGAGAGGCCAGATCCGGTTTTTTCACCTTTGGCAGGAGAATCAGTTTGTAATATTCCGAATCTTTGCGGCTTTGGCCGGAAACAGTGAATTTTTCCCGGATAATCCGGATATCCGACAGGATACTGCCTCCTTTGCCGTCACCGAAATAGGCAGGAGCCCTGCCTGTCATCACCTGATTGTCCTCAGGTTTGAAAATCCACAGGTCTTCGCCGTCTGTCAAAATGATCTGTTTTTCCGGTTTTTCATATTCCCAGCGCATCATGCCCGGGCGCTTGACAAACACCTTGCCCTCGGCTGTGTCCGTGATGTCCATTGCCTTTATGGTGGAATTCTGGATAAAGTATGCAATAAATCCTTTGCCGCTGTAGCGTTTTTCCACACAGGTGAGAATTTCATCCAGAACTTCCGCAGAAATTGCATTCTCTGATTCTCCAGATGGCTTCACTGATGCATCGGCAGCAGGTGGTTCCGCAGCGTCCCCGGCCGGCGCGGGGGAAACGGTTTTGGATTTGTCCAAAGGATTTTCCCCATATGCGGTCTGCAAACCCGACAGGGCAAAGGATATGATAAAAATACAAAAAATCACAACTGTCTTTTTTATGGGCATTTTCAGACTCCGTAAAATTTTTTTCCCCAGATAAGCAAATCACGCGGAAATCTTTTCCAACGCAATTTTTTCCGCAGAAATGAAACAAAACAGTCTCTGCATACCCCAATATCAGGGTTTTGTAAATATTCAAATCATAAATCTGATGCAATGGATCAGACCGTATGGCAGATCATTTTTTCAGCCCCGAGTCACACAGATTTTTTTCTGTGCAAAATGCATATCTGCAAAAATCAAAGAGGTTAATCCGCAGCCGACTTTCGTGCGGAGCCCCTGAAATTGGGATATGTTATGCTTTGGAAGGAAAGAGGGGCAATCCAGCCGCTCCGCTGATGCCATTGGGGCAGTGAAAGGAAGGGAAATGTCTCCGGACTGCTCAATCCTGTGCATTGGGCACAGAAAAGCCTTCAGCCTCCAAAGCTTCACAGATGTTTTGCGTATTGCAGGGAAACAGCCGAAAATAATAGATGCGGCTTCCGGTTTCCTGCACGGTCAGGCTTACATTGATAATATCGCCGCCACTGGCCTGAATAATCTGCAAGGCTTTTTTGAACGCGCTGGGATCATCGCGGATGACAACTTCCAGTCGGGAACTGGAGGTCAGAATTCCCATCATGTCAATGAAGGTTCTCAGAATGTCTGATTCGGTGAGAATTCCCACCAGTCTGTTTCCCTCCACCACAGGCAGCCCGCTGATTTTGTGCCGGTAAATCCTGCGGGCAGCTTTTTCAATATCATCATCCGGTGCAACCGTTATCGGGTCACGGATGATCAGATCTTTGAGGGAAACATCGCTGAGCATGGATGGCAGGAGCCCCTCTTTCAGGTCAGCCAGAGTGAGAAACCCGCGCAGGCTGTTGTCTCCGGACACCACAGGAAGATGGCGTATCCGGCTGGATTTCATCAGGGCAATGGCCTCTTCCACCGAGGCATTTTCCTGAATCGTGATGGGGTCAGCCATCATCAGAGATCTGACTTTCATTTTGTTTTTCCTTGCTGTTGTATCTGTATCAGATTTGAAAATTTATGAAAAAAATGCGGATCAGTTCTTTCCGTCCCTGCATTTGGCAGGCTGATAAGAGCACAAAGGCTCCTCTGCCATATAGTCTCCGGTGGCTTCATAGGCTCTGGCCCGGCATCCGCCGCAAACCCGTTTGTATTCACAGGCCCCGCATTTGCCTTTGAGATTGTCATAATTGCGCAGCCGCAGGAAGATTTCGGATTTTTCCCAGATGGTTTTGAAGGAATCCTTTGTGACATCTCCGCAGTTGAGTTCCAGAAATCCGCAGGGCTGGACAATGCCGGTGTGGGAGATGAAACAGAAACCGGTTCCGCCCAGACAGCCGCGTGTGACCGCATCCAGCCCGTGTGTCTGGAATGTGACGGTTTTTCCCTCCTCTTTTGCCCGCTGACGGAGAATGCGGTAATAGTGGGGTGCACAGGTGGCTTTGAGCTGCAGAGGGGTTTTTTCCCGCTGATCATAAAACCAGTTCAGGGCCTGCTCATACTGAACCGCATCTATGGCCTGATCCGCAATGTACTTGCCCCGGCCTGTGGGAACCAGGAGAAAAATGTGGTGCGCCACAGCCCCAAGTTCCACTGCCAGCTCCTGAATTTTGGGCATTTCTTCCAGATTGTTCCGGGTAATGGTGGTATTGATCTGAAATTCAATGCCTGCCGCTTTTGCCAGCCGGATGCCCCGCAGCGCGCCTTCAAATGCTCCCTCAACTCCGCGGAAACGATCATGTTTTTCCCTGCAGGCCCCATCCAGACTGACGCTGATGCGCCGGATGCCGGATTCTGCCATTTTGCGCGCGGCTTCCTCTGTAATCATGGTTCCATTCGGTGCCATGACCATGCGCAGCCCTTTTTCCGTGCCGTAACGGGCGATGTCAAAAATATCGGAACGGAGCAGAGGCTCGCCTCCGGTCAGGATGACAATGGGGCTCCCGGTTTCCGCAATCTGATCCACAAGCCGGAAACAGGATTCGGTTTCCAGTTCTCCGGTATACGGCCCCATGGTGGCCGCAGCCCGGCAGTGAACGCAGGAAAGATTGCAGTTGCGGGTGATTTCCCATGCCACAAGGCGGATTTGTGCGCCTTTCTGATCTCCGTGCGCATGCGGATGTGTCTTCGTTTCTGATGTGTGTTTATGCGGATGTGTCATTGTTTTCCCTGTTTCGTTGCTTTTCAGACAGAAAAAAACGGATTCCCCGGCAGCAGAATCCGTGATTCCGGCAAAAGCCGGACGCCGTTTTTGATTTTTCCTTATTACCATAAGTTCGTTCGGTCTTCAAACCTTTTTCCGTGAAATCTTTGCATTCCCTTTTCCGCCCACAAGCGCTGCCAGACTGCGGATATGGGATTCGGTTTCTTTGGCCTGCGCGGCCAGTTCCTCTGCCGCGGCTGCGGATTCCTGTGCATTGGCGGCCACCTGCTGGGCAGCTTTGTCTATTTCGCCTGCGGCCAGGCTGAGCTGCTCAATGCCCCGTGACTGCTCCCGGCTGGCATGGGTGATGGATTCGGTTTTTTCCCCCATGAGAGTGGCGGATTCAATAATATCGGTAAAATCATTGTTGACCAGTTGAATGGAATGGGTGGCCTCACTGATGCGGGTGAGGGTATTGTGCAGCAGTTCCTGGGTTTTTCCGGCTGCCTCAGCCGTGTGTGCAGCCAGATTTTTCACCTCATCAGCCACAACCGCAAATCCCGCGCCTGCATTGCCTGCGCGAGCGGCTTCCACAGCCGCGTTCAGGGCCAGAAGCCGGGTCTGAAAGGCAATGGATTCAATGTCTTTGATAATCTGGGTGATATTGTCACTGTCAGATTCAATCTGCACCATGTTCCGGGTCAGTTCCATAAGAGATTTCAGGGAGCGGGCAGATTTCTGGATATTTTCGTTCATCAGTTCCTCGGTTCCCCGTGTCATGATGGAGGTTTCCTGACTCATGGCCGCCATTTCCTCAATCGCGGCCGAGGCCTGCTCAATGGCTGCTGCCTGCTGGCTGATATTTTCCGCCACATGCTGGCTGCCCGCAGCAATCTGATCCGCTGCAGATGCCATCTGCCGGGCAATTTCTCCCAGACCGCTCATTGTCCTCTGAATGGGCCGGGTGATGGTTCGTCTGATAAAAATATAGAGAACTGTCCATACTGCAAGCAGAATGCCAAAGGTCAGAACAAGGATCCATGTCAGAGTCTGTGTGATTCTTCATCTGTTTATCTCCTGTCTGATCCCCTTCGGAATCCGGCTTTTCAAGGTTTGACCTGCCGCTTCGGCTTCCTGAATCCGTGCATTGAGTTCCTGCTGTCTTTTTTTGAGGATGGCATCAATGTCATCCGTGTAGATTCCTGTTCCGATAATCCAGTTCCAGGGTTTGAATATCTGAACAAAGGAAAGTTTGGGTATGGATTCCTCAGTCCCGTATCTGGGCCAGTAATAATCCACAAAGCCTTCCCCTTTTTCCAGACAGACGCGAACAAATTCCAGAAACAGATGTTTGCCGTTGACATCTTTGTATTCCCCCAGATGGCTGCCGTTGAGTTCCGGTTTGTAGGGATGCATGATCATAATGGCCTGTGTGTCGTTGATCCAGAAATAATCTCTGTTTTCCGGGCCGTAGCGGATGTTCTTTATGGTCTCGGCAGCATCTGTCTTCAACTGATCCTCGGCCAGTTCCATATACACACCGGAGCCGACAATCCAGTTCCAGGGTTTGAAAAGCCGGACAAAAGAGAGTTTGGGGCCAAGTTCCTCTGATCCGTATCTGGGCCATTGATAGTCCACAAATCCCTCACCCTTCTCCCTGCAGACTTTGACAAATTCCACAAACAGATGCTTGCCTTTGGGATCTTTGTATTCGCGCAGATCGGCTCCGTCAAGTTCCGGTTTGTAAGGGTGCATAATCATTCGGGGCAGAGTGTCATTGATCCAGAAATAATCCTTTTTTTCCGGACCGTAGCGGAGATCTTTGATGATTCTCAGTGCTTCCGCCTTCTGTTCCTCCGGAGAAAGATTTTCATCCTTTGACAGGGTTTCCAGTATGCCGAAAACTGCATCCACTGCATTGCGTATCTGTTCTGCAAACACAATTTTGAGCTTTTCCGGATCATGGGCATCATCGTATGCTTTTTGCAGAATGCTCATGGCCACCTGCACCTGGGATTTGAGAAATTCCTTTTTCCGGGAAAAAAGTTCCCCCCTGATTTCCGCAGACTGGTGTTCCGCATCCACATGAATCTGACGGATATGCTTTGCATTCATATCTTCCATTCGGCTGACAGCCATTCTGCCGGTGCTGCGAATCCGGTTGACAGACAGTATGCCAACACCTGCCGCAGTAATCAGAATGGATGCCGTCATCAGCGCAATGATTCTGGCATGGACGGTATCTTTCCGAATTTTCAGACTGAGTTTCATACGCTTACCTTCCCTGATTTCTGAGTGTTCTGCAAGAATCGGATTGGAAACAGACTGTCTGATATTGACACAATTTCCGGGCAGAATGCAAGCATTCTTTCATAAAATAAATCAGATTCAACTGTTCAAACCCTCATTTCCACCGGAACAGGGGATGCATCTGCCTTGTCAATTTTGATTTTATGTGCTGAAGTGTGCAGAAAAAACAGATTTTTGAGAAAAATCCGTTTTTTTACAGCTCCGTTTTTCTGATTTTCGGAACAATCTCTTTCAGAAAACGGCCAAAGACCTGGGACAGGGGCGATGGGGTTCTGTCTTTGCAGAAGCTGAGATAAAAATTCCGTTTCACATCCAGCCCGCTGACCTTCAAGGCTCTGAGGGAACCGGCACGCAGTTCATCAGTTACGGCCATGCAGGAAAGAAAGGAAATGCCCACATGGTTTTTGATTCCCTGAATCACAGCGGCTGTGCTGCCCATTTCCGCTGTTATATTGAGTTTTTCCATATCATGACCGATACGGGAGAGACTGGTGCGGATGGCTTTCAGCGTGCCGGAACCCGGTTCACGGACAATAAAAGGCTCCTGCAAAAGCATATCCGCTTCAATTTTTTCCTGATCCGCCCATTTATGATCCGCAGGAACAATCAGACGCATCCGGTCGGCCAGGAGTTTTTCCTGAACGATCTTTTTTTCACCGGTTTTTGCGCCCACAATTCCCAGTTCCACCTCACCGGAAAGAATAGCAGCAGCAACACTGTCCGTATCGCCGATGCGCAAAGATATTCTCACCTCCGGATAGCGGCTGACAAAATGTCCCACCACTTTGGGAAGAATATAGACTCCGGGAATGGTGCTTCCCCCGATAACCAGACGTCCTCTGACTTTGCCGTGAAAATCGGCCAGCGCGGTTTCGGTTTCATCCCGCAGGGACAGGAGTTTTCTGGCATAATCGTAAAGCAGTTCCCCTGCTTTGGTGGGCAGTACCTCTTTGGAAAGCCGGTCAATCAGTCGGCAGCCGAAATGCTCTTCCAAATCCCGGATATGACTGCTGACCGTGGGCTGGGAAAGATGAACCGTTTTCCCGGCCTTGGAAAAACTGCGGGACTCCACCACTTTGCAGAAAATATGCAGTTGCCACAAATCCATAATTCGGTTTCAGGTTTCAGGTGTTCAGTTTCAGGTGTCAAGTGTCAGGTGTTCGGTTTCAGGTGTCAAGTGTCAGGTGACACACTGAACACCTGACACTTGACACCTGAAACCTGACACATTTATTTCAAAAATCCGTTTTTCTTTTTCAGATTCCGGCTGACCAGAGGGGGAACCATGTCATCAACGTCTCCGCCGAAGCGGGCTGCCTCTTTGATGATGGAGGAACTGGTGAAGATCCATCGCAGACCGGTCATGAGAAAAACCGTCTGAATATCCCGGTTGAGCTTCCGGTTCATCAGAGCCATCTGAAATTCGTATTCAAAATCAGACACAGCCCGCATGCCCCGCAGAATAGCGGAAGCCTTCCGTTTGTCTGCGTAATCCACGAGCAGACCGTGATAGGAATCCACTTCCACATTGCTGTATTCTTTCAGACTGTCATGGAGCATCCCAATCCGTTCTTCCACTGTGAAAAGCGTTTTTTTTGAGGGATTGCACAAAATGGTGACAACAATTCTGTCAAACAGTCCCAACGCTCTCTGAATGATATCCAGATGGCCGTTTGTCACCGGATCAAATGATCCGGGATAAATAGCAATACGTTCCATAATCCGCCTTTGGTGAGTGTTGAAAGTTCAAGACTGCATGTTAAGTTATTCTGTTCCGTTGACATTTTTATAACCCGCTGAACTTGCTGAAACCGATCTCTCCGGAATGAATCCGGCCGACCGGTTCCGGCAGGATTCATTCCCGCTGCCTGATCTGAAATGTCAACAGAACCTGCTTTTCAAAAAAATCATCCGTCCCATCCTTTGATCCGTTCCCGTGCATGTTCCAATTGCGATGCAAATTCTTTTTCCAAATGATAATGAGATATATTATTGGCGAAGACAAATTCCTCCTGTTTCAGCCGAATTTCTTTTTCGCATATCTGAATGGATTCCTCAAGGGATAATCCGGCAGCCAAATCCTGCAGACCGGAAGAAATAATTTCCTCCACCTCCTCATTGATTATGCGCCATTTGTTTATAAATTCCGGTGTCCTTTTAAATTCTGCGGAGTCTGTCTGTTTTATACCCATTTCATCTCCTTGAAGTCAGATTCTGTTGATATTTTTATAACTTTCTGAATTTACTGAAATCAAATCTCTGCGGAATGAGTCCGGCTGATCTGTTCCGCCGGGATTTGACAACTTTTGAAAAGTTGTCAAATCCTCATTCCCGCTGCCTGATTTGAAATGTCAACAGAACCTAAGCATTATCGGATATCGGAAATAAAAAAGCAGCATAAGTTTCCAGCTTGTGCCGCCTTTGTTGAACAGACTGGAAGCTTGTTCTACTTTGCCTGCGGTGCAATATTATAAAGCAAAAACGATACAACTGTTTTTCCGTATTTCCGCTGATCCGTGATTTCAATTCCTTGTGTTTCAACAGGTTCAGCCGGAGTATGTTCCGCCGCAATCATTGCTCCGGGAGCCAGAGATCCGCTTTGCATCAGGTTTTGCAAAGCAGGTTCCACCATATTTTGCGCATAGGGCGGATCCATGAAAACAAGGGTGAAGGGATCAGGCATATTCCGGAGACAGTTGAGATTTTTCACAATATCCCAGCGCATTGTCCGGGTTCTGTTTTCCAGAGAGCAATTTCTGATATTTTGGGAGATGGCGGCAAGGGCATCCCGGTTCTGTTCAATGAAAAGTGCATGGCGGCCCCCCCGGCTCAGTGCCTCGATGCCCATTGCTCCGGTTCCCGCAAACAGATCCAGCACCACAGCATCCTGAACAGCATCAGAGAGGATATTGAAAATGCTTTCCCGGATACGGTCGGATGTGGGACGGGTTTTCATGCCCCGGACAGACAGAAGTTTCCGTCCCCTGAATTCCCCCGCGATGATTCTCAATGAATTTCCCCCATCTCCGCTATTTTTCGGGCCAGATCCTGTGCATCCATTCCGATGATTCTGGCCGTTTTTTCAATATTTCTGCCATATTGCAGATATTTCCGCCGGATAAACACAGTTTCAAAATGATGCAGGGCATCAACCATGCTGTCTGTGGCAAAAAATGCTTCCTCAAAACGGTTCTCCAAATGCCGCTGAGGATTGTAGGGAGCAGGAATGTCGGATACTTCAATCCTGTCCTTTTCTGACATCAGCACCAGTCGGCCCATGAGATTTTTGAGTTCCCTGACATTTCCGGGCCAGGAATATGCGCAGAGCTTTTCCAGAGCTTCCAAACCCATCTTTTTGGGCGGAAGACTGTTGATCCGCGCTTTTTCATCCAAAAAAATCTGCACCAGCAGGGGAATATCCTCTTTCCGCTTTCTCAGGGGGGGAATGGTGATGGGAATCTCATTGAGCCGGTAGTACAAATCTTCCCGCAGCCGTCCCGCGCGGATTTCTGTTTCCGGATCCCTGTTGGTGGCAGCGATAATCCGCACATTGACCCGGATATTCCTGCCGCCGCCAACCCGCTGAAATTTCTGCTCCTGCAGAACCCGCAGCAGTCTGGCCTGGGTTCTGAGGTTCATGTCACAGATTTCATCCAGAAAAAGCGTGCCCTCATGCGCGATTTCCAGCCCCCCCTTCTGCCGTTTTTCCGCGCCGCCAAAAGCGCCTTTTTCATGACCGAAAAGCTCACTTTCCAGCCGATCTTCAGGAACCGCAGCACAGTTGATGTCAATAAAAGGCTCTTCCGCTCTGGGACTGAAAAGATGAATGGTTCGGGCCGCAAGTTCCTTGCCGGTTCCGTTTTCACCGGTAATCAGCACCCATGAATCTGTGGGCGCAATAATGCCTATCTGTTTTTTCAGCTCCGCAATGACCGGGCTGGTGCCGTTGATGGAATGCTTTTCAATGGTTTTTTTCCGCAGATAACGGTTTTCCTCTTCCAGCCGCCTGAAATTGAGAGCCTTGTTGATGTCCACAATGACCTTGTCTATGGAAAGGGGTTTTTCAATCAGATCAAAGGCTCCCAGTTTGGTGGCACGGACAGCGGTTTCCACGTTTCCGTGGCCGGTAATGACAATGACCTGCAGGGAAGGATTCCCCTTTTTGATTTCTTTGAGGGTTTCAATGCCGTCAATGCCCGGCATCCATATATCCAGCAGCACAATGTCCGGGGCTTCCTCCTCTATCATTTTGAGCCCTTCATATCCGTTTGAGGCTGTAAGCACCTCAAAGCCCTCATCACTCAGAAGTCCGCTTAAAGACTGCAGTATGGAAGGTTCATCATCAATAATCAGAATGGTGGGAAACATGCTTCTCCTTTGGGTTTCTTGCCGGTCTGCTTTTTTTGGGGAGTCTTATTCAAAATGAAAGTATTCTATGATTTCACCTTTTTCCACGAAATGCTGTATCTTCTGAAACGCGTTCCGGCTTACTGCCGAGGTTTTTTCCAGTTCTGCAACCACCGGATCATCTTCCCCCAGAAGTTCTTTTGCTTTGTGCAGCAGAGCCTCTCTCTGCTGCATGAATTTTTCCAAATCCATCAGGATTTTTTTTCGTTTCCAGTGTTTTTTCCTTTCTCCCGCAATAATCGGGAGCAGTCGGCGGATGGAGTATTCCACCAGCGCATCACGGGGCGCATCAAAATTTTGACAGACCTCCTCCAGAGATGACAGGGTTCTGCGGCTTAAAACATAGGTTTTCTGTATGCGGGATTTCTGACTGGGCTCATGGGATCTGATCTCACGGGCAATCTGCTCGAGAGATTTCATATCCTCAATGAGATGGTCAAAAAGAGATTTCTGCTTGATTCCCAAGTGGATGGAAACTGTGGTGATGGCATTGATCGCGTTTTCCGACAGCTTGAAGGTGGCGCGGACAGACTGCTTTCCCCTGAGTTCCGAGGTTTTTGTCTCGGGCAGAGGAATGTCCGGTACGGGATTGTGATCCTCGCTGTTTTTCATAATCCCCCTCCTTTGCCGGGGTCAGAAATCTGATCTGCCTGAATTGCTGAGGCAAACAGGAATGAATCGTAATGAAATTAAACAGAAATCTAACATATTTTTTCAGGAAAGAAAACAGGAATCCTTGTTTTTCAGGAAAAAATTTTTTCCAAACGGATGATTCGGAATATGAAAAACCTGTTTTTTCGGACAAAAAAGAAAGGAAAAGGCACAGAAGCTGCACCGGGGAACAAAAAAATTCCCAATTCAGGTATTGAAATATGATGCCATTGGTTGTAATGAGGAAATGCTGATGCGCAGGATATGGGAAAATCACAGGAAAAGGATGATGACAGCATGAATACGGAATACTCACGCAAACTTTTTGCCGAAGCTCTGGAAATGATTCCCGGAGGAGTGAACAGTCCGGTTCGGGCCTGCAAATCTGTAGGAGCGGAACCCCTGTTTATTGATCATGCCCAGGGAA
>JAWKPW010000129.1:0-13140 GCA_041390465.1 Desulfobacterales bacterium | reverse complement strand
ATGCGGGGCAGTTCCCGTTTCAGGTTCTGTTCATACTTTTTGCGGTATGCGGGATTGTGAAGAACAGCATAAGCATAGTGAAAAATGTTTTCTTTTGTGATATCTGCATCCTTGTAATGATTTGCAAACTGCTGCAAACCCCAGTCTGTGATATTGTCAATGCGGCTGCCGTTTTCATCATAGCGGTAAAGCGGGAGACACTGGGCCGGATCAAGGGAATAAATCCCATAATTCGGCACTGCATCCACAGCCAAAGCAGAAAAAGGAAGTCTGTTTCCTGCAACAAAAGTGATTGCCTTATTATTGCAGTTTATCCCAAAAATCCGGTTCTGCTGATATTGCATTTCATTCAGTTCTTTGGAAAAATACAGTTTTTTCTTCACAAAGGGTCTGTAAAGGCTGTCAATGATCAGATTTTTGTCAAATTCATACACCCTGCCTTTTTCCAAATCCCTCTTGACCGCCCTTGTCCATTTAATTTTGCAGTCAACAAACTTTTCAACGGGACGTTTTCTTTTCAGGGAACTGTATTTTTTCACATGCTGATTGTAATTGTTAATCAGATAGTTCATTTTCTTTTCAACAGAATTTTCAGCGAAATCATAAACCCATTCATCCCTTGCACTTACAATTCCCAAAGAAAACAGTTTGAACACTGCTTTTTCATCATCCTCCTGTTTTGCAATCTTTGTTTCTTTGGCGGCCAAAGGCAGAAGTGTGTCAAAATCATTGTCTGTCAGATGAATCCAGTTGTGATCTTTGTCGGGAATGATATGCTGAAAATTCAGGTCCCTGAGTCTGTGCTGTGACAGAAATGCCTTTTTCCCGTCCGCTTTGAGATAATCATCCACAGCCGTGTACCATATTCTGCATCCGCTTTCCCCATGCTTTTTGATAAGAAAATAAACGGCAATCCCCACCCTGATTTTGTCACTGAAGACATTTCCGCCCTCTTTCCGCCTGCGCTCCCCGCTGGTGCGTGCATTTCCCTTCAAATCAATGATGTAAATTTCGTTAAATTCCTCTGCCACCACTTTCCGGAATCCATCATAAGTTCTTGCATTAACGAATGAATTATTGGATAAAAAGGCTATCATTCCATTGCTGTTTTTATGAAGCCGCTCCGTGGCCCAGCGCAAAAAACGGGCGTACATGTCATAAAGTTTGGTTTTCTGCGCCGTGCTTTGGGCTATGTATGTGGCTTTAATTCTGGCATCAATGCCGGGATATTCCCGGTTTTTGTTGTTCTCGTTTTCATTCATCTGATTGGCATTGTAGGGCGGATTGCCGATGATGACAAAAATTTCGCACTGATTCTGCTGCCTGATGCGCTTTGTGTTCTCAATGGTCATGGAGAACATGTCATACTGTTTTCCATTAAATACAGTATTTTCAAGTGTATCCATGAAGCAGAGATTTTCAAATTCGGCATACTGTCCCATCTTCTGCTTGTAAGTGAATTCAATGTTCAGATTGGCAATGTAATAAGGCAGAATCGAAACTTCGTTGCAGTGAATTTCCTCACTGTATTTGTGCGCAAGCTGTGCCTTTGGAATATGTTCAATGAGTTCCGTGACAAATGTGCCGGTTCCGGCCGCAGGATCAAGAATGTGAACACCGGGATCTCCCAGCAGTCTTCCGAAATATTTATCCATAAGGAAATCCGTGCTTTC
Organism: Desulfobacterales bacterium; assembly: GCA_041390465.1. Taxonomy (GTDB): domain Bacteria; phylum Desulfobacterota; class Desulfobacteria; order Desulfobacterales; family Desulfococcaceae; genus JAABRU01. The sequence goes on along the minus strand of JAWKPW010000129.1, from coordinate 11,467 downwards.
CACCATGAATTTCACAATTTCGTTGGGTGTGTAGAAGACGCCAAGTCTGTCTGCGGCTTTGGGATTGTAAACCCGGTAGAAATTTTCATACACAACTTTCAGAAATTTCTGCTTTTCATGATGATTGGCAATGTTTGCCGCATGGCGTCTGATGACCAGATAATAATTTTCAATGCCCGCAAGGATGTTGCGCCGAATCTGCCCTGTGAAAAAGGTGTCCGCGACTTTTTTCAGTTCATGGGCTATGCTGTTTTCCCTGTGAAACCGGGATTCATTGAACACACTCAGAAAAATCTCCTCCGTGAGAATGTGCTGGATCATCATTTCCCGCACATCTTCGGGTGCAATCTGGGGATTGATGGCATCTTTGCAGAGTTTCAGAAATGTGTCCCTTGCATTCTGAAATTCCGGATTGCGCAGGGATTCCTCAGCAATTTTCTCCCGCAGTGTGTTCAGAACCGTTGGCAAATCAGTTCTGAACTGTTCAATGGCCTCCCGGAAGGTTCTGATTTCAGGACGTTCATAACTCAGCAGACGGTTTACGCGTTTCCCATCCAGTTTTTCAGCGTCCTGCATGGAAATATCCGTGATATTTCCATTTTGAAAAAGAACAGCCCTCTGCGAATCCTCAAACAGAATGTTGTCTCTGGGATAGCCCCTGTCAAACTTGGCTTTTATTTCCGCATCCAGATCATCATATTCATCCTTGCTTTCCCAAAATCCCCATTCCAGACGCAGAGCGTCCTTTATTGTGCCGTCCGGTCTTGTTTTGCTGCCTTTCTGACCAAGCTCTGTCACCAGTTCAAAATTCCGCGCTTCACAGCAACTGTTGAGCAGAATGTAAAACGCACTCCGGATCGCGGTTTCATTCCGGGTTCCCCCGTGCTGAATGATTTTCTCCAGCCGGGTGTAATATTCCTGAATCAGCATTTTTGACATCTGATGTTTCCCTTTTTTTGCTGAACTTTATGATCAGGACAGTTTTCCATTTCCCCTGACAATTCCCATTGTGCGCACGCTGACCGTGCAGACCCGCATAAGCAGATCCATGACTTTCTCTTTGTAATCTGCAAAGCGGTAGGTGCCAAATTTTTCCGCAACGGTGGGGTCTTTTATCTTTTTTCCCTGTGCTGATCAGAATCTCAATGCCTGAGTATATTGCCGAGTCTGTATTCCCATCTTTTAAGGAGCACCGGTGAGAGGGCTGTCGCCGTGTCAATCTGATTGTGCCGTTTTCCCTGTCGCTTTCAGTTTCACTTTCGGGGGAGTTGTCCATAACCTCCCTTCTTTCAAAGGATACGGATCAGCAATTTTCAAAACCGATGTGCAAATCCATAGCTAATATTTATTCCACCCACTGTTGAAAATTGTCATAAAAGGGAATGCGGGGCAGTTCCCGTTTCAGGTTCTGTTCATACTTTTTGCGGTATGCGGGGCTGTGCAGAACCGCATAAACATAATAAAAAATGTTTTCTTTTGTAATATCTGCATCATTGTAATGATTTGCAAACTGCTGCAAACCCCAGTCCGTGATGTTCTCAATCCGAGATCCATCTGTTTCATAACGGTATAATGGAAGGGATTTTGATCCTCCCTGTGGAAGCAAATCATGTATTCTGTCAATTGCAAGCACAAAAAAATTCCATTCTGAACCTGTCTTGAACAGAATTATTTTATTATCTTTATCTTCATGGAAAATCTGCTTAAACAGCCCCGGTCGATCAATCAATAAAGATTCATCATACAGAAATTTTTTGACAAACGGGCGGTACACTGCCGGACGGATTTTTTCGGCATCCGGTTTTATTCGCTCCTGACGTTTCAGTCTGGCTTTGAGGGTCGCACTCCATTTGATAAGATGGTAATTGACAAATTTATCAATATCTTTCGGCATCTTTTCTTTTTTGTGGCGTAAAACCTCTCTGTTGTATGACCTGCAGAACAGTTTCACCTTTTTCAGCAGCGTGTTTCTGTCAAAATCATAAACCCATTCATCACGGTTTGTGGAAATCCCCAGGGAAAAGAGTTTGAACAAAGCCTTTTCCTCTTTTGCCGATTTTGCGGCTTTTGTCTCTTTGTCCGCGAGGGGCAGGAGATCGTCAAAATCATTTTGGGAAAGATTGATCCAGTTGCAGTTTTCATCCGGAACAATGCGCTGAAAATCCAGATCCCAGAATTTGGTGGCCGAGAGAAAATCCAGCTTTTCTTTGGCTGTTCCGAATTCCGGAACCCGGCAGTAATAAATTCTGCACCGCTGTGATTCATCCTGTGAGGGTCTGTGCTTTTTCCGAAGGGACTCTCCCCTGCCGCAGTATTTTATCATGAATGATATGGCAACACCGGTTCGGATTCCGAAAACATTTGCCCTTTCCTTTTTCCGGATGTTTCCCCCCAGATCCACAATGTGAATTTCGTTGAATTCCTCTGCTGCGACTTTGCGGAAACCGTCAAAGGTTCTGGCATCAATGAACGAGGAATTGGAAACAAAAGCCACAATTCCATCCCTGTCCCCGATGCGGTCAGATGCCCAGCGGAAAAAGCGGGCATACATGTCATACAGTTTGGTTTTCTGCGCTCTGCTGGCTGCAATGCAGGTGTTTTTTATCCGCTCATCAATGCCCGGATACTCCCTGTTTTTGTTGTTTTCATTCTCATTCATCTGATTGGCATTGTAGGGCGGATTGCCGATGATGACAAAAATTTCCCCTTTGTTCTGCCTGGCAATGCGTTCCGTGTTTTCCACTGTCACCGAAAATATGTCATACTGTTTTTTGCTGAAAACTGCATGATCCAGTGTGTCCATGAAGCAGATATTGCTGAATTCCAAATAGCTGCCCATTTTCTGCTTGTAAGTGAATTCAATGTTGAGATTGGCAATGTAATAAGGGAGAATGGAGACCTCATTGCAGTGGATTTCGTGCGTGTATTTGTGGGCAAGCTGCGCTTTGGGCAGATATTCAATCAGTTCTGTGACAAATGTGCCTGTGCCTGTGGCCGGATCAAGAATGTTCACCCCCGGATCGCTCAGGAGTTTTCCAAAGCATTTGTTCAGAAGCCAGTCCGTGCTTTCAATCATGAAGCGCACGATTTCATTGGGTGTGTAAAAAATGCCGAGCCTGTCCGCTGCTTTGGGATTGTATGCTGTGTAGAAATTTTCATACAGGACTTTCAGAAATTTCTGCTTTTCATGATGATTGGCGATATTGGCGGCTGCCCTTTTAATGACCAGATAATAGTTTTTAACCCTGTCAAGGGTATTGCGGCGCACTTCTCCTGTGAAAAAGGTGTTCACTGTCTGGCAAAGTTCACGCGCGATATTGTTTTCCCGGTGAAACTGGGATTCGTCAAACACAGTCAGAAAAATTTCTTCGGTCAGAATATGCTGGATGATCATTTCCCGCACATCCTGCTGTGTGATGTGCGGATTGATCACATCTTTGCACAGATGCAGAAACTTGTGTTTTGCAGTCCTGAATTTTTCGCTGTTTTCGGATTCACTGTCAATCTGCTGCCGGAGAACCGTGAGAATCCCCGGCAGATCCTCTTTGAATATTTCAATTGCCTCACGGAACTGCCTGACTTCGGACGGCTGATAATTCACAAAACAGGTGAGAATGACATCCAGTTCATCAGCCCTGTCAAACCGGGCCTCCATAACCCTTGCTCCGCCCTGAAACAGAACTGCTTTCCGTGAATCCTCAAACAGAATATTGCCGGAGGGATAGCCTTTGGAAAATTTGTCTTCGATTTCTTTTTCCAGATTGTCATACTGATCCTTGCTTTCCCAGTATCCCCAGTCCATCCGCAGACCGTCTTTCACGGTTCCGTCCGGTATGACCGTTGTTCCGAAAGGGGTCTTCATTTCCAGTTCATTGATCAGCAGGAGATTTTTTGATTCACAGTACGCGTTTATCAAGTCCCGGAAAGCCGAACGCAGGGCGCTTTCCCTGCGGGAACCGCCATACTGAATGATTTTTTCAACTTTTGAATAATATTGCCCAATCAGCAGATTTGACATCCGATGCTTCCTTTGACGGGATTTTTCCGGCAGATTCATTCCTGTCCGGAAATCCTTCGGGTTTGCACAGTTTATTTTGATGCAGCCTGCTATTTTCCCGGCAGGGGACAGATGTTTTCCGATGCTGTCCGGGAAATACCGGCCTGTTTCCGGATGCTTTCTGTATCCAGATTTTCCACAAAATGAATCAGATTCTTCCATACAGAATGAAAACCGAATCCGCCTTCGGTCATTTCTTTCAGGGCCTCCTCCTTTGTCCATCCGCACAGGAGAATGCGGTATACCGCAACCATTGTCCCGGTGCGGTCCGCACCATGCTGACAGTGCACCAGAACAGGTGTTTTGTCCGGATCAGTGACAATTTTCAGAAAACGGACAGCATCCTCCTCTTTCAGTTCCCAGGTGTTTGCCGGTATGGATTCATAATGCAGACCGGTATCTTTCAGCAGTTCCGCGTCTGAATGAAAGGATCGGAGATTCACAACTGTCCGGACTCCCATTTTTTTCAATTCTGCAAAGCCCTCTGCCGATGGCTGTGCGCTGCGGTACAGCACAGGACTGACCTGATGAAAATTGGGAAGCCCGGAGATTTCCATCGGCCGCGCCCAGTGTGCAGGTCTGCTGTCCGGATTATGGAATGCAGACTGATCCGCATGAATACATCCGGGAGGCAGCAGGAACAACCATATGAAAATCAAATAAATATTCACACATATTCTTTTCATTTCCGCTTTCTCCTTTCTTGTGTACGGCTGAGAAAAATATCATGAATTCCCTGCTGCCACAACCCTGTTTCTTCCGCCCCGCTTGGCTTCATACAGAGCCTTGTCCGCAGCAGCAAACAGATCATCATCCGCTTTCGTCATGCAGGCCGCACCCAGACTGGCTGTAACATGTCCCACTTCCGGAAAATTGTGACTCGCAATGATGGTGCGCAGTTTTTCCGCCAGAACCTCTGCGCCTCTGATGTCCGTTTCCGAAAGAATGATGGCAATTTCCTCCCCGCCCCAGCGGGCAGCAAGATCAGCCCCCCGAATATTTGAGCGGATAATGTCGGCCACTTCCCTGAGAACCACGTCTCCGGCCTGATGACCAAAGCTGTCGTTGACATTTTTGAAATGATCCAGATCAAGAATCAGCAGGGACATGGGATGGCAGTAACGGTCGCATTTGGATCTTTCCTGCTGAAAAAACAGTTCAAACACCCTCCGGGTGTAAAGACGGGTCAGCGGATCAAGATAGGCTGCCTGTTTGTCCCTTACCTGACGGATTCCCTTCCGGATTCGGGCCAGCAGGGTTTTGTGGTTGAAAGGTTTGGAAATATAGTCATCCGCACCTGTATCCAGTCCGGTCACCTCATCCTCGGTTGTGTTTTTGGCTGTCAGCAGGATGATGTAGATGAAACTGTATTTGTAATTGCTTTTCACATGACGGCATACTTCCAGACCGTCCATTTTGGGCATCATCACATCCAGCAGAACCAAATCCGGAATCTGATTAAAGATTTTTTCCAAAGCCTCTTCCCCGTTGGCTGCCAGTTCCACTTCATAGTCTTCTTTCTCCAGAATCCGGCTCAGAATGGTCCGGATTTTGCTGTGATCATCCACCACCAGTATCCTGCCTCTGCTCATTGCCTTTTCCTCTCCTGACAGTATTCTGTTTCTGCGAATTAATACCAAATCTCCATTGAATTTGTGCAATGCCTGCCCTCAGATCCGGGGCGGGTGAGTCCCGGACTGAAAGCCAGAAACACTCAAATGATCCGGAAATCGGACCGAAATTCCGTTTCACTTCATTTCGGCGCTCCGAAATCCGATAAGCATGGTTTCAATGGCGAATTGGCATAAGAGTCAAAAATTTCAGAATGAACAAAAACAAAACGTTGTATATTCATACAGAATTTGTGCAGGATTTGACAACTTTTCAAAAGTTGTCAAATCTTATTGGAAGTTAACTCCTAATTCGCATTGTTTATCCCATGGCAAGCAGCCGTTCATAAGTTAAATTCTGAAACCCTGAGGGTTTTGAAAACCCTCAGGATTTATAACAGTCGAAAATATATGAACGGTTACTTATCCGAAAGTTCTCCTGAAAGCGGGATCGTAAAGGTGAAAATGCTGCCTTTTCCCGGTACGCTTTCCACCCATATTCTGCCTCCGTGCATTTCCACAAATCCCTTGCTGATGGTCAGTCCCAGTCCTGTCCCAGAGGTCTTTCGGGTGGAGGAACTGTCAGCCTGATGGAACATCTCAAAAATAAAAGGAAGATCTTCCGGCAGAATTCCGCCTCCTGTGTCCTGAATTTCAAAATGGCCCATATTCCCAGAGGGAAATGCCCGCACCGAAATTTTGCCCCGGTCTGTGAATTTGATGGCATTTCCCAGCAGATTGAGCAGAATCTGCCTGAGCCGCTGGGGATCGCAGTGAACATACATTTCCTGAATCTGTGTTTCCAAAGCAAGTCCTTTCTGCTGAAGCAGGAACCGAAAACGGTCTGTAACCTCCTGCACCATCACCCGCGCGGATACCGGGCCTGCAAAAATCTGCATTTTTCCGGCCTCCATCTTGGAGATATCCAGCAGATCATTAATCAGATGAAGCAGATGCTGACCATCTTCTTCAATGTCTCTGGCAATTTCGGAAATCACTTCTGCCTCAGGCAGATCATCCGGATCCGTGAGCAAAGGGGTATTGCCCAAAATCACGGTCAGGGGGGTCCGGAGTTCATGACTGATCATACTGATGAACTCACTTTTGATGCGGCTGGCTTTTTCCGCCTCCTCTTTTGCCGCAATCAGGGATTTTTCACTCTGTTTCCGCAGGGTAATATCCGTCAGGGAGCCCACAAACATGCGTTCATCGCCGATCTGCATTTCATTGACCGCCAGTTCCAGAGGAAAGAATGTTCCGTCTTTGCGCTTTCCCATTACTTCCCTGCCAATGCCGATAATTCTTTTCCTGCCGGTTTTCAGATAGGTTTCCACATACCTGTCATGGCGGCTGTGAAAAGGTTCAGGCATCAGGATATTGACATTTCTGCCAATGATTTCCTGCGCACTGTAACCGAAAATCCGCTCTGCCGCCGGATTGAAGTCCTGTATGATGCGCTTTTCATTGATGGTGATGATGCCGCTGGCAATGGTTTCCAGTACAGTGCGGTTTTTGATCAGACTTTCCCGCAGAGATTTTTCCGCGCTCATGCGCAGTTGATCATTGCGCAGGGCCCGAATGATATTGCCGCAGGTGCTTAAAAAAGGTTTCAGGAAATCAGCCAGTTGAACATCATATCCTCCGGGTCGGTTTGCAAGCCCCATCATGCCGAGGAATTCCTTTCCGGAAAAAAAGGGCAGTCCCAGAAATGTTTTCAGTGCCGGATGGCCTTCCGGACGTCCTCCGGATCGGGGATCATTGTCCGGATCATTGGAAATAACCGGCTCGGCTGAAGTCAGGACTGCTCCGTAAAGTGTCTTCAGATTTCGGAATTCCAGTCCTGCCGGCGCATTTTTTTCGTAAAATCTGCGGGTTTCCCCATTCCATGCAATATTGGTGATGGCATGGGTTTTCAGATACACTGTCCTGTCCGGATTGTGCAGCACTTCGCCGATAAAACCGTATTCACTTTCGGTAATGGCAAGAAGGCTGGTCAGCAGCCGATCAAACAAATCCCGAGGGTCAGTGTTGGTGATAAACCCGGACTGTGCCGCTGAAATGGCCTGCAGCAGACTGTGGTTCATATCCGGACAATTGTACGGATTGCTGATTTTATTCATAATAATTTCAAAATATGCAACTTTTGTGGCTTCCGCTCCTTCTGTTCAGGGACAGGTGCGGCATCCCGGAACCGCTTTCAGGAATATTTTTATCATATCATTGGGGAAAAATCAAAAAATCCCATATGTTTTTTTCATTATTTTGCAACTGTCAGCCAAAAAACACTCCTTTTCCGCACAAGTCAGCCCGGTGCATCTGTGCGCGCAGTCTGAAGGCAGAACTTCAGAAATGACCGGACAGAAATGTGCAGAGAAAAAAATGCTGTTTACAAATGTATATCCTTTCGTCTATGATTTGAGAGTCATTTTTCCTGCGGAAAAAGAAAAAAACAGGAAAAATCTCACCATCCGGGTCTTTTCTCCTTTCTGCGCTTGAGTGAGGAAGAAATTATCCTGATATTTTTGCAGTTCACCTTATCCATCAAAACCGGAAGGAGAAATCATGAAAGCAAAAAGTGGAGACCGTGTAAAGGTTCATTACACAGGAACCCTCAATGACGGAACCGAGTTTGACTCTTCCCAGGATCGGGAACCTCTGGAGTTTACCATCGGAGAGGGTCAACTCCTGCAAATGTTTGAAGAGGCGGTTGTGGGCATGGCAGTGGGGGATTCCAAAAACCTGATGATCCCGGCAGAAGCGGGATATGGTCCGCGCCGGGATGAACTGACGGGAAAAATTCCCCTTGCCACCCTCCCCCGGGACATGGAACCGGAAATCGGCATGCAGCTTCGGGTGGAAACTCCGGACGGACATCCCCTGATTATCACCGTCACCGATATTGCAGCGGATCATGTTTCGGTTGACGCGAATCACAGGCTGGCCGGAGAAGATCTGAACTTTGCACTCGAACTTGTGGAAATTGCATAAAGAGAACCGGCAGTTCGGAGTGCCTGCGGAAAAATTCCGTCCGGCACTCCGGGCGAACATTTTTTTGTTTTAATTGCAAAACAGGAGGTTGTACGGAGGAAAAAATGGATGTCTTTGCTGTGGATCGTCTGAGGAATCTGAAACCGGAATTTTTTATCCAGATGGGGCATGCTGCTCTCAATATTCTGATAATCATCCTTCTCAGTGCTGTGGTTCTGAAACTCATTCATCGGGCTCTGGCAGCTTTGGAAAAGAAAAAGATCGTATCTTCCCCTTTTGTGATTTTCAGCCATTCCATGCTGCGATGGACAATCCTTGTTGTCGGAATTCTGCTCATACTCCAGCAGATGGGAATCACACTCAACAGCATATGGACTGTCATTTCCGCGATTGTGGCAATGATTGCCATCGGTTTTGTTGCTGTGTGGAGTGTGCTGAGCAATCTGCTGTGCACAGTCATGCTTATTGTCTTTCATCCCTTCCGCATCGGTGATGAGATAGAGCTCATTGATCCGGCAATGACCGCAGGTTTGGGGGGACGTGTGAGAAATATCAATCTCATGTTCACTTCGCTTCAGGAACTCCCGGAAAAATCCGAAAACAGAGTGGAAATTATGATTCCCAACAATCTTTTCTTTCAGAAAATTGTCCGATGCAAAAAAGGAAGCCGGACATTCAGTCTGGACAAACAGTTGTTTGAGGAAAAGTCCTTTCTCCGGACACAGGCCGATACTTCCGCAGAAGCATAACATGGCCGCTCTGTCAGGCATCCGCATTTGGGGAATTTTGCCTGTATCTCAGCAAATCCGCATCAGTTACAAATTCTGGCAGTGGATCAAATCTGCTGATGATGCGGAACAACTGTCTCGTTTCCCTTGAGGGAATGGGATTTTCAACAGATTTGACGCACTGGCCGTATCAGAGAGCGGAATCCGGTGCACTGTCTTTCACAGAATACATCCTTTCTGAAAAATTTGTCTGTTCCGCGGATATACAGCCTTTAGAAGCTGTTTTAAAAATATCAGATGGTTCATTTCCCGGAAAAAAAGAGTGCGAAAATGAAGGCCGGAGGCCGGTTTTTCGCAAAACTGCAGAAAAAGCTCCGCTTATTTTTGCACTCCGGAAATCCGAAATCCGGATTTTTAAAACAGCTTCTTAAGATAATTGTGCTGGAGCAGGCCGGGTTGAAGGAAGTGAAACCAAATCTTTTTGAATTTGTTTGATGTTACCTCAATCCAACCTGCGGAGAACCTCAAATTTATTTTCTTGAAGATCAGGGATGATTCAGGCTTATCATCTGTCCGTGTCCGGTGGAAACAGGCACAACTCCGGGCATGTTTTTGAACAGGGTTTTATTCATTCTATGAGCATTCACAGAGGCATACGCCGCTTTGGCGTGATTACAAAAATACTGGTTCGCCACGGTTTCGGCGATCTGCTGGATCGGATTTTGGACAGGGAGGAAAAACAGGAAGAATCCGCTGAAATGAAAATATCGCCAAGATCCTCTTTTCCCTCTCCTGTTCGCATCCGGCAGGTGCTGGAAGAGCTTGGCCCCAGTTTCATCAAGCTCGGTCAGATTATGAGTGTCCGGGCTGATATTTTTCCTGCTGATTACATTGAAGAACTGAAAAAACTCCAGGACAGGGTTCCACCGGTGCCTTTTGAACATATCCGGCAGGTCATTGAAAGTGAACTGAAACAGCCTTTGAAAAAAATGTTTGCGGATTTTTCCCATGAATCCATAGCTGTTGCTTCAGTGGCACAGGTGCACGAAGCCCGTCTGATCAGCGGGGAACGGGTGGCCGTCAAAGTGATCCGTCCCGGAATCAAGAAGAAGATCCGTGATGATATTGGCATAATGTATTTTTTTGCCCGGCGCATTGAAAGGAACTTTGAAATCGGCAGGATTGTCGGATTTGTCAACCTGGTGAAAGAATTCGAGCGCACCATTTTCCGGGAACTGGATATGTTCATTGAGGCCGGAAACATTGAAAAATTTGCGGCAAATTTTGAAAACAGCCATGAAATTTACATTGGAAAGGTCTGGTGGGAGTTTGTGTCCAAATCCGTGCTGGTCATGGAATACATTGACGGTGTCAAAATGGATCAGGTGAGGGAGATCATTGCAGCAGGAATTGATCCCAAAGAAGTGGCCATGATTGGTCTGCGCTCCTTTTCCCGGCAGTTGATGGAATTCGGTTTTTTCCATGCAGATCCGCATCCTGCCAACACCATTGTCATGTATGACGGCCGGGTCAGTCTGGTGGATTTCGGCATTATCGGTTATCTGGATGAGGAAACCATGATGCAGGTCGCGAATCTGTTTCTGGGATATGCGGAACATGATTATGACATGGTCATGGAGGCGCTGCGGGATGCGGGACTGATTCATGAAGACATTGAGCTGAAAAATTTCCGCACGGATCTCAAGGATATGAGCGAACCTTTCTATGGCCGATCCCTGCAATCCATATCTGTCCGGGATGTCTATGATCAGGTCATGGGACTGGTGCTGAAATACCGCATCCGTATGCCCAGAAATCTGCTGCTGCTGCTCAAAACCTTTATTCAGACCGAGGCTTTGGGAAAAATTCTGGGCAGTGACGCGAGTCTGCTGGAAGTCACCCGGCCTTATGCGGTAAAACTGCTGCAAAGGGGATATGATGCAAGAAAGTTTTTCCGGAACATCGGCAGGGAGATACGGGATTTCGGCGGCTATCTCAAAGTCATGCCAGGATATGTCACAGAGATTTTCCGGCGCACCGCAGAAGGAAAACACGGAATTGAAGTGCGGGTGAAGGGGCTGGAG
>JAWKPW010000128.1:0-13204 GCA_041390465.1 Desulfobacterales bacterium | reverse complement strand
AAAATGGGCATGGAGCAGCTTCTTCGGACCTTTGAACGTGGGAGCCACAGCCACAGGTTTTGCCTTTACCGCTCTCAATGTGGAAAAATATGTTGCCACAGTTGCCAAATACAAAATCAACTCCTTCTGCGCACCGCCCACAGCCTGGCGCGCCTTTGTGGGACTGGATCTGGGCCAATATGATTTCGGCGCCATCAAATATTCCCTCAGCGCAGGCGAGCCGCTGAACCCTGAAGTGATTGAAAAATGGAAAAGGGCAACCGGAACAGAAATCCGGGATTTCTACGGTCAGACCGAATCCACAACCATGATCGGCAATGCGCCCTGGATGGAAGGCAAAATGCGCTTTGGCTCCTTCGGCTATCCCTCCTACATGTATGATGCCATCATTGCGGATGATGACGGCAATGAGATCACGCAGCCGGATGAACCCGGACATATCGTGATACGTCTGAGCAAGTGGAGGGCTCTGGGACTTTTCCACGAATACATTGATGACCCGGGAAAGACCAACGCCGCTTTCAAAAACAACCTGTATTTCACCGGTGACAAAGCCTCCTTTGACAAAGACGGATACTGGTGGTTTGTGGGCAGGGCTGATGATGTCATCAAATCTTCCGACTACCGCGTAGGCCCCTTTGAGGTGGAAAGTGCGCTGATTGAGCATCCTGCTGTCATGGAGGCCGCTGTTGTGGGAACTCCGGACCCGGAGCGCTATCAGTTGGTGAAAGCCTATGTCATTCTGGCCAAAGGCTACAGCCCCTCCAGAGAACTTGCCCTGGAGCTGTTCCAGCATTCCATCAAGGCGCTGGCCAAATTCAAAATTCCGAGAATTATTGAATTTGTGGATCAACTGCCCAAAACCATCAGCGGCAAGATCAGAAGGATTGAACTCAGGGAAAGTGAGGAAAAGAAGAAAAAGGAAACACCTGTTGCACCCAATGAGTATTTCTACCATCAGTTCCCGGAACTGAGTTCCAGGAAAAAATAATCGCATTCCATCCAATCCCGCCCGGAAACGGAACAAATTGCGCTATGCAAAAAATCTGTTTCCGGGTGCGGCATCACTGCCATTGACATAAGGCAATTCCCGGACTCATCCAAATCCGCCGATTCCCCATATTTCTGTAACAGTCTGATATCAAATAATTTTCAGGAATTTCTCAATATCTGCCCGCCTTCAGGGATAAAAAGCGGGAGGCAGTCCGTGATTCTTTTCTGTTCTGCCTCAGCGGCCTTGACACGGCATTGTTCCTGCGAACAAAATGCATTGCAAAGGCAGAAACCGGTGGGAAAACTCTTTACATTTGGATCATATATTGCTATAATAAAGGATTATGACAAAAATACATAAATGACAAATCTTGTACCGGGAGTTAAAGATGAAAGAGGAAGATATTGAATATTTCAGGGTTCTTTTGAACAACCGGCAGAAAGAGCTCCTGAGTCAGGCAGAAAACACAGTTTCCGGCATGACTTCCCTGAAAGAAAATTATCCGGACCCCACGGACAGGGCATCCATGGAATCAGATCGGAATTTTCTGCTCCGCATCCGTGACAGGGAAAACAAACTTATCAAAAAAATCAAAAAGGCTCTTGAACGCATAGAAGATGGAACCTTTGGCATCTGTGAAACCTGCGGAGAGGATATTTCCATTGAGCGCCTCAAAGCCCGGCCCGTGACGACCCAGTGCATTGACTGCAAAACCAAGGAGGAAAATATGGAGAGAGCTCTTGGGCTGTGATTCCAGCATGAAGATCGACCTCCATATTCATTCCACCGCCTCGGACGGAACCTGCACGCCTGCGGAAATCCTCAGACTGGCAGGGGAAATGGGAATTGGAATTTTCTCCATTACCGATCATGATACGGTTGCGGGATCAAAAGAAATTCTTGGCATGGAAATTCCCCCTCCGATCCGTTTCATCCCCGGTCTGGAAATCAGTGCACAATCTCCTGACAGTTTTCCCTGCGCAGGCAGTTTTCATATTCTGGGATACAATATGGATGTGGATGATTCTGTTCTGAATCAAACTCTGGAAGTCCTGCGCGAAGCCAGAAGAAACCGCAACCCCCGAATTATCGAAAATCTCACAAGGATGGGCTTTGATCTCAGCATGGAGGAACTCATCCGCCATGCCGGAGACAGCCAGATTGGCAGACCCCATATCGCAGGGCTCATGCTCAAAAAAGGATTTGTGCAGTCCATTGATGAGGCATTTGACAAATATATCGGAACCGGCAAACCCGCGTATGTTGACAAATACCGCATCAGCAGCACAGAGGCCATCACCATGATCCGGAACGCTGGAGGAACTGCGGTACTGGCACATCCGGGGCTGCTGAAACCGCTCATCCCCTTCTCCTTTGAGGAAATGATCCTGCATCTGCGGAAAATCGGTCTGTGCGGAATTGAGGTCTGGTATCCGGAGCATTCGGCAGAACAGACAGCGTGTTATGCACAGGTGGCTGATCGTTGCGGTCTGATAAAAACCGGAGGCACGGATTTCCACGGTGCGGTAAAACCCGGTTTGCAGATGGGGATCGGACGCGGAGATTTCCGTGTGCCGTATTCCGCAGGCGGGCAGTTGATTCTTTGCTCAGCATGAGATATATTTTTTTGACAGTGGAACAAATCTGTTCATCAGTATCACATTGCACAAAAAAATTCTGTGCAGACTCTGGGTTGCTCTGCGGTTAAATATAAAAACTGTCAACGGATTTGCCCCCCATGTATTTTTTTGTCACTCAGAGATCTGTCTGTAAAAGATGCCCCTGCATCCTGATTTTATTTTTTTCCACATAACAGGATACAGACGGTACAATATGAAACTGTGGTGCGGACTTTGAGAAAAAATATCCGGCAAAGCCCTTTTGCCTGGAGCATCCGGATATTTTTTCCGAAAGTCTGTGATTCCCATCAGCGGCATACCCTGTTATTCCGCATATTTTTTTATTGTCATGGACTTTTTGCAATTAGAAAAAAAACTTTCCTACAAATTCAGGGACAAATCCCTTCTGAAAGAAGCCTGCAGGCACAGTTCCTTTGTCAATGAGCAGCCCGGACTGGACATGCGCAACAATGAACGGCTGGAATTTCTGGGAGATGCTGTGCTCAATCTGGTGGTCGGACATCTGCTGATGCAGAAATACCCGGATCTGCCCGAAGGCACGCTTTCCCGCATGCGCGCCGGTCTGGTCAATGAAAACCAGTTGTCAAAGATTGCCCGAAGCCTGAGTCTGGGCATGTTTCTGGAACTGGGAAAAGGGGAAATCCAGACCAATGGAAGAGAAAAGAATTCCATTCTCGCAGATGCGTTTGAGGCTGTCATTGCCTCAATTTATCTTGACGGAGGTTTTTATGCAGCCTTCAAATTTGTCAGAAGCCGTTTCACGGAACTGATTTCCTCCTCATATGTTCCCATAATTCTCAACTGTGATTACAAAAGCAAACTCCAGGAACTGATACAGACCAGTCACCGCGAAATGCCGGCCTATACGGTTGTGGGAGAAAGCGGGCCGGATCATGACAAAACCTTTGTGGTGGAAATCCGGCTCGACAGCACGACAGTAAAAGGAAGCGGCAAAAGCAAAAAACGGGCAGAGCAGGATGCGGCCAAAAGGGCACTGGAACTGCTGGTTCCGTCTTCCCAGCGGCAGTGAGAGCGTGCATGAAAAGTCCCTTATCCGTCATTTCCCCATTTTTGAAAGGGAAATTTCTGGGAGGATACCCACTGCCCTTTTTGCAAAAAGAAGAAAGCAGACTTTTCAAACACCCTTTGAATACTTTCCGAGAAACACCAGCGCATTCATGGCCTGATTCCGGGTTGAAGGGGAAACATTGCCGTCCACCGCGAGATGGGTAAGAAACTGTCCGATTTTGCTTTCCCCCTCTTTCAGGTCATCCCTTGATTTCATTTTGGATAGTGGGACTTTTCATGCTGATAAAATTATGCTGCGGAGATCCCGTCTTTTCTCTGTATGCCATTGTCAAAGGAGCAGAAAAATGATTGCAGCAGAATGCCGCCGCTGCGGCAGTGAAAATATCCGCAAAAACGGAACAGCACCGGCGGGACGCCAAAAGATTCACTGCAAAAAATGCAATTTTTACAGCACATTGGACATTAAAACCGAAGAACGGGAATTTCGTCTGAGAACCGCTGAAAATCTTCAGACAGAAAGACTTTCACAGCGCGGAATTGCGCGCACGCTCCGGATGAGCAGGACAACAATCCGAAAAAATTTAAAAAAAAGTTATCATCCCAATTTCTGAGACAATTCCTGTATCAAAAAAACGCCCCGTTTCGGAGATGGATGAAATATGGTCTTACGTTGGAAAAAAGTCAAATCAGGTATGGATTTGGCCTGCCATGGAACGTCAGACGCGCCTTGGTGCCGGGATCGCATTCGGAGACCGTTCAGCCAAAACATGCCGAAATTTATGGAAATCTCTTCCTGCTGATTACCGTAAGCGGGCTGTCTGCCGCACAGATCGCCTGGAAAGTCATGCAGCCGTTCTTCCCTCAAAACGTCACAGGGCATCAGGAAAGGGAAGCGGGGAAACTTCGCACATTGAACGGTTCAACTGCACACTGCGTCAGAGATGCCCGAATTTGGTAAGAAAAACGCTTTCTTTCAGCCATGACGGAGATCTTCACAGAATCCGCATCCGAAGTTTTGCTGATCATTATAATAATTCGATATTATCGGAATTATCAGCATGAAAAGTCCCACTATCTCATTTTGTGAAACAGAATAAACCGTTCAATCCAGTCGCAGTATGATCGCTCCGTGCGGATGGAGCAATGATGAAGCCGCATCCCCTCACGAATTTCATCCATGATTCTTCTGTTTTTTGCGCTTGACACAAGCCGCCCTGATAAAGTATGTTTCATTCCAGTAATTTCCGGTAAGGAAATTGCATAATAAAAATTTAAAAAAAATAATAATATTTGCAGGTTAAGTCATTTTTTTCTTGACAAATAGTGAACAATGTGCGGTCGAAATTTGGTATTGTTAATAATATCAAGGAGTTAAAAAATGCCACAATCTTTCGACCCATTTGCCTCAAAAAAAAGTTTATCATTTGATTTATTTTTCAGTCCTGCAATAAAAGCAATGCAAGGTATGCCACCACTTATTTCAGGCTGTAACAGAGATTTCCAAATGACTTTTGAAGACGAGCTCAAAGCATTAGTATATTTTCATCTTCAGGAACATACCTCAGCACAACATTTACTTCAAGTGCTGGAAGAAGATGATTTTGCAAGAGAGCATATTGCTCCAAAAGATGGAATTAAAAAGAGCAGCTTTTCTGAAGCAATAAATCATAGGGGACTTGAGCAGTTTCTTTATGTATTTTCCCGTCTGCAAATTCAAGCTTCCGGTATATTGCCCCAAAATTATTCTGAATTGGGAGAGCTTGTTGCAATTGACGGTTCGCTTATTGATGCCGTCCTTTCGATGACTTGGGCTGATTACAGGAATGGAGCTAAAAAGGCCAAAGTTCACATGGGGCTTGATATAAATCGCTCAATTCCCAGGAAACTGTTTTTAACCGAAGGCAAAGCAGGTGAACGCCCTTTTGTCAGTCAAATCCTTTCGCCGGGAGAAACCGGTGTAATGGACAGAGGTTATCAGTGTCACAAAAGTTTCGATCAATGGCAGGAAGAGGATAATTTTTTCGCCTGTCGAATCAAAGCCGGTACAAAGAAAACAATCATAAAAGCTTATGAAGTCGACCCTGAAAGTTTTGTTTTCTTTGATGCCATTGTACTCCTGGGGACACCGAAGGTTAATCAGACACAAAAGGAACTTCGATTGACAGGTTACGAAATTGAAGGTGTCAAATATTGGATAGCAAGTAACCGTCTTGACCTTACAGCAGAACAGATTGCATTGGTATATAAGCTCCGGTGGGAGGCAGAAAAGTTTTTTGCCTGGTGGAAACGCCATCTTAAAGTTTATCACTTGATTGCAAGAAGTGAGCATGGTTTAATGGTTCAGATACTGGCAGGTTTAATTACTTATCTCCTGCTGGCAATATACTGCTGCAAGCAGCATAATGAACCGGTCAGCATTAAAAGGGTCAGGGAGCTCCGAATACAAATTCAAAATGAATTACGAAGAGGTGAAAGCAAGTTTGAAGAACAATTTTTCAAAGAACAAAGAAAGTCTTATTGGTTATATGCAAAAACCTAACCGGAAATTACTGGGTGAAAAAGGAAGAAAAAAGGAAAACGGGCGGAAAAAAGAAGAAATCTGTGTGCAAAAAGCCTGTTCCATCTGCTTTGCCATGCCGGTGCAGAAATCCCCTTCCGCAGTTCCCTCAAATTCCTCGGATTCCAATTTTCCATTCTGGAAAGTCTCTTTTCTGGAGCGGATATGGGTTTTTCCGTCAGCAAAGGACATGGATTGATAAGAATAGCTGAAACGGACAAAGGAATTTCTGTTTCCAGCCGGGTTCAGCACCTCCACCTTGCCGCCCTGTCGTGCGGGAACTTTTTTCATCTCTTTTTTCACTGGCCAAAAATTCATGGTTTCCTCCTCAAAAGTGTCTGCGCTATGCGCATACAGGGTTTTTCCTTTGGATATCAGCCGCTTTTGCCTCTCCTGATTGCATCATACCGATTCTCCTTTGAAATTTTAACCACAAAGGTCACAGAGAAGGCACAAAGGTCAAAGAAAACTGACAGGACTGTGCAAAATCGATGGAGAATCGGTATTGCATTCGGTGAAATCCGGATAAGCTATAAAAAAAGCCGTCCCGGCTGCACTGACCGAAACGGCTTGATTTCAAAAATGGCGGAGAGACAGGGATTCGAACCCTGGATAGAGCTTTTGACCCTATACTCGCTTAGCAGGCGAGCGCCTTCAGCCTACTCGGCCATCTCTCCGTAAATCTCACTGATTTTATTTTTGGCGGAGGGAGTAGGATTCGAACCCACGGAGCTTTGACACTCAACGGTTTTCAAGACCGCCGCCTTAAACCACTCGGCCATCCCTCCCTGCACCGGACTTTTTTGTTTATCATTTTGTTTTTCAAAAGTCAATATTTTTTTCACAAATCCATTTTTTCAGCCTTCATGAGTTTCTGGCGCAGGGTTTTCCGGTCAATGCCGAGGATTTCCGCTGCACGGGTCTTGTTTCCGCCCACAGTGGCCATGACATTGAGAATATGTTCAGCCTCCACTTCCGCGAGCGTGCGGGCTGTTCCTTTTTCTGCGCACACGGTAAAACGCATGGATTCCGGAAGATCGCTTACATCTATTTCCGGTGTGTCTGTCACCACCACCAGACGCTGAACCAGATTTTCCAGTTCCCGCACATTTCCGGGCCAGTTGTAATTCTTCAGCGCCTGCAGGGCATTGTCTGAAAAAGCCGGAATTTCCCTGCCCATTTCCCTGGCATATTTCTGGGCAAACCAGCTTGTCAGATGCAGAATATCCGCCCGCCTCTCCCGCAGAGGGGGGATATGGACATCAATGACATTGAGACGGTACCAGAGATCCTCCCGGAACTGGCCTTTGCGCACCATGGCAGCCAGATCCTTGTGCGTGGCTGTGATAATCCGCGTGTCCACGCGGCGCACCCGGCTGGAACCGACCATGTTGATTTCCTTGCTCTGAATCACCCGAAGCAGTTTGCCCTGCATGTTCAGGCTGGCATCTCCGATTTCATCGAGAAAAATGGTTCCCCGATCCGCTATCTGAAAATAGCCTGCCCGGCTGTCCCCCGCGCCGGTAAACGCACCTTTCACATGGCCGAAGAGTTCACTTTCCAGCAGGGTGTCGGGAATGGCTGTGCAGTTTACAGAAACAAAAGGAGCCTGAGCCCGTTCGCTGCCATAGTGGATGGCCCGTGCCACCAGTTCCTTGCCGGTTCCGCTTTCTCCGGAAATCAGAACATTGGCCAGGGTGGAAGCAGCCTTGTCAATTAGGGCAAAAACTTTCCGGATGCCCGGGGACTGCCCGATAATTCCATAGGATTTGAGGGGCTGGATTTCAGAATGCACCGTGCGGCGCCGGATGATTTTCTCCTTCATCTGGGACACTGCGGCCAGCAGCTCCTCTTCGGTAAAGGGTTTGACCAGATAATCCTCGGCTCCGTCCCGGATGGACTGGACTGCGCCCTCAATGCGCGGATAGGCTGTCACCATCATGACCTCTGTGTCGCTGACATTTTCCCGAATATAACGGAGCAGATCAAAACCGTCAAATTTCGGCATCTTGATGTCTGTGATCACCATATCCACCTTGCTGAATTCCAGCACTGCCACTGCCTCTTCCACTCCGGAAGCCGTGCGCACCTCATAGTCAGCGCTGCTGAGCTGGCGCTGGATGATTTCCAATGCCTCTCTGCTGTCATCCACAGCCAGAATTCGGATTTTTTCTTTTGTTTCAATCATTTTTGGTATCTGTCAGGGGTTCGGTGTTCAGTGTCAGGTGTTCAGTGTTCGGTTTTACCTGACACTTGAAACCCTGACACCTGACACCTGAAACCCTGACACCTTTTGCTTATTTCACAGAGGTTTCCATTTTGATGTCGTATTTTTCGATTTTGGAATGAAGCGTGGGACGGGAAAGCCCCAGAAGTTTTGCGGCACGGCTCCGGTTTCCGCTGCTGATGCCCAGGGCCTCTTTGATGAGAAGTCCGGCAAAGCGATCCATGCAGGAATCAAACAGATTTTCCCCATACCCGGCTGTCAGTTCTCTGCGGATAAACTGCAGCAGCGCCTCATCCGGATTTCTGTCCTCTTCTTTTCGCTGTCCCTTTTCAGACAGGGCCTGCACAATCTCTTCCGGAAGAATGGGCGCTCCCCGGTTAAAGATCAGAACCTTGCGGATGACATTGGAAAGCTCCCGGACATTGCCGGGCCAGTCATATGCTGCCAGCCGATCCCGTGCCGCTTTGGTAATGCCGGGATTGCCCAAATTCTCCTCTGCGGTGAAACGGGCGAGAAAATAGTCGGCCAGCAGGGGAATATCTGTCATGCGTTCACGCAGGGGCGGCATCCAGATGGTGACCACCTTGAGCCGATAATAGAGATCTTCCCGGAAACGGCCTTCGGAAATGGCTGTTTCCAGATTCCGGTTGGTCGCGGCAATGATGCGCACATCCGTGGGAATGGGTTCCCGGCCTCCCAGCCGTTCAATGCTTTTTTCCTGTATGAGACGGAGAATCTTGGCCTGCAGACTCATGGGCATATCTCCGATTTCGTCCAGAAACACGGTTCCGCCGTGTGCCTGTTCCATTTTTCCGATGCGGCGGTGAATCGCGCCTGTGAAAGCGCCTTTTTCATATCCGAACAGCTCACTTTCCAGAAGGGTTTCCCGGAATCGCGACACAGTTGATGGCCAGAAAGGGTTTGGTGGAACGGTTGCTGTGCTGGTAAACCGCACGCGCCACCAGTTCCTTGCCGGTTCCGGATTCCCCCCGGATCAGCACTGTGGCATCTGTGGGCGAAACCCGTCCGATGGCCTTGTACACCTCCTGCATGGGATCACTGCGTCCGATAAGAGCCTCCTGAAACACGCGGTCAGACGCGGGATTCATTTTTACAGGGGAACGCATGAAACGCCCTGATTCGAGTGCCTTGGTGATGACAGACAGCATTTCCGGAATGTCAAAGGGCTTGAGAATATAATCAAATGCTCCCTGCTTGGTGGCTTCAATCGCTGTTTCCGTTGTCCCGAAGGCAGTCATGATGATGACCGGCAGCCGGGGTTCCATTTTGTGGATGGCCGCAAAGGTTTCCATTCCGTTCATTCCGGGCAGACGCATATCCAGAATCACCAGATCCGGAACAGATTCCTTTATCTGCTCCAGACCGCTTTCGCCCGAAGCCGCACTTCTGACCTCATATTCCTCTTCGCTCAGCAGACGGACAAAACTTTTCCGCAACTGATCGTCGTCATCAATAATCAGTATGGTGCTCATAGGATTCCTTCAGGGGAAGCGTGATGATAAAGGTTGTGCCTCTGCCGGATTCGGATCGGACATCCAGACTGCCCCTGTGTTCCTCCACAATCCGCATGGCAATGCTCAGGCCCAGCCCCGTGCCCTCATCCTTTGAGGTGAAAAAGGGCTGAAAGATTTTTTCCCGCATACTTTCCTCAATTCCCGGCCCGTCATCAGTGATTTCCAGCACTGCTGCGCTGCCCGGAATTTCATACTCCCGAATCAGGATGTTTCCGGATTTTTCAATGGCCTCACACGCGTTGACCATGAGATTCACCAGCACCTCTTTCAACTGATCCGGATCTCCGCTGATTTCCGGCAGCATTCCGCTGCGTTGTACCTGTACGGCCACATCATAGGATTTCAGACGGTGCTCCAGCAGTTGTATGGCATTGTCCACCACAGCGGACGGGCTGACCGGCTGCATATTGAGTTTGGGGGGACGGGAGAATTCCAGAAAATTCTGGACAATGGTGTCTATGTGACGGATTTCCTCGGAAATCACATCAAAATCTTCCCGCTGAAAATCCGTGAGTTCCAGAGATCTTCTCAGGGAAAACAGGCGCATTTTCACCGAAGTCAGGGGATTGCGGATGCTGTGGGCCGTGCCTGCGGCCAGTTTTCCCATCAGGGCCATTTTTTCAGACTGCATCAGATGTCTGCGGCTTTTCTGCAGTTCCACCTGGGTCTGACCTGCATCCCGGATCAGTCCCCGCACACTCTGACTCAGAGCAGCGATTTCATTGCCTCCGGCTGGAATTCTTTCTTCCGGATTCACGGTTTCCTGTGTCAGGCTGCGAACCGGATTCAGGATATGCTGAATCAGCACAAAGGCCAGCAGAACCGAAAGACAGAAGGCCGTGACTATGCCGGTGGAGGCCGCCAGCCGTATATCCTTTGCCTGAGCCCGGCTTTGCGCCTCTGCCCTGCGCATCTGATTCAGACAGATATTTTTGTATTCCTCGCACAGATTCAGAATCTGAAAAAAATGTCTGCGGGTAATCTGATGAAGTTTTTCCCCTTCCTTCATTTCCCCTTCCTGATAATAGGCAATGACCCGATCCTTGGTCTCCACATAGGTCTGATATTCAGCCCCGATTTTTTCCAAAGCCTCTTTCTGATCCGGAGTATCTGCAAAAGACTGAGCCTTTTCCAGTTTTTCTTTGAAAACCTGCCGGTATTCCCCCAACTGGCTCAGCCAGGCCGGATCTTTGTCCAGAAAATAATAGGAAACAAAGCCTTTCTGATTCACCAGAGCCATTTCCATCTGTTCGGCCAACCGCAGGGCAGCCACATCCTTTTCAATGATGCGGGTGAAAAGTTTCTCCATGCGGAAGGTATGCCATACCGTGAGAATGCCCCCGCTGAACATGATCAGCACCAGACTGGTCAGAAGAAGATAAATCCGCAAACGCAGATTAAGATGATACCACATATTCCCTTTCCATTCATTGAAACTGTCAGACAGAAACGAAGAAGCAAACACGCTCCTGCCTTGTTTATGAAAAAACGTGCAGCAGCCAGCCGGTTCACAGGTCGATCATGCGCTGTTTTTTTATTCCTCAGAAAACGGCAGAATGCTGCTTTCGCGCTGCCATTTTTGTATATGCTGTATTGCTCTCAAGGTCAACAGCTTTGCCATGAAAAAATGGGGGTACGCGGGATTATAATGATTCTCCGCCGGTTTTACCCGGTTTAAAAAAATCCCCTCCTGAGAGGCAGGGCGGTTAAAATTCTGTCACAACTTATTTAAATTATTATTAATACTTTGTAAATGAGGGCAGGGGGATTTTTCTTTCATTCCCCTTTGAAAAAGGAAATCTGACAGAGAACTTAACTGCCCTGCGCAGACGTATGGCTTCCGTAATCCGCAGCCCGCTTCCGTGCAGCAGTTTTGCCGCCAGTTGCGAAATTCCTTCCATAAACCCGATTACCTGCGACACTTCCTCACGGGTCATCACCAAAGGAGCGGTTTCCCGGTTTTTGGCACGTACAGTGTCAATCTTCTGTTCCGGTTCCTGTTTCAGCACTTTCCGGTACAGAAACACCGGCACATTCACTGCCTGATTCCGGGTTGAAGAGGAAACATTGCCGTCCGCAGCAGTATGGGTAAGAAACTGTTCAATTTTGCCTTCCCCCTCCTTCATGCCATCCCGTGATTTTATTTTGTTAAATAAAATAAACCAGTTAATCCGGTCACAGTATGACTGCTCCGTATGGATGGAGCAATGATAAAGCCGCATAACCTCACGAATTTCATCCATGATTTTTCTGTTTTCTGTGCTTGACACAAGCCGCTATTATAAAGTATATTTTATTCAGTTATACGAATCGAATTTTGGTTTTTTACGGCACAAAAGCTGCTTTAATCGTCAGTCAAAGGCTTTTGGGAGCCTGATTGTGAGAATCTGTTCCGGTTTTTCAAAAAAAACAAAATTTGGATAAGTATAACAGGGAAATATTGAAAAGGGGAAAATTTGTCAAGGCAAACTTTCCCTGATAAGTGGCATTTTGGGGTATTATCAGGGAATATTTGTCAGGACGAACATTCCCTGATAATTGGCGTTTTTGATATTATCAGGGAGAATTTGTCAGGACAAACTCTCCCTGATAAGCGGCGTTTTTGGATGTTATCAGGGCGAAATGACCTGATAATCACTGGTTATGCCCTTGAAAATATAACTTATTAAAATAAATAGGAATACGTAAAATGGGATTTTTAAGCAAAATATTTGGAAATAGCAATAAAGATAATATTGATAAAAATTATCCATGGATAGGCGAAGTGCCATCTATATGTGAACTTTGCGGTAATGCAATATCAGATGTATTTTATGATGGCCATGTTAAAGGAAAACCTCTTGTCGGTGGTTGGAATTTTATGTGTCCAGAGTGCTTTGATATATATGGATCGGGATTAGGAATCGGTGTTGGTCAAAAGTTTGTGAAAAGCGAAAATGATAGATTTTATCTTGCAAAAGGTGGTGAAAAAACTGAAAAATCAAGAGCCCTTGATTCATTACGATAAAAGTAATATTGTGATTAATATTTAAACGAACATAGGAGGAAATAGCATGTCTAATAAAAAAGTCAGTGAAGTTGCAAAATCTTTAGTTAATGAAGGTGCATTAAGTGCTGAAACTGCTGAAATACTTAATACAGGTGATAGAGAAATTAAATCAGTTGAATTACCTGAATTATCTGAAGATCCTGTATTTGCCTGTTTTATTTTTGATGCTTCTG
>JAWKPW010000127.1:0-13709 GCA_041390465.1 Desulfobacterales bacterium | reverse complement strand
GATTTTTC
Organism: Desulfobacterales bacterium; assembly: GCA_041390465.1. GTDB lineage: Bacteria > Desulfobacterota > Desulfobacteria > Desulfobacterales > Desulfococcaceae > JAABRU01. The sequence goes on along the minus strand of JAWKPW010000127.1, from coordinate 13,701 downwards.
CGAAAAATCCGGTTTTTTGAACACACGGAAACCTCTTTTTTTCCTGCTTGCAAGTATCTTTTCAATGGGGAATTGGTATCATACCAATTCTCTGCTGAAACCATACGTTGCGGAAGGCAAAGCCGATTCTCCGCAGATTTTGAACCGTGCTGTCTGTTTTTTGTGTCCTTTGTGCCTTCCCTGTGTCCTTTGCGGTTAAAATTTCAAAGGAGAATCAGTATGATAAAGACAAAAAGGCGCAGGAGGAATTGAAAGCATTGCGGAAAATTGTGAACCGGATGAAGCAGGCCGGGTTGGCATTGTCTGAACCCTGATTCACATGATTAAGGGATTGACAGGATTGCATCATCATGAAAATCCTTTCATCATGTGAATCAGGGTTCAAGACATTCCCCCCGGATTCTGCCGGATTAGCGCGTTCTTTAACAAACTCAGTAACCGGGCAGTAATCCGACATTCCCCTTCACTCTCTTTTTGTCCCAAACACCCTTGCATACACAGAAACCGAAATCACGATAATCAGTCCGTACACCAGCCGGGTCCAGAAACCGGAAAGCCCTGCGCTGATGATTCCGGCTTCGGTGATGCCGATGATACCGGCTCCGATGACTGTGCCGAACACGGTTCCCTGTCCGCCGAATACCGAAGTCCCGCCGATAAACACGGACGCAAATACAACGAGCAGATAGCCTTCTCCCTGTGTGGGCCACCAGTTGGCCATTTCCAGGCAGATCATCACGGAAACCAGCGCGCTGATCATTCCCATCATCACAAACAGCAGAATTCTCACCCGATCCGCGGGAACGCCCATCATCCGGGCTGTCCGAATGTCGTCACCGATGAAAAGCACATGATCCCCGAATACATGCCGGTTGAGGATCAGTGCCATGAGAATCGCTATCGCGATGCACCAGACAGACTGGGCAGGGATTACTCCGCCGATCCGTCCGGCAAAAACATGATGGATCCATGTTTCCCGGACAGAAACAATATTCCGGGCCAGTCCGTCTGAAAGCAGGGCAGACAGACCTCTCCAGAAAAACTGCATTCCGATGGTCGCGATAATGGAAGGTACGCCCACACGCACCACCAGAAAACCGTTCAGAAGCCCGGCCAGTGCGCCGGTAAGCAGGGCCGCAGCCAATCCGGCAAACGGAGAAGCGGTTTTCAGAAAAACCTCGGCAAAAACAAATCCGGACATGGCCATGACCGAAGGAAAGGACAGATCCAGTTCGCCCGCGATAATCAGAAAGGTGAGTCCCAAGGCCAATAACGCGGAAAAGGGAATCGTTGAGAGAAAAGAAAGATAAATGCGGGAAGACAGAAATGTCACCGGACTGAGGAACATGAAAAGCCCCAGCAGAAAAACCAGCACTCCGAAAATCCCGATCTGAAGCCGGTATCGCCACAAAAAATCTTTCACAGGCTCAGTTTTCCTCTGCCGGAATCGGGAAATCCTCTGATTCTTCTGACAAAGAGGCCACCTGCGCTGCCAGTTCCGCTATATTCAGATCCTGTTTCCGGAATTCCCTCCGGATGCGCCCCCGATCCATGAGGACAATGCGATCCGCTGCCCGGTGCACATGGTTCATATTATGGGAAATAAAAATGCAGGAACGGTTTGCTGCCGGAATCGCACGGATAAAATCCAGCACTCTCCCCACTTCCCTGAGTGACAGGGCCGTGGTGGGTTCATCCAGAATGATAATATCGGAATGAAAATACATGGCACGGCCGATGGCAAGTCCCTGCCGTTCTCCGCCGGACAGCACCTGTACCGGGCTGTCTGCCGTAATTCCCTGTCCCCGCAGCCCCACATGGTTTCGGAGAATCTCCATTGCGGCCTGTTTTTCCTCGCGGACACAGATGAATCCCATGCGGTTTCTCCGGTGCCGTCCTGCAAAAATATTGCGCCACAACGGCTGCTTTTCTCCCAGGGAGCGTTCCTGATACACGGTTTCAATTCCCAGACTGCGGGCACGGGATACAGTGAATGTCCGGAAATCCATCTCCCGGCCCCGAAGAAACATCCGGCCCGCATCCGGGGGATGCAGACCGGCGAGGATTTTGATCAGGGTGGATTTGCCTGCGCCGTTGTCTCCCACCAGTCCCAGAATCTCACCGGGATACAGGGACAGATTCACGCCAGACAGGGCCTGAAGTCCGCGGAAGGATTTGGAGATATTCTGTAAACACAGCAGCGGTTCCTGATATTTTTCCATATTTTTCAGATGCAGGTACTCCGGTAATTCAGTTTTTGTATTATCAAAATCCTGCAGTGCTTTGTCAGTCTTGAACCGGTGAATCTGAAAAACCGGATTTTTCCGAAAAATCCGGTTTTTCTGTACAGACACAGTAATTACCGGATACCTTTCTTGGCAAGGGGCGCAATCAGGCCGATATTGTCCTTATGCACCAAGCCGCCGCCGGTGTCAATTTCCAGTCCTGTGAAACCGTAACGCTTGCTCAGAACAATCTGCGCGACCGAGAGATAGCCCAGCAGGTAAGGCTGCATTTCGGAAACCAGATCCACATAACCGCTTTCAATGGCCGTAGCCGTGGCAGGGGACAGGGAAAAACCGGCCACGTAAATGTCATCCGGCTTTACTCCTGCGGCTTTGAGAAAATTTTCCATCTGCGAAGTCAGCGCGCCGTGGTCAATGATCATGAGTTTGCAGTCCGGATGCGCGGCCATATATGCCGTAACAATCGGGGTTCCCATGGCGGAATCTTTGTCCGCTTCCGGGCTGATTTCCATATAATCCACTGTCAGACCGGCTTCCTCCAGCGTCCGGATAATGGCTCTGGCTCTTCGCCCCCGGTCTTCCATGCGTTTGAGTCCCCACACAAAAGCCCGGTCTCCTTTTTTCAGCCCGGAGCGGCTCAGCGCCTCTTTTGTCAAAACGGTTCCCTGCACATCATAATCCGTGCCGATAAAACCGAATCCCCTGGATTTATACTGCGCCAGCGTTTTGGGCAGATTGGTATCCACACAGGTCACAAGAATGCCTTTGTCCATTGCCTCTTTGATAAAAGGCGAAAGAGCATCGTCTCCGGGCAGCCCCATCAGCACAATGCCATCCGGCTTTGCTACCAGTGAATTTTTGAAATTCTCCACCACCTTTTCCGGGCTCCAGTCCGAGTAAACATAATGCACGGTGCAGCCCATATCCGCTGCGGCCTGCATGGCTCCGTTCTGTACAATGGTATTGTACGGCCCGCCCACCGGCCCGCCTGTGTCAAAATAAACGGTGATTCCTTTGCCGCTCTGTGCCGGACCGGCTTCTTCCGCATACGCGCAGCACAGCCCCATCATCATAAAAACAGCCATCATTCTGAAAATCCGCATCTTTTTTCCTTTCCTCCGTTTGTAAGTTTGCAATTGAGCATATCCGGACGGATGAAACTGCCCGGCAGTGTCGGAATCCGTCTATTCGGACTGCATGTGAAAGTCAAATTGATAATATCTGTCTTCCCGGAAATACGGATAGAAATTTGCTTTGCTACTGTCTCCTGCGGCATTACCCATTTGTTATGAATTATCCTGTTTGATTTAATTCGTATTTCTGCTCTCCGTTTTTATCCGGCTCCGTTATCCTCACAATCTGATCCGCAATTTTTCTGATCTGATCCATGTAATGGGAAACAAGAATGACGGTACAATGCTGTTTCAGGCTGAGCAGCAGTTCTTCAATGACAGCGGCGGTTTTTGCATCCAGAGACGAGGCCGGTTCATCCAGAAGCAGCACTTCCGGTTCCGATATCAACGCCCGCGCAAGACAGAGCCGCTGCTGCTGTCCCCCGGACAGGGAAAATGCCTTTTCTTTCAGCCGGTCTTTGACTTCATTCCACAAACAGGTCTTTTGCAGAGCTGCTTCCACTTTTTCCTCTATCATTTTTTTATCTCTGCATCCGGCCAGTTTCAGGGGAAAGGCCACATTTCTGAAAATGCTCATGGGCAGGGGATTGGGGGTCTGAAAAACCATGCCCACAGCCCGGCGCAGGCGGGGCAGACTGAAAGAAGGAGCGTATATGTTCTGAAATCTGCCGCCCAGTTTTATTTCCACGGTTCCGCGCATACGGGCTTCCGGAAGATCTTCCCACAGACGGTTCAGGGTCATCAGAAAGGTGGATTTGCCGATACCCGAAGGCCCCACAATGGCTGTGATGCTTTTTTCCTCAAACTCTGCGGAAATATTGCTGAGAATAAGCTGCCTGCGGTAGAAAAAATTCAGGTTTGACACCTTTATCTTTATGTTTTCAGGAGTTACAGGATTCATAAGAGGATTATGCACGGTAAAGAGCCTGATATGCCAGCCCTTTCTGGATGATGTACGCCATGAAAAAAAGACCTGTACACAAAAGAATGAGGATGACGGAGGCCCCGTATCCGTTTAACAGTTCCTGCTGATCCGCATACTGAGAGGAAATATAATAAATATAAAAAGGCAGGGCCTCATAATTGGAAAGCAGGGATTTGGGAATACCGGCTGTGGCCACAACGCCGGTGAGCATGATGACGGCAGTGTCTTCGGCACAGCGGCCGATGGCCAGAATGATACCGCTGAGAATACCGGTCAGGGAATGGGGCACAAGCACATAAAAGATATTCTGCAGTTTTGTCGCTCCCATTGCAGGGGCCGTGATCCGTATGCTGTGCGGAATCTGTTCCAAAGCCGTCTCCGTGGTGCGGATTATATAGGGAATGACCAGAAAGGCCAGGGAACATGCTGAAATCAGGAGACAGGGATAAATCCGCTGTGAAAAATGCCTGTGAAGAAAAATCGCAAGGGAAAAACCGAACAGCCCGATGACTATGGAAGGGATACCGGCCAGGATGTCAAAAAGCAGACTGAAAAGAGATTTCATTCTTTTCCCCGCATATTCAGCGAGCCAGATGCCGGTGCTGATTCCCAGAGGAATGGCAAGGGAAACAGAAAAAACAACCAGCAGACAGGTCCCGGCAATGGCGGGAAAAAGGCCGCCAAAAACCGCTTTTCCGTGAAAAACTGCATCCAATGGCGGAGTGTTTCCGAAAATCATGCGGAGATTGACTGCCCCCAATCCTTTGGAAAACAGGTAAACCATGATACAGGAAATGCCTGTCAGAAACAGGATGCCCATGCCCCATGAAAGTCCTTTGACAAGTATTTCCCCAAAGCGGTTCAATCTGCTTTTCTCCCACGGGCCAGTGTGCGAAGGATGATGACCTCAATGACAGTAAACAGGTAAAGAACCATGCCGCAGGCAAAGACGGATCGGAATTCCGGGCTGTCATAATCTGCGGCGATGACCAATGCAATATGCGCGGTCAGTGTTCTCGCGGAATCTGAGAGAGATCCGGGCATCTGCACCGCATTTCCGGCCAGCATGAGGGCAATCAGGGTATCTCCCAAAGCCCTTCCCAAAGCAAGAATCACGCCTGACCATATGCCGCTTCGCGCGCAGGGAAGAAATACATACAGGAGTTTCTGCACCGGGGTTCCGCCCAAAGCATCCACTGCCCGCAGATAAGACAGGGGCACACGCTCAAAACTGTCTGCAAAAAAAAGAATCATGGTGGGCGCAATCAGCAGAGCCAGCATCAGGGACGCGGTCAGGATACACATGCCCGAACCTTTCTGAAAAAATTCACGGATAAAGGGAACCAGCAGGAATATCCCCACAAAGCCGTAAATAACCGTGGGAATGCCGGTCATAAGCTGAACCGTTTTTTTTAAAAAGGCTGCAAAGGGTCCGGGAGCAAGCACAGTGATCAGAAAGGTGCATCCCATGCTTACGGGAAAGGCGATGATGACGCTCAGGGATGAAATCAGCAGAGTCCCGGCAATCATGGGCTGAATGCCGTAAAAACCGTTGCCGGGACGCCATGTGTCTGTGACAAGGGAAAACAGCCGTCCTTCTGTAAGCAGGGGAAGACCGAAGATCAGCATAAACACAAATACGGAAATGGTCAGTACCGCACTGATCAGAACGGAAAAAAACAGAAAGCCTTCAACAGCAATGTCACTGCCTTTTCTCATTTCACCGGGATAAAACCGTTTTCCTCTGCGATTTTCTGCCCTTCCGGTGTAAACAGATAATCAATAAACAGCTTTGTCAGCCCCGCAGGTTCGCCTTTTGTATTGCTGTAAAGACCGCGTGCCACTGCATAACTTCCGTTTTTGACAGTTTCAACAGAAGGAACAACGCCGTCCAGAGCCACCGGTGCCACCGTTTCATCCATATGCCCGACTGAAACATAACCGATGCCGAAAGGATCATTGGCTATGGCGGATTTCATGGCCCCGTTGGAAACCGAAAAATTGGCTTTTTCAGAAATACTGCCTTTGGACAGAGCCTTTTCCCAGAAAACCTCACGGGTTCCGCTGGCCTCATCACGGGTGTAAATGTTGATGCCTTTGTCCGGCCCGCCCAGCACTTTCCAGTTGTCTGTTTTACCGGAAAAAATATCTTTAACCTGATCTTTTGTCAGACTTTTGACCGGATTGGAGGGATGCACCGCAATCCCGACGCCGTCAACTGCCCATTGAAACAGCTTCAGTCCGTATTTTGCAATTTCCTCATCCGTGGGTTTTCGGCCGGAATTGCCGATATCCACCAGTCCTTCGCCCGCCTGCTTGATACCGACTCCGGAGCCGCCGCCTGCAATGCTGATCCGTATCTCCGGATAAGCCGTCATAATACGCTCCGCGGCTGTTTTCATCACCGGAATATGCGCGGTACCGCCTGCAATTCTGATTTCCCCTTTCTGCCCTGCAAACATCTCCGCTGCCCCGGCATGAACGGTTCCGGCAAGGAAACATACAAACAGAGCGGCTACAAAACAGGAAAAGAATTTTGTCTTCATTTTTTTCTTCCTTTAAAATAAATCGTTATAATCAATACATTTTATTTGTACATAAAGTTTGAAGATATCATAAAGACAAAACAAAGGTCAAATTGATATTCATGATAAACAAGAAGAAGCAGATAGAAAAAGTCTATGCAGTTTTGCAGAAAATGATTCTGAAAATATATCAATTGGCGGGTCAAATCGGGGGTTCCATTTTCTGCACAAAGATACTGCCCATTATGAATCCGGTACCGGGTCCAAGAAAATCTCTGATATTATCAATGGTTATATGCTATCTTTTTTGATTTGCTGATCGGATATATGATCGGACTGCTTCCTGATGTGACACATTTGCCGCATGCCCCGTATTTCTGCTGATTCATCAGGCAATTTCGGATCACGGCTGCATTCCGGCTTTCGCCGGAATGACTGTGGACAGCAGGTCGATTTACGGAAAAGAACATACCGCAGATCCGGAACTCTTTCAAAGCAGCATAAGTTTCCGACCTGTGCTGCTGCAGACACAGGCCGGAAACTTATGCTGCTTTGTCGGGATATTCTTTTCTGGAAATCACCCAAGTTCCTGAATTTTGAAAGTGCAGAGTAACCTCACTGTTTAACGTGAATCAGGGTGAGAGGGGCTTCTTCCTTAAACGAAACACCGGTAAATGAGGACAGTTCATTGAGTACCTCGGTCGTCTGCTGAACCGAAAACGCGGCAGCATCCACATCGCTCATAACCGTATTCAAATCCTGATGGGAAACAGCCATTTCAGCCAGACTGGCAGTTTTGGCATACAGGCGATCCAGTTCCAGTATCATGAGTTCATACTGGTGATGAATCTTGTCATAATTGGCCAGCCGGGTTTCGGAGATGTTCAGGGTATCTGTCAGGGATTCACGTTTTTTTGCGCTTTCCAGATCATCCGCGTCCGCAGGGCCCATGCCGGAAAGGCGTCTGGCAATGGCCTGCATCTGTTTCTCAATTTCATTGCGGTCAATGGTTCGGAAGAACTGCTCCAATCCGTTTTTGGAATGCAGCAGTTTCAGGTAGATCCATAACAGACGGTTAAGCCCCCCGATTTGTGCTGCAGCAATTCCGTCAGATTCTGAATCTTCAGACGGCTTTTTCCCCACAGACAGAAGATGGGTGCAGACCTGTCTGAGTTTTTCAAACTTCCGGGTGTCTTCGGGACTGATTTCCGCGAGAATCTGCGCAACCCGGTCGGAACTCATCTCCGGCCCCTGGCCGCCCGCCTGCCCCGAATGATCGCAGACAGCCTGAAAACGCGGGCGGGTCGCGACAAAGGAGACAGCAAGAAGATCAAAGGCTCCGGCAAGGGGAAGCACAATGTCTGCCGCATCGGCAATGAGGCCGAATGCGGCGGCAGCTCCCAGAAAAAGCAGATTCCAGCGATTGACAAATGCCCTGAAAAAATATTTTGCCATTGTGCAGATTCTCCGCTCACAGGATGATTCTTAACTTGCAGATGTGTTGAGGTGTCAGGGTTCAGGTTTCATGGAACAGATACGGAACACTGAAACCCGGCATCTGAAACCTGTATCTCAGAAATTGGCACTCAGTTCTGTGTAGGTTTTTTTGATCTCATCCGGATTGCTGCTGAAAATCCGGGCATTTGTCCGGTTGGATATTTCCGTGAGAAAATCCCTGTCCGCCTCTGCCCCGTACGCGATGGTATAGATTTTCGGCACATCATAATCTTCACCGGCCGGAAGCAGGTCTGTGAGATCATGGCGGCCTATGTGACTGGATGTATCCTTGCCGTCACTGAGCACCAGAATGGCATATCGCCGGTTCGGAACCGTCTGTTTCAACTGACGGAGTTTTTTGTAACTTTCTGCCACAGCATCATAAAGGGAGGTTTTGCCGTCTGCAAAAATTCCCTCCAGCCGGGTTTGCAGCTCCTCGCCGCACTGCCGGATTTCGCACAGATCGGAAAGTACGGAAATCTCATGGTGAAAGGCAAGAATCATCACCTGATCGCGCGGTTTCATCTGCCGGACAAACTGTATGGCTCCGGTTTTCGCGTTTTCCATGGCCTCGCCTTTCATGCTGCCGGATCGGTCAATGACCATTGCAATGGTTGCGGGAACCTTTGCCTCTTCCCACAAATCCCGGATGCGTTTGAGAACATTTTCATCCGGAACCTGAAACACTTTGTCAGACGCAATATCCGCAATAACTCCGTGCGCGGCATCAAAGGGCGCTTCCAGCGGAAAATCTTTTCGGATGGGACGCAGCCCCATTTTCATCGCGGCGCGCTGGGCCTCATCACGCAGGAGAAAGTCGATAAACTGCCTGCAGGCCGCATTTTTTTCCGGTGTCATCCATTCTTCCTCCAGTATGGCCACCGGATGCCGTGTCCAGAAGTTGCCTTCCGCAGGATAAACAGCCGTCATCCGGAAAGGCCGTCCGCCGTGTTTTTCATTGCTTTGGATGATGGTGTTTTCATACTGAACCGTTGCGGACAGATACGCCGGGCCTTTGGCATACATGAGATCATCGATCCAACTGTTGGAAAGGCCGTAGTGTTCCACCGCTCCTTCAAATTCTTTCAGAAAACTGACCACTTCAGGTTTGCCCAAATCTTCAGGCTTCAGACCTTCTGTTTTGTCCAGTGCGGCATAGACTTCTGAAATAATGGTCAGAAATCCGGAATTGGCATCCGGATGCGCATGCCCCCACCGGAATTTTCCCCATTCCGGATGACCATAGGCTGCCCAGCCCTGGGGATTGGCCGCGACTTTTGCAATATCTTTCCACGAGATGGGATTGGGATGGCCCAGCACTTTGGCCATGGGTTCCCACATGGCAATGACAAGGGGAATATTGACCAGATCCGTATAATTCTGAAAAAGCGTTTTCATCCGGACATTCCGCCAGTGGGAAGCGGCCATTTCCAGCCAGGATTCATCCCCCGGCGACCACATGTCCGGCTGTATCTTTCCCTCTTTGAGATCATCAAGGCTTGCGCCCGAAGTCACATGAAAGACCTTGACGCTGATGCGTTTTCCCCCTTCCATGTGCCGGGCATCATTGAACTGCCTGACCATTTCATTGATCCAGTTTGCTTTGGCACTGGAAGAATAAAAATTCAGTTCAAGCATCTGATCGGAAGTGCCGGGCGTCTGCTGCTGCGAGGCGGTTTCCTGGGGGCCGCTTTGTCCTGGGGGCATCTGTTTTGTCTGATAACGGCTGTACGCATACCAGGTCAAAGCGCATACAACAGCAATAAGCACAATCCAAAAAAAGGGGCTGGTTTTTTTTGCCATTTTCCGCTCCGTATGATTTGGGTTTGTATTTAAATGTCATGATATATCATCATAACGGCATCGGATTAAAATGGCAAGATGTTTTCCCATTGGAAACAAATCAGCAGTTCCGGAAACAGGGCGTCATACCAATTCGCCATTCAAACTGTGCCTGTCTGATTCCGGCGTGCCGAAATGAAGTGAAACGGAATTCTGGCCCCATTTCCGGATCATTTCAGTGTCCCTGATTTTCAGTCCGGGACTCCCCCGCCCCTGATCCGGGGGCAGGCACTGCACAAATTCAATGGCGATTTGGTATTACAGGAAATCTGAAAAAGATTTCAGCAGAAAATTCCCGTTTTTCTGCCACGAAGACACAAGTGTCATGAAGGGGAACTGCCCAATCAGTTTTCAGATTTCATATTGGATTTGTCTTTGTTTCATTACATATCTCACAAGGGATGGATGAATTTCCTGTTTTTTGTTTTCAGCCCCTTGCCGGGAAGTATCATCAGGGTGGAGGTGCCGTGTGCGATCAGTTGCCCTTTTTCATCTGTGACACGGGCTTCAGCGTAACTGAGGGATTTTCCGGACCGGATGGCACTGCCATGTGCAATCAAACGCTCGTTCACAGCCGATTTCAGGTAATTGAGTTTCAGATCAATATTGACCAGCCCGGCATCTTCGGGAATGCGCATATAGACTGCCCAGAAGGTTGCGGTGTCAATCAGGGTGGCCAGCACACCGCCGTGGACAATGCCGTATGCCTGCAAATGACAGGGCGCTGTATTCAGTTCAATCTCTGCCCGGTCAAAGTCAATGGCAGACAGCCGCATGGCCATATGTACCGGATAAGGGCTGGTATTGATGATCTCTTTGACTTCCCGGATATGCTCCGGATTTATCTGTAACATCTGTCCTCCTTTTTTCAGGTCTCTTTTGCGGAATCCGCCAATCTGAACCGGTTCCGGAATCGCTTTTCCGCAGGAGCAACAAAAACAATTGGCTATGCCGCTTCAATCCGGCAGGGCACAAAACGGTGCAAAGGGGTTCCCAAAAAATCACGATGGGTGTTTTTCGTGAGATGATTTGCATTGATACCGTAAATCTGATCTTCGCAAATGAGGCCAAAGCCGTGAGGAACAATCACCGTGCCCTGCCGTATCTGTTCGCTTATTTCCAGTTCTCCGACAGCGCTTCCGGCTTCGGTGCTCACCCGCGCCTGCTGTCCATCTGTCAGGCCCAGTTTTTCCGCATCCGCAGGGTTTACGGCAATGGTGCAGGCCCGCTTCCCCTGATTCCATTCCGGATTGCGCATCAGGGTGTTGGCATTGTATTTCATATGGCGGCCCGCGCTGAGAATCAGGGGAAAGCTTTCGGGCATTTCCAGATCCTGTGCTTCGTTTTCAGGCGTCAGATTGCGAACTGCCTGCTCCAGCTCCGGGATGAATGCCTCAATTTTTCCGGACAGAGTTTTGATGCCGTCCATGGGATTGTCCGCGTCTGCTTTCCCGATCCATATTCCTTCGGGTTTGTCCAGAAGAGTCTGGAATATCCGCTCACCCTGATCCGGCCCCGGTGCAAAGCCTGCGCGCGCGGCATTTTTCCGGAAAGCCTTGGGCGCTGTCATGAGCAGTCCCCACAATCCGGCTTTGGCAGCACTGTCCCATGCCCGGCCCAGCGTCTTTGCCAGAACAAAAGGCATACGCTGCTTGGATGCGGGATTTTGGGCAGCATATCCCATGAATGCTGCCCCGAAAGCCATTCTGTTTCCTTTTGCTGCCTGCTGAAGTTCTTCGGGAATTTCCGGGATCAGACCCATCCGGTCTGCCAGACGGGTCAATATCTGGGATGCTTCCAAGCAGTTTTCAGGCGGAGTTACCACAGGGCTCCGCAGTTGAAAGAAGACCTCCGGATAAGTCCAAGGAAAGAAGGTTGCATCCCAGGATTCATAAAACGTGCGGCAGGGCAGCACATAATGGGCCAGCCGTGCGGTTTCGCTCATGACAATATCATTGACCACCAGCAGTTCCAGACTGCGGAAGGCTTTCTCATATGCCTGCGTGTCCGGATACGCGCGCAGCGGATTGCACGCGCTGACCAGCACCGCGCGCAGTCTGTCCGGGTGGTCAGTGAGAATCTCTTCCGGCATCACAGCGGGCGGAAAGGCCCCGGCAGCAGCAGGGGGCATTCCGGTGACAACGGTTCGCCAGGTTCTGCTGTCCCTTTCATCCGCATGAAATCCCATGGGCATGACCATTCCGGGAATGACATTTCCCCCGCGCACCCCAAAAACACCGCAGACAAGGCCGAGAATGTTCAGAAGGTAAGAATTCAGAGTGCTGTTCCGTCCCATGTAAATGCCCAGATCCGGGTGAAAGCACCAGCCGGGTTGTGAGGAGGCGGCAGAGTTCCTGAACCTGCTGTGTGTCAACCTGACACACATCCAAGGCTTTGCTGATATCGAAATTTTCAAACCAGGGGCGGATTTGTTTCCATCCTTCCACATGGGTATCCAGGTAATCCTGTTTCTGCCACCCTTCCCGGAGAATGAGAGAAATCATGGCTTTTATCAGCAAAGCATCCGTACCGGGCCGCACCGGCAGATGAATATCTGCGATGGCTGCGGTTTCGCTTTTTCTGGGATCAACAGCCACCAGCAGTTTTTGCGGATCTTTGCTGAATTCTTTCAGAACAATGGGCGCACGGGGCATCTGATGGCTCTGCATTCCGTTCCATCCCCATGCCACCAGCATTTCGCTTTCCTGTTCATGGGGTATGGCAACATTATACTGCTTTCCCAGCATCCGACCGAAAACCCACCAGGCTCCGCTGAATTCCTGTCCGGTGGAGGAATAGAAATACTGGGAACCCAGTGCCCGGATCAGGCCCAAGCCGAAACCTGCCTCCATGTGTCCCCCCTGCCCGCCGCCGCCCATATAGGCCAGGCTGCGGGGGCCGTGCCCATCGGTAATGTTTCGGAGTTTTTCCGCAATTTCCTCTATGGCCTGATCCCAGGAAACCGGTTCGAACCGATCCCCCACCCGTTTCAGCGGCTGGAAAAGCCGGTCTGCCGGATACTGGTGATACAGAATATTGCGTCCTTTCCGGCACGCGTATCCTTTGCTGCGCGGATTGTCTTTGTCCGGTCGGACTTTCACCATTTTCCCCTCTTTCACCAGCACTTCCAGCCCGCAGTTCTGCGCGCAGAGCACGCACCCGGTTTTATGCCACTGTTCCATATTGTTCCTCCTTTTCAGCTTATCCTGTTTTTTCCAGCGCACTGCATCCGGAAGAGATTCCTCAGCCGGGAAATCCCAACATTTGAGAAAAAGAGACAGACCTTATCAAAATCTTTCTTACGCTATCCATCATACTCATTCTGCCTCCTTTTTCAAAGCGTTTTCAGCAAAACACAGAGCTTCCATCAAATGTATACAAACAAATATCACTTGACAGGGACAGTTGAAAGAGTCATAAATGACAAATAACGTGCAGAAAATGACAAAATGACGCAAAAGGGAAATCAAACAGCCTGAATCGCCTTTGCTGCCTGTTTTCCGGGATTGCCGGTCAGGGAGATGTTTTTTTGA
>JAWKPW010000126.1:0-13939 GCA_041390465.1 Desulfobacterales bacterium | reverse complement strand
TGGAAACCCGTGTTTGAATTTCTGGCGGAGGAAGCGGAAAAACAGACCTCTGTGCGGGATTATCTGGAGGGGGAAAAGGTGATTCAGGGCTTCCTGCTGGCCTATCTGAATGTCACGGATTTCTTTCTGACAAAATCGGAGCAGGAGGCCGCCAAAGGTTTCTGCGATCTCTGGCTGGAGCCGTTTCTGGCCCGGTTTCCGGACATGCCCTTCGGATACCTGATTGAACTGAAATACATTCCCCGCAGCGAATTCAGCAATACCCTGCTTGAAAAACGGATTGCAGATGCAAAAGAACAGTTGCAGCAGTACGGGGAGGATGAACGGGTGAAGCGGATCGCAGAGAAAGTGACCGTGAAAAAGATTGTCCTGATTTACAAAGGGTGGGAGCTGGTGCACACGGAGGAGGTGTGAGCAGTTGTCTGAACCCCTGATTCATCTGATTTTTCTGATTAAACTGAGCAGGAAACAGAAGCGGAGCGCTGCCCACCTTCTCAGCGCAGGGACCTTGCAATAACTGAAAATCCGGATGGCGCTTCAGCGTCCTTCCCCCGTTCAGCGCGGGCATTTATGCCCACGCAGTCGGAGCCGAAATACGGCCTAATGCCAATTCTCCATTGATTTGTCGATATTGTCTGTTTTTCCGGGGTTTCGTGTGCGTGTGCAAAAGAACCGATCCCCCTGATTTTTGCACTCATCCGGATCAGTCCGTTGTATCAGGTCAATGGCGAACGCATATAATCACAGTCAAAAAACGGATATTCTCCCCTGTCTATTCCGATCTTCTGGCCCCATTCCACATTCTTCTGAAACCGTTCTGCTCCCTTTCCCCCAGCACTTCCCACAGAATCAGATTGTTTTTGAAATATTCGGGATCATCCAGATGAAAGGTTTTGATTTCCTCTGCCGAAAGCCGGTCTTTTATGGACAGATTCACGGGAAACTGGGCTATCTTCCGGACATAGCCCACCTGCACTTCCGGCCCGATGGAATAATTGATCCATTCCTCGGCTATCTGCTTCATCTGCGGATTGTTTTTGAGGGAAAAACCGATCATCCAGTTGTCCACCCATCCGGTTGTCCCTTCTTTGGGCTGAGCCATTTTCCAGATTTCCCCTCTTTTTGCCAGTTCCGGAATGGCAAATCCCCAGGCTGTGGCAAAGGCCAGCCCCTGCAAATCATCGGCAGTGTCCACGCCTTTCCAGAAAATTTTTGCATTCTGTGCCAGCCGTTCCAGTTTTCCCCTGACTTCCGTTGTATTCATTTTGTCATAGTTAAAAATATCCTTTCTGTCAAAACCGGAAGCCAGTCCGGCAAGATAGATATTGGCATCATAATAATCCGAACTGACAGCATATTTTCCTGCATAGCGGGGCTCCCAGAAGATATTCCAACTGTCCGGTGCCTCTTGGAACACAGCAGTGTTGTAGGCCAGTCCGTAAGGGCCGTAGACAATGGGAACCCCGTAAATTTCCCCGTTTTCACTGATATAGTCCGCATGTTGGAGAGCCGGTATGATATCCCTGTAATTGGGAATATGGGAAAGATCAACAGGCAGAACCAGTTTTTTTCCAATCAGTTGCCATAGCCATGACTTGGGGATATTGTGGGCCGGGCTGATCAGATCAATGTCCTTTCCCCGAATTCCGTCAAAGAATTCCTGCGGATCCGAAACATTTCTGACCGTGATTTTCAGGTCAATGCCGTGTTTTTCTTTGACCATTTTTTCAAAATTTTGGGTATATTCCGAATCCGCATACCCTTCCCAGCACAGAATTCTCAGTTCTTCGGCATATGCGGCACAAGGCAGCATGCAAAAGAAATATCCGGCAATCAGAGCCACCCGAATTCCGGTTCTGAAGTTGTTTCCGGCAAACAGTTTTTTCATATTCTCTCCTTAATTTTTTTCTCTCCGGCCGGTTCCGAATCACAGTCTTTTTCATCTGCAACAATTGCTTGTGAAAAGATGCCGAGTTGTGATATAAATTTTCTATGCCTCTGGTTATAAAATCCTGATTGTTTTGAAAACTGTCTGATTTCTATAAAAATTTCCTGAAGATCATTATTTCCGTCTCTGTCAGGGAGGAAGATTCTCCGGACTGCTTCCGGCATTTTTTGACAAAAAGACAATATCACACCCCATCCATGAATGCAACAAGGAGAGAGTTATGAGGCACTGTTATGTACAACTGTTTGTCATGTTTCTGGGAATCACTGCCATTTCTTTTCCGGCCAGAGCGGACATCATCATGGACGGCTCCCTGGGAACCGCAGGGGCATTGCAGGGGCCTGCCTATGAAATATCTGCCGAGTGCGGCAGACAGGCCGGAGCAAACCTTTTCCACAGCTTTCAGACCTTTGACATATACAAAGGCGAATCTGCCACCTTCAGCGGGCCATCCACAGTGGAACGGATTGTCAGCCGGATTACAGGCGGGAATCTTTCCCACATAGACGGACTGCTGCGATCCGCCATTCCGAATGCGGATTTGTTTCTTCTCAATCCTTCGGGATTTGTTTTCGGGCCCGATGCCTCGCTGGACATTGGCGGTTCCTTTCATGTGAGCACTGCGGATTATCTGCGTTTGGAAGACAATGAAAAATTCTTTTCCCAACCCCCTGAAAACGAACTGCTGTCTGTGGCTTGTCCTGCCGCGTTCGGTTTTCTGAATCCGGAAAAAGGTTCCATTATGTTTGAAGGAGGGGAAGTGACAGGCGCGGAGGAAAACGGTCAGTTCCGGGGCATGACGGTCAGTGAGGGCAAACGCATCTCTGTTATTGGCGGAAATATTGCCTTTCAGACCGGGCTTTATTATGAAACTGCCGTGTATGACGGAGAAGGAAATCCTCTGTATCTGCCTTTGACAGATGAAAACGGAGAGCCGGTGCATGATGACAGCGGCAATCCCGTATATGAAACAGACGGGGAGGGAAATCGGATTCCTTTGACAGAAAGTCTGTATCCCGCAAATCTCAGCGCTCCCGGAGGGCAGATTTTTCTGACCGCAGCAGCATCTGCCGGTGAAATCGGAATGCCGGAATCCGGCGCGGCCATTTCCTGTCAGACACTTGGGAACATATCTGTATCTGACGGAGCATGGCTGGATGTGAGTGCAGACAGCGGAGGATCGTTTGTCATTCGTGCCGGAGAGTTTTTTGTCAATGGCGGAGCATTGTTTGCGGAAACGGAAAACGGAGCGGGAAAGGGCATGGACATACAGACCGACTCCCTGCGCATCTCTGACGGCGGTCTTTTGAGCACAGATTCCTATGGCACGGGAGATGGCGGAAACATTTCCATAAAAGTGGCAAAAGACGCGGGGATGACTGCGGAAAATTATGCAGATTTGGGGATTGTGATTTCCGCAAATGCCAACAGCACAGAGGCAGATGCCGGAAGCGGCGGCAATATTGAAATTCAGGCGGAAGATATTGAGATCAGCAATGGAGCCATTCTTGCTGCTGATTCCTATGGAAGCGGCAGGGGCGGGGATGTGAAACTGGAAGCCTCGGACACAGTGAGAATATCCGGTGAAAACGAGGTGTATATCAGTGCGGTTTTTGCCACAGCAGCCGGTCAGGAAAGCGGCGCGGGGCAGGGCGGAAATATTGACATTTCAGCCGCAAATCTGGAAATGTCGGGAGGTGCCACGGTTGCGGCCATCAGTTCGGGGCCGGGACAGGGCGGAAATATCTCTGTGAACATAAAGGATGCAATTCTTCTTTCCGGCGAGGACAGTCTGGGAACTGTAACCCAAATAGGCGCTGGCTCTCAGGGAGAAATGGCAGACGCGGGAACCGGCGGAAATATCAGCCTGTCTGCTGCAAATCTGACACTGACGGACGGTGCGCAGATCAGTTCCACCTCTTTCGGTCCCGGACACTGCGGGACTATTTTTGCAGATGCAACTGATACCCTGACCCTTTCCGGTGCAGGAACTGATTTTGTCAGCGGCATTTTCAGCAATGCGCAGGGAGAGGAAAAAATCGCAGGAAACGGCGGTGCAATTGAAATTCATGCAAAAAATCTGCACATTCAGGGCGGTGCGCAGATCGGGGCAAACAGTTTCGGGCCGGGACAGGGCGGAACCATGGCGATCCATGTCAGCGACACCGCAGTGCTGGAGGGGTTCAGGGGAGAAGAGCCTGAAACAGGCTTTTCCAGCGGTCTCACTTCCAACGCGCAGGGAGAAAGCGGTTCAGCCGGAAACGGAGGTTCCATATTCCTGCGGGCCGGACAGATTTTCATGAACGACAACTCGGTTATCGCAGCAAAAACCAATGGTGCGGGGCAGGGCGGAAATGTGACGGTCATTTCTTCCGGGGATATGCTTATGAGGGGAAATTCCCAGATGCTGACCGGCAGTTTCGGAGATGGGAATGCAGGAAATATTGAAGTGGATGTATTTGGCAAAATGCAGATGGAAGACAGTCTTGTCACCACTGCCACCACAAAGGCTGATGGCGGAAATATTGCTCTTTCCACACCGGAGTATCTCCGCATGAACAGCAGTGATATTACCACCAGTGTGGAAGCGGAAAACGGTGATGGAGGAAACATTGATCTGAACACGGAATTCATTGTCATGGACAGCAGCCGGATCATCGCCCGTGCTGTGGGCGGAGACGGAGGAAATATTGATATTCTCACCACAGGCATCTTCCGCTTTGCCCCGGAATCCGAAAGCCCCATTGATGCTTCTTCCCAACTGGGCGTGGACGGCATTGTGACCGTAAACTCGCCGGAAACCGACATCAGCGGCAGTCTGCTGGTTCTGCCTTCCTCTTTTTCCGATCCGGTGCAGTGGATGTATACGCCCTGCGCGGCAAGAAGCGGAGCGGATGTCAGCCGTTTTGTCTTTTTGGGACAGGATGCGGTTCCGTCCCCTTTGGATGACTGGCTGTACAGTCCCGCAAGATAAAAACAGACTTCCAGCCTGTTCATAAGCCGCACCGCAAACCGGAAGATTATGCGGCTTTATCAAAAAAATTATACAAGGAAAGGAGGCAGTTATGGAAAAACAGGCAAAAACATGGGGGGTTGTTTCGCCATCGGCCATCAGCGGCACGGCTGCGGCAATGGCAACTGTTTTCCCCTGTCCGGATGGGCTGAAACTGTTCTGTCGGAAGATTTTGAAGATGAAATTCTTCCCTCAGCGTGGACAGCAGCAGGCGACTGGGAAGTGCAGAACATTGAAAATTATACAGAGGGAAGCGGTTACTGTGTTCAAAACGCAGGAACGTCCATAATCCCACTTGATACCCTGCAGCTCCCTGTAACCGATTTTTCACACTATTCTTCCGTTTACCTTTACTTCAGCACCTATTTTGAGCAATTGGAAGAAAGCAAAACCATCCGAATAGATGCAAGTTCTGATGGCGGATTCAACTGGGATACTGTTTGGGAACAAAGCGGATTGTCTTATATGGGAGAAGAAGCAGTGGATTTGTCCTCCCTGCTTGGCGGAGTATCAGTCGGAACCGTCAGATTTGCATATGAAGACAATGACGGAAATCCGGACAGTGGAAGCATATGGCAGATGGATGATATAAGTCTGGAAGCTGCTCCCTCACCCGGAAATACCATATCCGGCACTGTGTCAGACGGAAACGGGGGCATCTCCGGCGTAATTGTTGAGGCATACAGTTGGGAAAATCCTGAGGGGATGGACTATTTTTTTACAGAAACTGATGCATCCGGAAATTATTCCCTGAATGTATATGATGGAGACTGGGAAATTGGAATCATTCTTCCCTCTGCCATATGGGTGACGCCGCAGCCGCGGACAGTGACACTGGGCGGGGCCATTTTTTCCCAGGAAGTCAGTTTCACCCTTGACCAAAGCCCGGACGGCTTTGTGAGCGGACAAATCCTGTCACCTGCCGGAACTGCCATCACCAGCACCGAATCTCCCAATTATGGCATAGTTATAGATGCTGTCAATGCGGAAAACGGTTTCTGGTATTCCGCGAATCCGGACAGTGCTGGAAATTACAGCATTCCCCTGCTGTCAGGAATATATGAAATTTCCGTATGGGTTGATCCTGATACATACCCGGATTATATCGCTCCCTTTATTGATGAGCCTGTCAGTTTGGTTGCAGGAACTGTTCCAGTGAATATTCAACTGCTTTCCGAAAACTGCAAAATTGCCGGAACTGTCAAAAAAGACACAGTCGGCATTCCCGGCGTCTTTGTGGATGTCTGGAATGAATACGGGGAATGGCGGTATGACATCACTGATCAAAACGGTTATTTTGAAGTCCCTGTTTATCCCGGAACCTGGTATGTTTCCCCCTGGTCATGGGGAACAGATGCTGTCCTGTTTACCGGCCTTCCGCAGGAAAAAACTGTGACTTCCGGACAGACTGCCAATGCTGATTTTGATATGACACAGGCTTCGGAACCCATCACCGGAGTCATCAAAGATGAAAGCGGCACTGTACTGACTGCGATTGATGCCTGGGTATATGCCCGAGAGGAGGGTTCCCCGAATCCCATTGCGGAAACCTGGGTGGAAAACGGAAAATTCCGGCTGAATGTTCCTCCGGGAAATTACAAAGTCGGGCTGTATCTGTGGCCCGACAGCGGATACCGTTTTGATCCTGCCTCAGATGAGCAGATCATCACGCAGGCCAGATCAAAGCGGATGGCAGAAATCGGCACAACTGCCGGAGCAGCCATTGCGGAACTTTCCGGTCAGGAAAAATCCCTTGCAGCACCCTCCGGCAGAGACAAACGCTCCGGAGAGCAGATTGTCTTCATTCTTAAAAGCAATACAAAGAAAATACAGGGTGTTTTCAAAAATTCCGGAGGAACAGCCATCACCGGCATTTCCGGATATGTGTTTGCCGACCGTGTCAATCAGAGCGGAGAAACCGCTGTCAACAGCCTTGCCTGGCATATGGGTGAAATCAATTCCCAAACCGGAGGATTTGAAATACCGGTTTCAGCAGGCAAATGGGCACTGAGTTATTCCCTTTTTTCCGTGCCGGAAAATTTTTACAATACATACAGGGAACTGACAGAACCGATTCTTGTGACAGTGGCGGAAACGGATCAGACAATAATGCAGAACATTGTGCTGCCTCCTCTCGGAAGCGGTCAGCTTTGCGGAACTGTGTATTATCCTGACGGCACGACTCCGGCTCCCAATGTCATTGTCTGGCTGCGGAGCAGTGATTTGGATATAACAGACAGCAATTTCATGGAATATCAGACACGCAGTGATGAAACGGGAAGATTCTGTTTTTCTCTTCCCAATGATCTGCCTGACCAGTCAATGGCTGTGGGAATGGCTGTCAAACCCATGGATGTGCCGGGTGGGGGAAGAGGTTCATCCAGAGGCAACGGCGGCCGCAGTCAGGTAATTTCCTGGCCGAGGAAAAAACGCTCGGACGATCTGAAGCTGGCTCTTCGTGAAGTCAACATGGAAATAAAAGGAAAAATCATGCGTCCGAATGGAACAGATCCCGCATCCGGAGCTTTTGTCTATGCCTGCAGTGCAGACGGACAGAAAACTGATGCCGCAGCCGATGCAAACGGCAGTTTCACTCTGGAGGCTGCCCGTGCAGAAAGCAGCAGGGGAAATATCTGGAGGGTCGGTGCGATTTTCAAAAATCCGGACGGCACCTATTCCCGGACAAAGGAAATTCTCTGCACCACCTCTGATACAGCACAGTCTGTCTTTGCAGTCGGAAACATGGTGCTGGGCAGCAGCAAAACCATGATGGCTTCTGCAACCCACACTTTTCTGCCGGAAAAGGGATGGAGCCATACACTGGCAGACGGAACCGGCATTCAGATACCGGACGGAGCCATACCGGTCAACAAAGAGGTGAAACAGGTGAAAATTTCTGTTGAGCCTCTGGTCAGGGATCTGCCCAATACCACAGAGGATCGTGTGGTGGGATACGGATACGGCATTACGCTGAGAGGAAAGGAAGATGGCAGGGAAATTGTGAAAAAATTCAGCAAAAATGCCACTGTCATTCTTCGTTACACAGATGAACAGCTCACAGAACTTGGCATCAGGGAAGCGGATCTGCGTCCTGCGTATTTCCTCAATGCTTCCCGTTCCTGGAAACCGCTGAAGAATTTCACCATTGACACAGTTGCCAATAAAATCACTTTTCGCACCGATCATTTTTCCACCTGGGCTTTGGTCGCGAAAAACGGTTTTCCTGAGCCGGGCAATGTGAACGGCAGCAGTGAAAGCGGCGGCGGAGTGACACTTGCCGATGCGATTTTAAGTCTTCAGATTTGTGCAGGTGCCGCAGTTCCGGAAGGAATGCAGATTTTCCGGGAGGCTGCTGTGAACGATGATCTGAAAATCGGCACGGAAGAGGCGGTTTACATTCTGCAGAAAGTGGCAAATCTCCGCTGATCATGCGCAAAAGAGGGGGGCAGTTCAGGCCTCCTCTTTTTTTGAATTTCAGCGAACATGGATTGTTTTGCTTTGCTGAGATTCCGCAACACAAAGCAGAACATCATGACCATTGACGCAAAGGGCAGTTTAACGTGCTGAGGAGTGCCAAACTTTCAGTTTGGCACTCCGGTTCAGTCAGTTCCGATTTAAGTCAATGGCATTGAGGCAGAACAGAGGACGCTCTTGCATTTTGATCAAGAGGAAATTATCCGCAGAAAGGTGATACAAATGAAATTCGCTGTCAAACCCCTGGTTCCGGATGAGGTTTATACGGACAGGCAGGAATATCTGGATTATTTTTACAGATATGCTCTTCTGGCTGCGGAGCGCCGGGCCATGTCCACCGTTCTGCTGGGACAGCGCCGCATGGGCAAGACCGAAATCTTCAAGCGGGTGGTCAACCGGCTGTTTTTTGAGCAGGATCACAATGATCCCAAAGCCGTGGTTCCGGTCTGGTACAGTTTTCCGGATGTACCCAAAGACCGGGAAACCTTTGCTCTGGAATATACCGAAAACTTCATCCGCTGGTATGCGGCTTTCAGGATGGGGAAAGCCGGTTTCATATCAGAAGATATAAAACGGGAGGAACTGATACATTTCATCCGGGAAAAACTTCCTGTTTCCAAAGGATTCAACAATGCACTGGAATGTCTCCGGGTGATGATGAGCGGTGACATGACCTCTCCCGAACACAAAGCCCTGATGCTGCCCAGAACCGTTTCGGACTGGGACGACAGCACGGTCGTGATGTTCCTGGATGAATTCCAGAACACCCACCTGCCCCAGTATAATTTTAATATTGTGGGATATTTTCATGAATCCGTGGAATCCCCGACCTGCCCCCATTTTGTCACGGGTTTGGCCATGAGTATTCTTTCCAACGAAATCCTGGGACGGGGTACACTTTTCGGGAGATTTGATGCGGATCCCATAAAAACACTGACCGAATACTGGGGTGCGGAACTGGCACGGAAGGCCGCACGGTACTACAAGGCCGAAGTGCCGGACACCATGGCTCCGGTGCTGTCGGACAGATGCGGAGGCAATCCCTTTTATATCACAGCCGTAATACGCCAGGCTGCCAAGCAGGGAAAGGCCGTGGACAGTGAGGACAGCCTGAACCGTCTCCTGGCTGTTGATCTTTCTTCCGGTTTCATCTGGGGAGAACTCAGTGATCAGGTTTCCCGGTGGATAGCCCGGATCAATGATCAGGGCATCACCAAATGGGTTCTCTACCTTTCAGCTCTGGGGGAGGGGGAACTCATTGATCCGGCTGAGATTCAGCGTCTGCTTGCACAGAAGGATATGCGCCACGCGGAGACAAAGGACATCCGGGAGATTCTCATCCGTCTGTCGCGGGGCGATCTGCTGGAATACCGGGACGGCGCGGACTGGTTCCGCCGAACGGATGATCCCATTCTGCTGGATTTTCTCAGGGTCTGGGGAAAATCCCTTGTGGAGGGGCAGTCTCCTGAGAGTGTGCAGCAGGATATCATCAAGGAATACGCAACCCTGAAACGCCGCGTTCACGATCAGAAAGGTTATCTGGCCGAGGTCTGGCTGACACAGATTCTCTGGAACGGGCAGGGAAAAACCTTTCCGGGGAAATATTTTCACAGTGCATCCGATGTGACATTTCCGGACAGATTCCGCATCATCCGGCAGAGGGTGCGCCTGGGCGCGGCAGCAGAAAGTGAAATTGACATTTATGCCTTTGCAGACACAGCCTACTGGATATGCGAGAGCAAATGGTGGGAAAACCGGAAGGTCGGAGCTGACACGGTAAAGGAATTTCTTGTCAAAGCCGAGAAACTCAAAGATTTTGAGGGAAGAAAATATTTCGGTGAAAACGGGCCCTTTGACCTGAAACTCTGGCTGTTCGCGCACAGCGGTGTCACGGATGAAGCTGAAGACATGCTGCGCAGCAGCGGCATTTACTGGTCGGATCGGGCGGATCTGGACTGGCTGATTGCAGAAAGCGGGCTGCGGAAGCTGCCGGTGTGATTTGTGCCAGAAAGCTGCCGGAAGTCGCCAGAAAATCAAAAACGGATATTCTCTTTGTTATTGCAAGCAGGTAAAGAATATGGTAGACATTTCTCCGAATGCGGAGACATTGGGGTTTGGATTTTTTCAGGTCAGGGAGAGGAGAGCGCCTTGCAGAAAATTCTTTTTGTTTTACTGACAATCGGCTTGATGTGCATCTGCGGAAATGCAGCAGGGGAGGACATTCAGACAGAAAAGAACAGCCTTCCCCCGGTGGAAGAAAGCGGAAACCGGCTTTCCTCGGTGGGGAAAGTGTATGTGAACCGCTTTCTTCTGGATGGGAACACGGTTTTTGCGGATGATAAACTCGGGGAAATTACCGCAGCCTATGAACAGCGGGAAATCACTGCGGAAGAACTGCAGGAGGCCGCACAGAAAATCACGGAATATTATGTGACCGGGGGATATGTCAATTCCGGAGCCTTTGTTCCGGATCAGGAGGTTCAGGGAGGGAACATCACGATCCGGATTGTGGAAGGAAAACTGAGCGGAATCTCTCTCATCAATGACACCCGTCTGCGGGAAAGATATATTCTCAGCCGTCTGTCCCGGGCCGCGGACAGCGGCAAATCTCCTCTGAACATCAACCGCATTCAGGAGCATCTGAAACTGCTCAAGGATGATCCCCGCATTGACAATATCAATGCCAGCCTCAAACCCGGACTGGAAAGAGGGGAAGCGTTTCTGGAAGTGGAGGTGGATGAGGCCCGGCCTTACAATGTCGGACTGGTCTTCAACAATTCCAATTCCCCCAGCATCGGCGCATACCGGGGGGAACTGCATCTGTCCCATATGAATCTCACAGGATGGGGGGATTCCCTGAATTTGCGCTACGCGCTGACCGAAGGTCTTGACGAATATTTCGGCAGTTACACCATTCCGCTCACCCGGTGGGGAACAAGCCTGGCTCTGGAAGCAGGACGCTGTGAATCCACCGTAAAGGCATCGCCTTTCGATATTCTGGACATTGAGAGTGAAACCGAGACATATGGGACGGAACTGCGGCATCCCTTTTACAAAACCCTGTCCAAGGAACTTGCAGCAGGTCTGCGCTTTGAACACCGGAAAAGCGAAACCTCTCTGCTCAATGACGGATATGCCTTTTCCCAGGGCGTGGAGCCGGACGGGACCAGCCGCATATCTGTTCTGCGCTTTTCTCAGGAATGGGTGGATCGGAGCATGGTGCAGGTGATCGCTGCCCGATCTGTTTTCAATTTCGGGCTGGATGCACTGGATGCCACCATCCATGACAGCGGCCCGGACGGAGAATTTTTCTTCTGGCTGGGACAGTTTCAGTGGCTCAGAAAATTTGCCTTTCTGGACGCTCAGGTTCTGTTTCGTTTTGACATCCGTCTGTCCAATGATCCGCTGCTGCCCATGGAAAAATTTGAAATCGGCGGCTCCTCAACTGTCCGGGGATACCGGGAAAACCAGATGACAACAGACAACGGCCTGATTGCTTC
The DNA here is from genome assembly GCA_041390465.1 of Desulfobacterales bacterium. Classification (GTDB taxonomy): domain Bacteria; phylum Desulfobacterota; class Desulfobacteria; order Desulfobacterales; family Desulfococcaceae; genus JAABRU01. The sequence continues at coordinate 2,004 of JAWKPW010000126.1, read as the reverse complement.
CCTGGAATGGCGGATTCCGGTCTGGCATCTGAAGATACCGGGCCTGAGCAAAAAAACCGGAGACGGTCTTTTGCAAATCTGTCCTTTTTATGATTACGGCAAAGGCTGGAATACGGATATGGATGATCCTTCTCCGGACAATCTGTCCAGTGTGGGACTGGGTGCACGCTGGAGAGTGAATGAAAAAATCAATGCGCAGGTCTACTGGGGCCATGCCCTGAGAGATGCGGATGTTTCCACCGAATACGATCTGCAGGATGACGGCATTCACTTTGAAATCAGCACCTTTTTGTTTTAAGGGATCGGAGAGCGGAAAATGATGATTTCAGAAAAAACTTGGATTCATGTTTTTCTTCTTCAGACCGTTTCACTTGCCCTGTTTCTGTTTTTCCAATGCGGAGCAGCGTGTTGTGCAGAAAATCCGGAAGAAATGATTGCCAAGGCAAGGGATTGTTACAGCAAAGGGGAAACTGCACAGTCCGCCATGCTGCTGGAAAAGGCTCTTGCCCTGCTGCATCCGGAGAAATCCCCGGAACGCTGTCTGGAAACCGCCGTGCAGCTTGCCGGAATTTTTCAGAGCACGGGATTTCATCAGCGCTCGATGGCGGTTTTGAATCAATATCTGCCCCTTGCGGAAAAAAACAGGAATTATGACACAAAATTCCTGTTTTTTCAGCGCACTGAGTGATCTGCATCTTTCATTGGGGAATGTGGCCAATGCTGCTGTTTATGCGGAAAAGCATTAACCCATGCCTGCGGGGAAAAGACAGGGTTGTGCTGGCAAAATGCGCTTCTGAACACAGGCAATGTGGCCGCTGATGGAGATGGGGAAGGTGCAGCGGCTGCATTTGGGGAGTGTCTGGCACTTATGGATCAGGATACAGCGGAAAACAAAAGCGGTTCGGACGATCCCCGTATGCAGGAAATCAAAGCCAAAGTTCTGATCAATGCCGCGCATGTCACTTTGCTCAGCGAAGAATTTGAAGACAGTGCCAGTGCTCTGGAATATGCGGTTCTGCATATGAATGACCTGCCGGATTCTCGGGAAAAAGCGAAAGATCTGATTTCCCTGGGGCTGCTGATTCGGGATGTGCAGGCACAGTTGGAAGAGACTGATCAGGAACTGAACACGATTGCGCACAGAGTCTTCACCCAGGCAGCGGAACTTGCCGAAAAATACAAAGACAGCCGCAGCCTTTCCTGTGCATACGGATATATGGGAGAACTGTACGAACATCAGCAAAAATATGAGGATGCACTGAAACTGACGCGTAAGGCAGTCTTCTTTGCGCGGCAGGGAGCCTTTGCGGATATTCTTTACCTCTGGCAGTGGCAGACGGGCCGTATTTTCGAGTCTGCGGGAAACAGGGAGTCCGCTGTAACTGCGTATATGGACGCGGTATCCACTCTCACGCCCATCCGGAGCATGTTATTTTCCGGATACCGGAGCGGAAGAGATACCTTTTCAGAAAAAATCAAACCGGTTTATCTGGGGCTGACGGATTTGCTGCTGAAACAGGCTGAAAACATCGCAGATGCGCAGGCCCGGCAGGAAAAACTGAAACAGGCCAGAGATGCAGTGGAAACACTGAAATCTGCGGAACTGGAAGATTTTTTTGCGGATGAATGTGTCACCGCTCTGAAAAGCAAAATCCGGACACTGGATCGCAGCCCGGCAAACACGGCAGTTCTCTGTCCCATTGTGCTGCCGGATCGGCTGGTCATTCTGCTGACTCTCCCTGATGGCATGGATCAGATTTCAGTGGAAACAACAGCAGAAAGCCTTGCCGAAAAAGCCCTGCTCTTCAGAATACGTCTGCAGACACGGCCCAATAACCGCTTTCTGCATGAATCACGGGCATTGTATGACTGGCTTGTCCGTCCCCTTGCGCAGAAACTGAAAGAACACAAAATTGACACACTGGTCATTGCTCCCGATGGCGTGCTGCGCCAGATTCCCTTTGCCACCCTGCATGACGGAGAGCAGTTTCTGGTGGAAAAATA
>JAWKPW010000125.1:0-13954 GCA_041390465.1 Desulfobacterales bacterium | reverse complement strand
CCGGATCGATTACAGTACTGCCGACCCTGCCCCGGTTAATGGCTGTATTTTTTGCCTGGTCAGGTTCCGTGCCACCGTCTTGGTCGTGGAGTATCATGCCCGTGCCCTGCTTCAGCCACATTTCGGAAGTAGCCGGTGTGCCTTCTATGGGCTGACCGAACACGGTGTACATGGTCATATTAATGCTTATCCGCATCCGCAGCACATTTTTGAACATTCCCAATGGCGTCTGCACCTGGGGGATGATTTCCAGGTATGTGATTTCGGATTTGAAAACCGTATTCATCTCTCCCATGAAAGTGGTTTTGATCTTTCCGTTTGCTGTGGCTGTAACGGTATCCCTGATCTGAAGCCCCTTGTAGCCGAAAAGAAGCGGTTCATCGAAAATCACATCCTGGGCCAGCATACTCTGATCGGTTGTTTCTTTATGAAATCCGCAGTAATACAGATTTCCTTCTGTATCCGTGTACCAGTATTCCCCGTCATGATTGGTCGGGTCCTGGACGTCATCCGTGACGGATTCGATAAATGTGGCCATGATTCCGTTCCCCATGTCCTTTTTCTCAGCAGGGATTTTCCAGGTGAAATCTTTCCCTTCCGCACCGTAAGGCACATCTGTTCCTGTATAATGCCATTCACTGCCAGGGGTGAGGATGAACCACTCGGCAATGTCAAAGGCGTATAAGGAGTTCAAAGGAATAAACAACGTGCTGAACAAACCGACAAACAGTATCTGAATTTCTTTTTTCATTTTTTTCCTTTCTGATAAATGTCTTATCCAGTTCCTGCATTCCGTGTTGCCTGAACCCGGATTCACAGGATTAAAGGATGAACCTGGATTTTTTGTTGTCTGAACCGAAGATTATCATAATGGATATGATGAACTGTGATACAAATATCATGGTCATCTGCGATATCAGGATTATCTGCGGTTCAGACGGTCATCATCCCGGTCAATCCGTAAATCCTGAGAATCCCGGTTCGGACAAGGGCGCTTCAGCGTCCTTTCCCATTCAGAGTGGGCATTTATGCCCACTCTGCCTTTGCCTGTTCACTGTCCACTCACCTCCCGCAGCAGCCAGATCACTTCTTCCAGTCCCGCAGTTCCGTCTCCGTTCACATCGGCTTCGGATTCCCTGTAATCGGCCCGGATATTTCCATCCTCTCCGGCCAGTATCTTCAGACCGATGACAGCATCCTTCAGGTCGGCTTTCCGATCATTGTTCAGATCTCCTTTTACATCCTCACCGAGTCCGCCCCCTTCCGGTATCAGTTCAATGGTAAAAAACTGGGTGCTGTCATTGCCGTAAACATCCAGTGAAGTTGCTGTTCTCATGTCTTCTATTAAAATCTCCCCGCTCCCGTCATATCCTTCCCGCAACTGACAGGTCCCTTTGGGATCCAATTCCTCCGGATTCCAGGTGATGGTGGAAGATCGGGAAACCGGCGGCGGCAGTGTTCCGTGGGGATTGATGCCCAGCACCCACTGGTATTTGTCCGCACCGCCTTTGCGGATCAGTTTTCCATAGGGGCCTCTCCAGTCTTCCGCGGAAAGAATATCCCAGATATCTGCTTTTACCGAATATTCCGGAGGAACCGGGGGAGCGGCTTTGGTGATGTCTCTGCTGCTGACCCCGATAACAATTTTGTAACTGTTGACCAGAATATTCTCCTCTCCGCTCAACTGCCATTCAGAATAGCTCATGCCATCGGCAATTTCACTGACCGCATGAATTTCGGCCTGCCAGGAATCGGCAAATTCATCTTTAAAAACAACCGTAATATTCATATCCTGCGTCATTTCCCCTGGATCGGATTATCCGAACCCGGAAGATCACCGCCCCAACTTCTGGATTAGCTACAGGCTGGGCTTCCAGCAGAACCGAGGTTCCGCTTTCATACGTATAATATCCGGGATACTGGGGACAGAGAACCTGATTGACTTTCATCCTTCCCTATCTCCGGTTCTGGGACAGAACCAGGCGGAAATCAGTGGAGCCTTTTCCGCTCAGGAACTTTCCGGACAGCGTATCCGAGTTAAATCGCCGGAAGAGAACGGTCAGCACTGCTTTTTCTGCCCGATGGATGCAGATTGAAATTCAGTTTGACCGTACAGGACTTCATGTTGATATCCAGGGTTTTCCAGGACATCCGTCCTTTTCAATGCCCGAAATCACGGGGTTTTCCCGCCCAATGAGACAGCGGAGATGGTCAGCGCGGGTTCCGGTATTGCGTACGGTAAGCTTGCCAGAAAGACATGAGGGCGATAGGCATTGAGTCCCTCCGCTAGAGTGAGTCCCATAAGAGGGAATCGGATCCACTGTGGAAATAATGCTTTGCGGATATATTTGACAGCGGGGAAATATCCGGATACAGGGAAGCGGATCAGGCTGACCACACCGGATACATGAGGGGTGGCCATGGACGTGCCGTTGTAGGATGCGTATTCATTTCCGGGAACCGTACTGTCAGCCGAACCAGGCTTGGCCCAAATCAACTGTGGTAAAACCGTAATTGGAAAAAAAGGAAAGCGCCATCATGTGATCCGTGGCAGCAACGAAATGACGTTGTCCGCATCATAGCCCAGAAGATAATGGGGGACAGCATCATTATTCTGCCGCGTAATCATTGCCTGCTGCCGCGACAATCACATGTCCGGCCGTATTTGCCGCCCCAGAACCGCTTCGTGCAGGCATCCAGGACAACCGCCCCACTTTAACTGTTATTGCTGATTTTCACCCCATCTTTACAGCATATTCCAAGGCTTTGATGGCATCTGTTAATTCCACATTACTTTTATTGACTAAATTTCAGAATATGATTTTGCTGTGGGATTGACTCGGCTATACCGGTTCCATTGTTCATCACGGCTGCAATGGTTCTACTGCACAGTGGGTTCCATCCGTGATCATCAAAGGGATCTCCGGTGTCATTGGTGAAATTGTATCCATGCACATCGTCAATATAACCGTTTCCATCGTCATCCACTCCGTTTCCGGAAGGGTATTTCTCCCGGATTATTCCCACATATTCACTAGCCCAGATCCGGGTGGGTATAATCCACGCCCGTATCAATTACGGCCACCACGGTTTTCCTGATTGCCGGTCAGCAGTTCCCAGGCTTCGGGCGCATCAATATCCGCATCTTCCTTTCCTCCGGGCTCTGCCCGGTGTTGTTCAATCCCCAGAGCTGGGCAAGAGGCATCATCCGGCAGGGCGTGCTGACCAGGTTGAGTTTGTAATTGGGTTCAATATATTCCAGAGCCGGTTGTCCCAGTTCCCAGTAACGGAACAGAGCCTCTTTTACGGTAGTTCCGGACATCTCCCACAACTGCGCTCCGATACTGCTGTACTGCTCCACCACATTGGCATTGAGATCATTGAGAATCACATTTTCATCTCCGGCCGGCGGTTGGCATTCATCTTGATAATCACCTGACTTTCAATATAGTCGGAACTCAGTTGGATGATGGGATTCGTTTCTCTTGGGGCAATTCTTTTTTAATAGAACGTGCCTCCGGCGAGATTCACCTGACGTGTGCCGAAATCATGAATGGTTTCGGTTTTACCGAAATATCTTTGGGGAAACCTGCTGCACGATTTCCAGTTGTGCAGGACTGCCGGCCGCACCTTCGGCTGCAACAACCATATCCCTTTCTTTCTTCCCCGCGTTGGCAGCAACTTCCCTAACGTACTCCCCGTTGGTTCCGGATTTCTGACCGGAAATGGAAAGCATCTGCATAAGCAGGGTTCACCGAAGCCTGCCAGTCCATCACCCGGAACCGGTATTGGAAATGTCAAAATTCACTGTACCGGAAAGGACCGATTGTACTGCTTCGGGACGACCTTGAGATGCCGGGAAAGGAATCAGGCAGGATGTTATGCCCTTTTTTCTTCCCTGTACCTGCAATGTTGCCGCAACGGAATACATTTCATATCCTTCAGCAGCACAGTTCAGGGTTTGGACTGTAAGTACAGACAGTCATACGGTAATTTCCGTTGGCATCACTCAAAGCGGAAGATCCTTCATCCGTCCATAATTTTGCAGAACCAAGGTTCCGGAAGCGCGTCCGTAACGGTTCCCGTATATGTTCCGGTCAGACAGCTATTAGGCCGGAACACATTCAGGATATAATTTGTGTTTTCTCCGATACTGCTGCCCGTACAGGGAGCGATTTTCACATAATAAATGCCGTCCGCAGGGCAGATCCAGTCCATAAACTCCCCTTCACCGGCCAGGGCATCGTCTTTTGTCTTCTTTGAAGTCAGACCGTCAGTATCATAAAATTCAATCACCGCATCGCCGGAGAAGTCCGGCCCCGGAGAGCCGACTTTTACGGTATAGGTCTGGCCGGAAAGGGCATAAAACCTTTCCAGTCCCTCCGTTACCGAATGGAAATTATGGACTTCTGAGACCGCCGAGGACAATAATATAACCTGGGAAACCGCTCTCATCCGGTTCATACGCATCGGGCGCACACAGGGCCAAAGGATCGGATACAGGGCTGCACAGACAAGAAATAAAACCAGCATTGCTTTTTTCATGGGAATCTCCTTTTGTTTTACCCCGGAATAACTCTCCGGGGTATTCATGCCCACACCATGAATAACCTATGGATTCATGCATAGGTTATTCCGGACTCCAGACAGTTCTGGGACTTGGGCCGTTCCAAGGGCGTTCTTCTGGGGCGTGGGAACGAGTTGACTAATTGTTCATGTTTCATTGGTAACTGTTCACTGATAATGTACAGCTGCTCACTGTCCGCTGACTTTCCGCAAGATATACACCACTTCCTCTATACCAATAATACTGTTTCCATCCGCATCTTTGTCCGGTAATATCTTCAACGGGAATGGAAAGACCTGAAGGGATTTTGAGACCTGTGACTGCATCAGCCAGATCCGCTTCTTCTCCGCTGTTGTTGAAGTCTCCGGGTACGGCGGTTCCCGCAATGTGCGCCGATATAGGCCGTGACCGGGTCGGAGATTTCATGGTCTTCAAAGTCTTCGGCCATGATGACGGCCTTGTATATGCCGGAACAGGTCAGGCCGGTGAGGTTTCCTTCATACAGACCGGTCTGTGAATTGTATCCCAGTACGGTTTCCGGATAGGTATTGATCTCATCCTACCGCTGATATTTGCGTCCGGGGAATGATCTGCCTAGTCACTTTTTCCACAGAAACGTCTCCGGCAAGGACTTTTACGGAAATCCAGGCAGTGCTTTCCCCGCTTCGGCTGTTACCGGGGGCAAGTTTACTTCGAAATTTCGGGCCAGTTCCCCCAGATCAGAGTTCCGCCCAGATAGATATTGGGAAGCCAGCAGGCCGTCGCTGTCCGAACTTTTCCCATCGCCGTTGTCAAATCCAGCAGGGGCGGGGATAACCGTTTTTCTCCATTTCTTTTGCTGCCCAGTCACAGGCTTTCCAGGCTGTCCCCTTTCCCCGGAGTTTGGAAAAGAGGTATCTGCGAACAATGCGTCCGGTGACATCCGTGCGGTAGGGTTCATTTTTCCACGCTGGTGACAATCACCCGGTTTTCCCCGCTCAGTTGGGGAAAAGAAGGCTCCCGAATAGCGGGATTCCAGTATGAGAATTACAGGACAACCGGTTTCAGTCTGCAGTTATCAAAGCCTGTAGGAATCTGGGGCCGTAGCTTTATATTATTCATCATTGCCGAGGACAATGAAACGGCCGTCCGCAGAGCCGTGTCCCTGCATGTAAAGAAAAAGCGGTGTGTTCGGATCCAGGCAGAAAAAATCGTGCGGACTGCGGAAAAGAAAAGTATCTGTCAGGGGGCGGTCATTATCCACCACATCTCCGGGCTGACCGTTATAATCAATGTCTATCAACTGCGAATTAATCATGAACCATATGAGTTCATCGGAAAAACCCGAATTTTGAAATCCCGGTATGCATCTGTGCCAAGTTTCACCGTAACATCCCAAAGGGTGTTCTGAGATCTGGGCGCTCCCCGCCACCGCCAAAGGATCATGGCCCGTCCGAAATCAATATCCACCGGAACCAGCATCTCCCTGCTTTCACTGCCGGTATAATCTTCATTACCCTGCCAGTACACCCGGATTTTCCAGATGCCGCTCTGGGTGAAAAAAGCATCGGTAAGGGAATACTGCCCGTACCCGTCCGTATAAACGGTATAATCACGGGTGACATCCTCCTTTCCGTTCGGATTGCCTGTTCCCTAGTGCCGGATGGTGAGAGGGATATAAGGCATGGCCGAGGGAGAGTAATTGCCCGAAAATGCTGTAATCGCCCCGGTATATAAGAGGGTTCCTGGGCGGGGTCTCTTTGTTTGCAGGTGTCGCCAATGCTGCCTTTTTCCACGATAAAAGTGCGGGGACTGCTGACATGCAAATCAGGACTGTCATCCGCCATTGAGCTGTGGTTCACTTAGGTTCCAATTTCCAGACTGGGAATGATCGCAGCATCGAAAACAGGCCTCCGGTGACAGTGCTGATATTCCAGGTGCGGGATTCTCCGGTGTCCTGAGCATAAAGGGTAAGGGTGACATTTTTACCGCTCAGGGGCGGCAGAATCTGGCCGTATATGCGGTTGGCCTGGCCTTTGAAGCTCTGTATTTTTTCGGTTTCCGCATGAATGCCTTCCTCGTATTTTGGGATGACGGTAATCTTCAGGTCTTTGTACATTACGGGCGAACTGCCGCCGGTAATATTCTGCATGATGAGTGTGAAGGGATGTTCCCCCAAAGGCGTACTGCTGGCGCTGCTGATTTCCAGCGTGACCCATGCAGGCAGGGAAGGGATGGAAAAAGCAGAACCGGCAATCTGGCCGTTAAGGAAAAAACTGCCGGAAAGACCTGAAGGCAGGTCGGTGCAGGAAAGATTGAGACTGCCGGTAAATCCTTCTTTGGGAAGCAGTTGGAATTCATGTCTGATTTTGCTGCCAATGTTCATAATCCGGGCCGGATTGTCCAGCAGACGGCATTCAAAATCAAAAGAGACGGAAGGAACAGCGGATACAATCGCGGAAAAGTCAACCGAGGGAACATCCCCCAGAAATGATTTTATCTTGTAATAATATGTGGTATCCGGGTTCAGTTCCCGGTCAGTGTAATAAACCTTGCCGAAAGACACATCCCCGTAGTCCACTGTTTCCCGGTTGATTGGGTAGAAAATACCTTCCGGGCTTTCACTGCGGCAGACTTTGTAGGTAATATCGGAGGGAGAAGTGATATGTGTCCAGCGGAGAACGATCTCTCCGTCTGATGCGCTGTCTATGGCAAGGCCGGATGGGGTGGGGGGAATTGTGAGGGTGGTGTATTGGATGGTATCGGTAATATCGTGAGATGTGCAGTTGCCCGCAGCATCGCAGAAGCGGGCATAGACTGTTTTGGCTCCTTCTCCGGAAATGAGAATCCAGGGACATGATGTTCTGTAAGGTGCAGGAGAAGACCAGTTGACATTGTCGTTGGAAAACTGCATCTGGTCAAGACCGGAACCCGTGTCGCTTGCGGAAATGCTGAGGGTGACATAGATGGAATTGGTGGATGCTGCTCCGTTGTTGATAGAGATGCTGCCGATGGGGGGAACTCTGTCCGTTATGGTGAAAAGACTTTGCTGCGTCCATTTGTGCAGATCATTTAAAGGTTCAATTTTCAGCATACAGTTTACCGAAGGACTGCCGCTGACGATCCAGTCATAACTGCCGTCGTTGGGGGTGGTTTCTGTGATGGTTTCAAATGTTTTGCCGCCGTCACGGGAAAGGGTGATTTTCACGTTTCCGGAAATGCTTTGGGTTTCCCATTTTATGGGCATGGTGTCTTCGCTATTCCAAAAAGATGCCTGAGATGGAGAGGTGATGAACAAATTACGTGATAAGCGAACCTGACCCCCGCGAACGGAGCGCACATAACGATTTTCTGACTTAATGCTGCTGCTGTCATAACCGCCATAAAAATCCATATCCCACGAATTGTCCCTGTATCTGTCACAGCTGGAGGAAGTCCAATAAAATGAGGATGAAGTATCCGGAAATACAGATAAATCAATGGCAGGATCATATCTTTTGTAATCCGTCAGAGAACGGAGTTCCTCCCTGTTTGGTAAACGCCAGTCCGAATATTCTGCCAATGTCAGAGATTCACAGTAGCTCAGAGAATCTTTCCAAGTCATTGAGCCTCCGGTGTTCTGCTGCCACATCAGTCCATTGCGAATATCTGTTATGGTTCCGTCATTGTTAATAATAAAATCAGAATCTGATTGTTTGCCGCGTACTGCACGCACATAACGAGCGTACGATTTGCTGTAAGTGTAGTCGTAACCGTAATGGAAGTACACATACCAGGCATCAACTGTATTGTTGATACAGGCAGTGGATGACCAATATCCCAAAGATTGCGTTTGAGTATTGGGGAAATATCTGATATCTGCAGCCGGCAGATTTCTTCCCAGGTCTGTAATGGAAGCCAGTTCTTTTACAGTCGGCAGCCGCCAGTCCGAATAACCGCCGAAATTGGCTGCATTCAGCTTATTGATAAAATCCTCAGTGTCTGTCCCGTCCCCCGGTGTACCGGCATTTCCGCCGTTGGTTTCGGGTTTGCTGTCGTACCAGGTATAGGTATTGTCCGCATCATGGGGATTGGAATAATCCTGCACATCATCTTTATTCTGTTTGACTTCCCATATCAGCCCGGTCACATTGTCCCGCACCATCACCCAGGAAGAGGCCCCGTGCGGCAGTTCGTTTCCGGATGCATCCAGTTTGGTATAGGATGGCGGATTGATAAGATAGTTTCCGTCCTGGCCGTAGAAATCCTCACCCGGTGATGGGCATGGATTCAGTTCGTTTCCTGCATCATCATAACACTTGGTCTGCCCCGAATCCGGTATGGGCCAAGAGTGACCGGAGATGGGGAGCAATGCGGTGAGTATGATGAATGTGATGTAAAATTTGGTGGTTTTCATTTTTTTCCTCCTTTTGCTGTTGTCTGAACAGCAGATTCATTTGTCTGAACCGGGATTCACAGGATTAAAGGATTAACCCGGATTTTTGTCTGTCTGAACCGCAGATTCACACAGATGAAAGGATTTCGCACAAGCGGATACATAAAAATCTGCGGAATCCGGCAATCTGCGGTTCGGACAGTACGGAGACAGACTTCGTAACGGGATAAAAAAATCCTGCCCGTTCTGTATAATCGTGTACAATCGTGTTCAGACAGTATGTTAATCCCGGTCAATCCCTAAATCCTGAGAATCCCGGTTCGGACATTTTACGGGACGCGGAGCGTCCCGGCTGCGTTCCCACGCGGGAGCGTGGGAACGAGTGCCCCAATTGGGCTTCACCCAATTTCTTGAATTTACAGGAAGTCGAAATGAATTACTTGGCAGCGAACGGGCAATACATCCACCTGAATAGCCTATGGATTCATCCACAGCAAATTCAAAAGAACAGCAATGCAGAGATAAAGCATCCACCACCTCCGCCGTCTCCGGAAGTCTGATTTTCCTCTGATGTGCCTGTATCCTGATTATCTCCAGGTTCCCCGGTCTGGTTGGTGTCCATACCTTCATCCGGCTCGGAAGGCGGATCAGGTGTTTCGGTGGGGCTGTCCGGATTTTCCGGTTCAGGTGTTTCCGGATCACTGCCGATAAGCGTATGGAAGCGGAAAGGAACAGACCACTCTGAACTCCCCTGCCGGTTGTCAATAAACATAACTCTCCAAAAATATTTGGTATTTTCTGCCAGTTCCCCTTCTTCCATCTGAAGTTCTGTCAAGGATTCGGTATCTGCGATATCCAGCAGAACAGGTTCGGAGAAACCTTCTGTTTCACTGATCTGCCAGCGAGTCTCCCCATGACTGTCTCCGGTATCCGGATCGGAAAACGGCCTAGTCTGCAGCACCGGTGTCAGAGACACATTTGTTTCATTATCTGCGGGAGAAAGAAGAACCGGCTGATCCGGGGGAGAATTCGGGTCAGGATCAGGTTCCGGCTGCCAGTTCGTTTCTGATCTGGGGTTCCTGTTTTCTGAACAGGTGATGGTTTCCCATTCCTTCCGGGCTTTGAAAAAACAGTTGCGCAGACTGTCGCCCTGTGAAACCTGATCGAGAAAAAAGCCGGAAAAAGACAGCACACCGTTCTGGTCATAATTGGAGTCTTCTGTACTGCTGGAACTGATAAGAATCCGCTGCTGATCCCCGATGGGAAGGAGTTTTTCAATAAAGGTTCCGGATTTGCAGGCTTCGGTGATTATGACAATCTTACAACCGGTGGAGGCTTGGAGATTATCCAGCCAGATGTCCAAATCCTGGGCTTTGAGATATTCACCCGCATTGATTTTGAACTGGCCACTACCGCCGTGATCGGCCAGATAGAGAATCAGGGGACGGTTTGCCCACCAGAGGAACCTGCCCCGGGCCGGTACAGATTTTCCAGATAATCCCGCAGAATGCCGACCGTGGGGGGATGCTCATCCACGATAATATCATCAATGCCGTCGCCGTTCATGTCGTAATTGTGGGTGGAATCGCTGATATAGTAAATCTGATCGTGGTCAAAGCGGCGTTTCCTGCGAGAATTTGGTAAAAACGGTTGCACCAGAGCCTCTGTTGTTTCCCAAAGCGTATTCTGATCCATGCCCCGCCGGCCAGAATCAGGGCATGTCCCCACTTCAATCCCCGGATACAGTACTGGGAACGGACTGATTGTTCCTGCATAATCCTCATTTCCGCCCCATGCGGCTCCATTGAATTTCCATATACCCGGCAGATTTTCCTCCAGCGTATAGATGAAAGAGCGTTTTCCGCCGGACTGTGTGAAAAGTCCTTCCACGGTTTCCGGCACATTCAGCCCCGGTTTCAGGATTTCAAAATACAGGGGTTCGCCTTCATAGGGCGGCGAGAGTTCAATGCCGATGCTGACTGTATCCCCCGGTTCGGGCGCAGGTGTGGCAGTGGTGACACGGATTTCCGATTTCCCCCGTGCAACGGTAAAGATTGAAATTTCACTTTCGCATGGTGCCAGCCAGGCATTGCCCACCCACGCGGCTTTGATTTCATATTCCCCTGTTTCCTGCGGCAGCCAGGAAAAACGGAATGCGCTGTTTTCCCCGATCACTGCGGGATAGGATGGCCACTGCAAATTACCGGATTTGCGTATCTGAACTGTCAGGGCCGTATTCGAAGCCTGCCAGGGAAGCAGTTGTCCGTATATATCTGCTTTTTCTCCCAGTCGGTATGATTCTTTCTGCGGTATGGCAGTGATCCGGCTCTGACCGGTTCCCATGTTCACAATCTTCAGACTGCATTGTGTATTATGACTGCGGTTTTCACTGATGCCGGTGACGGTAAGAGTATAATCTCCGGGAGATGCGGAATAGGGAATATCCAGCCGGAGTGCGGCCATGCCTGTGGGTTTTACCGGATTTCCGGTAAAAGATTTGCTGATTCCCGAAGGCAGTGCGCCGGTGGCCGAGAGGCTTACATTTTCTGCAAAACGGTCTTCTCCTGTGACAACAATATGGAAAACAACGGAAGCCCCCGCAGACACCATAGCCGAAGTTTCCATAAGTTCCAGACGGAAATCCCCGCCGGGAAGAGCGGCTGGAAGAGCTTTGACCGGAGCACCGGGATCGCTTTCCGATCCGCTGTTTACTGCCGTGATTTTATACCAGTATTCAAGGCCGTTGATCAAATCTTTGTCCGTGAACACCTGCTGCCATTTTCCGCTGAAATAATAGGGTTCATAATACGACGGTTCCGTGAGTCTGACATAAAAACCGTTTTCCGCATCACTGCGGTAAATATGAAAAGCTGTTTCTGCGGAAACTTCATTCCATTGCAGGGTGACAGCGTGACTGCCGGATATGGCAGTAAGTCCTGAAGGCGGTTCCGGGCCAGGGATGGATCTCAGGGTGATGAAGTGTCTGTAATATTGCTGCTTGTCCAGTTTCCTAATGTATCGGAAAAACGGGCATATACGGTTTTGCTTCCCAAACCGGATGACAGTGTCCAGGCTGCGGATGCGGCATAGGGGACAGGAGGAAGACCAGTTGGCATTGTCATTGGAAAACTTCATTTGAGACAACCCGGAGCCGAGTGTCTGCTGCGGAAATGCTGAGGGTGACGTTTTGGGAGGATGTGGAGGAAGCATTGCTGTTGATGATGATGCTGCCGGTGGGAGGGGAGATTGTCAATTTTGAAGGGGCCGACATGGAGGGTAAGGGGCTGGCATTGCCCGTTGTCAATGGTGCGGATGTGAAAATAATATTCACTGCTGACCGGAGGCAGCGGCGGGTTCAAGCAGTGTACCGCTTGTGTCAACTGTACTGTCGGGGTTGAAGGAAGCAGAATTATTAAAATTATAGGAATACCCGGCCACACGGATTCGCTGTCCTGTCCGGGATTCCAGGAAATTTCAATCGTGGGATGGGTGGTCCAGATGTTCGGGGTCGGGCTTGCGGATTTCAGGGTGGGGGCGGTAGGAGGAATTCTTTCGGGTGTTGCGCCGGGGGTATAGATGATATTGAAAAACTGATCTGAATTGCCTCCGGTTACATCAAAAGAATTGGTGATTTTCATATCCGCAACAACAATTTCACCGGTTCCGTTATATCCTTTTCTCAGTTCATAGCTGCCGGGACCGAATTCGGCAGGGTTCCAGCTTAATGTTGAAGTTCGGGTAGCAGGTGGAAGAGTATTTCCAGAAGGATTAAGTGCTATTGTCCATATATAGTTATCTATTTCAATTTTCTGGATATATTTCTCATACTTTTTCCAATCTGCACTGTAAATTTTTACTTCAACAGAATATTCCGGAGCAGAAGGTGGAGCTTCGTTTGTTTTCTCTTCACTGTTTACACCGATTATCAATTTATGGCTATTGATCAAAGTATTCGGATATCCGGCCAATTGCCATTCGGAGTAGCTCATTCCATCAGTTATTTCGCTTGTCGCATATATTTCAGCCGTCCATGACCCGGCTTCCACAAGTGCATTATACGCGTTCAATCTTCCGCCGCTTACGGTTTTACCTGCCAGTTCCGGAATGGGATCAACAGAGTTCAGAATGCACGCTTTCACCCTTGCGGATGTGAGGGAGGGATATAATGACCATATCAGGCTGGCTACTCCGGAAACATGAGGCGTAGCCATAGAAGTACCGTTATAGGAAGCATATGCAGCATTTAGAACAGTGCTGTAAATGTCCGAACCGGGAGCAGCTAAATCAACAGTTGTTAAACCGTAATTGGAAAAAACAGAAAGAGTGTCATTGTGATCTGTAGCCGCTACTAAAATCACATTATCCACATCATATCCGGAAAGATAGTGTGCCACTGCATCGTTATCCTGTCCGTAATTATTACCCGCTGCTGCAACCAAAATATGCCCGGACTCATTTGCTGCTAATATTGCATTATGCATAGCTTCAGAATATCCCCCACCGCCCCAACTGTTATTACTGATTTTCGCCTTCATCATTACCGCGTATTCCAGAGCCAATATTGCATCTGTTGTAGTTCCTACATTATTTTTATTAATAAATTTCAATGCCATTATCTTAGCAGAACGGTTTACACCGACAATCCCGGTATTGTTATTTCCAACAGCAGCTATAGTACCTGATGTATGGGTTGAATGCCCATGATCGTCAATGGGATCATTGTCATCATTGGCAAAATCATATCCATGAATATCATCCACATATCCGTTTTCATCATCATCAATACCGTTATCCGGGATTTCTCCGGGGTTGATCCAAATATTTGCCGCAAGATCAGGATGGGTATAATCAACACCCGTTCCAATATCAGCAACGACAATCTCTTTCCCGGTTGAAATCTCCCATGCTTCGGGTGCATCAATATCCGCATCCGGAGTTCCTTCGGTCTGCCCGGTATTGTGCAGTCCCCATAATTTGCCGAAATCCGGATCATTGGGGAGTGATACGGCTCTTGCTGTTCCTGATCTTCTGGA
>JAWKPW010000124.1:0-13974 GCA_041390465.1 Desulfobacterales bacterium | reverse complement strand
AAAAATTCTTTCCTGTGCCTTTTCATCCGCGTTGTCCTTTGCTTCCTGCGCCCACCCGGTCAGAGAGAGTGACAGCAAAATCAAAGATAACACTGTGCCAGTCCTTATCCCACATCGTTTCATCATAATGCTTCATTTCTCCTTCGTTATATTATTTTTGACATAACGCCATGTCATAAAAGATAAGGCGATTTCCGGAAAAGAACATCCTTCCAAAACAGCATAAGCTTCCAGTCTGTGCCTTGTGCCTGTAAACTGAAGTGGGATATTAATTTTCAGAAATTATCTGAAAAGCGACAGCACCGGAGACAATGCCGTTCCTGCCCTTAGCGCGCTGTATCTGTTCGTTATGTTATTTTTAACATAACGCTGTGCCAAAAAAAAATAAAAAACAACAGCACCAGCACTGCGTCAGTCCTTAATTCACCTTATCATCTGCCTGTCTGCTTCGTTATATTATTTTTGACATAACGCTGATGCCACAAAAAAAATAAAAAGTCAATATGAATTTTTCAACGGTTCTGTAATGTGCCAATCTTTTTTAACTGGCAAATGATTTTTACGTTTCGGTGGGGCCAGTGCCTGAAAAGAAATTGCTGAAAATACTTAGGCGATTTCCAAAAGTTGTCAAATCGTTCAGGTGACTGAACCTCTGCATTTATTTTCAGAAATCACCCAAGTTCTCCCCGGGGTTTCAGATGTCAGAAAAACAAAGCTGTTTCATACACCGAGTTCTGACATCTGAAACCTTTTCCTGTCTCCCATCATCCATCCCCGCTCCCTGTCCCTCAAAAAAAACTGTATCTCCTTTACAAGTTCCGGTTATTATGCTAATTCCCCATAACCGGAAGAAACAGCGGCATAAAGGGAAATTTTGATCTGAATCGTATGATCCGGAGGGACAGAAAATGGATTATATCAAAATTCGGTTTGGAAACAATCTGGATAATCTCAGTACAGATTTTGAAAGAAATTTTGAAGAAATGTTCCGAACCATCGGCCCGCGCTTCACCTGCACGGAATGCTCGTGGACACCGCCGATGGATATTTATGAAACCCATGACGAAATTATGATTCTCGCAGAAATTGCAGGGGTCAGCCGGGATGATCTGGATATTGAAATCAATTCCAGGGCCGTGAAAATAGCGGGAAAGCGGATGAATCTGCCCCGGCTGCAAAATGCGACCTTCCGTCTTGCGGAAATACAGTGCGGAAAATTCGAGCGGGTGCTTTTTCTTCCCAGCCTTATCAATACGGAAAAAGTCAGTGCGTCCTATCTGGAAGGTCTGCTGCAGATACGGCTGGTCAAACTGCCTGTGGACAAAACCCACAAAGTCACTGTTTCGGACGGATAAGGGGAAAAATATCATCTGAAAATCAGTCCTGCAACATCTGAGCGACGATTTAACCATAAGCTTTTTCGGAGGTACACATGTCACAACAGCAGGCGGCTGTAGCAGAAAATACAGAAAATTTGCCCCGTACACTGCCCATTCTCCCTTTGTTCGATGCTGTTCTTTTTCCCAAAATGGTGCTTCCCCTGATGGTCATGCAGGGCGAATCCATTCAGCTCATTGATGAGGCCATGACCAAGGATCGGTATATCGGGCTGGTGGTGGCAAAAAAGCCCATCAGCAAAGAAAGCAATCCCTCAGAGGATCTGGAATCTGTGGGAACCAGCGCGCTGATTATGAAAATGGCAAAAACCGATGACAACCGGGCGCAACTGCTGGTGCAGGGAGTAAGCCGTTTTACGGTCAAAGAATATGTGGAAGGCAGGCCCTATCTGGTTGCAGGCGTGGAGCATATCCGCGAGGATGAAATCAAAGACAAGGAAATCGAGGCCATGATGAGCAACCTCATTGAGCTGTTCACCAAAATCGTGAGTCTCTCACCCGCGCTTCCGCCTGAAATCGCGAACATGGCCAAATCCATCAAGGAACCGGGCATTCTGGCAGATATGATTACTTCCACCCTCAATTCCACCATTGAGGAAAAACAGAAAGTTCTGGCAACCTTTGAAATCCGGGACAGACTCAGGGAGGCCACCCGGCTGGCCACGTACCAGTTGGAAATTCTGGAACTGGGCAACAAAATCCAGACCCAGGTCAAAGGCGACATGGACAAACGCCAGCGGGAGTATTATCTGCGCGAGCAGATGAAGGCCATCAAGGATGAACTGGGGGAAAAAGATGAACCCGCAGTTGAGATTGAGGATTACCGGAAGAAAATTGAAGCAAAAAATCTTCCGGAAGTCGCGAAAAAAGAGGCCAGCCGTGAACTGGATCGGCTTGCCCGCATGCATCCCTCCTCTTCTGAATACACAGTGGCATCCACCTATCTGGACTGGCTGACCTCTCTGCCCTGGAATGACAGCACCGAGGACAATCTGGATATTGCCAAAGCCCGGAAAATTCTCGATGAGGATCATTTCGGTCTGGAAAAACCCAAAAAACGCATTATTGAATATCTGGCTGTGCGCAAGCTCAATCCGGAGTCCAAAAGTCCCATCCTCTGCTTTGCCGGGCCTCCGGGAACAGGCAAAACCTCTTTGGGCCAGTCCATTGCCCGTGCCATTGGCCGGAAATTCATCCGTATTTCCCTGGGAGGAGTGCGGGATGAGGCTGAGATTCGGGGGCATCGCAGAACCTATGTGGGCGCGCTCCCTGGCCGGGTGATTCAGGGCATTCGCAGAGCAGAGTCCAACAATCCCATTTTCATGCTCGATGAAATTGACAAAGTGGGAAGCGATTTCCGGGGCGATCCCTCGTCCGCTCTTCTGGAGGTTCTGGATCCGGAACAGAACGCCACCTTTTCCGATCATTATCTGGATGTTCCCTTTGATCTGTCCAGAGTCATGTTCATCACCACAGCCAATATCCTGGATCCCATTCCCCCTGCCCTGAGGGACAGGATGGAAGTGATTGAAATGCTGGGCTATACAGAGGATGACAAAATCAAGATTGCCAACCGCTATCTTATTCCCCGGCAGAGAAAGGCACATGGGCTCAAATCCGAACACATCAGTTTCACCAACGGAGCCATCCGGCAGATCATCAAAGGTTACACCCGTGAGGCGGGGCTGCGGAATCTGGAGCGGGAAATAGCATCCATCTGCCGGGGCGTGGCCGCCAAAATCGCTTCAGAAGAAGCCGGGTCCGTAGCCATCACAGTGGGCAATATTCCCAAATATCTCGGGCCGGTGAAATTCATGCCGGAAACCAAAATCAGAACCTCTGTGCCGGGTGTGGTGACAGGTCTGGCCTGGACCCAGGCAGGCGGGGAAATCCTTTTCATTGAGGCCACTGCCATGAAAGGAAAAAAAGGCCTGATCCTGACCGGTCAGCTTGGCGATGTGATGAAGGAATCAGCCACTGCGGCTCTCAGCTTCGTCCGTGCCAATGCCAAAAAACTGAAAATCAAGGAGGATTTTTTTGAAAACAATGATATTCACATCCATATCCCGGCAGGCGCAATCCCCAAGGACGGCCCATCCGCAGGTGTCACCATGCTTACCGCCCTCACCTCGCTGATTACCAACCGACCCATTCACAGGGATATGGCCATGACCGGTGAGATCACGCTGCGCGGCATGGTTCTTCCGGTGGGAGGCATCAAGGAAAAAGTGCTGGCAGCGCACAGAGCAGGCATAAAAGCCGTGATTCTTCCCAAATGGAACCAGAAAGACCTGGAAGATGTTCCCAAAAAGGTGCAAAAGGACATCACCTTTCATTTTGCAGACAAAATGATGGAGGTGCTGGATATGGCACTGGTAAAATAAGCCTTTTCAGAGCAGGAAAGGAATTGCGCTGTCTGCATCTGGCCACCGGCAGCAGACGTATAAGCAGGACATCATTATTTCCATTTATACCGATTCTCCTTTGAAATTTTAACCGCAAAGGACACAAAAAACGGACAGCACGGTGCAACATCTGCGGAGAACCGGCTTTGCCTTCCGCAACGCATGGTTTCAACAGAGAATTGGTATCAGAGGAGCAGACCCGGTGCGGAACCCGGACGTGAAAATTGATATTCTCAACTGCTTTGATTTGCCCAAAAATCAGATGCCGTACAGTTTTCTTCTCCGCCACAGGGTGGCCTGATCGATCCCCAGAATATTCGCTGCTTCCTGAAGGGAAGCGGTTCGGGAAATGACTCTTCTGATGTGCAGCTCCTCGATTTTTGCCAGACTTGCCGGATCACCGATGGCCGGGACATCGGCAGCAGGAACAATATGGTCAGGGAGGTCTTTTCCGCCAATCCTTTCCCCTGTTCCCAGAATGACAGCGCGTTCGATTGCATTGTGAAGTTCCCGCACATTTCCGGGCCAGGAATAATGCTGCAGAATCTGTTCCGCGTCCGGCGCAAAGCCCAGAATCGGTTTGTGGCTGAGCCTGCCCAAACCGGTCAGAAAGTCACGGGCAAGGGGCATGATGTCTTCGGGCCGTTCCCGAAGCGGGGGAATCGTCAGACTGATCACATTGAGGCGGTAGAACAGATCTTCCCGGAAATGTCCCCGGGCCGCGCGTTCTGCCAAATCCGCATTGGTGGCAGCAATGATGCGCACATCCGCTTTCCGGGTTCTGGCCTCTCCAAGGCGTTCATACTCCCTGTCCTGAAGGAAACGAAGCATTTTGGCCTGCATTGAGGCCGGGATATCCGCAATTTCATCCAGAAAAAGCGTTCCGCCCTCACACGCGGCGATACGTCCCGGATAATCCCGCACCGCACCGGTAAATGCACCTTTCACATGTCCGAAGAACTCACTCTCCAGAAGATCTGGCGGCATCGCGGGACAGGCTGCCACTGACAGAGGCCGTGTGCTTCTTGGACTCCATTGGTGAATGGCTTTTGCGAACACGGATTTCCCTGTGCCGCTTTCTCCCAGCAGCAGGACAGTGGCATCTGAGTCTGCCACCTTTTTTGCGGTTTCAATGACCCTCTGCATGCCCGGATTCAGGCTTTGAAGTCTTGTCACCGGCCCTGTATGCCCCATATTTTCCTTCAGGACGGCAATTTCATTTTCCAGTTCCCGTATTTTTCCGATCCGCTGGGTGAGGAGCCTGATCTGATCCGGTGTGAAGGGTTTGGCAATGTAATCCGCAGCCCCGCGGCGCATGGCTTCCACAGCACTCCCGATGGACGCGTAGGCAGTGATCACCACAATCTTCATCCAGGGGGAATCGGAGAGCAGAACAGGAATCAGTTCCATGCCGTCCTCCCAGCCCAGCTTCAAATCCACAAACGCCATGTCAAAGGCATGCTGACCGGCCTCCCCCCTCGCGTCCGCTGTATTGCTGACGGCACTCACAGAATGGCCTTCTGCGGACAGACAGCAGGAAAGTGTTTTGCGGATATTGGTTTCATCATCCACAATAAGAATGTTCAGCGGTGAAAATTTTCTTTCTTCCTGCGATATCATTTTCAGATCATTTTTTTATTGTTGTCATAAGAGGTTAAACAGATTCATCAGAATCCGTCCGCCTGCTGCCTCATTGCATTTCTGCGTTTCGTCTCCCTAAGCCAGCCGGTTGAGTATTTCCAGAAACACATCACTCCAGGCTGATTTGACTTCAGTCATTCTGCTGTCATAAAACGCGTCCGAGATCTCGTCAAAGCGATCAGGATGTTTTTCTTTGAGAGAGGACAGGGCATCCGTGATGTCATGAATGTCCTGTTCATCCGGATCCTCCGCAGCAAGTTTCTGCAGCAGCAGAGAAATTTCGGAGCGAATGGTCGGATGTTTCTGCATAAGGGCAGTGACAGCCTCCTGGAAAAGCGAAACATGCTGGGCAGGCGAACGGGGGATATCCTTCAGCGGCATGGGACGGGGCCGGGTTTCCGGATGCTGGAGCAGACGCCCCACATGCGTGCGCAGCCACTGCATATTTCCTTCCGCGTTCTTTCCTTTGGGATGTTCATCGCTCAGCAGAGTCCTTTCCTTTTCCAGAAGCGTCTCTGCATGGTGCAACTGGTTTTCCAGCCTGCGGATTTGGCGTTTTTCACCGGACAGGGCCTGGGGAACCATTTTGCCCTGGATAATCATTCCGTATATTTCAAACAGATCCTCAATCTGATCCCGAACCAGGGCATTGGGCGTTTCCACCACCATCCGCACAGTGTAGTTTCTGAATTCCGTGCGGATTTTCAGTTCTCCGTGGCATTCCTGTGCCAGAAACATGCCGAAAAAATCCAGAATGGACAGCCCGGCCTGATAATAGGGGGCCGGAAGGCGCATTTCCCGGATAATGGCAAAGCGATCTGTTTTTTCTGTCTCAATGATCTGAAAGGTCTGTTTGTATTTTTTTTCCGCATCTGCGGGAAGCTGGGCCATGGTCAGGGAATCAATGATCATTCCGCTCAGATTCGCTTTTGTGAAATCTGCCCCGTGAAAGGATGCCCGGAGGAGATTGGCAGAATTCAGATTGGCCCCGAAGAAGCTGGCCCTGCGCATATGAGCCTGGCTGAGGTTTGCATGGGAGAGATCCGCGTTTGCAAGATTGGCACCGGACAGATCCGCACCGGACAGATCCGCTCCGGTCAGACTGGCCCGGGAAAGATCGGCCTGGGGCAGGGCAGCTCCGGTCAGGCGTGCCTGGGAGAGATTGGCTCCGGACAAATCTGCCACAGACAGATCCGCGCCGGACAGATCCGCATGAAAAAAATTGCTCAGGAGCAGATCCGCGCCGGACAGATCCGCATCCGAGAGATCGGATCGGGACAGATCCGCCTGGGACAAATCGATGAGCACCATCGTGGCCCCTGACAATCTGGAGCGGGAAAGGTTGGCAAGCATCAGGCTGGTTTCCGAAAGAAGGGCTTCGGAGAGATCCGTGCCGGAAAGATCGGCTTTGGCTCCCTTCTGTCCGTCCGAACGCAGCCAGAGACCGTGGTCTTTGATTATCCGCTTCAAATCCTCCGGGGATATTTTTTTCATCGCTCACTCCGCATTCTGATACAAGCTGTTTTTTTTATTTGGAATGTACAATCAGATATTTTACAACGGACAGCAGCGGCTGTCAAAATGTTTTCATGGGGAAATCACCGCAGCCAGCAAAAGCACTGTGATGAACGCGGCAGTGTGCGCCATCCCCAGAAAAGGAATCAGAAAAAAACTGCCCAGCAGGGAACCCAGACAGGCTCCCATCAGATCAGCCGCGTAAAGAGGGGAAATGAGAAACTGCTGGGCTGCACGCGCGGACAGTCCGGTCCAGGCGAAAATTCCGGAAAGGAAAAATGCTGTCAGAAACAGGAAAACCGATATGAGGCAGATTTCTCCTCCGGCCTCATAAGGAAGAATTTTTTCAAATGCAAGGCAGAGCAGAGCAAAACCCAGGATCAGGCATCGGCCGGTCTGTTTTCCGGCATTGCCGGACAGGAGGTTCTGTGCGAATTCTGTCACGGTCAGAGAGCCTGCTGCAAGTCCCGCCATGAAAATCATGAGCAGGATTCCGAGGTGCAGAAACATGGCTCCGCTTTGTGCCTGATATCGGAGAATGAAAAGACCTTCCATGACCATTGCGGCAAAAGCGGTGAGAAAAACCAGCAGGGATTTGCTGAAAATCGGGAAAGACTTTCCTGCGCCCAAAATCAGCCCGAGGACAGTGATGCTGAAAAGACACAGAAAAATCCGCATATTCCCGGATGCCGGCGCCAAAGCGGACAGGGATGGGAAATCTTTGTGCATCAGAGAGGGAATAAAGCGGGAAAGCCAGATGAAGCCCGTGTATTGGTAGCAGATCGGGCGGAAATCCGTGTTGGGAGCAGTTTCCTGATCGGCAAGGTCTGCAGCGATGCCGGCAAAGCGATCATTGGTGTGCAGATAGCGGAGAAAGGCCGGGCTCATGAGACGGGTGTTGAGGTTCCGCTGCTGAAAGCGGGCGATGAGCAGTTCCGGATCCCGGATCAGGTTCCGGTTCGAGGCAATCACTGTGTTCACGGTTCCGGACAGAACCAGCACATCCGCAAATGCGGTTCGGAGAGCTGCATAAACAGCCGCATTGCGCATTGTCAGGGAAGGCGTCCACAGGTTTTCCGAAGAGGCCAGACCAAAGGCCAGCACACCGCCCGGTTTCAGTTTTCGCGCGCAGATCTGAAAGAATTCAAGGGTGTAAAAGCGGTTGCTCTGCCCTGAATCCGGTTCCGGACTGCCCGCGAGGATCAGATCATAAGGCCGGGCATCTTTCAGAAACTGACGGGGATCGGCATGGTGCACCGCAATGCCGGGGGATTGCAGAAAAGATGTGAAGACCGGTGGCAGGTGTTTTCTGACAGCCCTGTCCAGCACCGGGTTTATTTCCGCAATATCCGTATGCCCGGGACGGTGTTTCAGAATTTCTGCGGTTATGCCGCTGAATCCGCCTCCGGCAATCAGCACCCTTTCCGGAGAGAGGCACTGCAGCGCTGCCGGATGCACCAGCACTTCCGGGTCCGTGCTTTCCGTGTCAAACAGCAGGGCATCGTTTTCAAAAACCGAATACAGCCCGGATTGGAGGGAAATCCGAATCCGTCCGCTGGGGGAATCCCGGACTGTGAGCATGTCAGGATACAGGAGCCGGTGAATGAATTCATCCGCACGGGGTGAGAGCAGGAGCACAAGGGGGGGAAAAATGAAAACCGCAGCGGAAAATCTTCCGGCTTTTCTGAAGGTTTCCCAAAAAGGCGGAGAAAGAAGGGCACCGCAGGCCGAAACCATTGCGCAGACAAGCGCGGCAGTGAAATTTCCGACACCCCGCAGGGGAAAAAGGAATGAGGCCAGTCCCCCGATCAATCCTCCGGCGCTTTCAATGGCATAGGCCAAAGCCAGGGTCCGGTTTGCGGATACAAAGCGTTTGGCCGCCCACTGAAAGAGCAGACCGGTCAGAAAGCCTGCGGGCAGAAGACTGAGAAAAATGACTGTCATCTGTTTTCCGAAGGACAGGTAGGTTCCGGAGACAGCGCCGGACACAGCACGCGCGGATCGGATGAGAAGAATTTCCGGGAGAAGAAAAAAGGCAAAAAGGAGAAAAAGACAGCCTGCGGCCTTTTCAGAAGGCAGATGGGTTTTGCGTCCGGCCAGCACCCCCATTGCTGTCCAGAAAAGCCAAATTCCCATTGCCAGAATGCAGACAAGTTCCACACCGTAGAAAGCCACGTTCAGCTCCCGGAGGATGATCACCTGGGCTGTGATGGAGATGCTCCCGATGAGGAAAAGTCGGGCTGTGTGATGTTTTTCTGACATATCATCTGCTGGTCCCTGGCTGTGGCATAAAAAAACGGGAAGGCATGGCTGCCCTCCCGTTCCATTCTCCAAGCAAATTATGGTCGGGGCGAGAGGATTTGAACCTCCGACCCCTTGAACCCCATTCAAGTGCGCTACCAGGCTGCGCTACGCCCCGACACAATTTTCATTCTATATATCAGCTTGACTCTGTCGTGTCAATAATCTATTTTATGGATTTGCATTTTATTTTGGATCAGGTGCGGAAATGGAAAAAAAATGCACGATGCCCGAACCTTTGCTTCCGGGAAATACCATCGGAATAGCGGCTCCGGCAGGCCCCTGTGATCCGGAGGATGTGAAACGGGGCGTCCGGATACTGGAATCTGCCGGTTATGCCGTAATGCTGCCGGAAGGGCTGTTTGAAAAAAGGGCCTATCTCGCAGGAACCGATGCGCACCGGGCGGAAATTCTCAGCCGTCTGTTTGCCGATGATTCGGTGAAGGCGGTTTTCTGTGCCAGAGGCGGATACGGGTCCATGCGCATACTGCCCCTGCTGGACAGGGAATTTTTTCGCGGACATCCCAAGATTTTCACGGGCTTCAGCGACATCACGGCCCTGCTGTGTTTTTTTCAGCATCACTGCGGCATGGTCTGCTTTCACGGCCCTGTGCTTTCCACTTTGGATGAGGGGGATTCCCTGACTGCTCTGCTGCAGGCCGTCAGCGGTCAGGGGCATCTGCTGATACAGCAGGAAAATGCGGCAGTGCTTCGGCCCGGCAGAGCCTCCGGCCCTGTTTCCGGCGGCAATCTGGCCACCCTCTGCCATCTGGTCGGGACAGATTTTGCGCCCTGTTTTCAGGGACAGATTCTTATTCTGGAAGACTGGAACGAACCGCCCTACAAAATTGACCGGATGCTCACCCAGATGAGACTCAGCGGATGCTTTGCCGATTTGAAGGGGCTGATTCTGGGATCCTTTGAACACTGCGGAACCGAGGCAGAGATTCACAGTATAATAAAGGATGTTTTTCAGGACAGTGAAATTCCCGTAATGTCCGGATTTTCGTTTGGACATGGTTCCCCCAACATCACCGTGCCTTTGGGACTGATGGCAGAAATGGACACGGATAATGCTCTGCTGGCCTTTCATGCTTCGGAGGCCGGCATCCGGATATGAGGCAGATGGAACGAATCAGAGGACTTCTGGAATCGGGTGTGCGGGAAAAGATCTTCCCCGGAGCTGTGCTGCTGGCAGCAGTGGAAGGCGAGATCCGGTTTCTTCATGCCTGCGGAGTTGCCAATCTTTTTACAGGCCGGAAAATGACAGTCAGTACGATTTTTGATCTGGCATCCCTGACCAAGGCATTGGCAACCGCTCCGGCCATGATGAAACTTCTGGATGCGGGGCTCCTGGATATGGGAGAAAGTCTTGAAACGTATCTTCCTGAATTCGCGGGAACAGACAAAGCGGCTGTAAAGATATTTCATCTGCTGCTGCACACTGCCGGATTTCCTGCCCACCGTCCCTATTATCTCGGTTTGGAGAAAATGGCCCCGGGCAGGCGGAAGGCGGCACTCCGGGAAATGCTTGCGGCCGAACCTCTGGAATATTTTCCGGGTGAAAAAACCCTGTACAGTGATTTGGGATTCATGATACTGGAATGGCTGGTTGAACGGACAGGAGGGAAACCTCTGGATCGCTTTGTGGAGCAGGAAATATACGGACCGCTTGGGCTGCAAAACCTCTTTTTTCAGAATCCGTTCCAGCCCCGTGCAGGCTGTTTTGCAGCAACAGAGCTGTGCCCCTGGCGCGGAAAACTCATGGAGGGGGAGGTTCATGATGAAAATGCCTGGGCAGCAGGCGGGGTGTCAGGCCATGCCGGTCTTTTCGGCACAGCGGAAGATGTGTTCCGTGTGCTTCTGCACCTGTGGAAATGCTGGGCAGGCCTCTGTTCAAACCGTTTTTTTTCGAAAAACACGGTAAGATATTTTCTTTCTCCCCTGAGAAATTCCGAGCGATGTCTTGGTTTTGACAGACCTTCAGGATCTGAGCCGTCATGCGGAAAATTTTTTTCCTCCAATACCGTTGGACATCTCGGATTCACCGGCACATCTTTGTGGATGGATTTGGATCGTTCTGTGATCGTAATACTTCTCAGCAACCGTGTGCATCTTGGCCGGGAAAACATCCGCATCAGGGCCTTCAGACCGCGCATTCACGATGCCGTGATGGAGGCGCTGGAAACGGACACTTTTTGAAAAGACAGGGCATCAGAAAATTTTATGCTTGTAATGACCTGATATTTCTGATAACCGATTCCTCCCGGATCGGCTTCCGGCAGGGGATGCCCACCTTATGGCAGTGCATATGCGTCATATCAGACGCCTGCATACGGACAGTAACGGAGGGTAAGGACGCAGAGGCGACATCATCCTGTCACAAAATCATGGGAGGTTCTGTTTTCTGATATTCGGCTGTTTCTCTTATGCAGGCAAAGTCTCGGTCATTCGGACCGTGTCGGAATGACATGAACTCATCACCTTGAAAAAATGTATAAAAATGTGTTATGCTGAATTTTCTGTTTTTGTTTATTCCCGGTTTTTTTGTCCCTTTGGCGGATTGAAAGATGCGGGGCTTGCGCAGGAAAATTTTAAAACAGGGCAATACGGAAAGGACAGGCCTTTCTGTACCCGGGTATGAGGAAATATGAGTCTTTTTATAGATGCTTTTCTGGGAATTTTTTCCAATGATCTGGCCATTGATCTGGGCACGGCCAACACTCTGGTCTATGTCAAGGGCCGGGGCATAGTGCTCAGCGAGCCCTCGGTGGTGGCTGTGCGCACCGACAACCGCTACAAAAACCACATACTGGCCGTGGGACTGGATGCCAAAAACATGCTGGGCAAAACCCCCGGCAATATTGTGGCCATCCGTCCCATGCGGGATGGCGTGATTGCGAACTTTGAAGTCACTGAGGCCATGATTCGCCACTTCATCCACAAGGTGCACAACCGCCGCACCTTTGTCCGGCCCCGCATCATCATTGCCGTGCCATCGGGCATCACCCAGGTGGAAAAGCGGGCTGTCAAGGAATCCGCGGAATCCGCGGGAGCACGGGAGGTTTTTCTGATTGAGGAACCCATGGCCGCAGCCATCGGCGCGGGGCTGCCCATCACAGAACCCACCTGCAACATGGTCGTCGACATCGGCGGAGGCACTACCGAGGTGGCAGTGATCTCCCTTGCCGGGATTGTTTACAGCCGATCCATACGGGTGGCCGGAGACAAAATGGATGCGGCCATCATCCAGTACATCAAGCGCAAATACAATCTGCTTATCGGAGAGCGCACAGCCGAAAACGTCAAAACCGGCATCGGCAACGCGTATCCGGATCCCAATGAACTCGAAACCATGGAAATCAAGGGACGTGATCTGGTCTCCGGCATCCCCAAAATTCTCTGTGTGAACACCGAGGAAATCCGCTTTGCCATTTCCGAGCAGATTGACGCGATTGTGGAAACCGTGAAAATCGCGCTGGAGCAGACCCCGCCCGAACTCTCTGCTGACATCGTGGATCGGGGCATTGTGCTCACCGGCGGCGGCGGTCAGCTCAAAAACCTTGACAAACTCCTGCGCGAAGAAACCGGACTGCCCACATCACGGTCGCTGATGATCCCCTGTCTGGTGGCCACAGGTTCCGGCATGACCCTGGACAACATTGAAATTCTCAAACAGGTCGTCATTCACTGATAAAGCATGTTCTCACAGCGCACCGTGCTGATCATCGGCATACTGGCCCTCATCTGCATCAACGCGGCCTTCCTGTTCTATGCTCTCCGGCATCCGGAACTGTCCCCCGGAACATCGGGGCTCGCCCTTCCCCTTGCCGCCCCCCTGCAGGAAGCCGCGGATGCCCTGCGCAGAAAAATCCGGGACTGCTGGCAGGACTATTTTGCACTTGTCTCTGTCGCGCAGGAAAACCGCAGCCTGCGCACAGCACTCAGACAGGAGCAGAACCGCCACACCCGGTGCACAGAGATGGAACTGGCCAACACCCGGCTTCGGGAGCTGCTCAGCCTGCGCCGGAGCATGGATCTGCCTGTGCTGGCAGCGGAAGTCACAGCCCGCGATCCCTCCCCCTGGCACAGAAGTCTGACCGTGAACCGGGGAAGCACCGACGGGCTGCGCAAAGGACAGCCTGTAACTGTGCCCGAAGGAACAGTCGGGGTCATCTCCCATGTCAGCGCGCATTACGCACGCGTGCTCCTGCTCTCAGACCCCAACAGCGCAGTGGATGTGCTTATCCAAAGAACCAGGGCCCGCGGCATTGTCCGGGGAGAATCCGCAGGTCTGTGCACCTGTGAATACATCCTGCGCCGGGAAGAAGTGCGTGAAGGCGACATCCTCATCACCTCCGGACTCGATGGTCTCTTCCCCAAGGGGCAGCGCGTGGGACAGGTCAGCCAAATCATGCCGGTCTCTTCCGGCATTTTTCAAAAGATCATGGTTACGCCCTTTGCCGATTTTGAGAAAATCGAGGAAGTCCTCATCCTCATGCAGCCGGAAGCAAGACCGCCGGAAACAGAAAAGGGAGACAGCCCGTGAACCTTGTCTTCTGCCTTGCCGTCTCCCTCCTCCTTCCGGCCCTGCAGTCCCTTGCCGCTCCCCTGCTGGGCTGCCCTTGGGGAACCTGGGACCTTTTCATGCCCTTTGTCTTTTTCCTTGCCGTTTTCCTCCGGGGCAGGCAGGCCCTGCCTGCCGTGCTGGTGCT
>JAWKPW010000123.1:0-14008 GCA_041390465.1 Desulfobacterales bacterium | reverse complement strand
TACATGGTGGCAAGCAGTGTGGTTTTGCCGACCGCTTCGGGACCTATCATCATAACCGTAAATTCGGACATACAATCACCTCGTTTTATATTTGCGTCATTTTTCAGTATTGAATCAGGGACGACATATTGCCGTAGAAAACAAAATGCTTTTCTATGGGCAGAAGGCTCCGGTTCAGGCAGTAGCGGACGGCATACATCATGGGTTTGTCCACATTATCCTGGGAAAAATTCAGGTTGGTTTTTTTATGAAACACAAGGGCTTCCGTCTCTCCTTTCCCCTCTTTGTAGGAAAATTCCACACATCCCAAGGTTTTCACCGGAACAAACATGGCAACGCAGTTGGGATTCTGCACTGTCACCCAGTTGAGAACCGCTTTGTGCCGATCTTCAAATGCTTTGCGCAGTTTTTCAATGCCGGTTTCGTCTTTGATCCATGCCTCGCATTTGGTGATGACAAACAGAACCAGACACCGGCTGCTTCCTTTGTAACGGCTGAGCAGATCCCTGATCCGCATGGGAGAATTGACCCGATCCGCGAGAAATTCGCTTCCTTCCAGCATGGCAGCCCCGTCAATTACATTGATAATCACAGCGGCTTTGGACAAAGCCGCCTTGAAATCCTCAAAATCTTCGCCTTTGGCCTTCATTATCAGACCGCCTGCAGTGTCGCATACGGCAAACTGCCGGTTATCAATGTCAAAACTGTATTCCACAACTCCCGCAGTGCCGGACAGAAGCCGGGGCGGACGGGTGAAATTGGGCTGTTCAATGATGGTGCAGAGTTTCTGATAGGCTTCCTCCAGAGCAATGCCTGTGTCATCATGTGCCACAAACTGCTGAAAACGGCTGTTGCGGGAAAATTCCTTGTACATCAGGGACAGAAGTGTGGTTTTGCCAACAGCTTCCTGACCCATGAGCATGATGACGGTTTTATTGGATTTGTCCGCTTTCTCCGGTTTGCGTGAAGGACCAGCCTGCGGGACAGGTTGAGGCTGAGCCGAATCCGATGTTTTCGGCGTTTCATCCGGTTTTCCCAAAGCCTTCCATACCTTCCACCCGGTTTTGAAAGCAACTCCCAATCCCACAATCAAAGCAAGCAGGCCCCCTATCCCTATGGCTGTTTCATTATCATCAAAGATTACACCAAATGGGATAAAAATTAAAAAAAGTGCCAAAAATCCGGATAGAAGTCCAACTATAAGTGCTATCATTGGTCTCCAGCTTATTATCCAGACTGTAATAGCAAAAAAAATAATTACACTTATTATTCCCGAAATAAATTCCATATGCTGACCTCAGTTGTCTGAACTGTGATTCGTATGATTTAAGAGATTTCCATGAGTTCTTGTTCCCACGCTCCGCGTGGGAACACAGACCTGACGCTCTGCGTCATAATGGGACGCGGAGGCAGAAAGTCACAGTCCCTTCGGGACGGCTGTTTGCAGAAAATCCGGCATTTTCTGAACAGAAAAGCTCCGTCAGGAGCGGCATGAGAACTGGCTCAGCTACCGCTGATGGGGGCTTAACCATTTTAAAATTCACATTTTCTGCAAACATAATGCCCCGCCGGGGCAAAATCTCTTAACAATGACATTGTTTCTTGTTCCCACGCTCGCATTGAGAACACGAACCTGACGCTCTGCGTCATAATGGGAGCATAGACGTCCAGCGGCATTCCCACGCAGAGCGTGGGAACGAGGGAAATCACAGTTCAGATAACCCGTTACCCCGCCATGCTGGCAAATTCACCTTTGACCTTCTGAACACTTTTCAGCACCTCGTCTGACGAACCATGCCATTCCCGGCAGAATGCGGCATACTGGTCAAATTTGCTGAAAATGTCCGGCCACATCCGGCCTCTAACCTGATACAGAAAATCCCCCCATTCAAAATCAATATCCTTCTGCCGCACCAGACGATCTTCAATTTCCTCCACCAGTGAGTAAATTGCATATCCGGGATCAGTCTGCATTTCCTCACCAAGTTTTTTGCTGATGTCATAAATGGTTTCCCTGTAACTGACCTGCAAACCTCTTTCAATTTCTTCTGCAACTTCCTCAGTGGATTTGCTGCCGGTTTCTTCCGGAATGATATTTTTGGCAAAGTCAAAACCTTCTCTTGTATCAAAACGTTTCATTTCCCCCCTTACCCTGTGGTGAAAATGACTGTGGTAGGAAAAATTGAATCCTGTGATATAGTTAAATGCGTCATACAGCATGGGCTGTTCTTTGGAATCAAAGAGTTTCTGTATTTCTCTGATCATATCAAAGGGGTCGGTATTATCTGTAACTGATGTCAGAAGTGAATGAACAGAATCTTTGAAAATGCCGTCCAGAACATTTCGGAGGGCAGTATGAACCTGTTCGGAAAGATATTCGTCTATCCTATCCGCAAGGAATTTGCTGAGTGCGGAACGGATATAATGCAGTTCTTCCTGAACCGCTTTGGGCCATCCGCCTGCCTCATCATACCGATCTCCAAGTTTTTGTACGGATGGAATCACAGAATTGTCTTCTGCAAGTTTGCAGATATTCTCTATTCTGGTTTTGAACTCGCTGTTCATCTCCGGAAGCGAGTTAAATGTCCTGTTTTTGAGTTTTGACATTTTGCCTTTCATATTTTCAATGAAATTATGAACCAGCCGAACATATTCTCTCTGGATTTTCCGGTCTTCCTGCTGAGGCTTCAGTTCTTCTTTGGAATCCTCCACCGTTTTGCTGATTCTGTCTGAAATGCCTTTCATTTTTTCAGACAGAGCTTTGACAAATTTGCTGTCAATTTTTTTCAGATTCTGCTCCAGATGGGTCAGAACCGGAGAGAAAACCTGCTTTTCGACCTGTTCCGGATTTTTGCAGTTTCCTATCAGAATATTGAATCGGCTCAATGTTTTGGGCGGATCATTTTTGAGCAGTTGCACCTGTTTTTCATTGGAACCGTTATCCAGCAGATTCAGAACAAGGAACAGCCAGTCCGCGAGTTCCACTTCCCGGACAGCATGATCAATGAGATCAATCACCCTGTAATCATCCGAATCATACTGGGTTCCTTCGGGGCTGGGTTTTTTCACCAGAATCACAGCATCCACTTCATGCTCCAGAGAATCCGCCAGTTTTTTTTCATGTCCCTGCGCGGCTTCCAGTCCGGGCAGATCCACCAGACACAGACCGCTGACATCCTGCTGGGGAAATTTGGTATAAATATTGGCGGTTTTGACCGCAAGATATTTGGTTCTGCCATCACTTTGTGTCACATATTCCGGAATATCTTTCAGTTCCGCCACTTCCGCAGGTTTTGACAGATATTCCCGGAAAGAGGGAAACGCAGTGTGAATCTTTTTCAGGCGATCATACATCGCGTTGTACAGATTTCTGTCCGCGCTGTCTTTGTCACTGGGCGGAGGAAGCGGTTTGGAGAAACTGTCAAGCGAAGAAGGTTTGGGCAGATGCAGCTTATCAAAATAGGTGTGAATGATTTCTTTGAGAAATTCGTTTTCCGTATAAAACTCAATCTTGGCCTGGGGATCGCCTTCGGAATGAAAAATGCGGCTTTTGGCTCCGGTGCAGGAAGTTCATCAGATGTGGGGATTTCTGTATCTTTCAGACCGGAAATACGCTGTAACAGCGTGCTTTTGCCCTGGCAGGCTGCTCCGGCCACACCGATATTCACGGTCTCCCGTCTGAACCGGCGGATCAAGATTGGAAAGCGAGGTTTAAAGAGAACTTCTTCCTGAACTCCGTTTAACTCACCGGATACGGATGAAGTGACTGAGGCAAAATCATTGGGAATCTGCCCCCGCAATGTTCAGGGATTCTCAGAGCGGTTTCCAACCCCACCCGTCCCGGCGCAGCATTTCCAATGCTGTCACTCTGTCATGCCGTTTTTCAGAATATCGCTGATGATGATCTTTACGCTCCTTATTTCCCCTGTGTTTTGGTTTGAGAATATTTCAGAAAAAGCCTTGTTGAATAACCATACATGAGCAAAAAGTCAAGGAAAATTTTTATGGGGATTTGCAAACCGTGTTCTGCAACAGATTCTGTCATTTCTGCAAATTCAGTTCGGCTTTCGGTGGAAGAGTCCCGAACTGAAAGCCGGGAACCACTGAAATGATCCGGAAATCCGGCCAAAATTCTGTTTCACTTCATTTCGGCACTCCGGAATCAGACGAGCATGGTTTCAATGGCGAATCGGTATTTATCTGGGGAAAAAGGAATTCCGGGCATGAAAAAACACCGACTGTTGAAATCCGAAATTTCAACGGCTCGGTTTCCGCAATCCCGCCCACGGAGCATGGCGGACAGAGGAGGAGGGCATATTTCACAGCACTTTCAAGAAAGCAGAATGCCGTTCTCTCAGTATTTCCTCCGGGCTGAAATCATGTGATTTCAGCCTGTTCCACATACAGGCTTTCGCCAGCATGACGAGAGTGCATAGCATCATCCGTTAAATATCATAGTAAAGGGAAAAACTCGCCAGATTGGATGCATTGCACGGGTCAGCCCTCGGTTCTAATTTTGCTGATTCCTCCCCTTTCAGATCGTCACGGTGATACATCTCTTCAGCAAATTCACTGTCATCCACCGCAAAGCTGCGGCGGGCTTCATCAGGGATCAGTGCGGAGTTTCGCGAGTTCCTCGGCAGCGGAAGAATAAATGTCTTTGCCCAGCGGATCGCCTGATCAGTTTTATTTTCTCAATGTAAGCCAACGTATTTCGGCATTGCCAGAAGACCGTCCACTAACCGTTGCCACGGACGGGATCGAGGATTCCTGGAATTAATGCGTTTGGCTTTGGAAGTTGCCGAAGCCGCCTGGAAATCCGGATGTGCTGCCGGTTTCTGCGAAGTGGGCCAGGATTCACAGGAGCCTCAAATCAGGAACCAGGCGTTTGTGAAATTGGTGTGGGATGAAATGCGGCACAGATGGCCTGCAGTGTTTTCGAGGAAATGCCGCTATTGGCCTGTGCGTGGGAAATGCCGCATGATTGTCGCACCGCGGCATCAGGGCGCCTCTCCAGATACTCGCAGATGCATGCACTGCGTTGTCTCAAAACGGCGTGGCGTCCACAGTATGCCCCTTTCGGTAAGCCACATTCTTCAGGATGTATTTGAACCATACCAACTGATCCCCCATTTCCACCAGGGGTTTGAAGCGCATGTCAATCTCTGCCTGACCTGCTGTGGCCACCTCATGATGCTGACGTTCCACAGCAATTCCCATTTCTTCCAGAACCAGCATCATTTCGCTGCGCAGATCCTGAAATTTGTCCGCAGGCGGAACCGGGACATATCCTTCCTTGTGCCGGACTTTGTATCCCTGATTGGGCATTTCCTCCCGGCCGGTGTTCCAGACGGCTTCCACAGAATCCAGTTCATAGAACGCACTGTTTCTGCCGGAATGATACTGCACATTGTCAAAAATGAAAAATTCCGCCTCAGGTCCGAAATAGGCGGTGTCGCCAATGCCGGTGCTTTTCAGATAGGCTTCCGCTTTCATGGCAATATTGCGGGGATCACGGCTGTAGGCTTCCCGCGTGATGGGATCCGCGATGTTTCCGATCAGAACCAGCGTTTTGTCCGCAAAAAAGGGATCAATCTTGGCAGTGGAAGGATCCGGTATGACCATCATGTCACTGGCATTGATGGGCTGCCAGCCCCGGATACTGGAACCGTCAAATCCGAAGCCCTCATCAAAGCCGGATTCATTCAGTTCGCTGAGGGGAATGGTGAAATGCTGCCAGATGCCGGGAAAGTCCATAAAACGGATATCCACAGCCTTTACCTTGTTTTCTTTTGCAAATGCAATAACCTGTTCGGGTGTCATTGTCATGGTAAAAATCCTCCTTGTTTGATTTTTGATTTTATATCAGTTGTCAGTTGCCGGTTATCAGTGTTCAGTTGCCGGTGTTCAGATCTCCGTGTTCGGGAGACAGCGGGCAGGCAGGACTTTTTCTATGGCGGATCGGACAGCCGCAACCTGCTCAGGGGAATCAGCCTTCTGACCGTCAAAATCCCGCACATAAAACACATCCACCACCTGATCAATCTTGGTGGCAATCTTTGCCACCCATATATCCAGTCTGCACTTGAACAGAGCATCCGTGATGCAAAACAGCAGTCCCGGAAAATCATAGGTATAGACCTCTATAATGGTGAAAAAAGCGGAACTGCTGTTGTCCACCGCGATTTCATCAGGTTTCTGCCAGGTCCTGGGGCCGGAAAAACCGTACACGGCCAGACGCTCTGCAAGCGCGGATTCCAGATCAAGCTGTCCCAGCAAAGCGGATTCCAGATCGGTTTCCGCATGTTCCCATTTCTGCTGCTCAAAAAATTCATCCTTTGGCGGCATGACCTCAAAAACATCCAGCGCGATATTGTTCCGCCAGGTGTAAATCTGCGCGGACAGGATATTGATGCCGTTAAGGGTGAAGGTTCCGGCAATTTTGGAAAAAAGTCCGGGACAGTCTTTGGCGCATACGGTGACAGTCCGGGTTTCCGATCCGGGCACTGCGCTGATCTTCCATACAAAATTGGCGTTTCCAAGCCTGCGGAAAAGCCGGATATGCTCTTCCATGTCCGGTGCTGCTGTGGCAAGCAGATAGCGCGGGGACATGACACGGAAAACCGTTTCCATGTATTCCTGTTCCTTTTCATCTGCGGCAGCATTGAGCACATCGCTTTTCTTCTTTTCCATGACTTCCATGGCCGCGCCGCTTGCCAGTTCTCCTTTTTCCAGAATGTTGAGAACATTGAGAAAAAGATGTTCCAGCAGACTGGCTGTCCAGTCATTCCATGCCTTTGGGCCTGTGGCTGCGGAATCTGCAACGGTCAGCAGATAGAGCATTTTCAGGCGTTCTGCCTCCTGAATTCTCCGTGCGCAGAAAATGGCTGTCTCCTCATCCTGCAAATCCCGCCGGGTGGCAGTATTGATCAGGAAAAGGTGTTCCCGGATTAAAAAGCATACGGTTTCAATCTCCCTGTCTTCATATCCCTTTTCCCTGAGAATATCCGCAGCCATTGCCGCACCTTTTTCCGAATGGTTTCCGCCGGGCGTGCCCTTGCCGATGTCATGGAGCAGGGCCGCCCACAAAAGCAGTCTGGGATCAGCAAGTTCCCTGTAAAGACCGCAGCAGGTATCCTTTTTGCAGGGATCCCCGTCTGTGCAGAACTGTTTGACAGTCCGCACCGTGCGCAGCAGATGCCGATCCACAGGATAAAGATGATATTCATCATACTGAATCCGGTTGGAGATTTCATCAAACCGGGGAATGTATTTCACCAGAAATCCGCTGGTCAGCATGGCTTCCAGCACATTGAAGCGGGGAACCGGAGTCAGCAGTATTTTTTCAAAACTCTGCCGGGCAAATGCGGATCTTCTGAATGTCTCATCCACCCGGTGCAGAAAGTCCTTTGTCACACGGATGGCCTCAGCAGCCAGGGGAAGTTTCAGACGGGCGCTCTCTTCAAATATCTGCATCAGCAGTTGCGGACATTCATGCACTTTTTTTGAAGAGACAAAGGTCAGCATTCCGTTCCGGTTTTCTATGCCCTGCACCCGCGTGCTTTCGCTTTTTCTGCGCCTGCCCCGCCGCACAGCCTCGTTTTCCAGTTCATATACCCGTATCCGCTCCTGCTCCTTGAGAAAATCCATATGGCGGTGCAGTTCGCCCAGGAAGCGTTCCACCGGCTGCTGTCCCTTTTTTTTCCGGAAATTCATCTCCTGTGCCAGTTTTTCCTGATGACGGAAATGCAACTGGTCACATTTTTTTCCGCTCAGCCGGTGAAGGCGGTTTCGCACTTCCCAGATAAAGGAAAGAGCCTCGGTCAGACTCCGGTATTCATTATGGGAGAAGCATCCGAAATATTCCAGATCCCGGGGCTGTCTCAAATCATTTTTGATGCGCGCAATCCACAGCAGGGTATGGTAATCCCGCAGTCCGCCCCGGCCTTCCTTGAGATTGGGCTCCAGGAGAAAGGAAGAATCCCCGAAGCGTTCGTGGCGTTCCCGGTTCCGGCTGATCAGTTTCTCAATGACGGTATCGGAACGGTCTTCCCGAATCTTTTCTCTGAGTCTGTCCATGAGATCGGAATAGAGCATTGACATGCCGCAGATGAAGCGGGCATCCAGCAGCGCGGTAAGCACTTCTATATTTTCCATGGCAAGGGAAATGCAGTTTTCCGCAGATCGGGTGGCATGTCCCACTTCCATGCCAAGGTCCCACAGGGGATAAACGATTTCCTGCACCAGTTTTTCTGCTTCCGCGGGAACCTGTCCCTCAAACAGTATCAGAATGTCCACATCCGAATGAAGACACTGCTCCTGGCGTCCGTAACCGCCCAGAGCCACCAGTGCATACGGTTTTCTGTCAAAGGCCATCTGCAGACCGGCTGTGCTCTGCCCGTAACATTCATGAAAATATTCATCCAGCAGCCGGGTGTGCTGCCGGATAAAATCCGGAACATTTCCGGCCAGAAAATCTGCTGTCATCTGTTTCCGCTTCAGACAGAGGTTTTTCATGGGACTTTCAAATGTTTTTTTTGCCGGTTCTGCCAAAATGCGCTGCCTTTCTCACCATTAAATCTGAAAAAAATGCCCGGAGGGCTGAAAATCTGATTTTCGGAATCCGTTTGGAACTTGAATATCAATGTAAGCAAGCACCGTGCCAATGCGGCAATTTTTTTAAAACCATCTGAAACCAAAAGATATATTTTAAACATGCCGCACGGAAAAAATAAAATTTGAATAACAAAAATGTAATAAATTTCCCCAAAATATTACTTTT
This sequence comes from Desulfobacterales bacterium, assembly GCA_041390465.1. Lineage (GTDB taxonomy): Bacteria > Desulfobacterota > Desulfobacteria > Desulfobacterales > Desulfococcaceae > JAABRU01. The sequence goes on along the minus strand of JAWKPW010000123.1, from coordinate 5,226 downwards.
TTGTATAAAAATCCCCTGTGATTCAGATCAGTTCCGCGAGCCAAACTGCCATGCAGAACAGGAAGGCACTGAGTACCATCAGATCACACGCCTTTGGAATATGGCCTGCATGAACCTCCCCGAAAGCCTTTCCGATAAAGGGTTTGATCACGGTTTTGCCGTGATAGACATTTGGCCCTCCGAGTTTCACCCCCAGCGCACCGGCAAACGCGGCTTCGGAAAAGCCGGAATTGGGGCTGGAATGATTTCTGCCCTCCCCGCGTCCGGTTTCAAAAGCCCTTTTGCCCCTGCGGTTCAGGACAAATGCCGCCAAAGCAATAACAAAAACGGAAATGCGGGCAGGAAGGTAATTGGCCGCATCATCCATGCGGGCAGAAACCATGCCGAAATCCTTATACATTTCATTTTTGTATCCCACCATGGAATCCAGGGTGTTGACCATTTTGTAAGTCACCATCAGGGGCACGCCGCCAATCAGCAGAAAAAACAGGGGGGAAAGAACCCCGTCCACCAGATTTTCTGCCACGGTTTCCACCGCTGCCCTGGCAATTCCGGTTTCTGAAAGATTCCGCACATCCCTGCCCACAATCATGGCAAGTTTTTCCTTTGCCTTTGGAAGATTGCCATGCCTGAGCATGGCATGCACATCCTTTGCTGCGGATTCCAGCCCCCGGCAGGAAATGCAGAAATACACCAGCAGAATCTGGGCAAGAGTTTTGACAAAAGGATGAATCCCTCCGCACAGGGCCAAAAGAAAAACCGCTGCGGCCCATGTTCCGGAAACAAGGAACAGGGCAAACAGTGCCCCGGAAATTCTCAGCCCGAAGGGAAGCTGCCGGAACCGGGGTTCCGCAAATTCAATGGCTTTTCCCATATACCGCACCGGATGATGGGAAAACTGGGGATCTCCGATGAGGAGATCCCAAAAAAAAGCCGCTGGCAGCACATACCAGGGAAAAGAAAAATCCATAACACCGCCTCTGAAAAAAATATCAGAAAATTCTTATTGCACCGGACAATGCTTTCTATTATTTTTTATAAAGAATTGCAAGCACAGTTGGCAGGGTGCATCTGTTTATGTCTGATTTTTTTGTTTGACTGTTGAATCCCGGCAACGATATATGATAAAGACTAAACAGCGTTGCCCGGCAATTGAGAACAGCATGTTGTATCGTCAACACCCTGAAAATCTTACAAGGAGGTAAGAAATGGAGCTTAAACAGAAAGGCTCAGCGGCAAATGTCGGCGGTTTCAAGCAACTGATGGTGTCCATGAAATGGACGACTGCTGCGGATTTCGATTTGGCAGCGGCCTATGAAGACAAACAGGGAAAACAGGGACTTGTCTATTTCGGAGAGCTGGGGGATCTGAACGCCTTCCCCTTTATGCAGCTCAGCGGTGATGAAGGTGTGGGCGACAAAGGCGGTGAAAATGAGGAAACCATGCGCATCACCAAACTGGATGATATGAAATATGTCTGGATTCTCTGCTGGGATTACGGCAAGGTTCAAGACGGATCCCCTGCCCGTTTCAAGGGAAGCGATGTCACCCTTTCCGTGATGGATGACAAGGGAACCACCCACAATGTCACCCTGGATACCGGAGATATGGGAAATGTTGCCCTGATTGCCACCATTGACAATTCCAGTCCCGTCGGAGCCCAACTCATCAACAGCAGCAAGGCCGGAACCCTGAAGGGGCTGAAAACCCTGCAGCAGTTGATCGATATTATCAACGGATAAGGGCAGGTTTCAGAGGGACAGGCCGGGGAAAAAGAATGTTTTTCCATCCTGTCCCTTTTTCCCTTTTCAGCCTCGGCCCATGAAAAAAGGAGAGCATGATGGAACTGAAAAGAAAAGGTGCAAACGCGGTGATCGGCAGTTTTTCCCAGATGCAGGTTTCCCTGATCTGGACTGCGCCGGTGGATCTGGATCTGATGGCCTTTTACAAAGCAAAAGACGGACGGATTGGCGGTGTATATTCGGCAAATTACGCGGGCGGTTCTTTGGGCAGCCTCAACCGCTTTCCCTTTATGGAACTTTCGGGTGATGCCGGAGTTGGTGCAAAGGCAGGCAGCAACAGGGAGGAACTTCGCATAGGTTCTCTGGGCGAGATGGAGGAAATCCGGATTGTGGCAGTGAATTTTACAGATGCCTCGTCCGGAAGAGCACGGGTCTTTGCTGATTATGATGCACGTGTGGAAGTCATTACCGACAAAGGCGAAACCCACACGGTCGCGCTGGATTCCCCTCAGTCCGGATCAGTGGCGGTGCTGTGCCGGATCAGGACAGATTTCATGGGCGCAAGTCTGGTCAACAACAGCGAGGTGATGCGTTTCGATGATTTTCAGGCCGCAGTGCCGGGAGCATCTGCCCTGAAACTGTCCTCCAAAGTGATTCTGAAACAGAAAGGGCAGAAGGCAAATCTGTCCTGCAAGGGCTTTCATGCCATGCTCACCTGGAAGACCGCAGTGGATTTGGATCTGCACTGCTTTTACCGCCTGAAGGGAGCAGCCGGTGAAGCGCCGGCCAAAAAGGGCTTTCTGGGGAAAATATTTTCCGGCGCCGGCACAGGCGGCACAGGTCAGGTCAGTTTCATGAACCGGGGCAGCAAAACCTCTTCTCCCTGGATTTATCTGGACAAAGACGCGGGCGTGGGGGATCGGGGCGGAGACAATCGGGAAAATATATATTTCACAAAACTGGATGAGATTGAGCATGCCCTGATCGCAGCCAATATCTTCAACAAACCCAATGCCAATTTTGCCACTTACAACGGTCTGGTGACTGTCCGGGGCGGCAGTCAGGAAATTGAAGTGCCGCTTACGGAAAGCGCACCCGGGAGCTGGTGCATTATCGCACACCTTGACAACAGCGGAGAAAGTCCGCAGTTGATCAATGTCAACCATACCCAGAAGGACAAACCGGAACTCAGCCAGTTTCTGTGAAATCAGATCGTTGGAACTGCTGTATTTTTCACGGATCTCCGGATGACGGGACACGGGGATGGTTTTCTGAAACAGGCCCGGATGGTGCGGGAAACCGTAGGGGAGAGGGAATTTTTCCTCTGTTCCCCCCAACGACAGACTCTCAGAAAATGTTTGTCTGAAAAACCCTGAGGGTTTCCAAAACCCTCAGGTTTACGGCGGACAATCTTTTTCTTAAAAAACGATAGCGGCAGTTACGGGTAAAGCCCTGCTGTCATTTCAGGCTGCGGAAAGGCTGCTGCAAAGCATATGACAAAAACCGGCATAACAGATATTCTGCACTTTTTCCTCAGCGTGTACAAACTGCAGTTGGATGCGCCCAGGGCCCCGGGACAGTTTACACTGCTGAGTGAGGACAACCCCAGAACCGATCTGATTTATGAGCTGCAGGTCACCAAAAATGGGAAACAGAAGAGCAGGCGCATCAGTCTGGGCCCCCTGGGAGAGGAGAGCGGCAGCAAAAGCACATGCTGCAAGGTGATTTATGATGATCTGCTGGTGGTGAAAATTCCTCCTGTTCCTGTCACGGATTTCAGTCAGTATGTGGACAGCATCCGCATGGAACGGGAGATTGCCGAGGCCATCATGCCGGACATTGAGTGCATTGTGCCCAGTCTTTCCGCAATTCTCAGAAAGATTCCCCCTTTTTCCGCAGACGCGGCTTATCCGGACTTTGAGGAAAAATGTATCCAGAAACTCAGAATCCATTCCCGTCTGCAGGATTATCTCCGGATAGGAAACACCTTTGTTTTTTTTATGAATCTGGCCAGATACACTTTTCTGGGCCAGGTTGTGGAGGGTCTGCACAATGACAGCCGGGGAATCCGGGACGAGTTGCGCGGCCAGACAGAAATTTTACAGAATCCGGATATTTTTGACAATATTTATGGGAAAAGATACGCTTCCCTGTATTATCCCCTTCATGAAATGTATTTCACATTTGAAGACAGGCTCGGTCAGTTGCAGAAAAAACATGATCTGCGCTGTATTTTTCCCGCGTATAAAAAAAGACAGTGGTTTCTCACCTATCTGGCTGAAAGAGATGCAGAGCCTGCGGAACCGAGGATGAGTCAGGCATTTGTTCAGGATATGAACAGTCTGCTGGAAACTGTCACTGCATCCAATCCTGCGGCAGCATATTTTCGGCAGATGGTGAAAAACCGTCTGAAGCAGCGGAATTTTCAGCAGAACAAAGCCCAGATATCCGGCATCATCTCCAATCTGCTGGATATGCTGGCCCGCCTTCGCAGGAAGGGAATTGCCATCCGGGATCTGAAACCGGACAATCTTTTCATCGCGGGAGATTCTTCAAAATTTCCCCTTCTGCTGGCCAATCCCTCAGAATATTCCATCGGTCTGATTGATTTTGAGACATCTGTGAACTACAGCGCAAAAGGAAGCATCCGCCAGCCCATGCTGGCCGGAACCCCCTCCTATGCCACACCTTCGCATATCTTCAAAAATGAGTTGCTGAAAGACACTTACAGCAGTCTTCCCCGGATTTTCCATCTGCAGGACTGGCAGGCTGTCATCAGCATGATGTATATTGTCATCACAGGCGATCACCTTGCCCGGAAAACCAGCAAACTCCTGCCGGAATTCATCCGGCTGATGAAAAAATCCCTGCGCATGAAAAAAATGCGTGCCGGAGACGCCTTCACCGGTTTCAACCGCGTTTTCTGGAGCCGGGCTTACTCCGAATTCATGGAAAAACTCGAGGCCAATGCAGAGATTCTGAAATCCGTGCGTCCCGCGATTTCCAAAGATGTGTGCGGGATGCTCCGGCAGGAAATTTCCGAAGTGCAAATCGATATGGAAAAACAGGTGCAAAAGCATATCCAGTCCCAGAAATTCTTCCGAAGCCCCAAAATCCGCTCGGATATGGCAAAGGCTTCCCTGGCTGCCATCCGCAGATGCTGCGCAAACTGGGAACAGGGCATTCAGGTTCCGAAAGTATCCCCTTCTGTCCGGGAGCAGGTCATCCGCTGGCTCAGGGGACTGGAGCAGATCCGGGCTGAATCCGAACGGAAGTCTCTTTTCCTCAGTATGCTGGACGAAGAAAAACCCTCTCTCTCCGCTTATGATCTGCTGGATATGATGTTCAGTGTGGTGTTTCATGCCATGTATGTCAGCAAATGGGGAAGACCGGCAGCAGAGCCTGATGATTTTGAAGCAGGAACCGGGAGAAAGAAAGAAGCGAAGCTCTCACGGGAGGAAACCTTTGCCCTTGAGAAAACCGT
>JAWKPW010000122.1:0-14532 GCA_041390465.1 Desulfobacterales bacterium | reverse complement strand
TCGGAAAAATCCGGTTTTTCTGAAAAACTTATGTTTCAGATCAATGGCGAATTGGTATTATTCTGTGCCGAAATTTGGGTAGTGGGACTTTTCATGCTGACAGAATTATGCTGTACTGCTCCCGGTTTCTTGTCAATATGTCATTACCGGAGGAGCAAAAAAATGATTGCAGCAAAGAGATGTGAAAGAAATCTTCACAGAATCCGCATCCGAAGTTTTATTGAGCATTATAATTCGGCATTACCGGGATTATCAGCATGAAAAGTCCCACTGCTGCATGACCACGATGAATTTTATGAGATCAAAAACCGGATTTTTCCAAAAAATCCGGTTTTTCATTCCCTGTTTCATCCTAACTAAAAACTAAGTTGGTCATGTACTGCCGAGTTTTTCTCAATGAAAAATCCTGCCGTTTTCATATGACGGTTCCTGAAAATGATCAGATCATCTTCAATTTGGGGGAAATCATCTGTGAACCTGAGTGAGAATGCGGCAGGTCCTGTGCCGGATTTTCATTTTTCCCTGTCCGGGCAGACGGCAGGAAAAAACAGAACGTGCTTTTTTCAGAAAATATCTGCTGTTGCATTTTTCATCTGTCTGCACTATAATTTCTGAAACAAGTTTTCAGGATGTCAGGAGATGGATATGCAGAAGCGGATCATTTTATTTCCGGTTATGTTGGCAAATCACAAAAGGAGATAAGGGGTATGAAACAGAAATTTTTGATTTTTTTTGTCCTTCTGAATTTTATGGCAGCAGGATGGTCAGGCATGGCTTTTGCAGTTGCCGCAGAGGATTCGGAACAGGTTCAGACCGGGGAAATCATGGCCGAGGAGACTTCCGCAGAAGAGGTGGGTGAAGAGACAATTTCAGAGGAAGCGCTCAGCGATGAAATGGTGACAGAGGAAACCGGGATCGATGAAACGGTGACAGAGGAAAGTGCGACAGAGGAAAATGCTCCGGAGGAACTGACAGAATACGAGGCCCAGCCGGAAGAACTTTCCCATGATGTGGGGGAAGATCAGGAACAGCAGTAGGATTTGCGCAAATTCAGAAAATCTGAAAGCAGTCTGCACGCAAAGATGCAGCCTGCTTTTTTTATTCCCCTTTCAGAATCACACACTTGGCGGAATGTCCGTCCGCCTTGAGAAGAAGGGGGGCATCTGTGCGGAAATGGCGCAGATATTCGCTTTCCCGCATCTGGGGAAGCGATTCCAGCCAGTTTCTGTCCAGAAAATCCTCTCCCCCGTCTTCGGTCACGGTAATGTAAAAAATTCCCAGCGAAGTGATATTCTGAAAAAAATGGGAGCCCTGTGAGGGATCAGCTTTGAGCAGATCATTTCGCAGTTCCACAATGGCCTTTACACCGGAAATATGGCGCCACTGCACGGGAATTCCCAGCCAGGGATCAGAGCTTCCCCATCGTCCCGGCCCGATGAGCAGCCAGGGCCGTTTTTCTGCCGACAGAATGGCATTGACCCCACCGATTTCCTCTGCAACCGGCTGTGTGAACCCGGGTTTGAAGGTTTCAGGTTTTACATATACAATATCTGCAATTTCAAGGCTTTTTCCATTTCCCAGCGACTGGGTGGATCGGCACAGAGCCTGCTGAAACTCTGCTTCGCTGATGATGACCTCCAGACGGTTCTGGTCAGCCACCATGGGGCGCATCTGCAGAAAAAAGAATTGACTTTTGTGCTTTCGATCCGGACTCAGATTCACGGAGAACTCGATTTCCACAGGACATCCCATTGCCTTTCTGCCCAGTTCCAGCAGATCAGAGATCAGGTCCGGCAGAGGAAATATGCCATGTTTCAGCACCGGAGCAAAGGTCATGACTTTGGGGCCCTGCAGGTATCCGGAATCCCGTATCCGATGTTCTTCAGGCACATAGGTGCTGGCCAGCATTTTCACCGGAAGTTCATTCTCTGCGTCCCCAACAGCCCGCTTTTCCAGATTGGAATTCCGAAATCTGACTGTATCCGGACAGTTGCGCATTCTCAGTGCATAAAAACAGTGCTGTGAATTTTTCAGCATGTCATCCACAGTTGAAAACTGGGGCAGAATGTGGGGATATTTGGGGCAGAAGCGGAGCGCCCGGCCGCCTTCCACCACAATCTTGCCCAGTCCCAGCGCAATATGGGCTATGCCGTGTTCCGGCTTTATATGGGAAAAAGGGTAAAAGTTATGGGACTGGGCCACGCCTGAGAGAGAAGGATAAAAATAATCCCCCCAGACAGATCCGGTCATGTGCTGAACAATGACCGCCATGGATTCCTCCCGGTGCCGATTGCCTGTGTTGCGGGAAAATGCCTTGGGTCCCTCATAATAGGTGGAGGCATAGACCAGCTTGATGGCATGGATCAACTGCCTGAGCCGCTGGGAAATATCCGGGTGGTTGTTGGGGATCATGCAGGTTTCGTACACACCGGCATAGGGCTGAAAATATGCGTCTTCCATGCGGCTGGAAGAACGGACAGAAAGGGGACAGGAAGTGGGCTGGAGAAAAATTTCCAGATGCCTGCTCAGCCAGTCCGGCATCCGGGCCTGGAGAAAAATTTTGTTGATAATTACATCCGGGATGGATTTTTCAGCCAGGTGGGCCAGTCCGTTTTTCCAGATGAAATCCTCAAATCCCTCGGTGCTGATGACCAGAGTTTTGGGAATGGAGATGCTGATATCCGGATATTTTTCCTGAAGTTCCGGATAATCCTGAAGTATTACCGACATAAATGCCAGACTTCTGGCCTTGCCTCCCAGGGAACCTTTGCCGATTTTGACAAAATCCGTGATATTCGGATCAAAATTGTCGGGCCGGAACTGGGCAACAACCCCTTTCTGCTGCCAGATCCGCAGTTCCCGAATATTGGAAATGATATACTGGCGCAATTCCTCCATATCTGTGAAATCTTCGGTTTTCACTTTGCGAAAGCGCGAGGCCAGAGCAATTTCGGAGCGGCTCATAATCCAGTTGGAGAAATGGTTGCGGTCTGCATGGTAACGGATGGACTCATCCGGAATTTCCGGCAGTTTTTCTGCCAGAATCCGCAGATTGCCGGCGCGCCCGATTTCCCTTCCGTCCGGCATGCGAAAAACAAAATCCCCGAATCCCAGATAGGTCAGAAAGCATTCCCGCAGTTCTTCCATCAGATTCTGAGAATTTTTGTCCAGAAACACAGCCGGTATTTTTTGGGCTTTTTCCCGATTTCCCGGTTCAGAACTGAGCATGAGAAGGGGAAGATCCGGAATCTCCCCGCGTACCATGGAAAGAAAATCAAGTCCGGCCAGATTGTCCTCCTTTCCCGCGCGGGGAAAGCGGGCATCGGAAATAATGCCGAAGAGAAAATCATGATATTTCCGATACAGTTCCATAGCCTGTTCATAATTTTCGGCCTGCAGGATTTTGGGTCTTGCGCGCATGAGCAGCAGACGATGCTCCTCATTGAGACCGGTCTCCAGCACAGACTGGGTCTGCCTGACGATTTCCCTGTAAATCAGGGGAAGAAAACAGGAACGGTATGCAGGGGAATCCTCAATAAGAAGCAGAACCCGGACGCCGGCTCTGCGGGTATCCTGAGCTGCATTCAGGGCATCCTCGGTGTTTTTCACCAGTGCCAGAAGAAGATCGGAATTGCCTGTCCAGACATAGGTTCTGTCAATGCCTTCCTGCGTTCTGTTTGCCGAAGCCTGCATAAGGCTCCGCATACTGTGGGAAAGCAGAATCACGGGAAGGCCGGGATGAATTTTTTTTATTTCCATTCCCAGGGAACCGGCATCCATATCCTCCAGACGGGGCATGGTGATGACCATTTCGAATTTCTTTTTTTTCAAAAGATCCAAGGCTTCACACCCGGATGCAACCCGTGTGACACGGGGCGGAAGACTCAGATTCAGACCTCTGTATTCATTGATAAGCCGGGAGGCCAGGCTCCCGTCCTCTTCCAGAATAAAGGCATCATAGTGGCTGGAAACCAGCAGAATTTCTCTGATTTTGATTTGCATGAGTTCATGGAAGACCTTGAATCTTCCGTAATACTCACCCACAAAGCGGGATTGTGAAAATGTCATGCCGCAGGCTCCGGATTTGATTTTCAAAAAAATTTGGTGACGGGCCAAACCGGCTGAAAAAGAGGAGGGTTTCAAACCCGCGCTGCAAAAAAATATCAGCAGATTTGACCTGCCACCAAAAAATTGCACTGACGCAGGCAGCCAGTTGCAAAGACAGGCATTTTCCTGAAATATTTTTGGAATAATACCGATTCGCCTTTGAAACCAAGTCTTTTTTTGACCGCAAAGGACACGAAGATGGCACAGCAGTCACAATAAACTGAAAGCACCGGATAAAATCGGCGGTGAATCGGCACTGCCTTCCGCAAATTATGGTTTCAACGGAGAATCAGTATGACAGACTGCGGATTTTTGACCTGTCTGGGACTGAAAGTCCTGATGCTGAGAACCATCAGCGTTTCCTGCAACTGGCAGCCTGTGTCATACTATCACAAACGAACATATCCGGCAAAAGGAAATTGTGTGAAAAAATCGGACGCGCAATTCGGCAGATTCCGTTTTTTTGCAGGGCGGGAACAGTGCAGAAAAAGGGAAACGGCGGCAGAACAGTCATCTGCCGCCAGTGGGAAGGACAAAAGAACGAAAGGAAATGGGGCATGCTCTGATCCGGGGATCAGTCCGGTTCCGATTCTCCCCTTTCCTGCTGAAACACCCGGCCGGGGAAGCGTACCAGTTCCTTGATTTTGGCTTTGCGGATCTTCTGCTCATGCGTATCCTTTTTTTCAAATGCCTCACCGATTTTCACCAGCAGATCTTCCAGTTTCACCGGTTTGAGCAGATAGTCAAACGCGCCCAGTTTCATGCCTTCAATGCTGGTTTCCACCGAACCGTGGCCGGTGAGCAGAATAACCTCGGCCAGAGGATGTGTTTTTTTGATTTCCCTCAGGGTCTGAATGCCGTCCATGCCTCCGGGCATTTTGATGTCGAGAAGCACCACGTCAAACTTTTTTTCCTTCATTTTTTTCAGGGCTTCTTCGCCGCTGGCCACGCCTGCGGTGTCAATATTCCTTTTCTGCAGGCGCTTGACCACTGTTTCCAGAAAATCGGGCTCGTCGTCAACCACCAGAATGCTGAAATACTCCATTGTTCCTCCTTCAGGATGCACACGCACTGATGGCGCAGGTTTTCATTTTCTCCACCACAGCGGAAAACACATCTGTCAGACGGAGAATGCCCACGGCAGTTTCCCCTTTTGTCACCAGCAGAGACTGATGATGTCCCATGACCAGTTGATGAATGGCCTCGTCCATGCTTGTGTCTTCCTCCACATACTCCCCCTCTCCGGGTTTGTACATGAAATCCCTGACTTTGCGCTCGCAGCCTTTGCGGCAGATGTCATCCAGGGGACTGGCCCACAGATTGTAGGCATGAAACATCTGCTTCATGAAACTTTTGGTAAAGCCCAGATGGGCAATGCTCTGACTTCCCTGCATTTCCATGTACTTGGGCTCCAAAGCGCGAAGCACGTCCATCTGGCTGATTTTTCCCACCACATTTCCTTTGCTGTTGAGTACCAGGACAGCACGGTGCACGTAAGGGTTCTTGCCAACTTCCTGCTGCGCTTTTTCCAGGGAGAGAACAGCATCCATAAGGGTGGCGTTCTCATCCACTGTGGCGTATCCGGACAGGGGAACCATGATTTCTTTGACAGTGATATTTTTCATTTTCAGTCTTCCACTCCTTCTTCCTTTTCAAAGACTCTGCCGGGAAAACGGATCAGTTCCTTGATTCTGGCATTGCGGATTTTCTGTTCATGTGCATCCTTTTTTTTGAATGCCTCTCCGATTTTGATCATCAGATCTTCCAGTTTCACAGGTTTGAGCAGATAATCAAACGCGCCCAGTTTCATGCCGTCAATGCTGGTTTCCACAGAAGCATGGCCCGTGAGCAGGATAACCTCCACCAGAGGCTGAATCTTTCTCATTTCCCGCAGGGTCTGAATGCCGTCCATGCCGCCTGGCATCTTGATGTCCAGAATGACCACATCAAAGAGTTTTTCCTTCATTTTTTTCAGCGCGTCTTCGCCGCTGGTCACACCAATGGTGTCAATATTTCTCTTTTGCAGCCGTTTGACAACGGTTTCCAGAAAGTCAACCTCGTCATCAACAACCATTATGCTGAAATAGTCCATGCTTCCTCCTTGTGCAAAGTTTACGGATGCCGGCCGCAGAGCAGAACGCAGCGGAACCTGCATCCGCATTCTTACAAACACTTATTTCTTTTCCGGTATCACAATGGGAATTTCCACGGTAAACATTGTGCCTTTGCCTTCTTCACTTTTTACGTGGATGATGCCTCCCATCTTGTCAATGATATTGTAGGTGACCCACAGACCCAGTCCCGTGCCCTTGCCTGCCTCTTTGGTGGTAAAAAAGGGATCAAAGATTTTTTTCTGGTTTTCCTCGCTCATTCCCGGGCCGTCATCTTCGATACGGACAAGAATCTTCCCGCTGTCCTGCCAGCTTTTGACAGTGATTGTGCCATCATGACCAATGGCATCAATCGCGTTGGAGATGAGATTGAGAAAAACCTGCTGGAGTTTGGCCTGATCACTGGCAATGATGGGCAGATTATCCTCCAAATCGGTCTGGATGTCAATCTCATTGGTACGGGAGTAATTTTCCAGAAAAGTGATGGTCTGGTTCAGGGTTTCATTAACGTCCACATCCTCGAGCCTGGGTTCCATCTTTCTGGCATAACCGAGCATATTGTGAACCACCTTGCGCGCCCGATCCACATGATGCTCAATCTTTGCAATCGCGGTTTTGAATTCCTCATAACTGGAGCTGTTTTTGAAATCCTCATCTTCCAGCAGATCCTCCATCCATCCGCTCTGCTGCAGAATAATGGCCAGGGGATTGTTGATTTCATGGGCCACGCCTGCGGCAAGTTTGCCCAGGGCAGCAAGTTTGTCTGCCTGCACAAGCTGCGCATTGAGCTCCGATGTCTTTTCATCCGCCTTGCGCAGACGGCTGATGGCCAGACGGGTGGTGAAAATGGTTGTCAGGATAATGGCGATGATACCGATGGAAATGATGGAAACCTGGAAAAATTTCACGGCAAAAAGATCCGCGAGCATTTCCGAAGGATCTTTTTTGATAACCAGCAGCCATTTGTTGTCATTGAGCCAGCTTCCGGCACAGAGATAGGAATTTCCGCCGCTGTCTTTGCGTTCCGTGACAGTGACGCGGCCGCCGAAGATGCTGGTGTTCAAATCTGTTTTGGCCAGGATCGGACCTTCAAAGCGGGGCTGGGTCTGGTAAACCCCTTCCCGGTTGATGATGAATGCCTCCCCGCTTCTGCTCACCTGCGCGGACCGGACAATATTTCCCAGCACATCCGGATCAATGGTGGCCCGCAGAATCCAGGAGTTGCGGTTTTCCGTTCTGCGCACGGCAATGATGAAATGCGGCAGATTCCGGAAGCCCATGAACACATCGCTGCGGTAAATTCCTTTGCTCATGACTTCATTGAACCAGGGCTGCTCATAGTAGTTTCTGTCCCGCAGATCATAGGGACCCACATAGGCCCGATGTTTCCCTGCATCATCTATCACGCCAATATCCACAAAAGCCCCGGCCCGCTGATTCATAATGTCAAAAATTGTGCGCAGCCGCTCTTCATCAGCCATTTCCTCAAAGGAATGGGTGTCGGCCATGGCACTGAGAATGGCTGTGCGCTCCTTGAGAAAGAGATCCACGGCTTCCGCATGGGCCTGGGCCATGTAACTGACCTGCATCTCAGTTCTCTGCCATGCGGCTTTTTCAAACTGATAGTACATGGTAAGACCCAAAACGATCAGAGGGGCAAAGGAAACCACCAGAGTGAGCACCAGTATCCGTTTCTGCAGATTGTGATAGACCTGTTCCTTGTCTTCCATTTTCATGCTCCCGCATTCGGGTTGAATGGATCGGATTTTCTGTCTTCCCCCCTTTTTCAAGGGGGGAATCTGTTGCCAGAAAGCCGATTATGCACCAAAAGAGATGAAACGCCAGTATCCGAAAACCGCCCAGAACCAGAGCACCAGCCAGGCCAGAATGGTGATGGGCAGACCGTGTTTCACAAAATCCATGACATCCAGGAGTCTTTCTCCGGTTTCCGGATCACGGCCCATGGCAAAAACAATCGCGTTGTTGGGGGTTCCCACAATCAGGATATTGGCAAAGGAAGAGGAGAAGGAGGTGATCAGACCCACTTTCCACACACTGACCTGTGCCAGTGTTGCCATGGGCAGAACAATGGGGCCCAGCGCAGCCACGGTCGCGCCGTCACTCATGAAATTGGTCATGGTTCCGGTAAGAATACTGACACCGATTACCAGACCGTCTCCTTTGGTCAGAAAATCCGGGAGAGCATTGACAAAAGCGGTGGCGAGCCACAGGGCTCCGCCTGTGAATTTCAGGGCCACACCCATTGCGCAGGCTGCGGCATACAGTCCCACCACATCAAAAGCCACGCCTTCCTGAATGTCTTCCCAGCGGATAATCCGGCACAGAAACATGGCCATGACCGCATACAGCGTGGGACCGCCCAGACCGGCATGTTCGCCGATGATGATCCACGCGAGAACCAGCAGCACCAGAATAATGGCCATGGCAGCTTCTCTTCCCCCGAATTTGGGCATTCTGGAAACTTCGGCTTTGACCACTTCAGCGGGGTTGATATCCGGAACCTGAAATTTGGGTTTGAGACGGAGATAAAAATATGCTCCGATGGTCAGAGCCATGATGGGAACAAAGGGAAAGCCGATCTGCATCCACTGCATGAAAGTGATGGGCGTGCCGTATTCTCCCAGATAGCCCACCATGATGGCATTGCGTCCGCCCGCAGCAGGGGAACCGGGGCCGCCGTGGTTGGCCGCAAGACAGATGCCCAGAAGCAGAAACACTGCCAGAGCCGGGTCTTTCTTCACGCCGTGCATTTTGCAGCTTACCTTGTAAACCCCCAGCAGAACCGGAATCAGCAGAGCCACCAGAGCGTGTTCTGACAGAAAGCCTGCGGACATGGACAGCATGGGAAGAAAAACAAAGGCAAAGCCCTTGGTGCTTTTGATTCGGCTGAGCAGGATCAGGCCGATGCGCTTGTCCAGACCGGTTTTGGCAACACCGACAGCCACCACCAGAATGCCGAAGATGAAAAACACGGCATCGGTCATATAGGCTTTGGAGATTTCGTTCATGGGCAGAATGGCAAACAGGTAAAGCATGACCCCCACAATAATGTCAGTGGCACCTATGGACAGAGCCTCTGTTCCCCACAGAAACGCGGCCAGAAACAGGATGGCAACCGTAATCTTGGCCAGCCGGGCCACCTGAATCTCATTCATCAGGGGTTTGGGGGCATCGTGGCCGCCTTCCTCACTGTGAGCAGCAGCATGTGTTTTGCCTTTGGCTTCGGCAAATGCCTCGGGCCGCAGTTTTTTGTTTACCGCGTCCGTGATGGTTTTGCAGTCACTTGGGACTTTGTATCCCGCCGGATTTATTTTGGTGACAATATCAATCATTCCCTGTGTGGGCGGCATGATGACAACGGCTGTGAACAGAATGGCAGCGATCAGCAGCAGAACCGGTTTGTATCCGGGTCTGCTTTTCCAAGTCCAGGACTGCTCCATGGGATCGCCTGTCAGGGTGCTTGCATGATGAGACATATTTCCTCCCTTATATCATAATCTCGAACGGTTTGCTGTTGAATGTGAATTCCCGCTTTATGGATTTTCTTCCAGAATCGTCCTTGCCGACTGACTCATCTTCCGCATTGTTGCCACCCGGATCTTTTCTTCCAGATTCTGACGTCTGCCATAGGCATCTTCCGCTTTTTTGATCAGATCATCTATGTCTGTGGGTTTCATCAGATAATCGGATGCTCCTGATTTCAGACCGTCAATGGCTGATTCCACAGTGGCATGTCCGGTCAGCATGATCACCTCCACCATGGGATACTGCCGCTTGATGGCCCGAAGCGTTTCATTCCCGTCCATTTCCGGCATTTTCACGTCCAGAATCACAACATGAATATTGTGTGTCCTCAGTTTTTCCAGAGCTTCACTGCCGTTGGAGGCAGTGATGGCATCATAGCCTTTTTTCTCCAGCAGTTTGCACATGGTGGACAGAAACCTTTCCTCATCATCCACCAGCATCAGCTTCATTTTTTCCATAATTCCTTCCTCTCATTCAAAGGGATTGATATTGTTGAAATCCTTCGCCGGTTCCGCCGCGGGCAGAAGGCCGTTTGCAATATTTTTGAAAAACACTGCTCCGGGCGCAGAGATTTTCTCCTTTTCCGAGAAACTCATGCAAAGGAAATGCCAATATCGGGAAAGGGAAGAATACGGCACAGTTATTTGAAATAAAAAAGAATTTGTCTTTATCTTCCGGGAAGTGGCAATGGAGGGGACAGGCAGATATGTCAGATTTTTTTACAGGATGTAAAGTCAGAACGCACTCGGATCTTTCAGAAGGAGATCGGGCGATCAGAGAGGGAGGGGAAAGCGGATGGTGAATGCAGAACCTTTGCCGGCCTGACTTTCCACATGGATCGACGCACCGTGGGCTTCCACAATGCCGTGCACCACGGCCAGCCCCATCCCTGTTCCCTGATTCACATCCTTTGTGGTGAAAAAGGGAAGAAAGATCTGCCGCAGAGTTTTTCTGTCCATGCCAATGCCGGTATCCCGAACAATGAGGCAGATATGCCCGGCATCCCGGCAGGTTTTCACCGTGAGGGTGCCGCCTTCGGGCATGGCGTGGACCGCATTCATAACCAGATTCATCACCACCTGGTTGATTTGAGAGGGATCTGCTGTGATCTCCGGCAGATTTTCTGCCAGTTCCCGAATAACGGTTACACGGCCTTTGGTGCAGATATGTTCAATAAAATACAGCCCCTCTTCCGTAACCGCGCTCAGGCTGATTTTCTTTTCCTGATGGGGCATCTGGCGGCTGAAGAGCATGAGTTTTTTGATGATCTCTCTGGCGTGAAGTGCGGATTTCACAATTTTTTCCAAATCCTCTGCCACCTGCTCAGGCAGTCCCTCTGTTTTTGCGGCCAGTTGGGCAAAACCCAGTATGCTGTTGAGAGGATTGTTGATCTCATGGGCAAGCCCCGCGCTCAACTGCCCCACTTTGGCCAGACGATCCGCATGGTGCAACTGATTTTCCAGTTCATCTTTCCGGATATCCCCTTCCTTTTTCTCCAGAATCAGTGCGAGCTGCTTTGCAACGGTACGCAGCAGATTCTGTTCCTCTTTCAGAAAAACAGGTTCTCCTGCCCTCAGGGGAGCAGGTTCCTGTGAATAGGCAGCCCGGATCATCCCCCTCTGTTTTCCGTTTATCAGGATGCGTTCCGTAAGAATGCAGGGGGAATGAGCGCTTTCCTGTCCGGGGCTGGAGAAAGTGCGCTGATCCAGCCGGATGCGGGCGGAGGCCATTTCCGGAAAACGGAATGCCTGGGGAAGCATCCTGACAATCATCTGCAGTTTTCCGCTGAAATCCAGTTCCGGATTTCCCATAATCTGGGCAATGCCGTACAGACAGCTCAGTTCTCTGTTCCGCTTGATCAGCGCCGCATGTTCCCTGCGCAGTTCCTCTTCGTTTTGAATGCGCTCTGTGATGCTCTGTCCCGCAGCAAGAACATATCCGGCTTTGGCCCTGACAAAACGCAACTGCCATTCCAGAAAGCAGAATTCCTCTTTTCCAAGGGGCAGACAGTTCACACAGGATATTTTTTCTTTTGGGGAGAACCGGATGATCTCTTCAAAACGCAACGGGCCGGAAGACGGCGCGGAAATAAAAACATCATTCCACTTTTTCCCGGCAAAAGAAGAGAAAAAAGTTTCAGGGATATTGTGCAGAAAAGAGCGGAGCCAGAGGATGGTCCCCTGTGTGTCCGCAATCAGAAGAATTCCCCGGATCATCTCCATCATCCGCAGGTACCCGGAAGGCGGTTTCGGAATATTCATGTGCTGCATTTGTTGTATTTTTCCTGCATCACCACCGATCATGATGAACCCGTTCATCCCTGTAGCGGCTTTCGGATCGGATTTCCTGATCCGGATGGCCGATGACCGCGAACCCCAGGGGAATCACTTTTTCCGGCAGCCCGAAAAGCCGCCGGAATCCCTGTGTCCGTTCTTCCTTTGGATAAATGCCGGTCCAGACAGCACCAAGCCCCAGCCCGTGAGCTGCCAGAAGAAGGTTCTGCATTGCCGCTGCACAGTCCTGCACCCAGAATCCCTCATATTTTTCCAGCCTCAGATCACCGCAGACCAGTATTCCCAAAGGAGCCTCTTCTGCCATTTGCGCAAAGGGATTGACATTTTTGACTTCAGCCAGTTTTTGCCGGTCACGCACCACAATGAACTGCCAGGGCTGGGCATTTCCCGCACTGGGGGCCATCATCGCGGCTTCAAGAATTTTTTGTATATCCGCATCCGAGACCGGCTGCGCAGTATATTTGCGGATGCTCCTGCGGGTATGCAGGGCGTGAAACAGTTCCATATATTTCCCCCGTTTTTCATTGATTGTAAAAAGATTGGCAAGAAGCTGTTTATAAAATCAGATGTTGCGGATTTTCCGGATTGCAAAAGGCAGGTCCCGAAGGGGACGGTCTTTTGCGGTTCTGTTTTGCGAAAAACCGGCCTCCGGCCTTGGAAGCTGCTTTAAAAATATTCCACCCTGATTTTTCCAGGGAGAAATCCCCATATAAAAAGAAATATATCCTGTTTGAATACAGCAAAATCAGGCTTTGGAATTTGGCAAAATCCCAAAATTTTCTGTCGCCGGATATTTTTAAAACAGCTTCTTAATTCTTGCACTTCACCACATATCCCTCTGCTGCACCTGCTTAAGTCAGGTGCAGCAGAGGTGGTATATGGCAAAAAATAGCTATGGAATCGAGAAGTCAGTCAGTGCTGATTTTCACACCTCCAGCATAAAGATAGCCAGCATCAAGTTCTCTTGCCATATCCGGAATCAATCTCTGCATATTCTCCCGATACGCATCCTTCCATAATTTTTTTAGCAGGATTCGTGCATCCTCGTTTAAATGCACATTATCATTTTCATCAATAAAAAGCATAGCCACATCATTCGTATGTTCGGTGACAGCAAAGAAATATCTGTCATTATCTTCCTGCTTTGATTGCATATATTCTTCTATATGTTCCGCAAGTTCATACTCAAACAGAGCCTGGGCAAATGCTCCGTCCTCAAGAAATGCTCTTTTCAGACTCTTCTCAATTATTTTCACAGACATTTCTGTAATCCCCCAGATTATTAAACCGGCAATTAAACACCACAACAATCAGTTATTATAACTATTTTAACTTATTAAAATATTTCATGTTTGCTTTTGGTATTAAAAATTGCCGGATTAATAAGAACTCCCTCCCTTTAGGGATGGGAAACTTTCTGTTAAACAGCATTGTATGCCGATACTCAAAACATTTCGGTTATCCAGTTTCCGGAACTCCCGGACTCTGAAAATGGGACAAATCAGCTTAATATTATTTAAATCAGCCACGAATGACACGAATCAGCACGAATTGCAAAACCATAATTCGTGTAATTTGTGTAATTCGTGGCTGCAACACTAACTCTTCTGATTAATGGTATATCTATTTTTCCACAGTTCCTTTGGCAAGAATTTCTCTGATCTGCTCATTTGCAGCCATGTCCGAAGCTGTGAACCCCAACTGGTTCCGGACCTTTTTATCCGCCCCCTTTTCCAGCAGAAGCCGCACAAGTTCCGCATTTCCCCTTTGTGCTGCGACCATCAGAGGCGTGGTTCCGGAGCGTTTTTCCGCTGCATTCACATCCGCGCCTTTTTGGAGAAAAAGCCTGACCATTTCCGTATTCCCGGTTTCACAGGCCATAAGGAGAAACGTCCGGCCTGTTTCCTCATCTGCGGCATTCGGATCAGCACCTTCCCCAATCAGAAGTTCTGCCATATTTCCATTGCCGGTTCGTATGACAGATTTCAATATCTGAGAAAGATCTGTCCCGGACGATCTGTTTTTCAGCAGAAATCTGGCTGTTTCTGTCTTACCGCGCAAAACTGCTGCCATGAGCGGGGAAATGCCGTTTTTGTCTGCCAGATTCATATCCGCTCCCTTTTCCGCAAGCAGTTTCACGGCTTCTGTCTGCCCGGATTCACAGGCTTTGGCCAGCGCGGTTTTCCCGGAACTGCCTTTGGCATCAGGTGGAACCCCTTTTTCCAGAAGGATTTTTATGTTTTCTGTCCGTCCGTTTCCTGCCGCAGCTCCCAGTGCATCCGCGCAGGTCTGGGAAAGCGGGTCTTCCTTTTCCAGCAGAAGTTTCAGGGCATTGACGCGGTTCATCTCCGCAGCCCTTACCAGAGGGAGATTGTGCCAGTTGTCCGCAGTTTTGAAATCAGCGCCATGTTCCAGCAGCATCTGAAGCACTTTGGTCTGATTGTTTGTCAAAGCCTCTGTCAAAGCTGTATCTC
>JAWKPW010000121.1:0-14688 GCA_041390465.1 Desulfobacterales bacterium | reverse complement strand
AAATTCCTGACAGAGCGCAGGTGCAGGAAGGGAGGCACTGAAACGCGCGGCAAACAGGTTCATGATCTGGCCGGCGGGAAGGGTGTGGCGCAGAAAATATCCGGGCAGCTCGGGTGTAAGAAACCCCAGTTTCATGGCTTGGGTGCGCAGTCCCAGACTGGGGGGAAAACCGGAAAGGGAAACCGCGGGATAGCTGATGTCCATGAAGCGTTTGTGAATGCTGCCGGCCGCATAGGAAAAAAGGGTTCCTTTGAGACGCCAGTAGGGAACATGGATCAGTTCTGTCCCCTCAGGTGCACAATGGGGAATCACATAGCGGAAAAAATCCTTTGCCATCAGGCAGGATTTCACCCGGCAGAATTCGCAGGAAAACACCCGGCAGGTTTCGTCCAGCCGGGCAGGCGCGCCGCACTGGGGGCATTGGAAATCTATGGAGAGATTAAAGCCGCTCACCGCACTGATTGCAGAACACAGAATCTGCCAGATTTTCACTGCCGCATTTGCCGCAGATTCTGGGCTGAGGTTTTTCTTCTGCGGACTGTCCGCACCGGGAGCAGAATTTGGCGCCCGGGGTCAGGTTTTTCCCGCATTTGGCACACTGCCGGAAAATAAGCAGTTGATGACCGCATTGAGGACAGAATTTGGCATCCGGCTGCACCGGGCTCTGACATTCCGGACACGCGGAACAAATCTTTTCTGCCTCCGGAGCCGCGTTTTGCGCATTTTTTGGGGAAAAATACTGGGCAAACATGGCCGGAAGCATCAGTCCCAGACCGGTTCCCATGGCAGATTCCGCCTGCGCGGCCTTTTCCATTGCCATTGCTGACTTCATCTGCATGAGTCTGTTCAAATCCGGAAACAGACCCATCCGGCTTCGATCATCAATGGCCTGCTGCACTTCCGGCGGAGGCGTGATCGCGTTGATGTAGAGATGGGTCAGTCCCAGCCCGAAACGGCTGAAATCTTCCTGCAGACGTTTGGAAAGTCCTTCGGACAGTTCATCATATTTTGAGGGAAGGCTGAAAAGGGAATCAAGGATTTCCCCCATATAATCATTGAACCGGGACACAATGACCCGGCTGAGATATTCCTCAATTGCCTCTGTGGTGTAAATGCCCTGGGTTCCGGCCAGGGTATTGATGAACAGCACCGGCTGCACCACCCGGAGATTGAACACCCCGAAGGCCCGGAGCCGGATGAGTCCCAGCTCCGCATCCCGGAATGCCACCGGATCACGGGTTCCCCATTTGAGATTGGTGAAAACCTTGAGGTTGACAAAATAAATTTCTGCCCGCAGAGGACTTTTCATGCCCCAGGGCAGACTCGCGATCTTGGTCAGCAGCGGGATATTGGCTGTTTTCAGGGTATGGCGCCCCGGGCCGAACGCGCCCACAGCCTTTCCCTGATAGAAAAAGATTCCGGCCTGGCTTTCCCGCAGGGTAAGCTGCGCGCCGTATTTGATTTCCGCAGAACCTTTTTCCGGGATGCGGCGCAGCAGTTCCCTGCCGCTTTCATCAAACCATTCAATGTTTTCCAAAAAAATCAGATTGTCTGTGCTCATGGTTCCCCCTGGGATTTGCCGATCTGTTTCCCTTTTTTCAGTACCGGGCTGTGCATGAAAAGCATCTGCCGCAGCTCCTGCAGGTTTTTCAAAAACCTCAGAATCTCCGGGCAAAATCTTTTTTTCGTGTCATGCACACGGAATTTTTTCAGATTTTAAGATAAAGAGGGAAATCTGTCAATGTGCAAACCGTTTTTTCACCTTTGCAATGTCTGCGGATATGCCCGGTGGGGGCAAATCCGTTGCTGATTTCCGCAGGTGCGCCCCCACCTTTTTCAGATTTCATGTTATCGGGTGACAACATCGGATCCTTCCCGCAGTTTCCCCAAAATATCTTTTTCAAAAGGCTCGGCACAGGAAAGTTTCTCCATGAGTTTCTCTATTCGCGCAGTGCCGATTTCCTCCACATCCGCGCCCAGTTCCTCTCCGGTGTCCGGATCTTTGAGAACCTCGCCCCGTGCAAAGAAAATCAGGTGCATTCCCTTTTTGAGATTCTGATTTTTTCCCAGATTCAGAATCACCTCCCCATCTTTGATTTTCACAATCTTTCCCTGCACCAGCGGAAGGGAATCACAGAGTTTCAGCACCAGTCCTTCACACAGGGTTGCCATCATTTCCCGGTCAATGTCCTCGCCGTACACATCCTCATGGGTGAGGATTTCAAAACTTTCAGCCTCCACCATGCGCGCGGAAATTTCCAGTGAACTGTCCTTTTGAATGAAATTCCCGATGAGCACAAAATCCGTATTCAGTTCCCCGGCCAGTTTTTTTACGCTGTCCTGATAGGCTGCCTCATCCTGCTGTGTATCCACTGCTGCTGTTAGATTTTCTTTCCATTCCCTCATGTTGAAGCGCCTGCTTTCCACCAACTGTTTCAGCAGGGCCTCTTTGATGCCCCTATCCGCAGAACGCATCCGGGCAAAAGGGAACAGGGCCACGGACATGCGCGAATCCATTTCCATGACTTTGGGCAGTTTCCGGTGAATTTCAATTTTTTTCTCTGTGACATTGCCAACCGGATCCGCACATCGGATGAGAAACACATTGTCCCCTTCCTCCAGATCCGCGAGATAATTGAAATACACATTCCTGCCCGGCTTTTTCAGCACCTTCTGATTGTTGACCGTCAGGCTTTGGATGCCGCCTTCATCGGCCGCGTTGCCTTCAATATACACTCTTTCCAGAAAAACCGTGCGTTTTTCCTGCCATCCCTTTATGTTCACAAGCGGCGGTTCTGTGTCCGGCAGTTCACTGGGAGCGGGAACTCTTTTGCTTTTTGCAGCCTCCTGATTCCGGTGAGCTGTCTGGAACCCGGGTTTCTGTGCATCCGGTTCCGCCCCAGGCTCCTCCTCCTCTTCGGACACCGAAGACCAGTCTCCCTGAACCAGCACAAACTGACCGTTTTCATCCATAGCGGTCTGCAGTCTCCCCACATCCGGACGCTGACCGCCTTTTTCTGATACAGATTTCCACACTTCGGTGACAATCAGGCTTTCCATGTCCATGACCGGATTCGGATTTTCCTCCAGAGCCTTGAGCAGATAATAGGCAAACAGACTGTGATTGTCCCGGCCTGCATCCGCGACCGGCTCCACACCGCCGGATGTGACAATCTGCCGGGATTTCCGGTGGGCCAGTTCCAGAACTTTGGCCTGATACGCGGTATCCGTGCCTGTAATCAGGGAAGTGCCGCCCCGCAGCAGATTGCCGCTGTAACAGGAATCTGCAATCACCATGATGTTTTTTCCCCTCACCTTTTCCGAACTCAGAATATTGCGGATGGTGGAATTGGTGATCCAGGTGGTGGGATCATTTCTGCCCCCGTCCGCGGGAATCCAGTACCCGTCACTGGTGAGATCATCCAACTGGCCGTGTCCCGCGTAATAAATCAGCAGATTGTCCTTTTCCCCCAGCCCGGCTGCCATCTGGCGCAGATCCTGTATCAGCACCCTGCGCAGCGCCTCTGTGTCTTTGCGGAGAATGATGTTTTCCTCTGAATAACCATACTTGCCTGTGAGAAGGGCTTTGAGGGCAGTGGCATCATTCACGGCTGTTTTCAGGGGAGCCCATTCCTCATAATCATTGATGCCGATAAGCAGGGCATAATCCTTTCCCTGTTTTCTGTATTTTCTCAAAAGACGTTTCAGATACCGTTCACTTGTGGAAATTTCCGCATCTGCCTGCGCGAGATAAAAGCCGGCCTCACCCTTTGGCAAAGGGATTTTGACATGGCCGGAGAAAAATTCCTCCTGCCTCTGTTTGGGAAATGAGGAAGAAAGAAGACTTGCATCAGTGGTTTCAAGAGAGGCGAGCAGGACAGGAGGGAGAAAATGATCCGGTGATGCGGAAATCCGGGTTCCTGCCCTGTATTCGGCACGGGTGCGGTTGCCGATCCTGTCTTCTGCAATGACAATGGCTTTGCCATGCGGAGCAGGAACAGGGTGGTTCAAAACCACCTCGGTTCCCGGAGATTGCAGAATTTCCTGACCATTGACCTGTATGGATTTTATGCCGGCATCATCATAGGCATATCCTTTGATCCGGTATCTGTCTGATGCCGGTTCCAAAGACAGATCATCAATATTGAGAATCGGCCCGGCCCGGTCACAGCACACCCTCCGCACTGTCTCCGCCTTTTTCCCGCTCAGATCCGCGGCTTCCACCCGGATGAGATTTTCACCGGGTTTGAGGGGCACTTCAGAGGCAAAGGAAATTTCTTTTGCAGATACATCCACCCGCACAGGAGCGCCATTGACCCGGATGCTTTTCACATAAGTGTCATCTGTTGCGATTCCGGTGATGGTCAGGCTCGGCTGGTTGGACAGAAAGCCTTCTGCCGGAGTCAGAAGGGAGATTTCCGGAGGCCGGGAATCTGATTTCCGCTCTCCAATCCGCTTGGCACGGGCCTTGTCCAGATAGAATTCCGCTTTCGCGGATTTCTGGGCTGCAAGAGATTTTTCCAGTTCCTGTATGGCTTCCGCATACCGATTCTGGTAAAACAGGGCAATGCCCAGTTCCCGGAGGGGAAAATAATCAAGAAAATGCATTCCGTAGGTGCGCGCACGGAACTGATCCCCTGCCCGTCCGGACAAAGCCTGCCGGAAATCCCCCTCGGCCTGTTTCCATAAGCGTCCGTCCGCATAGGAAAGTCCCCGTTCATAATAATTCCACCATTTGTGCCGGAACGCGCCCTGCGTGACACCATAAACCTTTCCCTCTTTTTCCACAGTACCGATGGTTCCGGTTCCGGGCTGGCATCCTTCGGAAAACAGCAGCCAGAAAATCAGGAGTGAAATTCGGAAAAACAGTTTGCTGCAAAGCATAGATTCGTCTCCTTTGCGGTAAAAAAAATGGCAGTGTTATGACCAACCTGCTTTTTATGAGGATGCAGCAGGCCCGGCTGTGTTTAAAAAAAGCATGGGAATTCCTTTTTTTGATGCGGGAAAACGATTTCCCCTGAAAGAGGAGCAGGAGAGGGGGAATCCCGATTTTTTTATGCCTGAAAATTTTTGTTTGCTTACCTGTTGCTTTGTCAACTCTGATTTTATGCGCTGAACTGTTCAGAAAAACCGGATTTTTTCGAAAAATCCGGTTGTTGCAACTCACAGATTCAAGGCTGACAGACTACTGTGAGATTTTTTGTTTTGTCTGATAACAGATTTGACAACTTTTCAAGGTTGTCAAATCTTGGGGGAATCTGAGAGTTGTATTTGTTTCCCACAGAGAACACAGAGATTTTTTTGTTTTGTCTGATACCGGATTTGACAATTTTTCAAAGGTTGTCAAATTTTATCGCTCAGGGTTTCCGGAAATGTACAGATTATTTTGCTGCAATCCCTTAATCAGCTTTGAATCCTCTGTGTCCTCTGTGGGAAACTTCAGGCATCCATTTTTTATTGGGGAATTTTCTGTCTGAATGCTGTTTTATCAGGACAGGGTTTCAGAATCAAGCATTTTGGGAAAGGAGACGGACACAGGGGAAAACAGATTAAGGGAAGCAAAGCGGAAATGCATCGAAATGATGTGTTATGCCAAATCACCGGTGAAGTCATGCTTTGAATTTTCTGTAATTAAACAGAAAAAACAGTCATATTGTACGGATTCAATGGAGATTTGGTATGCATCTGTGTCCGGTCATGATTTCAGAATCTGTCAGTCTCCGGAAATTTCCCTGTTTTTCCGGTAGTTCATTTCAAATTCAAAGGTTCTGCACATGCGGATATGCGGATGCTCTTTTTTTGCATACATTTCCACATCCGGAGCAAAATGATAACCCACAAGAAAAGTATGCACCTCTCCGTGCAGAACTGTCTTTGCCCGCTGTGTCATCTGACTGAATCTGTCAAAATCCTTCTTTCCGGGCTGCGCCTTGCATTCACCAATGAGCCATGCGGGTTTGTTTTCTTTTCTGCCTTCGGCACAGATGTTGATTTCATCATAATTCCCGTCAGGATAGACAAGATTCCGCCTGTCAACCAGCCTGACATCAATGCCAAACTCTTTTTTGCCGAAATCCCGCATGTAAGGCATGATCCTGTCCTCGATTCCGTACCCCACATCTGTTGACAGCCCGCCAAGCTGTTTCCGAATGTCTTTGACAGCCACGACAAGTGTCTTCACCTCATTTTCGGTTCTCATCTGGGCCTCTGCGAGTTCCTCAACCCGCTTTTCTGTTCTTTTCTGGGCCTCTGCGAGTTCCTCAACCCGCTTTTCTGTTCTTTTCTGGGCCTCTGCGAGTTCCTCAACCCGCTTTTCTGTTCTTTTCTGCGCCTCTGCGAGTTCTCCAACCCGATTTTCCGTCATTCTCTGCGCCATTGCCAGATCTTTGACAATATCCCTTAATTCATTGAATTCACCCCGACCAACAGTAATGGTCTTTGTTTTGAATTCAACTTCTTCCACCAGGGAAAGCATGACATCCTTCATCCCCGGTTCAAGATTTTCAATCTTTTGCAGCAATGCGGAACTAATCATTATGCACCTCCTGTTCCGTGTTTGTCCGGCATGTTCATCAGAATCCGGTCAGGAACTGATGATAGGCAGTAACGGCATGTCAGTCAACCGGTTTTTGCAGAATTCTTTTTTAAAATCTGAACAGTCTGCGGATTCATCCGCAGACTGTTCAGGAAAAAATCTTTATTTCATCCCGGCCACAGACCGCAGATTGATCAGCACATCCTTACAGTTCCGTTATGCCGTTTTTGTCCGCATCCGCATTGGAACCGGCAGGGCTGGCGTCAATACTGGCAAGAATCTGCAGACCGATGACAACATCTGTAAGTGTGACAGGTGAATATGAGGAGGATTCAATAACAAACAGGCCCTGACTCGCTGCTTTTGTCACATCGTTCAGGGGTTTGATTTTCAGCACGCAGTTGACGGAATAATTGCCGCTGACTGTCCAGTTGTAACTGCCATCATTGGGAGTGCTGTCTGCTATGGTTTCAAATGTTTTGCCTCCATCGCGGGAAAGGGTGATTTTTACATTTCCGGATAGGCTTTGCGTTTGCCATGTTATGGGCATGATTTCCCCGCTGTCCCAGAAAGATGCCTGTGCAGGGGATAAAATGAGCAAATGACCCAATAACCAAACCTGACCGCTGCGCACGGCACGCACATAACGGCTGCTTGACTTATCGTTGCTGTTGCCATGGCCGTTACTGAAGTTCACGCCCCATTGATAACCTGTGTTACCGGGGCAGGCAGTGGAAGACCAATGATCGGATGATACAGTATTGGAAAAATATCCGGTAGTTATAGAAAGTGATAAAAATACCGGTGTGTTTTTTCATTTTTTTTTCCTTTTGGGGTTTTGGCTGTCTGAACCGGAATTCGGTTGTCTGAACCCGGATTTTCAGGATTGAGGGATTGACCGGGATTTTCAGCCTGCGCCATCCGGGTCAATCCTATAATTCTGAAAATCCCGGTTCAGACAAAGTTCCGATGGGCAGGACTTCGCTTTTATCCTTCGGCCCGGAACTTCATGCAGGCCGGCGTGTGGGCATCACCAGCATATGATACCCGTAATCCAAAAGAATATCCATTGTCTTGTCACAGGCATAAGAAATCAGTTCCGATCTTCTGTCCTCATCTTCCGGAGAAGTAACCCTGATCCACAGATCAGCGGGATCTTCGGGGCTTTCCGAGACGCCGATAAATCTGACCTCCGGAAATTTTTCTCTGACGTAATTTACGACTTCCTCAATCAATTGTTCCTGTTTGAAATTTATCATTTTTCCATCTCCTTTCTGATATATCCGGCCAGTTCGGCAGCTTTGCGAAGCTGATCCGAAGCATCTTTCCGGTTTACAGGTTCACATTCATAATCCGCAGTATTTCTGAGTAACTGCATTTCCATGAGATATGATTTCAGTTTGCCCGGATACACTTTCTGCCTTTTAATCAGTTTTCCGCTGAATTCGGCCTGCACCCATTTATGATCGAATTTCCCTTTTTTATATCCTTTGTCAGCCAAAGCCGCGACAGCCGCCTGAAATGCCGCATAATAGGCACGGTTCGCACAGGAATTGTAACATTCATGCGCAAAGCTGACCTGCGCCATTTTCAGATTCTCCTTTGCCTTGACCAGAAAAATATTCTGCATTTTGCCAATTTCCTTTACTGTCTGTTTTGCGTACCCCTCTGCCTTGCTGTCTGAACCCGGATTTTTCAGGATTGAGGGATTGACCCGGATAAAACCGCTGAAAATCCCGGTCAATCCTTAAATCCTGTGAATCCCGGTTCGGACAGACCCTGTCAGTCACTCCGAAACAGATTCCTTTTTTTTCTTCTCTTTCACAGCGTTCAGAACCTCTTCCGCAGATTTTGCGGATTTGGCAGTCTGGAGAATCTTCTCCAGTCTGTCTTTTTTCTTAATCCGTTTGATTTTTGGATAAATCTCCAGCCATCTGTCACCAAATTTCATTTCCAGAACAGTCTGAAGGGAACCCAGCAGAATCCCTTTCTCCATTCCCTTCTCCATCCCGATCCGTTCGGCTGTTGTGATGTACTGCATGTTCACCTCCCTTTCATATTCCATCAGTTTTTCATGGTAAATGTTTTCCATCTCCGCCGGAAGCACCATGATCCAGTCAATGAAACGGTACAGCCGGATAATATCATCCTTTGTCCACCCGTGACGGTAAAGATTTTTGCTCAAAGCCAGCTTATAATTCAGGCGGCTCTGCTTATCCTTCCGGGTTTCCAGAGTTTTCAGATGCGCCATGACCGCGACCGCAAAAGGATTCTGTGAAACTTCAAGCTGCTTCCGCTTCTTTCTGTAATCCAGAAGTTTCACGCAGGGAAATGAAAACTTCGTGCTGCATCCCCACAAATCCTGCGCATATCTGGAAACCTTCCATTTGGGGTTTTCATCCGTCAGCACGGCCAGGCTGACCACCGGCCTTCCGTACAAATCCTGACCCCGGTAATTGTACACAAAAACCCGGTGCGGAAAATTCTCCTCCTTTCCGCCCTGAATTTCTGTATGGGCCATCACCCAGGTTTCATCCCCGTTCTTTTTCCACACCCGCATCAGCCGGTCAGCAATCCGGTTGCCGGTGTCGGACTCACGGGTAATCTGGTGCAGTTCCTTGTCCAGAGGAACATATCCCTTTTCCCAGTCAATCTCCTTCTCAATTTTCGGGAAAAAGAAAAGCATGAACTCACGGAAATATGCACCCAGTATTTCCTTCCACGGACTGTCAAATGTTTTTCTGTCTGTCATGGCTCCCTGTCCTGTCAGTGTTTTTTCTGATCCGAAATCCCATGCAGTCCCCGGATCCGGCAGTTGCTGTGACCGGATTCATGGAAATCACAGAAATCCTCTGAATCACAGCTCAGGATGATCCTGAAAAATCCCCAAAATCCCTTGTCCCGGTTCGGAAAATTTTTCTCCGGGTGCTTCCTCATAATCCGGTAAATACGGGTCAGGCAGTGTCTCTGTTCAGAATTCTTTCTTCAGACCGGACTGTTTCAGAATGCCGTTGGCAGTATGACAGGATTTGATTCCGCTGTCCACCGGAAACCGGGGTTTTGTAACCGGGCTGTACCATATTTCATGCTCTCCCTTTCCCTGGCGGATTAAAATGACAGCCGTGTCTGCGAAGAATTTTTTTTCAGTTCCGGTGAATAATTATCCATTGCATTTGCCGCAGGAAATCATTTCTGTGCGTTCACACAGAAGATGGAAAGGAATGCTGTTATACCAATTCCCCATTGAAAAGATACTTGCAAGCAGGAAAAAAAGAGGTTTCCGTGTGTTCAAAAAAACGGATTTTTTAGAAAAATCCGGTTTTTCTGAAAAACTTGTGTTTCAGATCAATGGCGAATTGGTATTACAACTGAAATCAGACAGCATACCGTTGAGTTCAGGCAGTTCGGGAATCAGCACTTTCAATTTCTGGACAAGCTGCCCGGAAAGTGTCTGCTTCTGTGACAGGTCCCGGCACATCATCACTGGTGGCGACCCATACCCCTGCATCCGAATCCCATATGGCAGTAATACCAATTCTCTGCTGAAACCATACCTTGCGGAAGACAAAGCTGATTCTCCGCCGATTTTGCACAGTGCTGTCCGTTTTTTTGTCCTTTGTGCCCTCTTTATGTCCTTTGCGGTCAAAAAAAAAGCATGGTTTCAAAGGAGAATCGGTATGATTCACAATAAGCAGTTGATCCGAATCCGCAGTTCCATGCCCATCCGTGGGGTTTGCGCTTACGGATTTGATGAAGGGATGGAGATATTCGTTGATTTTTGTGTGCAACACGGGTTAATATATATTTCATGTTTTCACTCTTTTGGAGGAAAAGGAGAAATCCATGTATCTTGCCCGAAAAAAAACAGGAAGACAGGTTTGTTACTGCATCAGGGAATCCTATGCCCACGGCGATCAGATGCGATGCCGGGATCTCTTTGATCTGGGGCGGAATCCTGCCAAATATATCATTTATCCGGGCGGAAATGCCTATTACATAGAGGATACGGTGGAAGAGAATCTGCGAGCGCAGGGATGCTGCCCATGCGGGGATGAGCTGGATGATATTTTCTGGCCCTTTGTCCGGCATGACATCCGCAGGGCTCTGGAGCATTTCCGCTCCCGGGGGGCAAACCATGCGTGCAGAAAAGACAGGAAGATCACACCCGGTGCTGATTTTCATCTCTTTGACCGGCGCAGAATTCATTTTCTGAAATACGGACAGATGGATCAGGGCAGAATCGGGCAGGTTTCCCCCAAACTTTTCCAGATTCTCTGCAGCAAATCCAGAGATGAAATTGAGCAGTATTTCATGAATGAGGAACGCATCCTCAAGGAGCATGAGTTCAAGAACTATGTGTTTGTCATATTTGACATGCAGAAGCATTTTTCCCAGGGATTTGCCAAAACCATGCCCCAGGCGCTGGATCAGGAAAAGGTGGATGAATTTTTCATGGAGGAAATCTGCCGCATAAACGGGGATTCCGGATTCTGGGCAGGAATGGATTCTGCCGGAGGGCTCAACGAATATCTGATTCGCTATGTCACCATGTTTTTTGACAATGACTATGGCAGAAGCACCTATCTGGAGGAAATGATCCAGAACTGGATGAACAGCCACAGGGAATACCGTCCCCCGCAGAAAAAACGCACGGCAGGCATGAAAGAGGCCGTCACCATTTTCGGTGTCAGCGAAAGCGAACTGCGGACTATGGGCAGACGGGAACTGACCAGACTGTATCGCAGAAAAGCGCGGGAACTGCATCCGGATCAGGGCGGAGATTCTGCCGCGTTTATCCGTCTGACCGAGGTGTATCAGGAACTGCGGGAAAGGAAATCATAGGAAAACAGGGAAAAGACAGGGAAAAGATCGATGATAAGCCTGCTTGACAGAGTGAAAAAGGTCAAAAGCAAAAATTTCATGGAAGCAGTGGCCGCAGGCAGCGCAATGGTCGCGTTTGCAGACGGGCTGGTGCGTCCCGAGGAAGTGGACAAGCTGCTGGAATATGTCCGCATGGATGAAAATCTCAGGGTCTTTGATTCTCTGGAGGTTTTGGAGACCTTTGAAAAATATATTCATCAGTTTGAATTTGATTTTCAGATTGGAAAAGAAAAGGCTCTGAAAACCATTCGCAGGATTGACAGAAACACCGAAAAGGCCCGGCTCCTGATTCTGGTGTGCATTGCCATTGGAAGCGCGGACGGAGAATTTGACAACAACCAGCGTCTGGTTGTGCGGGAAATGTGCCGCATACTGGGCATTGATCACAGACGTTTTGATCTGAATCTGCGCGCGCCGTCTCCCCAGGATTTTCCCAAAGGCAAAGAATCCCGTCCCCGAAGGGCTCTGCCGCACAATATTCCGGACTGGATGAAAAATCCGCCCAGACTGCATGCCCCGTCAAAAAAACAGGAGAATCTGCCGGAGTGGATGCGCAACCCGCCCCGTCTGCCGGAGCCATCAAAGCAGAAAGAAAACCTGCCGGATTGGATGAAACATCCGCCGGAACCGCAAAAGCAGGCAGAGAGAAAAGACAATGTGCCGGACTGGATGCGCAACCCGCCCCGGCTGCCGGAACCTGCAAAGCAGAAAGAAAACCTGCCGGAATGGATGCAAAATCCGCCAAAAATGCAAAAGCAGGCAGAGAGAAAAGACAGGCTGCCGGATTGGATGCAAAATCCGCCAAAGGTTGATCCCCGGTCAGAAAAACAGGACAATGTTCCGGAATGGATGAAGAAACAGTGAGAAGCTGTTTCCTTTATGCTTGACAAAAAATGGATTCTGTTTTATCACACAAAATAAGATTTTGTCTCATAATTGCCTTTCGGTTTCCTGTATTTTTGATCAGACCCTGTTTTTCGATAAATCCGATTTGTTGGCAAACGGGAATTTCAGCCGTTTACTTTATTAAAAAATACACAGATGTCAGCCGGTTGATTTTAAATTTGTCTGTTTTTCGCTGATACGGATATTGCATTGCACAAATCGGTTTGTTTAAAACAAAACACGTGAAAATCAACCCTCTGATTCCTTGCATAACTGATGTTACGCCAGACTTTTAAGCCGTCATTCCGGCAAAAGCCGGAATCCAGTTTTTTTCAGCATGTTTTGGGTACTGACTTTCGTCAGTATGACGATTCAGTGTAATATCAGACAGATAAAGATAAAGCCAAACCTGTTGTGAAGCAGGGACGGAAAGCCGCGGGTTTCAGAAAGAAACAGCCGGGCTGCCTTATCTGGGCAGCCCGGCTGTCCTTTTTGGGCCAACATGCCATCAGACCGGGCGGAATATGACTGATTCGGAGTCCCAAACGGAAAGTTTGGGAGCCTGCATTTTCGCCAAACTTTCCGTTTGGCACTCCGAAAATTCCCTGATCTGATGGCACTAAAGCAGAGTGTGAAAACAGGAGGTGAATATTGAATAAATCCAATGGCGATTTGTTATTAAATTCATTGATTCAGGAAAGCCTTCTTCCCCGGCAGGAGGGGAGCCCAGTTTTTCCGGATCATCAAGTGGCATAATTAGGAAGAACACTGATTTTTGTTAACATTAAAAAGGAGGTTGTTATGATGAGTATGAAGAAACTGTCAAAAATTGCTGTTTTTGTTTTACTGAGCATTTTTCCGCTTGCAATTTCTGCTGCACATGCCGGAAAAACAATGGTGATCAGTGAATCAAGCACTTTTCAGGATGTGGTTTTTTCCTCTGAAAAACCCTATGCTGCGGTGGGGACAAGTGTGACCAAAGGGGATTTCAACAAGGATGGGATTGATGATTTTGCCATCAGTGCTGTGCGGGAAACCGCTCCCCGGATTACCGATGAAGTCGGCATGGTGTCTGTTTTTTTGGGCAGTACCAGTCTGAACACCCTGCCGCTTCAGGTAAAAATCGGAAAAGCAAGTGACAGCAAAGAAAGCGCCAGACTGTACGGCCCGGTTGAGCCTGCTTATACACAGGGGAATTTTGTGGGCTCCTTCTTGTTTCCGGTGATTTGAATCATGACGGATATGATGATCTGATTATTGCCGCCCAAAGTGACAGGAATATGGGTACTGCAAAAATATATATTATGTTTGGGCAGAATATCAGCGGAGATATTGCCCTGAGAACATCAGCAGATGTCATTCTGGAACGTGACTATGTTTGTATTGGCGCTATGGCAGTGGGGGATCTGAACGGCGACGGCATTGATGATCTGGCCATCAGCGATATTCTCACCAACAGCGGAGCGAATCCTCCGGTTCAGAGTGGGCACTCCCCCAGCGGAGGGGTTTACATCCTGTTCGGAAAAACAGGTGGGTGGACTTCTCCTGTTAATCTGCAGACGCAGTCAAATGTCACCTTTGTGCGAAATAATGGGGCCAGTGTCCTTCAGATCGCCAGTCTGGCCATTGGAGATATAAACAATGACGGCAAGGCTGATCTTGTCATGGCTGCCCCGGAAGAAAGCAATCCCACGTATTCCCTCTCCAATGCAGGCAGAGTGTATGCTGTTTTTGGGGGTTCTGCTTTCCCCGCCTCCGGAAATAAAGAGATAGACACAGAGGCTGATGTAACCATTTACGGCGCGGAAAAAGATGACAAAATCGGCGGATCATTGGAGGTAACGCATTACAATGACAAATCCCTGGCTGTTGGTGACGTGGATGGAGACGGCATTGGTGATATTCTGATCGGCGCGCCTTTGTCCATGGTGGGAAAAACCAATTCCACCGGCATTGGCAAAGTGGAAATCTTATACGGAAGATCCAATTGGGGCAGTGTGCCCATTGATTTGTATAATGATTATGATATCCGGCTGAAACTGAGCGCTACCGCACAAAAAATTGGCATAAACACCGGTTATGCTGTGGCAGTGGAAGATGTCAACGGTGACGGTCAGGGCGACATTGCTGTCAGCAGTCCTCATGCACCGACACCAAACTATAACGGATATATGCACGTGATTTACGGCGGAAGCGGACTGAAAAAAGATTATCAGATTGATCTGGAGTCAGATTTGCTGATTACCACTGCAAGTCCGCCGGACTGGTATGGAAACCGCCGTATGGGAGAATCCTTTGTTATCGGAAATTTTAATAATACCGGCAAACCTGACATCATTTTGGGAGCTCCGAAAGGTGCCGGTTTCAGCGGTGAAACCAGTGCAGGA
>JAWKPW010000120.1:0-14756 GCA_041390465.1 Desulfobacterales bacterium | reverse complement strand
CCAAAAAACGTAAGTGCAGATTTGAAATCCGCCTCTGCCGCAAAAGACTGTCAACGGATTCAATCTGCCATAACTCAGCGGAGTTGGGGCCAATAAGGTGTTTCCCTTCGCTCAGCATTCACAATGCGAATTAGGGGGTGAATCCATCAGAGTAAAATCAGTCAGTTACAAAACAGATTCCGGATTCTGTTTTATAACATCCTGTTTTTTTTAACGAGTTCAGAGTTTTTAACCCGTAATTGACATTCACAGTTCTCATGAATCTGTTTTTCTGAGCACCTGCTTATCTCAGTCAGCGGCCCTGTATTTTTCATTAAACCGTTTTTCAGCCTCATCGGGCCCAATGAGAATCAGTTCATCATTCTTTTCCAGAATGATTTTGGGATCCGGATTGACCATCAGTTGCTCGCCTCTTTTGACAGCAATAACGCTGCATCCGGTTTCCTCACGGATTTTCATGTCAAACAGGGCTTTGTTTTCCATGACGGGACTGAGCATATTGCGAAACACATTCAGCCCTTCTGACAGCATCAGGAGTTTGTCCGGTTTGAGCAGATTCATAACCGTGGTGGTGCAAAGGGAACTGAAGGACATCACCAGATTGGCCCCTGCGCGGTGAAGGGTGTTGATATTCCGATCCAGGCTGGCGCGGCAGATGATCTGTGCGTCAGGCCGCAGTCTTCTGCAATAGATGGTCAGGAATATGTTCAAATCATCATTGTGCGTGGTGATGATGATGGATGGTGTTTCATTGATACCTGCTTTTACAAGCACATCCAAATCCCCCGCGCTTCCCTGAATGATATTCGGATCTTTGACAGCAATTCCCGGCTTTTTTTCCACCACCCGATAATCAATGCCCCGTGCTTTCAGGGTTTCCGCAACAGCCATGCCCACACGGCCTCCGCCCAGCACAACCACAGGCCCTTTGGACAGATTCCGGTATCCGTGACACCCAATCTGTCTGTCATACTGATCAAGCTGCTGTTCTGTTCCTGCCAGAACAAGCACAGTGGTTTCACTGATTATGCTTGCAGGTGCGGGCATCATGAACTTGCCCTGATTCCACATTCCCACAACAGTTACGCCTGTGTTCTCACGCAGCCGGCTTTCCATCAGGGTTTTTCCCTGCACCGGTGTTCGCATGGCCGGGGCTTCGGCGATGAGAAGTTCATCAAAACTGCCAATGACATTGGCTTTCATGCTCAGGCCCAGAACCCGCCTTGCCAGTGCCCTGCCCAGCATTTTGGTAAACTGGAAAACATGGGTGCTTCCGGCCAGAAGAAGAATATCCAGAATCATCCAAATCCGCATTGGTGACAGTAACTGCACGTTCAGAACATTCCCGGATAAAGATGATGTTGGTGCTGGTTACATCATCATTGAGAACCACCACAAGCGCTGCCAGATCACTGCGCAGCCGTTTGTAGGTTCTCCCGGATCATCCGGTTCTCCCACTGCCACATGATAGCCAAGATCATGCAGATCCAGTGCTCTGATGCATATCCCGTGTCAGAATAACATAGTTAATCCCGTACTGCCTGAATTTTTCTGTCAGGTTCGCGTCACATCACCGTGTCGGGTCAGGATGATAGTGATCCGACACAGTGTCCGGAACAGAACGTAGGCAGCTCCCGGTTCTGTTTTTTCCAGCCAGCACAGAAAAACTGTATGAAGGTGAAGGGGCAGCATGACCATCAGAAAAACAATGCCGCTGAGCAGAACTATGATGGAAAACAGCTTTCCCAGATCACCGTGGTAAAAGATATGTCCCGAATCCCAGGGTTGACATGACTGTGAGCGTCCAGTAAAGACCGGTAATCCATGAATACCGCTTCGCCTTCCATACAGCATGAGGACATGAAACAGATGCTGTAAAAACAGTGTAAGCAGCAGAAAAAATCTCAGCAGCAGTCTGGTGTTGGTTTTTCTGGTGCTGCTTCTGATCAGGGTCAGCAGTTGGGAAATGGCAAATTTCATCTGATCCTCAGAAATTGAAGTCCCCGGCAATTTGTCAGACAAAAAATCTTTCCGTCAAAACTCGCAGAAGAATGCCAGACGGAACATTCGATTCTCAAAATGTTGAAAAATTTATCTGACAGCCTGCACAGACTTTGTTTTTTTCCGCACACGCCGCACAGTTCACAGCCATCTTTCTTATAAGATAAAAAGAGACCTGCTTTTCAATGCCCGTTCATATTCCCCCAAGCAGAAAGGATTTTTTCACCCCGTGATCAATAAAATCCCAGGGAAACAGTTCATCAGCAAATCTTTCCCGGCAAACATAAAAATCCGTGTTCATCTCTGCTTCCTTCAGGGTTTTTGCCCAGTTTCCCCTGTTTTCATGCAGATGAAGCAGCAGCCGGGAAAGCCTTCTGTCCCCCCGTGAAAGAAGTGCCTGAAAATACGCCTGCCGGGGCGTGTCATGGTCAAGGCGCACATTGGGAATTTTTTTCAGCACAGCCTTTATGATCTTCTGTTTCTCCCGAAGGCTCCGCATTTCTTCCATCGCAGCCCACTGAAAGGGCGTGACCGGTTTGGGAACAAAGCTGTTCAGGCTGACCGTGATGGTTCCAATCCGTCCTTTGGCCCTGCTGGATTGCACAAAATGCTGCCGGATTTTTTCGCACAAACCTGCAATGGCCAGCACGTCCGCCTCGGTTTCTGCGGGCAGGCCAATCATAAAATACAGTTTGATATTGGGGATGCCATTGGAAACCAGAAGATCCGCAGCATTCAGAATATCAGCCTCGCGAAGTCCCTTGTTAATAACCTGGCGCATCCGTTCCGATCCCGCATCCGGTGCAATGGTTGCAGTTTTCACCCGGCTTTGCCGCAGGGTTTCCAGCAGTTGCGGTGTGAGTGCATCTGCTCGCAGGGAGCTGAAGGAAATCCGCATGTCCGCGTCTGCATACGCAGCGCAAAGTTCCCCAATGCCGGGCAGATCTGATACGGCCGCACCCATGAGTCCGATTTTGTGCGTGTGTCTGCTCCCCTCTTTCATGCATTCTTTCAGCAGATCCGCAGGCCGGAACCGGGGCGGACGATACACATACCCCGCACTGCAGAAACGGCAGCCATGAGGGCAGCCTCTGCCGGTTTCCACCAGCCAGGTCTGACTGAATGCTGTATCCGGTGTCAGCAGAGTGCTGCATGTTTTGGTGCATGAGAGATCTTTGACAAAAACCCGTTCAATTTTTCGGGGAACATCGCAGAGGGGCTCAAAAGAATCCAGCGTGCCGTCTTCCCGGTATGCACACCGGTAAAAGGCCGGAACATACAGACCGGGAATGTTTCGGGCAAGTTTTTTCAGCATTTCCTTTCGATTTGCATCCGGATCAAAGACCTGAAAAAAAGGGGGCAGCAGTTCCTCTGCCTCGCCCAGCAGAAAGCAGTCCATAAAATCTGCAATGGGTTCCGGATTCAGAAAACAGGCTACGCCTCCGGCCAGAATCAGGGGATGGGTGTCATCCCGCTGTGCCGCATCAAAGGGAAGCCCCGCAGCTTCCAGCACAGTCAGCACATGGGGAAAATCGCTTTCAAAGGAAATGGAAAAGGCAAGGATGTGAAAATCAGAAAGCAGGCTGCCGGATTCCTCCGTGCGGATACGGGCCGGATCTGACGAGGCTGCATCCGGCAGGAAAGCCCGTTCGCAGACCACATGCGCCATTTCATTGAGCAGCCGGTAAACGGTCTGAAATCCCAGATTGGACATGCCCACAAAATAGGTATTGGGATAGACCAGAGCCACGCGGATAAGCCCGCCGTTTTTTTTGCGGATGGCACCGCTTTCAGAAGACTGTGACGGATTTTTCAGAAATCCGGATTTTTTTTGTTTCATTTTTTTCATAACATTTTCATAATACTGCCAGGGCAGGATGCGATACAAAACCGTGTCCGTAAATGAATCCCTTACGCTGCTGCACACAGGCATTTTGCCTGCCGATCTGCGGGGCAGCTCTTCCACTGCTCCGGTTCTTTTCGCCCCGTTTGGCTTCGTACATGGCCAGATCCGCACGTTTGACAAAATCCGCTCCTCGAAGGCCACCATCCGATGCCAGGGTGGCAATGCCCATGCTGAGAGTGACAGCAAGAAGTTCTCTGTTTTTGCACAAATGGTTAAAAGACCAGCGGGAATTGAAATTTTCCAGAGCACGGTCCGCCAGATACCGGGCATTCTCCATGCCGAGCCGGCATCAGCACCATGAATTCATCCCCGCCGTAACGGAAGGCTGAATCCGCTTTGCGCAGATTTTCCCGCAGTATCTCCCCAACGATGCGGATGATATTGTCTCCCTCCAAATGACCGAGTCGGTCATTGCACTGCTTGAATACGATCCAGATCAAAGCAGATCAGACTCAATTCACGGCCATAGCGCCAGAGCGTCTGATTTCATTTGAGAGCACGGCATAAAAATGCCGCTGATTGAAGAGTCCGCTGAGACTGTCTGTAACCGAAAGTTCCCTTGAGCCTTTCTTCCATCTGTTCTCTCGCAGGGTCAGCACCATGAAAAACCACGCTGCCTGTTTCCTGTCCCTCTTTCTCCATTATGATGGCAGACAGACGAAGGGGAATGGGCCGGCCCATTCTGTTGATCCCGTCCAGTTCCAGCCCTTCCAGCCGTCCGGGCCCGCCGTATTCCGGACTGTATATCTTTTTCTTGATCTCCCGTGCAGTTTCCGTACTGCCGTAAACCTCGGCAATCCCCATTTTGCCGATGACCTCAGCAGCTTTGTATCCCAGCAGTTTTTCTGCCGCGCGGTTGAAAACAGTCACAGTGCCCTCACGGTTGACCCCGATAATGCTGTCCGGACACATTGCGATCATGTCCGCAAGAAAATCCTTTTCCTCTTTGATCTGCCTTTCCAAAATCTTGCGTTCCGTAATATCAAACATCACGGCATAACTGCCCTCAAACTTCCCTTCCCTGTCAAAAAAAGGTTTGGACAGGATTTTCAGATGCAGAAGATTGCCGGCCGGGTGACGGTATTCGATTTCATGACAGGATCGCCTTCCTTCCTGATGGTCGGCCAGGCGGCTGGCAATGGCGGAATGCCGTTCCCGCGGAAAAATGGCAAACAGGGATCTCCCCACCAGATACTCCCGGGTGTATCCCAGCATATGGCAGTAAGTCTCATTCGCATAAACAATAATTCCGTCTCTGTCCAGCACACGGATTCCGTCTGTCAGATTTTCGACAATGTCCTGACAGATTTCCTTCAGATTCTCTTTCATAATGCTGCTCCATCCAGATAAATGTCGGTTCAGCCATCCTGCATGAAAACGCAAAAAAACAATCTGCGCGGGAGAGATTCTGAACCTGCAAAAATTTGAATTTTACCATATTTTCACAGAAATTAAACAAAATTCTAACAAACATGGTGTATAAGGTTTTATTTTATAAAACTTGACAGTGCAAAGACAGGTACACTTTTTTTCAGTCCGGATCAAAGGCAAGTTAAGGAATGCTTATGGATTATTTCTGCAACAAAGAGTCGGTGTGCAACTCCCTGCTCAAAAAGCAGTTGATGGGCAGCCGCTGGATGCACCGGCTGCGGAAAATTGACTTCGCGTTTCAGCCCATTGTGAATATCCACACAGGTCTGTGCTATGGATATGAGGCCCTGATGCGCAACTTTGAGGCTGCCGGATTTGAGAGCATTGATGATTTTTTTGATCAGGCCTGTGAGGAACATTTTCTCTATCCTGTGGAAATTGTGCTGCGGGAAAAGGCCATTGAAAAATTCTCCCAACTGGAATGGAAGGATGAGGTCAGGCTTTTTTTCAATCTGGACAACCGGGTGCTGGGAGCAAAAGACTATCAGCCGGGAAATACAGTGAAAATTCTGGAAAAATATGCCCTGTCCCAAGACACGGTCTGCTTTGAAATATCGGAAAAGCACGAGCTGCGGAATCCGGAGACCGTTATCGGCATTCTCAATGCCTACCGCTGCCAGGGTTTCAAAATTGCAGTGGATGACTGCGGAAGCGGCTTTGCCGGACTGAAGCTTCTTTACCACACCCGGCCGGATTTCATTAAGATTGACCGTTTCTTTATTCAGGACATCACCCATGATCCCAACAAAAAACTTTTTGTTTCCAGCATTGTCAACCTGGCCCATGTCATGGGCGGCATTGTCATTGCCGAAGGGGTGGAAACAGAAATGGAATATTACAGTTGCCGCAGCATTGGCTGCGATCTGATTCAGGGCTATCTGGTGCAGCCTCCGGAATCAGACATGCGGAACCTGAAAAAAAGCTATGATCATATCGCGCTGCTGGGAGAAAAGGATCGACGGGGGACTCCGGCCGGAGATGAAAAACTCCTGCTTGCGGAAATCGAATATATCGAACCCATATCAAATCATTCCGATCTCTTTGCCGTCTTTGAGAAGTGCCGGAACCAAAACAGCACCACTGTTTTTCCTGTGGTCAACAGCAGGCAGGAAGCAATGGGCATTATCAGTGAAAAAAGTTTCAAAAATTATGCCTATTCCCGCTACGGAGCGGAACTGCTCCAAAATCCGGCCATTGGGAAAAATATGAACAAATTCATAATGTCATACCCCATAGCCGACATCCGCACACCGGTGGAAAAGATACTGGAAATCTATTCCCAGAACGAAAACATGGAAGGTATCCTCATTACGGACAATCTCAGATACAGGGGGTTTCTGAGTGCCCGTTCCCTGCTCAAAGTGCTCAATGAAAAAAATATCGCGATTGCCAGGGATCAGAATCCCCTGACCCGTCTTCCCGGCAATACCCTCATCAGCCAGTATATGGCAGAGGCTTTGCAGGACAGGGATTCTGCTTATATGTTTGTCTATTTCGATTTCGACAACTTCAAACCCTACAATGATCGCTACGGATTCCGCAGCGGGGATCGGGTGATTCTGCTGTTTGCGGATCTGCTGCGAGCCATGACACAGTACGCTGGCCGTTTTGCCGGGCATATCGGCGGGGATGATTTCTTCATGGGCCTGAAAAATACGGAAAGTCAAAAGGCCCTTTCCGATGTCCTGCATCTGTGCACACAGTTTGCCAGGGATGTGGAAAGTTTTTATGATCCGGAAACCAGGGAACTGGGATATATGACGGGAAAAGACCGGAACACGGGAATGGATATCCGTTTTCCGCTCCTGACTGTGAGTGCGGTCATACTGGAACTGACTGCGGGGCGTTCCGAAGTGTATGCCACGGAAAAAATTGCCAATATCATGGCAAAAAACAAGAAAATCGCCAAAACCAGTCCCGACAGAATCTGCATGGAGCGGATCGGATCAGCCCAATGGCTTTCAAATGGAGTCAATTAATTGATTTATCAAATAAAATTTTCCAATTCGGAAAGATGTGTGAAGAAGTGCCAAGCCAAACTTTCAGTTTGGACTCCTTAAAGTAAAAAAACTGATTTGACAGATCACTGAGTGGACTGTCAAATCAGTTTCTTTGCTCAGGACAGAACAGATTTGACCACTTTCCAAAAGTTGTCAAATCCTAAATGTGAAAGAATTTTTTTGACAGTCCACTGAGTATCTCTGGAAAAAAATCTCTTATCCTCTTATCCCAAATCCCCATTGAAAATGCTGCACGAGCAATTTACAGTATTTTTCTCAAGTTTTGTCGTTTATGTACAGTAAGCGGACAGGGTGGGCAAAAGCGCATCTCGGCAGAGTCAATATCTTGGCTTCGCTTACTGTTCCGGCTTCACGCAATAACCGGAGCGGTGCTCACCATTTCAAAAGGCAGGCACGGAAAAACATGTGCGCTCCCTGATCATCTGCTTGTCTTGCAGGGATAATACAGGGCAGAAATCTGCGGAATCAGAAAAATCAGATGAATCCCAGGTTCAGAAGATTTTCCGTATACGCCTTCTTTCTTGCCGGATGGCAGATCATTCCGCAATCCGTTTTTTTATTTTTTTTGCCTGCCCCTGGCTGAAACTGCTGTCCGGGGGAAAACATGCTCTTTCCCGGATATTCCCTGCCGCAGATACCGGACAGTTTTTTCTTGAACCCTGAGATGCAGAATGGTATTGTTATGCAAGGGGACAAAATGGGAGCCCCTGACACGCGGGAATCACGGAGGATAAAAAACGGACTGGGTGACAAAAAAATTCCGGACTGTCAATAAAAACGGAAAGCCTGTGTCTGTATAAAAAACATAAGGATCAAAAAAGAATGAAAGATGATTATGCCCCC
Source organism: Desulfobacterales bacterium (assembly GCA_041390465.1). Lineage (GTDB taxonomy): Bacteria > Desulfobacterota > Desulfobacteria > Desulfobacterales > Desulfococcaceae > JAABRU01. Next base: position 6,554 of record JAWKPW010000120.1, on the reverse strand, counting down.
CGGATTGAAAAGGAGAAAAAAATGCCTTATGTGACAAGTGTGGAAAGAATCGGGTTCAAAAAGGGCGTTCTGTTGGGGGGAAAAACGCGGAGAAGAGCGCGGGGAGAAAAAAAGGGCAGATTTCTCTGCTGGCGAGACAGATTGCCAAAAAATACAAATCCCGGGCATCAAAAGAATCCCGTGTGCTGAAAAAAACTTGACCGGAAGGATCTGGCCCGTCTTGGAGAGAAAATTTTTGATTTTCATACACTTGATGAAATTCACACATGGACTGAAAGCCGTCCGGGTCAGAAAACAGGAAATTGACAGCATGTTGCAGCATATATTAACGTATTGACGCCGGCCTTTCAAACATCGGCAGATTGCTTTTTCTGCCTCTCATTCCGGTATAAAGCGAAACCGGCCTGCCTGATCCGGTTCAGCAGTTTTTGCCGGTATGATGACAGGATTCAACATCATTTATAAATACAGGCAGTTTTATAAAACAAAAAGCAGACTTTCAAATCAATCAGATTTTCACAAGGAGAATTTTTCATTATGCCCATGTCCCGGTCTTTCAAAGACAGACTTTTCCCTGTTTTGCGGGAAATTGCCGATCATTTCGGCACCCCCTTCCATATTTATGATGAAACCGGAATCCGTGAAACCGGTGAGGAACTGAAAAAGGCTTTTGCCGGTGTAAACGGATTCCGGGAATATTTTGCGGTCAAGGCCCTTCCCAATCCCCGGATTCTGGAAATCATGCAAAGCATGGGATTCGGATTTGACTGCAGTTCCATCACAGAACTGATGCTCAGCCGCAGAGTGGGCGCAAAGCCGGATGACCTCATGTTCACCTCCAACAACACCAGCCGGGAGGAATTCGCAGCAGCCGCGGCAGACGGCGGATGCATTCTGAATCTGGATGATATTTCCCTGATTCCCAAAGTCCCGCAGATGCCGGAGCTGATCTGCTTCCGCTACAATCCGGGTCCCAAATTTTCCGGCAATGAGATTATCGGTCATCCGGAAGAGGCCAAATACGGCGTCAGTGAGACACAGATTTTGGAGGCCTACCGTCAGGCAAAAGAACGGGGCGCGCGGCGTTTTGGTCTGCACACCATGATTGTTTCCAATGAACGGAATTATGTTTACAAGGTGAAAACCGCAGGGGTGCTGCTGGAACTTGCGGAACAGATTGGGAAGCAACTGGATATCCGCTTTGAATTCATCAATATCGGCGGAGGGCTGGGCATTCCCTACCGGCCCGAAGATTCCCCTCTGGATCTTGCCGCGATGGGAAGGGAAATCACAGAACTTTTCAGGCAGTTTGAAAAACGCATGGGATATGCGCCAAAACTTTTTATGGAAAGCGGCAGATACATGACCGGCCCCCACGGCGTGCTGGCTGTCACGGCCATCAACCGCAAGGAGATTTACCGGAAATACATCGGAGTGGACGCGTGCATGTCCGCGCTCATGCGTCCGGGCATGTACGGGGCATACCATCATATTGATGTTTTGGGGAAAAATTTGCAGGGAGATAATGAAGTGGTGGATGTGGCAGGCTCCCTTTGCGAAAACAATGACAAATTCGCAATCCAGCGTACCCTTCCCAAAATCAAAGACGGGGACATACTGGTGATTCAGGATACCGGAGCGCACGGTCATGCCATGGGCTTCAACTACAATGGCAAACTGCGTCCCAAAGAACTGCTGCTGCGCGCGGACGGTTCTGTGGAACTCATCCGCCGGGCTGAAACCCCTCAGGATTATTTTGCCACCCTGAACTTTGAAGGAGATTTGTTCTCCCCTGCCTGAAACAGTCAGGTGATTTCTTAAAATGAATGTCCCTGTTCTGTCACCTGAAGGATTTGACAACTTTTGGAAAATTGTCAGACAGGAGGGAGGTTTTTTTCCTGAAATCGACAGCAGGCAAACAAAAATTTCCGTGTATTCAAAAAACCGGATTTTTCCGGAAAATCCGGTTTTTCTGAAAATTTTATGCCAGAAAATTTATGGAACCGTTGCTTATCCTGATCTGACGGAAATACCTTGCAGACAGATTTACTCTCTGCACAATGGCATGTCAACCCGGTCTTGCAGGATGTATACCCATTCTCCATTGATTTTATATGTTCAAAAAACCGGATTTTTCCGAAAAATCCGGTTTTTTTCTGAGAAACCGCCAGAAAATATTGTATAATACAGGTTCGCCATTGACTTTATGCAATCAGATTTGACAAGTTACGCAATTTTTGTGCCGGGAAAAACCAAAATTGGATCAGCATATTATATTTTTCCGAATTTTTTGTTGACAAAAATTATCGGCAATAATAAAAGAAAGATATGCTTTTCAGAATACGGTTTGGGAGCCAGATGGTCTGTTCCGCATATGCCGGTCTTCATGGTATGAATTTTTTTAAAATCAATATGCAAAAAACATACAGTCTGACTTCTGCACGTTGCAGGAATCTGACTTGTTTTTTGGAAATATTCATGTCATCCCAAATGAAAAGATTTTACCCTGTGCGCTGGTGTTCTGTTTTTTTGTGCCTTCCGGGTACAGGGGGCACAGAAAGCATTTTAAGAGAACCTTCTGATTTTTTAAAAAGGAATAATCATGAATAACAATATGTTCTGGTCAGAAGACTGCTTCCCTGTTGTTTATGAACACAGCAAACCCAAAGCAGTGATGGTGGATATGGAATCTTTTCAAAAAATCAGGCTGATTCTGGATAATCTGATGAATCGTGATCCTGAAACAGAGGACAGTATTCTGGCAGCGTCAGGTCTGCTGGAGAAACTGGTGCGCGAGACTGAAAACACATTGCCGTGTGGTCATTGGGAACGTGAACTTGATGAGTTATCATACTGTCATACTGACAGATTCTTTTAAAAGAAGCGTAAAAAAGCTGGAAAAAGGTTTCCGTCTTTCAAAGAAGATGTCAAACCTGCGGTAAATGTTCTGACAGAAAATCCGAAACTGGGTGTTCTGATACCGGCAGGATGCGGAGTCCGCAAACTGCGGATCAGAAATTCGGATATTAAACGGGGAAAGTTTTGAAAAAGGTCTAATAAATTTCTTTCCTATGCCCTATTTTCAACACAAAAATAACATTTTCATCTCGGCACACATCAAACAAAACGCTGTAATCACCGACTCTTAATCTCTAATCAGCTAATGGATGGGCTGACAATTTTTTGATATTTGAAACATCAGGAAATTCTGATTTTGCCGTGTTCAAACGGATAATATCTCTTTTGACATGGAGATTTCTTCCCGGAAAAATCAGGACGGAATATTTTTTAAACAACTTCTGACATAGAGTTAAGCGGCGGGCGGCAGCCCGTCCGCTTGAACAACTGGTTAAACTTTTCTTTATGCTGCAAGACTTTCTATTATCTGTTCCTGTTCTTTGGGAAAGCCTAAAACGACAGACAACTCAGATAATCTTTTTATATCATCATCACGATAAGTATTGTAACTTTGATCATATACTGTTAAAAATTGATTGCTGTTTTTGTAGGATTTAATATCATACCATCTTCTGAATATTTCATTGGAAACCGCATGACTGTTTGTCCCCGCTGACAGTGTTTGAACTAAAGAAATAATATTTCTCCCGTACACTTTGAAATCAACTTTCACTTCATTGTCAAAATCACCGTTCAAAATTATTTCAGGCTCATATTTTAAATGACTTACAGACAGAAATTCTTCAACCTCATCCTGAAATGTTCCGCCGATTGTCAGTCTTTGTGTAAAAACCAAGTCGCTGATTCTTATACACGCCTGAGACAGTCTGACTATAGGATTATAAAATTGTTTAAAATCTTCAGGAGTGAGTTGTGTCTGAAATTGTCCGTCTGCCTGAAGTATATTGAGGGAATTACAAATATCATCAATTATTGTCCGTCTCTTTTTTGTCGCCCACAAATTAAACTGCATATCGTCAACATAATCCGCAGTCTGCCCCAAGTCTGAAAGAATATAAGTACCGAACAGGTCGTTATTTCTTCTCAGAAACAGATCAATGTGTGAACCGTTCGGATAATTAAAAGGTGTTGAGATACGCAACTCTCCGCTTTTTATTATATCACAATCTTTTACCAATGAAAAAGATTTGAGATATTCCATGATGTTTTCACAATTTACTGTCATATCCTTTACCTTTCCTATCCATCGGGTTTTATAAATATTCCTTTGTGGTTTATTTTAGACTGCTTACAGAGGATTTCCCATATTTGTGCGGTGTCTTTGTCTTTTAAATCATCCCTCGGTTCAGCATATGGGAGATTCCGTCTCGGACAACTCTCTTTTTGTAAAGAATGTTTATGTGTACGTCCGCTTTCTCCATGTATGGAACTGTTGACCTCAACTCTGCATACAGGACCTATCCCACGGACACAAAAATTGAATCTGATTGAAGGAATATCAGGTTTATATTTCCCATTAAGCAATAAATCAACCCCCATAGAATTATGAACTCTGATATTATCAAAACTTAATGTGTTTGTATTCTCTTTTTTGAAAGAAATATCATCCAAAATTTCTTTATCCGGCAAATCTCTTAATTTTTCAAATGTCAGTCTGTTCATAATTGCCCACTCGTTTTTACTATCTTTCCTTTTTATGAAAGTTTAACGCAGAGTTAAGCGGCGGCGGGCTTATCCCGCCGTCCGCTTGACCGCATGGTTAGAACTATTCTCTCCTCATATCAGGCAAAATCGGCAACAGGAACATTTCGATTTACAGCAAAACTCTGACGATGAAGTTTTATACGCTCAATTTCATGTAACGTTTCTGCTGTTATATAACTTTCACCGCATATTGAACAACTGATAACAGGGATATTTTCAATAATCAGAAGATTAATGCCTTTCCCATAACTTCTGCTGACATGACGTATACGCCCGCCGTCTTTTCCGCAAATTTCGCATATCATAAATTTTTACTCTCTCTCAAGATATACTGTAATTATAACCAGACTGCCCGTAAGGCTCAGTTTGCTTACAGCAACAGCTTTGTTTTTTTTGAAAGTTTCCCCTGAAACAAGGTATTTCCATTCTCCGGTATTTCTGTCTTTTTGTCTTTCGATGATTTCACCCGTAAGCAGGCAGTGTTCAACATCGAAAATCGACAGTCCGTCATCATTCATCTCTTCTTCAGCATGTAATGTCATTACATATTTACGGGTACGGACTTTTTCTCTGATTTCTTTTAAAACAGATTCAAACATATTCTGCTGCTTTCATTTTTTTTTGTAAATATTTCCGATTAAAGGCAAAGTTCAGCCGCCGCCACAGGCGGTCGGCTGGGACTAAATGTCAGGGCTGTCTGAATATTTGTGCCTTCCGTATTTTGAATTCTTCTCGTGAAATTTGACCTGTATCGCGGAGTTTTTTGAGTTGCTCCCACTCGGTTTTTATTTCCTGCTTTGCAATGTGTTCCCATTCCCACGGTGCAGTGCAGCACCAGAGCCGGCCGCATCAGCTATTTCCTCTGGGCTATAACCGCGCTCATTCATTTCATAAAGAAAGTCCCAATCGCTCATTTTCTTTCCTCCTTTGTTCTAACAATAAGTTCACCGGCAGGGCGGCTTATCCGCCCTGTCCGGTGGAACGCTTGGTTAAAAATTTTTTATTTTATATTCAATATATTATCTCAATGCTTTAGCATACGCCAAATTTCTTCATCAATGCACATCATATCTGACTTAGATATCGTTCCTATTCTACGTATAATTCGCTGTTTATCAATTGCCCGCATTTGAAATATCATTGCTACAGACGGCAAAGAAAGCCCGTTCTCCGCTGATGGTTCGATACGAACGCTGAAAGAAAAACGCATTGCACTTAAATTTGATGTAACAGGAACTATCATCAGCATAGGCTCACCTGTTATATCTGTCTGAACAGCGACTGCCGGTCTTTCTCCGCTCTGTTCCCGTCCGTCAGTTGCTGGTAACCTGACAAGTATTACATCACCTCGTGCCATCAGGAATTCTCCTTAATCATATGCTCAAACCGTAATGCGTCTTCATCGCTTGCTGCTTCCCATTCAGCAATTTCTTTCATTAATTCAGCTTTATCATTCTGAAAAATTTTATCTGAAAAATTATTTTGTGTACGAAACTGTATAAATAACCCGTATTCGTACCAGCTTGTTAATTTTTCAATCGGCATTATTTTCGCAAGCGCAATAACCTGCTCACGGGTTATTTGGATGTTTTGAATCTGCATTTGCATAACTCCTTATTTGTAATTACTTCATTACGATTTTTTAAGAGGGTGTTTTAAAATTACACCCTCTTAAAAATTAGCATTGTGTCTCCCGAATCCCGACTGATTTGATTTCGATTTCAAATCGTTGCAAACTCATTTTCGCCAACTTGAATTCCAAGTCGCTTCAGGTCGATTTTTTGTGGCACCATATTTATTCCTCATATCTTACAGTTCTAGGTTCTGTTGACATTTCAGATTCAGGCGGCTGTTCAGATCGGCAATCTGAACCGGCAGCCTTGCCGTAATGCTGCATGCTGCCGTTTCGGACAGAGCCGGTGAAACTCCGT
>JAWKPW010000119.1:0-15414 GCA_041390465.1 Desulfobacterales bacterium | reverse complement strand
TGCCGAATCTGAAGGAAAAATGCAGCAGTCTGTCAATCTTTCCGGAATGTTTTGCTGTCATTTCAGAACTGCGTTTTGCCAGTTCCTTTAATTGTTCCTTGTCCACATGCTTTACAGCCTCTTTGGTCATTTCACTGAGTCCGCCTGCTTTTTCCTTTGCCATTTCAGTGAGTTCTCCGGCCTGTTTTTTCATTTTTCCAAAAATTCCGGATTTGACTTTTGCACCGCAATGGGGGCAGGTTTTGGCATCAGGGCTGATTTCCTTTGCACACTGACTGCATGGTATCAGAGAAATTTTCTGCACAGTCTCTGTCTGACTGTTTTCCGCATTCTGATTGATTTCAGAAGGTTGGATGATTTCTGCCGGACGGTGGGGATTTTCTGCATTCTGCGTGGTTCTGGCAATATGCAGGGCTTTGCCGCATTTTTTGCATACCGTGTCAATTCCCTGCTCCGGTATTCTGTCATCGCTGATATTGTAAACAGCCTTGCAGTCTGCACATGTGATTTTCATTTCTCATCTCCAATAGTTGTGGATACATTCGGGCAGAAATATTCTGTCTTTTTTCTCTGCCTCATCTGTTTTATACTCAGAATTTCAGAACCTGCCGGACTTTGGCAGAAAAACTGTAAGAACGGAACATACAAGAAATCAGCGTGGAAAAAAAGCGGTATGAATCAGACATAAACCGGACAGGAATCATGGCAGGGAAACCGGAAAACTGCCTGAATAAGGAAGGTTTTCAGTTTTTTTATCTGTATACTTCTTTCCGATGCCTGATTTTGACAAGAATTATCTTTACATTTTCATCTTCAATTTCATAAATAATCCGGTAATCCCCTGTCCTTACGCGCCAGGCATTCCGTCCTTTCAGTTTTTTGCATCCGGAAGGGCGGGGATTGATTTCAAGCTGATGCAGTACCGTCAGTACTTTTTTGAAGACAGAATCCGGAACGCGGTCAAGGTCTTTTTTGACAGAGTTCGGGATGATAATGGTGCAGGCCATCTTTATCTGCCTCTTTCTGTCAGATATTCATTCAAAGTTGAGAAATTCCCTGCCTCAATTTCAGATGCCACCTGTTTTTTTGCTTCATCATATGCCTGAATATCCTCAAGTTCTTCATAAGCAGCCAGCATTTTTTCAAACAGAGAAATGTCAATCTGCACAGCAATCCGCCTGCCGTGTGCATCGGTTACATAATGATACGTTCCCGGTATCATCATGCCGTCCTCAAAGGGTTTTGAATCTGTCTGTCCTGAATACCGGTTTTTCAGTGTCATATGGGAATCTTTCATGTTTTTTTCTCCTGTATTATACTAATAAAATTATAAAATCTGTTTGGTGGTCATCTGAAATCTGCTTTCCGGAAGATTATGCCAGGAATTTGGGAAAAAGAAAAGATTTTTTTGTTGATTTCGTCTTGTCAGAATGGGGCGGACAATAAGGGATCGTCTGAATCGGAATTGTCCCGAACAATTCGGATATATTGATAAAACTGACAAAAAAGGGTAAGCACCGCGGCTTACCCTGAGCTTGCACGAAAGGATACAGTGTCAGAAATCTTCGTGAAACTTTGTGTCTTCGTGGCAGAAAACATGGTGGTCAATGCTGAAATTTCTTTCAGATTTCATATAAATTCAGCCAAAACTGCTGCTTTGTCAACTTTGATTTTGTGAGTTCAACAATACAGAAAAACCGGATTTTTCGGAAAAATCCGGTTTTTGCAACTCACAGATTCAAGACTGACAGAGTACTACTACATGACCAACTTGGTTTTTACAGGATGAAACAGTGATTAAAAAACTGAATTTTTTGAAAAAATTCAGTTTTTTATGCTGTAAAATTCAACTTGGTTGTGTACTACATGCTGAAATCCTCTTCCCTGACCAGATACCATTCATTGGCGATTAACTGAAAAAACAGGGAGTAACTTACACCATGCTCAATCCCTTTAAAGTGAATGCGCCTTTTTCCGGTATCTTTTAAGGATTTATCCACCTGTATCTCCGATTGGGAAAGCAGCCTGACAAATTCATCTGTGCTGACACCTTTTGTCACTGCGCCACCCTCCGGTTCAAATGTGTCAGACACAGATACAAGGCAGTTGGCATATCCTGACAAATCCCTGAACTGCCAGTCCTGTTTTTGTATCATGACTGTTTTTTCCTCATACTCATCCTCTTCATTCAGGGATACAGAGGCCAAAGGGAATTTCACTCTTTTCAACTGCTCTGTCCGGCTGTCTGCAAATTCAGACAGGAATTTGTGAAAGGAAGGGGACAGTACCGGAAGATCCGCCTTCTTTTCCTGTGCAAATCCCATTTCTCCCAATGATGCAAAGAGAATTGTCATGGCAAAGAAAAAAGCAGAAAAACCTTTGATGCCAGATTTTCCGGTTTTTCGGAATATTGCGTAAATTGAAAAAGTCAGCACCAGTGCAAAAGCAAATTTTTTCATAAATCATTTCCTTTCGTTGCAGGTTTGAATTTTTATGATAAAGGGAAAAATACAGAAAATACGTGCAGAAAACAAGCGGTATGAATCAGACATAAACCGGACAGATACCGGACAGGAATCATGGCGGGGAAAGCGGAAAACCGACTGAATAAGGAAGGTTTTCAGTTTTTTTATCTGTATACTTCTTTCCAAATCATGCACAGGCGAATGGTATCGCTGAATCATTTCATGAAGCCATCCGTTGGCCTGTTGTATTTACTATAACAGTCATGTCTGTTCCAAATTCACTCACTCACGCAAAAAACTGAATTTCTTCCAATGCTTCCGGAACTGTCCGGGCCAGGCCGAGGGGAATCCCCTGTTCCGTCAGAATGTCTTTCATCTGCGCCCAGCTTATGCCTGCAAGATTGGCTGCTTTTTCCAAAGAAACATTGTGTTTCTGATACTGACAAACAGCCAGTTGAATTTTCAGATCAGGCCGTGAACGCAGCAGATGGCGCAGGGCATCCTGAACAACCGCTTCTTCATTCTGACAGATATTTGCTTCCACAAAAGACTGGGGAGTTATCATTGCCTGTTCCTTTTGTTTGGAATAATATGCTGAAATAATGCAGTGAGTATGATTTTTATTTTGTTCCGGTTCATCAGGATTCATTGTCTGAACCGGGATTTTCAGGATGAAAGGATTTACAGAATTTTATATCAGGGTATTAATGCCTTAATCATATCCAAATCAGATCGCTCGTTATAAATCAATCCAGTGCCGAAACTGTCGGAAATTCTGTGGGAAAAATTCAGCACATCCACGGAGACAATTTTTTTTGTTTTTTCATCATAACGAACCCATACATCATCCGCCGCCTCTTCCGCAATGGCGGGTCTGGGTTTTTCTGTGAAGGAAAAGGTAAGAATATCAGATTCACGGTCATAAAAAACATTGAGCAGGGAACTTATTCTTTCATTCTGATCCATAACTGCACTCCTTTGGAATATATTGAACGGGTTATATATATTGTGCTTACATAACCTCTCGGTTCGCCAAAATTATACACATATTTCACAATTACAGCAAGATGTTTGCCTTCAAATTCATTGCGCCCCGCTCCGATTTTGCAGAAAATGCGGGATCGCTCATCACGGCTGCTCTGAAAAACAATATCAGGAGACGCAATGGCAAGTTTTATATCCTCAAGATAATCACGAATCTCAGGATGTGTCCCATCCGCTGTTTCACTGCCTGCTTTTGTATACCATGTGGATTTGCTCAGCACAACCGGAGTTCCCTGATAATCCACAGTTTCAAACATCCATTCGGTCGGTTCATCTTTTGGCATGAATTTCTCACCACCCTTTGCAGACTACCCTACCCGTTTCTGTGAACGGATTTTTGTTTTATTTCCGGTTTTAGATTTGTTATGCGTTGGCATGACCAGCATGTGATACCCGTAATCAATCAGAATATCTGTTGTTTTGTCACTGGCAAAGGCTCTTAATTCAATCTCTTTGTCCTCATCTTTGGGTGCGCTTACCTGAATCCAAAGACTTTCCGAATCTTCCGGACTTTGACTCACATTGATCAGTTCCACTTCCGGAAATTTTCTTTTCACGGACTTCATCAGTTTTTTTATCAGTTCTTCCTGTTTGAAATTTATTCTCATTTTATCAATTCTTTTTTAATTGGCGCAATCATATGGGCAGCTTTGCTGATCTGCTTTTTGCTGTCTGAACCCGGATCGTCAAAATTATTTTTTTCCCGCATCCGCAAGCACTGCGTTGATGAGTTTATCGCTGATATAAATTCCTTTTGCCTGCAATGATTCGAGATATGGCCGGAGTTCATCAGTCAGAAAGTTCATCCTGAATCTGTTCCTCGTCAAGGTTGATTATATAGTGTTTAAGAAAATGTTTGTCCAAAAAACCCTGAGGGTTTCCAAAACCCTCAGGGTTTTCGGTGGACAATCTTTATCTTAAAATCTATAGGAATTCCCATTTTTTTCCGGAAAGCGCCTTCGGGAAATGCAGATCGGTATGCTCTCATCCAAAAAAATCAGATATAAATTGAAAAATTTTTGCGAGATTCATCTTTTCTGATGGTTCAATTCTGTCCCCGATATGCCTGTGATGAGGGAAGGTGGATATTTCCGGATGATGAGGCGCATTGTCCCATCCGATAATCACACTATCGTCAGGGCGCAGCCAGTAATAACTGTACACATCAGATTTGCCCCGAATTTGCACTTCCCGAACCCGCAGTGAGGTTCCGTCAAAAAGTCTGATCTTTGCCCGCAGTTGTGAAACAGACTCCTCTTGAGAAAACTGAAAATTTTCCACGGATTCTGCAATTTCACCAAAAGCAGATATGACCCGGTAAAATTCTGTATCCATTATCTTCCCATGATGAATCTGAATTTATCAATTTTTCCTGATAATTGTGTGATGACTTCATTGAGCCATGTCCATTCAATCCAGTCCTCATGGGCTTCGGGCGTGTCCGGCATTTCTTTCTGAAACTGCTGCCAGTTTTTTCCGTATTTCCTTTCAAATACAGATGATTTCTGTCTGAGTTCATTGAGTCTTTTTTCTGTATGCCCCAGACGCCTTCCCGCTACTTCCTTCAATGCCTCGACATAAAGCCCTGCACCGGTTTCGCTGAGAATATCATTCAGATCCTTTGGGATTTTTACGCATACTTCAATCATAATGGATTTCCTTTTTTTCTGTTTTACGGAAGAAAATGCAAAAAAAATCAACAATCACTTTTTTGCAGCAATATTTCTTTTATCCGTTCTGCCAGTCTGTTTTTTGTAGCATCAAATTTTTGCGAGTTCAGTATGTTCAACATTTATTTTATTAAATATTTCCCTGTTGATGATTGGCAGTTGAAATATTTTTATATTCACTCAATGCCATCTGCAAATTCATCAGTTTTTATTTCGTTTTCTTTCTTCTCGTGTTTTTAATGGTATCAGGAGTAAAGAGTATTGTTTCTTTTATTTGAATCTCTAGCATAAGCCAGCATTTGATACAAATCATTCTGAGAAATTCGCTTTTGGATCATCAGCATCAGAATAGATGATTTTATATTTTGTATCGGCGATAACATTTCTTGTATCTGTCCTAATATATATATCCGGTTTTAAAGCATAATAGCTGTTATTATCCAAGTATTTTGAAATTAATTGATTTTTTACTTTAACTTGTTCAATTTCTTTATCCAATAAAACCAAAAACAAAATCTTCAAAAACATATTCCATTGGAAGCAGAAAAGCAAAGAGTTTCAAATCATTTTTGTAGGTCAGAGAAATACTGTGATTCAGAAAAGATAACGGTAATCTCTGACTGTTTCAAAACTTATCAAAATGGGTTAAAACGGATTTTTGCACAGTCTTCTGCCTTTGCTCTGACATCCTTACCTCGTCAAGGATGAATAAAATTTCTCTCAGATATTTTTTGTTGTCCTGATTTGAAGTAGCATGAAAAGCAGTGTTGCCACAAATTTGATTATTCTGTTAAATTGATTGCTTGTCAACAACAAAGTATCTCCGTTTAATTCAATTTGTGCCATCGTCCTTTTACAAGATTTTCGTTAATGTATTCACAAGTATTCAAGACGTCCTTTAATAATAAAGAAAGTTCTGAATTAATATCCTCATATTGCTGATAAATCAGATTTGCAAGCAGCTCTCTTGTATATTTTTGAAAACAGATGAATCAAAATTTCAAAAAAATCATTTTATACTCCCTAACGATGTCTGATAATTTGGAAATTTAATTCTTCTGCAATAACTCACTTACCACTTAAGATGTGATTCTGGATCAGCATATATTTCCAAATCAGAATATTGTCTGGACGTGTCATAAAACAGTTTGGCAACAGATTTATCTTTAGTTTTCAAAAATGAATTACACCGACATATTTATTGGATTTTATTTCATTCGTATTGTGAATGAACTGGATGAACTGCTGAACTTCAATTTTATCAGGCTTAGTGTCAGAATAAAAAAGGGCGTTATTTTTCTCTTTTTATTCCAAATCTCATCAAAAAATTTTTCCAAATCTTCCGGAAAAATTGCATTTTTTCTTTGTTTTGATATTCAAAAAGATTTATCATATCAACCTGCCGACTTGTAATATTATGAATCTTTTTCTATCTCAAATCCAGCACTCTCCAAAATCCCTTTTATTTCTCTTTCATCATTCATAAGATACTCTGACAAAAGAGGAATAATTTTTTATTCATCCGTTCTGCAAGATTAATTCTGTCCGCCAGAATAAGCATGACCGATTTGGAAATCATGACCTTTCAATTCTCTGATACGTTTATTTATTTTCTTTAACATCAACATCGTAAATGTGTGACCTTCCTATTTCATACATGGGATACACAGATTCAAATTCAAATCTCCGCCTTAGCGCAATATCCAGTAAAAACGATTGGTTATCTGCGGTGTTCATTGTGCCAATAATATACAAATTGGAACAATGGGTCATCACCGGATGGCAGGGTGCATTTTAAGGAATAGCAAACGCGTGGAACCTTTATCGGTTCAATCAATGTAATTAATTCACCAAAAACCCTTGATATATTGGCACGGTTTATTTCATCAATAATGACATAATTATTCTGTTCGGATTTTATGTTTTGCAAAGCCCTGTCAACAATCCTTTTAAAAACACCGTCTTTTTTTCAAAAACCAATACCTGGAATGATGACATCAGGTCTTAATCCCTGAATGAAATCTTCATAACTGTAATTTTGATGAAACGTAATAAATTCGATTCTGTCTCCGATATTTTCATTGAATATCCGCTGTGCTTCTCTGTAATCTGTAATAATTCTGTTTTCAATAAGTTGTGCTGCTCTAAGAATCGTATTGTATGTTTTACCCGTACCGGGAGGCCCGTAAAAAATTGTATTAAGCGGGAAATTTATTGTATATCCCTGTACAGGAGCGTTATCCATCATTCCAAGTAATCTTTCATAGTAAAATTCATAATCCGGATATTCTGAAGCATATTTTGTAATATCCGTAAGCGTTTTTATGACAAACTATGGTCTGTTTTCCAACTTCCTTTCTTTTTCCATTCCACTTTCCTGCAATGCCTGTAACTGCTTCTGTTTTTGTCAAAATAATAATGTGATCTGACCTCACCGTACCCAAGTAATTCTTCCCTGCCTTTTTTTGCAATTACAATATCTCCGATTGATAAGAGTTCCTTAAATTCATAGTTTGCGGCAGCATCATTTTTGGAACCCTCAGACCGTCAAATTCCGCAATTTTGAAGCGATCTCTTCTTTATTTTGTAATTATGCAAATCTCCCAGTTCATCCACCCAATCATGCATTGTTTACGCCAAATCCTCCGGGAATTCATCCCATAATGCAGCATTTTCACCCGGTGTAAAAAGCCAATGTCTTTTTGAATTCATCGTATCCATAAACTCAGTAAAGTGAAATATTCATCTTCTGTTGCAAATTGGTTCCCTGACTGCCAACCTTTAATTCTGCCAATTCTTCAATATCCTCAATCTGTTTTTTGTTATAGGATTTGAAACAAGATTATAGGTAATTTTTATTCCTGTCTTCAGTCTGTTTGGATTTTCAGTTTTCCAAAGGTGATCTTTTGAGATGTTTCTTTTATTTCTGGTTCTGATGTAACTCTGCAAATGCATAATAGCCTGCTTTTTTCCCTAATCAAATAATTACTTTATCACCCCTTCCAGATTTTTCTTTATATGAGCATTTCAGTCCATTCATCAATAAGACCTGTGCTTAAAGCTGTTTCGAAATCAAAAACATCCAGGATTGCCCTGAAACACCCAGTAATTTACATTTTCCCTTTCATTTTTCCATTTCCATGCTTCATATGAAAGTTCATAGAAAGATTTTTCCAATTTTTCTCTTATTTTCTTTAAAATATCAAGGTATTCCGTATAGGTATCAAATTTCGGGTTTATTCCCAGTTTTCTTTTAAATAAGGTTTGTCGGGCATCAATTGGAAAATATTTTCCAGGGTTTATGTAAAAAAGGGCTTCTGTTAATTTTGTTTTTCCTACACCCCTTATCGTTAAAACATCTTCAAACTGCTCATCAGAAATATTGTCTTTCAAAGCATGAAAAAACAGTTTCCATAAACGGGAAATTTCATTATTATTCCTGTTTAGATTTATGAGAGAATAGCCAAACTTTTTGAGCATTTGCAGAAGATTCCATTCGCATCTGCCGGTATCGGCTTTATACAGGTTGTCTGCAATCTGCTGAAGAGTATGTCAGTCTCTTTTGTTCGCCATATTTGTAAATATAACAGAAAAAAGTAAAAGGGTCTATTTCATCCGGTTCGACAATATCATTTTCCATCCCTGTCATTGAATATGGTTATGCCTACTTTTTCAGCAATGCAATTAACAGCTTCTGGCTATTTTCATTTTCAGCCAAAAATTTAACCAGTTCTTTATGGGTTTTAACCCATGGATATTTTACTGTTTCTTCCTCATTCCTGTTTATGCCCTCTGGATTCCTGTTTTATCTTCGTAATCTTATCTTTATACCATTTTATCGGTTTCGGTTCCAGTCTGTATGTCAATCTCAGAAACCTCTGTATTTTTAACCATTCCCCTGTCTGTATTTTCAGGTTTTGTCTTCTTTTCGGAAAAATTCTCAGCAGTTTTATCCTGTTTTTCCAAAGATTCTTTTTTTGAGGCAGGCAGGGACAGTCTTAATAAAGAAAATTCCTCAAGTGTTCCCATTGATCCGCCTTCATAATTATCGGAAAAAATGCCGTCTGTCCGTCCGTCTTTTGTACGGTAAAAAGCCATCAGATCAAGATCAGCCGGAACCGACCAAGATAACGTCACAAGAATCTGTTTGTCCGGGATATGGGCTTGTTCATCATCCTTTTTCAGCGTAACTTGGGAATCTGCCATCTCTTCTCCTTTATTATCTGAATACATTGTAAAATCCATGTGCTGTTTCTCTGAAACCTGTCTTTTAAAAAATTATGCCAAAAATTTGGGAAAAAGAAAGATTTTTTTGCCAATCCTGTTTTGTCAGTGGTTGTAAAAATAACCTGGCGGTCTTTTTCTGTCCGGAAATCCCACGGGGGTTTTCGAGCCATCAGGGTTTGTAACGAGATCCTCTTCCTTTGTTTGCAAGTCTGAATTTTTGTGATAATAGGGAAAAATGCAGAAAACAACCGGCATGAATCAGACGAAGACCGGACACAGAACGGACAGGAATCATGGCAAGGAAAAGAGAGCATGCAGTCTTATCGCAGGAAAACGCCTGAAAATGGCAAGATTTGACATTTTCGGTCTGTGCTCTGATCTGGTGGGCGAAATGCAGAACTTTGCCCGGAACAAGCGCGGGATTGCGGAAAAATGGATTTCGGTTTCGGAAAACAGCAGGCTGCCAGAACCATCCAGCGGTGGGAAAATCGGGAATACCGGAAAGCAGAATCACTGGTGTGGCCTTCTGCTTCCATGTGGATGCACAGGTTTTCACAGATTCCGGCATTACGAATCGAGCAGTTCTGTCAACTCATCCGGCGGGCAAACAACGGCAATGCTGTTTCTCCGCGTTCAGAAAAGAATATGCTAAGAATGGCTGAGGAACTGGGGCATTACCAGAGCCGCGCTCAACAATTTTTCCGGATTCTTGAAATCAGAAACACTGCTCCGGAAGAACTGGACGCGGCTTTGCGGAAATTTGCCGGGGAATACCGGGAAATGCTTGCCAGACTTGAAAAATTCCATTCTGATGATCCCCAAATCATGGCGTTGAAAACAAAGGCAAAAACCCAACTGGACGCAGGCTGTTTTGACAAAGCGGTTAATATTTGGAAAAAGCAGTGAGCCGGGACAGGGAAACCGCGATGTATGCAGGAAACCCTGCACCAAAAAATGCTGTCTGCCGCGCTGACCACTGCGGAAAGAGTTGGAACATGCCCGCCTGAATTACAGAAAAGCCGCTTTTCATTACAGAAACGCGGCAGGGCATGCCTGCCGGGGAACAAAGTATGAAATTGTTATGCTGAATATCGCACAAAACAGGGCATGGCGCATCGCATGGCCGGAGAATACGGGTGCGCGCAGGCTCCGCTGGAAACAGCAGTCCGAATTCTGGAAAAGCACAGTGACAAATGCAAATCTGAACTGATTGCCGCGATCCGGGAAAGCGGATGGAACCACAAATGCACGGGTGAGTATGAAACATGCGAAACACTGTTTGAAAAAGCATTGGAGATCTGTGAAACAGCACCGGAAAGGGATGAGGGCCAAATTGCATCTGTGCTGAAAGATCTGGGGCTTATTTGTGAAATCAGGGGAAAATGCACAAAAGCGGAATATTATCTGAAACGGGCATTGGAAATCCGGAAAAAACGGTTTGGGGAAAATGACAGTGATGTAATCCACAGCCTTGAATTTCTTGGGACTTTGTACAAACATATGGGCAGATTCCGGGAATCTGAACAACTGCTTGTGCAAAGTCTGCAGAAAATGAAACAGATTCTGGGCAATGAACATCCTTCCACACTGGTATGTCTGAATGTTTTGGGAGAACTGTACTGTGATTTGGGCAGATACAAAGAAGCTGAACCCCTGCTGCGGGAAAGTCTGGATAAGGTGAGAAGCATTTTCGGAACCCGGCATCAGGGAACCGCTATTGGTCTTGGCAAACTGGGAGAACTCTGTTCCTGTCTGGGCAGGTATGAAGAGGCAGAAATATTTCTTGAAGAAAGTCTTGAAATTATTTATAAACTTGTGGGAAAAGAACACCTTGCAGCGGCCATCACATTGGAAAGACTTGGCACTTTGCACCTGTTCCGGGGCAGATATGCAGAGGCTGAAAAAAATTTCCGTGCATCACTTTTTCTGCTGAACCGGATTCTGGGAGAAAACCATTACCGGTCCCTTTCCTGTCTGGCAAAACTGTGTGAAACCTGTATCCATCTTGGCAATCTGTCTGAATCCGAAGCGATGATACACCGGACTTTACAGTTTGCAAAAGCAGAATTCAGTGATGATCATCCCTTTATGTCCGCAAATATGATGAATTGGGGACGGATATGCAAAGCACGGGGGCAGTATGAGGAAAGCATTGCATATTTCAGAAAATCAGAAGAGATCATGGAAAAGCATTTTGATCCTGCTCACAGATGGCTGCAATCGTGCAGGGAAGATCTTGCTGAGCTTATGCAGATGGGAAATGCCAACTGCTGAATGCTGATTTGTTTGAACTGTGATTTTACTGCGGTTAAGTAGGCAGCCGAAAGTTTCCGTGTATTTAAAAAAACCGGATTTTTCGGAAAAATCCGGTTTTTTATCCAATTTATGCCTGAAAATATACGGGAGGTTACTTATAAGTAGCCGTTCATAAGTTAAATTCTGAAACCCTGAGGGTTTTCAAAACCCTCAGGGTTTATAACAGTCGAAAATATATGAACGGTTACTTACTGTGTACCGGCATGGTGTTTATTTTTTCAATTTATGATGCACAGATTTTCATACAGGAGAAAAAAATTATGAGAACAGCAATTTCAATACCGGACGCCCTGTTTTTTGCAGCAGAGGAATACGCGAAAAAATGCAGTATTTCCCGAAGTGAACTGTATCAGGAGGCCCTGGCAGCATATCTGCGTATGAAAACAGACAGAAATATTACCAAACAGATCAACATGGCCTGTGCCGATCTGGATACAACTCTGCCGGAAGGTTTGAAAAAAAAAGTTTATCAAAAATTTCAGGAGGCTGAATGGTAAAAATTCGGCGGGGGCAGATATGGTGGGCGGATTTTGGCATTCCATCCGGTTCCGGGCCGGGTTACAAAAGACCGGTTATTGTGATTCAGGATGATCATTTCAACCAAAGCAGGATTGCAACAGTGATTGTGGCAGCACTGACTTCCAATACAGATTATGCAAAGATTCCCGGTAATGTATTTATAGACGCAAAAGAAAGCGGACTTCCAAAAGATTCTGTGATCAATGTTTCACAGATTGCCACAATGGATAAGGCGGATTTGGAAGAATGCACAGGCCGGATTCCTGCCAGCCGTATGCAGGAATTGGAAGCAGGGCTGAAACTGCTGATGGGGTTGAAGTAAATTTTTTCAATTCCCCACATTCAGTCCGGCATGTCCGGTGAAGCAGAGGATAATTCACTATACAGAAGAGTATTCGTCATGACAGAAGACAGCATACAGGAAGACAGGGAACTGGCGGAAAAAATCTGCAAAGAGATTCGCAGGGGAAATCGCGATGCAATTTTGGAAATTTATCACCGCTTTCATCTGTTTTTCCAAAGACTTGCCCAAAAACAGATGGGAAGCATGGAAGATACGGATGATCTGCTGGGGAATTTCTGGCTGGAACTGCTCAACGGCAATGCCATCTGCGCGTATGAGGGAATGAACAATGCCGCGCTGCGCAGTTATCTGGCAAAAATCCTGCTTCTGCGCATCATTGATCTGCAAAGGAAAATCAAAAAACAGGAAAAACGCTTTGTTTCTCCCTTTGTGCAGGAAAATGGCAGGGAAGAGGAGGCTTTTTCCAAAAGCACAATGACTCCGGATTCTGGAGGACAGCGCAGTATCCTCAGTGAAATCAGTGATTCTGCACAATCTCCGGATGATCTGATAATGCAGAAACAGCGATCCCGCATGTTTCAGAATGCGCTCCTGCTTCTGCATGAACTGTCTCCCGCAGATGCCAGATACATCCGGCAGCGCATGGAAGGGCTGACATATGAGGAAATGGCTTTGGCAGATACAGATAAATCCGATCCTCAGTCTGTGCATAAAAAAGCAGATGCCATCAAAAAGCAGTACACCCGGCCAAAAACCGGATCATTGGCAAAATTCAGAATCATTCTGGAAAATCTGATGAACGAAAACAGGATGACAAAACAGGATCTGCTGTAAAAAGCATGTCACTCTTTTCAATCCCGGTACGACTTATACGCAGGGGCAGTATTCATGACCTCTGCTTTGCGGAGAACATGAAAAATGGCAAAGAAATATAAACGATATTATGAAATACCGGTGCAGAAATGCAATGGGGAATGTCCCGGAAAAGGGGAAGATGTTCTGAAAATCACGTTGTTTAATAAGTACGACAATCTCAGAAGTCATGCGGTGAAACATCTGGCAAGCAGGAGTGAGCCTTTATGGATAGAAAAACTGGATGCAGATGCCGGTATAATTAACCGAAGTATTATAGAGTTGCAGAATATCGCGTGCCAGTATTTTACAGCAAAACTGCTCAAACCACAATGCAACAAAAAATGCCCTTCGTTCAACAGATGCACTTCCTGCGTGACAAAACTGGCAAATGAGTACCTGCGGATCATCCGGAAGGTACTGGAGGATGGGTGTGCAAAACCCCGTTATGCCTGTTTTTATTCCAACCGTTATGCGGATGGTGAAAATTCTCCCCGGATTTTCTGCACAATGGCGGATCAGCCGGTTGTCATAAAATCTGCTCTTCTGGATGAAAACAGTTCGGTATATAATCTGACGACCGCTTATACGGCAAATGCATGGATTAGTTTTAGTGAAATGCTGAAAAAACAAAGGGAAAAAATTGCCAACGAAGCCAAAGCAAACAGTATTCACTGGTGCAATCCCTCTCAATGGGGATTTATCCCTTTTCAACCGTCCAAAACAGTACCAAGGGATTGGAGAGAAGTTCTGAAAGAAATGGGTGAGCAGTCATGATCAACACAGAATACACATTAGATATTTCATGGGAACAGGTGTTTGCACAGGCAACAGAGGATGTCAGCATGTTTCTCCGTGCCGTGGAGGACTGGCCTGAATCTTCGGAAGGATATTCACAGGATTACCTTCTGATCATGATTCTCAGTTACCGGGCAAGAACCGCAACTGCTTTGCAGACAATGGATACATCCGAACTTCCGGAGGAATATCTGCCGTATGCAAAACAGATGAAAAAACTGTTTCAGAAAGGGGAGAAAATTCTGGGGGAAATTCTTGCCTCAGATGCCGGGCTGATGGAAAAAATTGTCAGCAGCGATCTGAAAAAACGGGCAGAGAATCTTCTGCAGACTTTGCAGCAAATCCGCAGTCTTGTCCACCAGGGCTGGCTGATGGAAGATACAGAATGGGTGGAAGATGATCTCCGGGAGACAGCGCATGATTTTCTGCTGGATTATCAGGAGGTAAGTCTGTGCAGAAAGGAACTGGAAACACCGGTTTTTGAGAATGCTGTGAATGCCCAATCCTTCATTGATTCCTTGAAATCATTGGAAAAGAAATTCATACAGTATTTCGGATATTTCCATGTAATTCAGGATATAATGGCCGCTGTAAGAGAAAGGGAATACAATCCCCCGGACTGGTGGCTGACGGAAATTCCGGATGAGAATAAAGTGCCGGAACCCGGAATTTCCCCTGAAATGACAGAAAATCTGTTTCAGGCATTTAATAATTCTCCGGTTAGTTCGGAAAAATGTCCTGAGCCTGAAGAAATCATAGCGTATGCTTTTGACGAACTGCCTGCGGAAAACAATCCCCGAATCCGTGAACATCTGGCAGAGTGCCGGAACTGTCTGAATCTGGTGATGGATTTGCGGGATGCAGCCGCAGATGCAAAAGAAACGGAAAAAGCAGAGGTGATGCCGGTGGTGATGGCTGCAATTCAGAAAAGACCGGTTTTTGAAGAAATAGCAGATACTCTGTCTTCCCTTTCCCAAAAGGCCAAAACAATAATGGAACACACGCTTTCTGCTACACTGGAACTGTTTCAATGGCAACCTGCATTGGAATCAACGGCTCTCAGAGGCGGAAGTTCCCATGAGGAAATACCGCTTAAAAACGGGGATGTTCTGCATTCAGGAGATTGGTTTTCAATCACTTTCAGAGCGGAGCAGAATTCTTATGTGTATCTTCTGTTTAAGGACAGTGCAGGGGAAATTGCCAAACTGTTTGAGGGAAA
>JAWKPW010000118.1:0-15753 GCA_041390465.1 Desulfobacterales bacterium | reverse complement strand
TTTTACAGGATGAAACAGGGAATGAAAAAACCGGATTTTTTGGAAAAAACCGGTTTTTGATTCTGTAAAATTCAACGTGTTTATGTACGAGTCTCCATTGGTTTGATTCAGTATTGCGCTTCCGTCTGTGCAAAAAACTGCTCCGCCCAATTTTTGCATTCATCCGGATCATCCCGTGACAGTATCAAATCAATCGAGAATTGGTATAACAGCCCGCGGTATTGCACAAAATCAATGGTGAAGCGGCATCATATTCAATGTGCTGCAAAAATTGCAGTTTCTGGAGTGAATCTTTCGTTTCTGTCCGCCTTTTTGGATCTGATTGGTATAAAGCAAAAGATTTCTGAAGTTTCCCAAACTTCGGAAGTCTTTTGCCAATTTTTCAGTCAGCGTTTGGAACCCCGGCTTTTTTCAAAGCCTTTTTCAGTGCGGCAATATGAACATCTGCCGCGAAATGCACAGGACTGTGGCCGTACATGGGATCCCACGCGGCAGGATTGGCTGTGCAGTAAAACTGGGTATCCAGTCCGATGCGCACAATGGCATTTTCTGCTGAAAGACCGATCATGCGTGCTGCCGCATCCCAGCTTGCGCCGCAGGGAGCCCCCCGCAGCACCCGCAGTTGGCCAATCCTTCCCTCCTCCACACGGACTTCAAATTCAGGAGCGCCAAAAAGCTCTCCGTAATGTCCCAGGCAGACCTGCCGGGAAAGACCGCATCAGGTGGGCGGTGTAAGCACGCCATCGATACGATGTTTTTTGCCGGATGCCACAACCGGAATGTTTTTTTCCCGGCACAGTTGGCCCAAATCCTGGGACAGATCCGGATGCCGAAGAAAATCCAGCACCAAATCCGCCTCTATATCGGCAGGCAGATAGGCTCTGCCGTCTTCAATCAGACCGGGCAGATCCGCATCAATGGAACACACGCGGAGCCGGAAAAGCCCGTTCCCGTATTCCCGTATTCCCTTGATTTTGCTGTCACCGCTGCCTTTTTCCTGAAATACAACTATGTTCTGTATCCCGTTTTTCCGGGAACCTGTTTTTTCTCCCTCATGCATTTTCTGTTTCTTCCCCGTTTGTCTGCTGATTGCTGACTGTGTCCCCGCCATCCTGACGGCCTGCAAAAAAAATGTCTGCCGCAGCGCGGAAACGTTTCCATGTTTCTTCATCCTTTTCCTGCGGAACCGGGCCAATGCTTTTCCATTCCTTCTGAATATCCCGCACCTTCTGCAGGGTGCGTTCCCATGTGGCTTTGGGATTGCCCGGAACCACAACCGTTTCCCTGTATTCCAGCCCAATGCTCAGATGCTCTGCCGCAAAAACCGCAGAATGATCCGGCAGGGATTTTTCCGGCAGAACCAGCCTGGCCAGGGTTTCCAAAGAAAGACAGAGCCATTCCTTTTTTTTCAGATTTTCCAGCCGCATGCGATCCTGCTCTTCAAAATATGCCTTGCGCCGGGTAAAAAAACTGTCACACGCTGCCCGCAGACGGGTCCACATTTCCTGTTCCGCTTTCCGGGAGGCTGATCCGATTTCCCGCCATGCCTGCTGAATTTCCCTGAGCCTGTCTCCGGTTTCTTTCCATTGCACGGAATCTGCCAGTTCCTCTGCCTGACGCAGCAGTTCCTCTTTCTGTGCCTGATTCGCGGCCCGCTCGCTTTCCCGCTGTTTCATGTATTCCCTGTGCCTGGCAAAAAATTCATCACAGGGTTTGTGAAAGCGATCCCAGATTTCATCTGCCCTGTCCGCAGGCACGGGTCCGATGGCCTTCCATTTTTTCTGCAGCGCAACAAACTCCCGTCCGCTCTTTTCCATGTTTTCCTCACTGACCCCGCGGGCCAGTTCCTCGGCCTTTGCACACAGTTCTTCCTTTTTCCGCAGATTTTCCGGCTCCATAAGTTTCATGCGGTCAAAAAAGGTGTCGCAGGCCATGCGGAAACGCTGCCACAGATCATCAGATTTGTCTTTGGGAACCGGACCGGTTTCCTTCCACTGTCTCTGCAGCTCTCTCAGGCGCCCGGCTGTCCGGTTCCAGTCCGCAGATCCGGACAGGAGCTCGGCTTTCTCACAGATTCGGGTTTTGATTTTCAGATTCTGCTGCCGCTCCAGGTCCTGCTTCTGATAGAACATGCGGCGGTTTTCAAAAAAAACATTGCAGATTTGCTGGAACTCCTGACGCAGATCCTTTTCCAGTCCCAGAGGCAGAGACCCGATGGCGTTCCAGCGGGCCTGTATTTCCTTGATTTTTTCTGCGGTATCCATTGCGGGGACATCCTCCGGCGGATTCCCGTTTTCCTCCCCGGATGCCGGGGGGGAAGCCGCGTTGATCATTTCTCTCAGTTCACCGCAGATTTTTGTTTTTTCTGCCAGACATCTTTGGAAAACCGCATCGCAGGCCTTGCTGAAGCGCTGCCACAGCTCATCGGATTTCTCTTTGGGAACCGGGCCGATGCTTTTCCATTTCTTCTGGGCTTCCCGGATAATCTCTGCCATCCCCTGTATCTCTCCTGACTGGGCAGCAATTTCCGCAAGCGCGCAGAGTTCCTCTTTCTGATTTTGATTGGCCCATCGCTCCCATTTGACATTTTCCCAGTATTCCCGCTGTCTGGCAAAAAAACGGTCACACGCGTCACGGAAACGGGGCGTGAGTTCGTTTTTGATTTCCGGAATCAGGCTGCCGGCTGCCCGCCATTCCTGCTGCACGGTTCTGATCTGCTGATCCAGCCCTGTCCGTTCCTCTGCCGCAAAGGCAGCCTCCGCGAATTCGCAGAGTTCCAGCAGCCGCTTTTCCTGTTCCTGCTGCTGAATTTTAAGATTTTCCTCATATTCTTTCCGCAGCCCAAGCCATTTTTCATGGGCATTTGCCAAAAACCCGTCTGCATCGGAAAGTCCTGCCCTGTCCCATTCTTCCTGAAGCTGTTTCCATTTCTCCTCAGCCTCAATCCATTCCGTGTTTTGGGACAGTTCCTCTGCCCGGAGCCGGAGATTCTGCGCGTGACGCAGTTTCTCCTCTTTCTCAGCTTCCTCGGCAATCCGCTTTTCCGCATTCTGCCTGCAGGATGCACGGGCCTGCTCAAAACGCTGCACAAGCGGCATGGCCATATCCCGCGCAAGATCCGAAACGCCAATTTTTTCCCATTGTGATACCAGTTCGTTCATTTTCACCTGCCCGTTCTCCGGCATGGATGCACAGAGCGTTTCCGCATGTATGCAAATTTCTTCAGCCTGCTTTGCAAGTTGTCTCACTGCTTCCCGTTTTGCCATTTCCGCTTCCATCCGCTCACATGCTTTTTCAAAGCGCCCGTTCAGTGCCCGGGAAAGCTCCGGATCAAGGGCTTTCCATGCGGCACGGGCATCTGAAAGGATGCTTTCGCTTTTTTCTCCTGTTTCCGCAATGCGCAGATTCTCCAGCGCAATGCACAGATTTTCCGCTTCGTTTCCGCCGGACTGCTCACAAACCGCGTCGATCTTTTTCTCTGTAAGCTTTTTCTCTGTCAGTCTCTCAAGTTTTTCCCTGGCCTGTTTTTTCACTTTTTTGTTGGATGCTTTTTCAGACACACGGACAAGATGAACCGGATCGGAAAGTTTTTCCACAATGGCCAGCCCGGTTTTCAGTCCGCAGTTGTTTTCCGCTATAAAACAAAGCAGTTGTGGGTCCTGAATTTTCTCAGCCGCTGCCAGACGGATATCCGGATCATCCGCCTCGCAGGCAATGGCCGCAAGAACCTGGGGATCTGCAATCTGAGCCAGTATGTTCTTTCGTGTCTGTGTGTCCTTTGCCCTGATCATGTTTTCCCGCAGTATGACATGCAGGCGGTCTCCCGCGGCGCGGATGACCTCTGAATCTCCCCTGCTCGCGGCAAAATCCCGGAGAAAATTTTCATCTGTGATCCTTCCGATGGCTTCGATCCGCACACGGGGATCGGAATCGGTAATGGCAATTTCCTGCAGCAGATCCCGATCCTCCGCTCCCATTTCCTGAACCGATCTGAGCCGGATTTCCGGGTTGCTGTGTTTCCATCTGGGTTTCATAAAATCTGTAAGAGCCATGGCTGTCCTGTCTTATTGTATCGTTCATTCTTCAGTATCCTGATTTTCTGTACGGAGAAATCATAAATTTTCATACTAACATAATTCGGATAAGGTTTCAAAACATTTCTGTGTCAGTATCAGGAGACTGTTTGCCGGATGCCGGTTTCCGGAGAGGGGCACTCGGGCGGATAAGGGCTGCCTGAGGAAGTCCGGATTCCGGAATTCTCCGCCTCCCGGAAACCGGTCTCCGCAGTTAGAGACAGCAGGGGATTTTTCGGTTGATTCCGATGGAATGCAGATCC
Source organism: Desulfobacterales bacterium (assembly GCA_041390465.1). Lineage (GTDB taxonomy): Bacteria > Desulfobacterota > Desulfobacteria > Desulfobacterales > Desulfococcaceae > JAABRU01. Next base: position 11,417 of record JAWKPW010000118.1, on the reverse strand, counting down.
ATGTCCACATCATAGACCAGGATTTCCACACCTCTGTCAGATGCCCGGCGCAGTGCTTTTCCGTATGCGGGATCAATCCGGTCCGCAGGCCGGAATCTGTCTGCATCCATGCGCTGAATCAGAAAAAACATGACACAGCGGTTTCCGGATTCAGCCAGCAGAGCCAGTTCTGCAAGATGTTTCTGTCCCCGCAGTGTGACAGCATCCGGAAATTCGGCAGTCCCGTCTGTGACCAGAGAGCAGTTTTTGACCTCCACAAAGCATTTTCTCCGGTCTGCACCGGTCAGAAGAATATCGAGCCGGGAAGTTCCGGTCTTCACTTCCCTGCGCACCGCATCGTAGCCGCACAGTTCCGGAATGCTTCCGGCTTTGACAGATTCTGCCACAAATCGGTTGGGAACCTGGGTGTTTACACCCACAAGGGAGGATGGCATATGAATCAGTTCCCAGGTGTATTTCAGTTTGCGCCCCGGATCATCGTGAAAGGACAGATATACCGGCCGTCCCGGTTCACAGCACTGGGTCATTCTGCCGGAGTTGGCGCAGTGGGCAGTGACTGTGTTTCCGTCGGCCAGTCTCACTTCAGCCAGAAAGCGTTTGTAACGCCGGATCAGGATTCCGGGAATCAGTTCCGGCCAGAACAGCCGGTACAGGCGCTTATGTTCCGCTTTGTCATTCATGGGGCAGATTCCGCACGTTTCCGCCCCATCGGAGGATGTTTCCGGCAATAAATCTTACGATGTCCTCATGGGTTTTCTGGCCTTTGCCTTCCACCGGCCGGGGCGTGCCGAAACAGATGCGGATGGTTTTTTGGGGATCAATCCGTCCCAGGTCCTTGAAAAAGGGGGAATATCCCTGAAAATCCGTTTTCAGTGCCACAGGAACCACCGGCACAGCGTTTTTTCGGGCCAGTTTGATGCCCAGAGAATTGAAATGCTGCGGATCAAACACCAGACTTCGGGTGGCCTGGGGAAAGACAATGACAGAACGCCCGGCAGCCAGAAACTCACTTCCCTTTTCCAGCACAGTGCGGAGATCTTCGCGGGGATTGAGCCGGGATACGGCAACCGGTTCCACCGCGCGCATGACTTTTCCGAAAAAGGGATAATCCAGCAAAGCGGTTTTGACCACAAAGGAGACATCTTGGAAGGCAAGGACAGTGGCCGGAAGAAAAAAGGTTTCAAGCATGCTCATGTGATTCGCGATAAAGACCAGAGGCCCCCTGTGCTTGGCCATTCCCTCCAGCCCGGATATTTCCGCTTTTCCGCCCACAGACTCGGCCGCGCGAATCATGGCAAGGGAACCGTCAGCCCAGATGTCCCGTGTGTATTTTCCTTTTTCCGCAATGCGGCTGTGCGTGAAAATAATTTTCATTATCCTGACATAATAGAGAAAAGTTGGGCATCCCGGAATTTTTTCCGCGGGAAGGCGCCTGATGTCCGGGCTGACATATCTGTAATGTTTTCTCAGAGTCTGCCAGAAAGATTTTCTGTCCATTGCATTTCCTGTTCCTGTGTCTGTGCAAGTCCTGATTTTTTTTGCAATCTCTTTCAAACGCGGGCCATTTCTGTTTCAAAGTATAAAAAATATAAAAGAAATTGTCCATAAAAAACCATCAGGGCTTTGGGGACAGACATTTCAGCAGTGATTTCACATGAGACTGAATTTGTGAGATTTCTTTCTTGTTTTCAATTCGGTTCCGCTTTGGCGCAGGCTCATACTTTCTCAATGACAATCAGCGTAATATCGTCCTTGGGAGCTGTGCCTCCCGCAAATTCATCCAGCATGTGCAGGATACTGTTTTTCAGGGTCCGGCTGTCGGAAAAAGCCTGCTCTTTCAGAAAATTCAGAAAGCGCTCTTTCCCCAGCATTTCCCCTTCCGCATTTTCATATTCTGTGATGCCGTCACTGTGCAGCAGCAGCCGGTCTGTGCTTTCCATTTTTATGCACGCCTCTGAAAGGGGAACATGCTCAATGATCCCCAGAGGCATTCCGTGCAAAGCGATCTCTGCAATCCCGCCTTTTGAAATCAGAATGGGAAAGGGCTGTCCCCCATTGGAGATCAGAACCCGGTTTTCTGAAAAAATCAGGAAAGAGGCTGTGATAAAACGCCCTTCCGGCATGACATCGCGGATATCCCGGCTGACTGCGCGCAGATAGTTCTGCGGAGAATCATCCCCGGCCGGAAGGCTTTGCAGCAGTCCCAGAATCCGCATGGAAATCAGCGCGGCAGGAAGCCCGTGCCCGCAGGTGTCGGCAAAAAACAGACCGGTTCCGCGTGCTTTCAGATCCTTTGGATAGAAAAAATCTCCTGAAACGGTGGCAAAGGGACGGTTATGGGTGTGCATGGCAAAGCCCTGTGCCCGCAGAAGTGCCGAGGCCTCTTCCTGTCCGGTGAGAAACTTCCGCTGCATGGCCGCTCCCTCATTCAGGTCATCCTGTATCTGCTTCTGCATTTCCAAATTCCGGCGCAAAGCCTGTTCAGCCTCCTCTTTTGCTTTCCGGCTTTCCAGAAGCGCATGGCGCAGGGCATCTTCTGTTTCCCTGAGCCGAAGATGGGTTCTGACACGGGCCAGCAGCTCTTCTCGGCGGAAGGGCTTGATGACATAATCCACTGCACCGACAGCAAATCCCTGCACAATGTCTTCGGCCTGTGTTTTGGCTGTGAGAAAGATGACCGGTATATCCAGAGTTTCCGGATTTGCCTTCAGACGGACGCATACCTCAAATCCGTCCATTTTCGGCATCATCACATCCAGAAGAATCAGATGGGGCCGGATTTTCCTCACCACTTCCAAAACGTCTGCCCCATCTGTGACAAAGACTGTCTGACAGTAATCTTTCAGAATGAATTTCATAATCTGCAGATTTACGGGTTCGTCATCCGCCACAAGGATGCAGGGTTCGCGTTTTTTCATATTCTCTCTCCACAGTTTTTGAGCATGCCGGAACCATATTTCACTTTTTGCCTTATTCCTCTTTGACATGGATTTTGCGGATACTGACTTTCATCAGCATGACGATGCTGCATGACATCCCTTCTCTCATATGATTTCATCTTCTGCCATGCTGCACGCAATGCCCAGACGGTTTGCGAGGTTCAGGGTTTCCTCCGCAGCCTTGTCAAAGTCAAAATTTTCCAAATGCTGTTTTATGGAATGAATCTGCCGGGAAGAAAGAAGGGTTTCCAGTTTTTCAATACACGGGTCCGCACTGACCGGATTGCACTCTTCAAAGGAGACCAGCATCTTCCCCAGCAGTTCTCGGAGAACAGACAGATCCGCCGCGTTATATTCCGGAGGCGGCACAGGATTGCAGTCTCTGTTTCTGTCTGCGGCATTGGCGGAAAAATTCTTCCGTGCATCTGCTTCATCTGCGGCAATGGAAAAATTTGAGGATTTTCCCCCGGTCAGGGTACTGTCAGCCGTCCCCTCTTCCGGTTCCGGAATTTCTGCTTCCGCTCCGGCTTCATCCAGTGCAAGCGTGACACAAAAGGTGCTTCCCTTTCCCTCTTGGCTTCTGACCCGGATTTCACCGCCCATGAGCCGGGCCAGTTTTCCGGAAATGCTGGTTCCCAGTCCGGTTCCGCCGAACCGGCGGGAAGCAGAACTGTCTCCCTGGGAGAACAGTTCAAAAATGCTGTCAAGCCTGTCTTCCGGTATGCCGATTCCTGTGTCCTGTATGGCAAAATGCAGGATTTTGGGGCTGTCTCCCGGATATACGTGCAGGCCCACACTGCCTTTTTCCGTAAATTTGACCGCATTTTTCAGCAGGTTCAGGAGAATCTGCTTTATCCGGAAGGGATCTCCGATGCAGTTGTCAGGAAGGCCCGGATCCATCCTGAGTTCCGCAGACAGTCCCTTTTTTTCCGCTTCCCGGGCAATGCTCCCAAAGATTTCCTGTATCAGGGAATGCAGACGGAAAGGCACGTTTTTCAGTTTCAGGCTCCCGTTTTCCAGTTTGCTGACATCCAGAATGTCTTTGATCAGCCCAAGCAGAACCTGTGCGGATCGCAGGGCAGTCTCCAGATGCCTGCGCTGATCCGGCTTCAGTTCCGGATTCTCCAGAGTCAGACTGATGAAACCGATGACCGCATTCAGGGGGGTGCGGATTTCATGACTCATGTTTGCCAGAAACTCTGTTTTCACCCGGCTGGCCGTTTCTGCCACCTCTTTGGCTTTTTTCAGTTCCGCAACTGTTTTTTTCAGTTCCGCATTGGCTGCTGCCAGCTCGGAAGTGCGGGATGCAACGGTTTCCTCCAGATGGGATTTGACATGTTTCAGTTCTGCGGCCATCCGTTCAAACTCGGCTCCCAGTGTTCCGATTTCATCGTCTGTGTTTCCGGCAATGCGGATATCCAGATTGCCTCTGCCAATTTCACGGGCTGCCCTGCTCAGGTTGCGAATTGGACGCACAAGCACTGCATTGAGCAGAAAGAACACGAGAACAGTGGCAAGAAAAATGCTTCCTGCGACTATGCCGCCAAGAATTTTCCCCAGTTTTCTGCCCCCAGCCAGAAGTTCCTGTTCCGGCAGCACCCCGATCATAAACAGACCCGCATCCAGAGGAACGGAGCGGAAAAAGACGCTTTCCCCGCTGAGCCTGGCTTTGATCGGGTTTTTGTTCACCGCCTGTTCTTTCAGAAGTCCTTTCAGTTCCGGCGAAAGAACAGGAACCGGTGCCCGGTTTTCAGGATAAAAGAGAATCCGGCCCCGGGCATCTGTGAAAAAAATCCAGCCGTTCCTGCCAATCCCTGCGGTGTTCACCAGTTGCCGTATGTACGCGGGACGCACTGTGATCAGCAGCCAGCCTCTCAATGCAGGTTCTGCGGATATATCCGCGACAGTGCTGTCCCGCAGATACAGTTTTCGGGCAATCAGAAAGGCTGTTTCCTGATTGTCCGGATTTTGGAAAAAAGTTGCATAAACAGAATCCTGAGACTGTATCATCTCCTGAAACCACCAATCTTCCTCCTTTTCACGCGCGTTGGGCACAGTTTCAGAAGAAAAGCGTGTGTCCTCATATCCGTCCGGCCGCAGCACCCGTATTTCATAATACTCGGGATATGCCTGAGCATAGCCGGAAAACAGTTTCAGCAGAGGCGGCTGCCACAGTTCATAACGATCCGCCTGATCTGTCAGCAGATACTGATGCAGCAGTTCGGATTCGGAGAAAAGTCTGATATTGGCAATGGCTGTTCTGATTCTTGACTGTATGTGCAGAGCGGACTGGTCCAGAAGGGTTTCCATCTGCCGGAAAGTCCTGTGTTCCGCTTCTTTTTTCAGGCGTTCATAGGCCGTCCCTCCCAGAAGCAGCAGGGGAAGAACAGTCAGGGGAATCACGACTGACAATATCTTTGCGCGCAGTTTCATTGTGCTTTTTCCTGTTTCAGGATTCGGGAAAAAATTTCATTGCGCTCTTTTTTTATCCGGGGCGGGAGTTTTGTGTAAAACTCTGATCGGGATAAAATATCTGGGCACGGATAAATAAAGGGATTGCTCAGATGTTCCGGAGGCAAAAATTTTTCCGCTGCTGTGTTCGGCGTGGCATAATGCAGAAAGGAGGCAGACCTGGCCGCGTTTTCCGGTTTGCAGAGAAAATTGACAAAGGCATGGGCCAAGTCCTTTTTGTCCGAACTTTCCATGACAGCCAGATAATCCACCCAGATATTTGTTCCCTCTTCCGGAACCGTGAATGCAATTTGCGGATGCAGATGCTGCAGAGCCACAGCATCTCCGTTGTAGACCATTGCCATATGATAATCCCCGGTAATCAGACCGGAGCTTCTGTCAAGCATGATATAGGAATATTCCCTGACAAAAGGTTTTTGCGCCAGCAGCAGTCTTTCAGCCTCCCCCAGTTGCCCCGTATCTGTGCTGTTGACAGAATATCCCAGAGATTTCAAAGCCATGCCAATGCTGTCATTGGAATCCCGGATCATCATGACTTTTCCCCGCAGGGATTCGGCAGGCGCAAAAAGATGCTTCCATCTGCTGACATTCCCGGCAAACAAATCCCTGCGCCAGGCAATTCCCAAAGTTCCCCATGTATAGGGGACAGCATACTGCTGTGCACCGGGAAAGGCACTGCGCCAGCGGGAGGCAATGTGGCGGATATTGGGAATTTGGGCAATGTTCAGGGGGCAGATCCATCTGCGTCCCGCGTACGGTTCCACAGCCAGACCTGAGATCAGCACCAGATCATATCCCCGTCCATTGGTGAGAGCCAGTTTCCCGTCCCGCATTTCATTGGTTTCAAAAAACACTTCTTTCACTTTTGCATGGAAATCCCTCTCAAAGGCTTTCACCAGATCCGGAGCCAGATATTCTGACCAGTTGAGAAAAACCAGGGTCTGTCTGTCTGTTTTTTCCTTCTTCGGTTCCGCACCGCAAACCGGTCCGCACAGCCAGACAGGCGGAAGAACAGTCAGAAGAAAAAGCAGAATTCTGCGAACTGGCATGTCTGTTTTCATTTATCCTCCTTACAGGAAATCTGAAAAAAATTTCCCGACAGTGGGTCAAACCGGCAGACAATGTCATCCCTTCCGGGATTCCGATTTGTTTTTTTGCATTTTTCTGTAACAATGTCAATCCGTTCGAATTTATTCCGGACAGGAACCGGAGAACAGATCCACAGATTTTACCCACTATCAGGCAAATCAGCATAAATTTTGGGTGCAGAGTTTTCCGAAAAACCGGATTTTTTGAATGTGCGAAAATTTCCCCTGCCTGCTTCTTTCCTGTTTCTGCAAAGGACAGGATATTTTTTTCACATACCATAATATATATCGGGGCATATCTGCAATACAGATTTGCGGACCGGCACGGTGACGGAAGAAAAATCACAGGGTGCAGCGTCTCCGGGAAGGAGACAAAATGGAGGCAAAAGAAAGAAAAAACGGATTTTATTTTTTATCTTCATATGATATGGAATGCAGAATTTCCCTGTTTCTGTGCTTTCGGAAAAATCCTTTTGCTGCCCTGTGAAAGCATTTTCCGAAAGTCGGCATACTTTCAGAAAAACAGACAAACCACACAGCAAAGGAGAACAAAATGAGTCTGTCCTTTCATAAATACGATCCCCCTTCTTCGGGCATGGAAACCCTGAAATCCGCTGCGGCTTTTGCAGCCACCTGCATCGGTCTGATTATCATGCTGTTCGGTCTCAAATACAGCATTGACATTTTCAATCTTATTTATGATGCCCTCAGAGATCCGGAAAAAATTCATGAAATCCTGATTCGTCTGGGGGAGAATATCGGCGGGGATGCGCTGGATGTGACCATAGGAAAAAAAATCATTCCCATCTCCATGATTATCTCCCTGATGGTCTTCTGCGGAGGTTCTGTCATACTGGCATGGCTGGCAATGGCGCTGATGCAGACCGGGGGGAAAATCGTTTCCTGGACAAGCGGAGATCGGGAGGCCGTGAAAAAAATTCTGCAATATGCCTTTGGAGAGGCAATGAAACCAAAGAAAAATATGCATGCCGGAAGTTCGGACGCTGAAGACAGAGGGTGACAGTCCGTTGGCAGTAAACAGTTGTCAGTTATCAGTAAGGGATTTGGAAATTGCTGATATGCCGGTTCTGAGGTTTCAGTGTTCAGGTTTCCGTGTCTGTTTCCTGACACCCGGCATCTGAACCATCCGGCATTTTAAGAACTTCCAGAACTTCCTCTTCCCTGAACAGTTGTCAGTTAAGTACCCAGCCGAAAGTTTTCAGGTATAAAAAAAACCGGATTTTTCTGAAAAATCCGGTTTTTCTGAGGAACTGACTGACAACTGTTCACCGACAACTGGCAACTGTTTGCTGGGCGAATGCAAAGGGCGGTCATTTCTGGCCGCCCTGTTTTTTTTGTATGGGAAAAGCACCTGTCACGGATTAATCAGAGTAACCGCTGCCCACAATGAGTCCGCCTGCGGTTTTCCGGGTATAGGTGTGCTTCATTTTTTCCTGCCACATATAATCCACCCACAGACCTTCCGGAGTTCCCTTTGCGACTTCGGTATAAACCGGTTCGGCTTTTTCCTTCAGGTTCTGACCTTCCAGACTGGGATGGACCAGAAGTTTGCCGTCTGCCTCCATGATGAACACATAGGGATCATTTTTGGCCGCAGATGCGAAATCCTGCGCGGTTTTGCCGCCGTCAATGGCGGCAACAATGTCATCCACCTGTTTTTTGATGGCATCCTTGTCTGCACAAAGGGCACCGGATGCCAGAACCAGACCCACCGCCAAAGCCACAAAAACAGCCAGCAGTTTTTTCATGAAACCTCCTTTAAAAGATTGTCTTGGTGAAAATGGAAAACCTTGCCTTAAATCCAAAAACGTTCCGCAGGTTCTTCCGTGACCCGCCTTCCGCACCTCCCTTCAGGAAAAAATTCTGTACGTGAACAGAGTTTATCTTCTTTACAACATTTCATAAGAGATTTGCAATTTATTTTTTTTGCAGGACACAAAATATTTTTTTGTCTGTTCATAAATAATTTTTTTCCCAAAACAAATGCGGCAGAATGTCTTGCACTTCAGTCTGTTCTATTGTAGATTGACACAAACGGACAAAAGGCAGGCTGAAAGAATTTTTTCTGCACGCCAACTTTCATGCAAACCCCACAGATGGAGAAAGCCATGGTACTGCGAGATGATTATGTGGATTCCCTGGCCGAGGAAGTGCTTACGGAAATGGCCACCAGTTTTTTCGGCGCACGCAAACAGGTGGATGATTCCATAACCGTGCTGGAACGCTATGCAGAATCGCTTCGGAAAAAGGCGGAGGAAGTGGAAGCAGGCGCACGGTTTCTGGCCTGGATGATGGTCAGTCCGGAAACAGTTGCACAATTTTACCAAACCATCGGGATCAGTGAAAACACCTTCCCTTTGGAAGGAGAGGTCTCAGACCGCTTTCTGCCCGGGGAAATGCCCGGAGCCCTGACCGCAAAAGGGGTGTTTGTGAAACTGACAATCCATGCCTATAAGACCCTTCAGAAACTCTGTGATGAATACATGAACGGCAAAAAAGCCAATGATATGGAAAAACATGATCCCAATGCCATAGATTCCGGATACCGGATTATGCAGGCACTGTGCCAGCTTGTGAATGAACAGATAAACAAAATCAACTCTGAGATGCGACCGGGACAGACCCTGCGGTATTTCAAGCGCTTCAGCCCCGGCACCGAAACCAAGGAGGATATTACCGGAGGAATGACCTTCGGGGCTTCGGGCAGTGAGTGCCGACTCAATCGGGCCCTGGCTTTTGAACCCATTGACATGAACTCCTTCTGTCTGAAGGAATATCCGGTTCTTCCTGCTCCGGATGAAGCTGAAGCAAAGCTTATCTCCCTCTGCAAAAAGGTTTGGGACAGTCGGCAGAAGCAAGCGCGGGATATTCTTGAGGAAGTGAAAAAAAGACTCAGACATCACAGATGAACAGGGAACTGAAGCAATCTCTTGACTTGCAGACAGGTTAATTATATGAAATACAGATCTTCGAAATCCGGAGGCAATAAATGGGCAGATCATTACACCCGTCAGGCCAGGAAGGATAACTATCCTGCCCGATCTGTGTACAAACTCCAGGAAATACAGAACAAAAACAGAATCATCCGAAAAGGGAGCCGGGTGCTGGATCTGGGATGCGCGCCCGGAGCCTGGCTGCTGTATGCCGCAGAACTGGTCGGGAACAAAGGGCAGGTGCTGGGAATTGATCTGAAACCCGTGACAGTGAAACTGCCATCCCATGCGCGGGCGATTACCGGAGATATGCTGGAACCCGATGAAAAACTCCGTTCTGTCATCGGTTCGGGATATGACGCGGTGCTCAGTGACATGGCGCCGTCCACCATCGGTCACAAAGAGACAGATTCAGCCCGTTCCCATATTCTCTGTGAGGCCGCACTCCTGCTTGCGCGGGAAGTGCTGAAGCCCGGAGGGATTTTTGTCTGCAAAATCTTCCACGGCTCGGATTTTGAAGCATTCCGAAAACAGGTTCAGCAGAATTTTTCAACATGCAAAATTTACAAACCCCAGAGCAGCCGCAAGGCCAGCAAGGAGATATTCCTTATCGGACTGGGAAAGAAAGACAGGAATAAGGAGGCAGAATGTCAGGACACAGCAAATGGTCAACCATCCGGCACAAAAAGGGAGCCGCAGATGCCAAAAGAGGAAAGATTTTTACCAAGCTGATCAAGGAAATCACCATTGCCGCGCGCATGGGCGGCGGAGATCAGAATGCAAACCCCAGACTTCGCTCGGCCATTCTCGCGGCCAAAGCCGAAAACATGCCCAAGGACAATATGGACAGGGCCATCAAAAAAGGCACGGGCGAACTGGAAGGCGTGAGTTATGAGGAAAGCACCTATGAGGGATACGGCCCCGGCGGTGCGGCCATCCTGCTGGAATCCCTTACAGACAACAAGAACCGCGCGGTCGCGGACATCCGTCACATTTTCAACAAACGGGGCGGAAATCTGGGAGAAAACGGGTGCGTGGCCTGGATGTTTGACAAAAAGGGCTATATCAGCATTGACAAAAAGGCCGTGAGCGAGGAAAAACTCATGGAAGTTGCGCTGGAGGCAGGCGCGGAGGATGTGCGTGAGGATGGAGACAGCTTTGAAGTCATCACCGCTCCGGATGATTTTGAAAACGTCAAAGACGCGCTTGACAAAGCAGAAATCCCCTGTGAGGAAGCAGAAGTGACCATGCTGCCCCAGAACACTGTCAGTCTTACGGGAAAGGACGCCGAGCAGATGATCAGGCTCATGGAGGCCCTGGAAGACTGTGATGATGTGCAGAAGGTCTATACCAACGCAGATATTCCCGATGACATGGTGGATGCCTGATGCTTTGCCGGTTTTGAATCTGTGATCTGGAAAAAACCGGATTTTTCGGAAAAATCCGGTTTTTTGAATTCCCCATAACGTTGGCCTGCGTATTTATGTGATTGAAACTTTCACTTCAACTTTCTTCAACCGCAGTTTCCATATTGTCTGCTGCCAATCTTTTTTCCCACGCGGATCTGTCCCCTCCATTTTTTTATTAAATCTTCTTATTGCAAATGGTTAATCTGTTTTGCTGCCTTTCGGCAGATTGCTGGCACAGTAATTGCTTTGGAGTTGTGCGCTTGACTGAAAAATCCTGATGGTTTTGAAAATCATCAGGGATTAGGGGATTTTTTTAACAACAGCGTCATACCAATTCTCCATTGAAACCGTGTTCTGGAAAAAGCAATATTGATTTGCTGCCGATTTTATACAGTGATGCAAATTTATTGTGCCCTTTGTGCCATCTTTGTGTCCTTTGCGGTTAAAAAAAGCATGGTTTCAATGGAGAATTGGTATCAGCTCCGAATCAGCGGATTTGACCTGCTGTCAACTGACGGATACAGTTTTTTTGTGCCCTTTGTGCCATCTTTGTGT
>JAWKPW010000117.1:0-16058 GCA_041390465.1 Desulfobacterales bacterium | reverse complement strand
TTCATGATTTTCCTCCTTCCCAAAAATATTTTTTATGCAGGAGAAAAATATGACAGAATTTTATAACTGGCAACTTGGGTTAAAGTAACACAATATTTGCGGGGACTGTTTCAGTCTGAGAAGCGCAACATTGAGAAAATGTGTGAGAAAGTGGAAGGCGGCAACATGCGGAATCTTCAGCATTTTATAAGCAGTTCTACGTGGGATGCGGAGGCTGCGATGAAGAGAGCTGCTTCGGATGCGGATAATCTTTTCAGGAAAAACGGAGAGAAAACCGGTTTGCCGACTGATGAGTCCGGATGGAAGAGACAGGGCAGGAAGTCTGCGGGGGCTGCCCGTCAGTGTCCGGGGAGTCCGGGAAAAGTTGATAACGGACAGGCGGGTGTGCTTTTAAGTCCTGTGCAGGGAGATGAAGCAGCACTGATCGATGCCCGACTGTGCCTGCCTGCTGAATGGACAGATGACAGAAAACGCTGCATCGGGGCAGGTGTTCCCGAAGACAGGACAGTGTTTAAGACCAAATGTGAACCGGGACTGGATATGATCCTGAGTGCGGGAAGGGATAAAATTTGAATGGGTCGTGGGTGACGGATTTTACGGAAATGACTCAAGGCTGCGATACGGACCTGATGATGCGGACGAATTTTATATACTTGATATTCATGGTGATCAGTATGTTTGTATGAGTGATCCGGATCCGCATATTCCTGAAAAAAAGTCCGGCAGAGGCCGTCCTCCGAGCCGTTATCAGTCTGATATTGAAGGAATCAGGGCGGAAGCACTTGTCAGAGAATGTGACGAACCGGAATGGAAGGAATATTGTATCAGGAAGGGAACAAAAGGTGAAAAAAGAAGGAAGGTCATTGTCACAGAAGTGCACACCTGGAACGGAGAAGATTGCAAGGCAGGGAAGGAGAAACTGATTGCAAGTAAAAATACTGACGGAACAGAGGTGAAACATTCGCTGTGCAATGACAGACATGGCAGGCACAAGGATTTCAATTTACTTTATATGCGGATGCAGCGGTATCGGACGGAAAGAAGTCTGCAGGATGCAAAAGGCGAACTGGGAATGGCGGAATATCAGGTGAGAACATGGACAGCCCGGCATCACCATATCGCACTGACAATGCCCGGCATTACTGTTTATGACAGAGCGGAAACTCCGAAACAGGGGGCATTTTCCTCTGCTTTCATGCAGTGATATTAACATATTTTCACGATTGCTCTTTAACAACCTGTAAATTAAATAAATAATACAGGATTTATTTCGGCGGTTTTCGACAGCAGCCGCCGTAAAAGCCATGTATACCGGGTCTTCACAGCAACTTCAACTTTTCCGGCTGCACTGATTTTCAGACCTTTGCACAGAATTCTGCGGAAAAAAGTTCTTGTCTGAAGTCTCCGGTACTGTTCCGGCAGTGTTTCCGTCTGAAAAATTTTAAACAGGGTCATGGAAAAAATTTTGCACAGTATCCAAAATTCATTGTGTACAAGTTTCCGAAACGGCAGTCTTTCCAAATTCCAATGCTGCCTCAGTTCCCTGAATCCGGCTTCGATGCGCTGTCTTTTATGATAAAATTCATAAAGTTTCCGGGGGGGAAGCCCGAGGTTTGAGGATATTGCATAATAATATGTATTTATTTTCCATTGCCCTGTTTTACGGTTCTTCCTCCGGCTGACACGGCGGACAGCAGGAATCCGGGTTTCAATTCCGCCGGAAAGAGTTGCCTGACCGGAATCATAAACAGAAACACCTTTTGCAACTGATATATGATCCGGGAGGATTTCTGCCGGGAAAGTTTTCTGAATTTTTTTATTCCCTCTTTGACGGCATTGAAAGTTCCCGGTGCCCCGATCGCATATCCGGGCCCCTTTTTACTGAGAAAAAGGATGTTTTCAACAGTCATACACGCACTGCCGGCCCGGATGATTTTTATATTGTATCCGGGGGATAACATCCTTCTGACAGATTTCTGAAAAAAGGTTTCCGGACTGCTGTATCCCGGAAACAGTTTCACGTCGGGGAAACATCTTCCGATGAAAGCTGCGGATAACTGAAAGCACGGTTTTCCTTTGTTTTTTTTATTGAACCCCGGTTCGGCACCCTCTTTCAAGGAAGATGGGGACTGCAGGGCTGCACTGTCAGAATCGGCAGTCCGGTTTTCAATGTCACCGGATTTTCCGTCGGATGAATACAGCAGTTCCGGACACCGGTTCCTCAGCAGAAAGGACTGAAACATGATCAGTTTCCATGCGGGCATTCCGCCGGTTATTCCGACGGTTATATATTCATTTGTCTTATCGGCACAGCACAGGGGAGGGACATCTGTGCACCATGCTTTTATTTCAGGATATATTTCCCTGAAATGACTCTGACATGCGATGCCGGTCACCTGCTGAAAGATAACGGAAACAAAAAGTCTCAGCGGATCTGGAACACCTGATTTTTCAAATATACGGAACAGATATGAATGAAGAACCGTCAGATGTCCGCAGATAATACTGTTTATATATATTATAACCGGAGTATAAAAACTGAAATCCGTGAAAGACCTCCCTGATAAAAGTTGAAAACCGTGTCAGGTCTCTTTTATCAGGGATTCACAGAAAATCACATGATTTTCTGCAAATATAAAATAATAATTTTTTACTGTGATTTCAGTATTGTTATATTGAAATCTTTAAAATATGTTAACCCTACAACGTCACTTAGCTATATCTCATAAAAATATCATGCTCTATGAAATTTTATGAAATATAACCTGTTAAAAATATCGTTTCTGTGAAATTTTATAAGACAAATTCTCATAAAATCTGTCCATTTATGAGAGTTTGTCTTATAAATTTCTGCAATTTTTCATTTTATTTTGGAATATGTCTAAGTGACGTTGTAGGGTTAACTTAATGGCATTGAGGCTCCGCGTGGGAATGCAGTTCTGACGCTCCGCGTCATTTTTCACACTTCGCACCTGACGCAGAGCGTCCCCCAGGCCTCAATGCCATTAAGTTAAGGAACAATTGTCCTGAAAAACTGAATAATTATTGCTTTTTTTGCCGGAATTCATGCATAAAACCTCCTGTAAAACAGCAGGGAGGTGTTTCATGAATACCAGAATCAAAGTTGTCGAAACAGTGCGGAAATTATTAAACGATCCTGAATTTCAGTTTAATCACAAACGAAGTTCCGAATATTTTACCCGGAGCAGGAAACTTGTATTTGTATCTGTTGTGCTGCTGATTATACAAAAAAGTCTGAAATCAGTACAGCTGGTTTTAAATGAATTTTTTTCCAAAGTCGGTAATATTTTTACCGTTGTTACTGCAAGTGCTTTTGTCCAGGCCCGTTCCAAACTGCTTTACACCGCTTTTATCGAAATGAATCAGGCGGTGGTTGCCGAAGTTTATTCTGACGGTGCGGCCCGGCGGACCTGCAGCAGGGCTGTTAAGTTCTCATAATTTTCAAAAGTTTCATGATATTACCGGAAAAATATATTGATGCATTTTTGACAGAATCAAAACCGTTTCCGCGAACAATGTTTACCGCCATATTTCTGAACACTGAGAGATTTGCAGCCGCATTCACATTTTTTATTCCCGATGAATCCTCTTTCATTATAACATCTTTCACGTAATGCAGTCTGTTTTCAATATGCCAGTGTCCTCTGATTCCGGCAGCAAAATATTCAGCATCATCAGATTTGACACTGCTGATGTAATAACTTTTGCTCTGATGCAATTTTTTGGGAGTCTTAAAATGACGCTCAACATAAATGATCCGATTCAGCGCGGGCCATCCGTCAGGAATATCGGATAATGGATAATACACTGAAACTTCACGAATTTCTGTGCGCCCCCTGTTCTTTTCCGCAGATTTGCATGTGTCAGCCGGTTCTGAATTTTCGACAGTATTTTTTATCGCTTTCAGCAGATTTGGCTGATTGGGCTTCACTTTGACAACATAATCATTTCTGCTTTCAGCAATTGTCCTCAGAGTTTTTTTTGGCAGTGCAGTGCATCCATGCTGAGAACAGCACCTTCCAAATCAAGTATCCTGACAAGTTCTGCAACTGTCGGTATTTCACTGCTTTTTTTGTTGCTGAATTTTGCGATCCTGATTACCTGTCCCTGTTTCTGTGCGAATATGCTTGCCAGTGAAACAAAATCCTGCCAGGATTTGCTGCAATCCGAAACTGTCGATCTGATGCATTTGCCGTCAGCCGAAAGCCAGTCACCTTTTTCAATTGAAACATAATTTTTTGCCCATTTTTCAAACAGATGACAGATTTCTTCGAAACCGGTCCTCTGGATAATCTCCCTGAATGTGACATGTGACGGCATTTCACTGTGCTTCAGACCGAAATATTTTTGAAACTCTTCTTTATGCGCTTTTGCAAATCCCGCGATTTCCCTGTAACAAATCCGTCCGCAAATTATACTCATTACAATGATAATCAGCATCGGTGCCAATGGATAACGTCTGCCTTCCGCACGGCGGAAATCCCTGATTTCAGAAAACAGTTCCATTAAATTCATGTCAGTATCCCCTTTTTGTTTAATTTGTCTGACAGAGAGTGCAGAAATACAATTTTTGCTCTCCCGAAAAATTTTGATTCTGCTGATCAACTTATAACAAAACAGAAAATACATCAAGAAAGAACTTAACAGCCCTGCTTTTGTAAAAGGGGATTAAGGGGGATTTTCGGGCAGTTGAGAAGAAATCCCCCCTGCCCCCTTACAAAAGGGTGGATAATGATTTCAGTCAGTTGTCACAGAACTTAACAGCCCTGCTTTTACGAAAGGGGGGAGAAAAAACCTTAAGTCAGCAGAATTGCCCTTCAGGGCAGGGGGGCTGTGTCAGGAATCATCTGAAATTACTGGATTCCGGCTTGCGCCGGAATGAAGGACAAAGGAAATAACTGCCTGATTTTTAAAACTCTGCGCAACGTGAATTATTATGCTTGATAATGCCCGGTCAATGTCATTGACGTAAGGATCGGAGGAGTTCCGAACTGAAAGTTCGGGACCCTGAAACAATTCAGAAAACAATTCAGATAAAAACTGCCAAACTTTCAGTTTGGCACTTCTGAATCGATTTCCAAATATGAATGTACCGTGTCTGAAGGAGTCACAGACTGAAAGTTTGTGACCGGACTGTCAGGTGTCAGACACGGCCGGACTTTCAGTCCGGCACTCCTCCGGTACATTTTTTTCAGGAAATCGGCTTAAATCAGTGACATTGAATGCCCGGTATCAGAAGTGTAAAATTGGCTGTGACTTGGCCGGTTCACTGAATATCGGACTGTTGTACATACCGGTTTATTCTCCGAACCTGAATATCATGGAACATCTTTGGAAATTTGTTAAGAAGATCACTTCATCCGCCCTGCGAACTTCTGTTTTTTTCAGCAAGCCGTATGCCTGTTTTCACAGGCATACGGTGATTTTCTGCAAGGCAGGGACAAAGCCCGGCCCATATTCTTTATTCAACTCCGGCCACAGACCGAAGATTGATCAGCACGTCCGTCATTTCGATTTTGGCGTCTTTGTCCGCATCCGCATTGGAACCCGCGGGGTTTGCATCCATCCCGGCAAGAATCTGCAGGCCGATCATGACATCTGCAAGCGAGGAGGTTGATCCGGGGTATGATCCGGAATCCAGCGGATCGGTTCCCTGATAAATTTCATCTCCGTCCGAATATCCGTCCCTGTCTGTATCAGAATGTTTCGGATCGGTCTGCCACTGATATTCCTGCAGATTGGTCAGCCGATCTCCGTCATCGTCTGTCTGCGCGTCATTGACACTCAGATTCAGTCCGCTGGAAGATTCCCAGGCATTCGGCATTCCGTCTCCGTCTGCATCCGGTGCATAGGATTTCACAGGGGAAGTCAGCACGGTCAGAGGCGAGATATTGCCTGCCTCATCAATGACTTTGATGCCGAAATAATACAGAACGCCGGGATCAGGCATTTCCGCAGTGAAAGTCTGAACTGTTCCCGGAACAGGTTCGGGAATATTTCCTGCGGTTATGCAGTTGTTCCAGTTGGTCTCTGTGACCGGTGCTGTGCTGAAGCGGATGTCATAGGCAGCCACATCCCCGTCAGCAGGTGCTGTCCATTGCAGACTGACATTCCAAAGGGCGGTTCCGGTCAAGGCCGTGAATCCTGTGACCGGTGCAGGCGGATTCGGGTCATTTGCCTGGGGCAGCGCAAACAGGGCATAGGCCGCATAATCCGTAAGAGACGCAATGGCAATGCTGAAATATTTCTGTCCGGTGACTCCGCCCGGAACCGGATTCCATGTTTTACTGTCAATATCCCATCCGTAAAGGTTGGGATTTGATCCGTATCCGCCTTCAGGCAGAGTGATGTTCAGAATCACATTCTGCACAGCGGTGACAGAATCCGAAAATCCGAAACTGTACACTTTCCCCACCTGAATCATGCCGAAATTCGGGGGCGCGGGAGCGGAACTGTTCACAATCACAAATGAGCCTGTTCCGCTGAAAGTTGTCGGGCTGTAGGTCATTTCCAGTTCACCGTTGGGAGCGTAATAACCGGATGCAGGCCCGACTTCGGTAGAGAATATTTCAAAGGGACTGAGGGACTGACCCGCGCCGGATGTGACCTGCAGAATGCCGGAATCATAATGACAGTCGGCAGTGCCGGAATACCGGTTTGTTCCGGAACTGCTCATGGCAATATTTACCGAATATCCGTGAGACTGTGACAGAATCACAGCCGGAGCCGAAATCAGGGACATTCCGGATGCCGTGACAGTCAGAAGTTTCGGATCTGCACTGTCCGGTTTTGCTGTGATGACCATTGCGCCTGATTCATCCGAACGTGCTGCTTTGTAAACTGGAAGCATCAGAACATAGGTTTCTTTCACAGCATCAATCATGATTTCGGCTTTTCTGCCGTTGTAATAGGCTTCCAGATGCTTGCCGATGAGAAGACTGCCGCATTTCACTGTACCGCTTCCGTCTGATTTTCCCTGAAAACTTCTCCGGTCAGGCGAGACAAGCCAGACATCCGCTCCTGATACCGGCGTTCCGATTTCATCCAGAACAATTGCAATAGCGTCAAACACCTGTTCATCCTGAGCGGCTGACCGTCCTGCGGGAACAGTCCAGTCAACGAAAGTCACGCTGTCATGGTTCATAGCCGCAGGGCCGTTGCGCTTGGTTCTGTCGCTTCCGGGATAGGAACCTGTGACATGCGGCGGAACTATCAGGTTATTGAAAAAAGCATCGGAAAAACCGGTCAGGCCGTTGGCTGCCATCTGCTGTTTGATGTCATTCTGATAATAGGATTTAAAATGAGTCCAGCAGCTTTGTCCCTGCCGGATCATGAACTGATGTGTCACCAGATCGGGATTCATTGCTGATGAATAAGTACGCGGGAAATATTCTGTGGGATCACTGATTTCATGCACGCCATTGTACTGAGACTGCATCACACCGTAATTTCTCGGAAATTCATTCGGTTCTCCCGAATCTCCGTCATGGGTGGTTCTGTATGTCCAGGGAGAATCGCTTGTTCCTTTGGTGTAATTGCCGTTCATGTATTCATCACCGAATCCGAGAAGATAATGCCCGGATTCATGACCGAGTGTGGAATACCAGTTATAGCCTTCCGGTTCAGCCCCGCCCCATTCTTTTCCCCATGGAGATACGGGTCTTTGGGCATTATACAATTTTGTTCTCTGAAAATATAGCATGGGCCATTCGGAATTTTTTACCCGCACATCAGTTGCAATTCCATTGAGCGGAATTCGATATAAGTCTTTTCACCAGAACCACGTTTTTCACCGTAAAAAAGCCGTCTGTGTAATTGTGCATAAAATCCGCATAGCTTCTGGAAACCGGATTTAATCTGATCGTAAAACGTTGTTGATCAGTTTCCTCAAATGAAACCACCAGATTCCAGCTGATTTTGGGGGATGAAGCAGTTGCACCAGCATATTCCCCTGACCATCTTTGACCGCATTCAGCAGGGTTTTGCCCTTGACCCGGAAAATCATAATAATTCCCGTCTGTAGCCATAATGTCGCTTGCCATGACAAACTCATACATTTTGCCTTCGTTCACCGAACCGGCATAATAGGTTCTGTGCGGGAGTTGGCAAAATTGGAATCTAATTCCTTTGAGACTGTTCATTGCGTAAAGCATTTTTCTGTGCATAGATTTCAGGTCATTTCCGGATTCCCGGAATCGTAATGTTCCCGACTGTCTGTTACGCCCCGGTCAGCGGTTTCACTGTTCACCCGGACAGACGCTCCGGAAATTTCTCACCGGAATCATAAATGCTGTTAGTATTTTTATCTGTCCAGATTCGAAAGAAGTCGTGGCGGAGTTCCCCGGTATAGTTCTGATTCGTAAAATTTGCTGTTACATTGCTGGTGTGATCGGCTTCAGGTGTAAAGGGAATATCCGCTTATTGAGGGTAACCGTGCCCGTCCATCCGGCACCGACAGTTTTATGCTGTAATAACCGGAAGTGTTCGCCGCCGCAGTTCCGCCCCCATTGCTGAAAGTCAGCGTAACATTACTCGGATTCCGGCATTGTTTGCATCCCGGACATAGCCGGAAATTGTATAGGAAACCGGTTGGGAAATGCCTGTGCCGGATGCTGCTATTGTGTTTGTACCGGTTTTATCTGAATTTACCGTTACCGTGCCGCTATATAACTGTCCGGCAACGGTTGAATAAGTCACGGTAACGGACTGTGAACCGTTTGCCGCAATGTTTCCTGCCGCTCCAGTTGCCGGTAAAGCCTGTAGGATAGGTAATGGAACTGACGGTCAACGAGGAATTTCCGCTGTTGGTGATGGTGTAACTCAGTTGTTTGGTTGAGTTGACATTGACATTGCTGAATGCGAGACTGCTGCTCAGTCCGATAATCCGGGTTACGGATGTTCCCGTGCCGGAAATTGAGAGAGTGTTTGTGCCGCTGGTTTTATCTGAACTGACCGTTACTGTGCCGCCGTATGATATGGCAGCAGTGGGTATAAAAGTTACCGTTACAGTACGGGAACCGCTTGCTGCTATTGTTCCGCCGCTCCAGTTGCCTGTAAATCCAGTTGGATACGAAATTGAACTGACTGTCAATGGGGAATTTCCGCTGTTGCTGATGGTGAATGGCAGTTGTTTGATGAACCGACATTGACATTCCCGAAACCAGCTGCTGCTGAGGCTGATGGGGATGCGGGTATATGCCAATGTTGTGAATGAAATCTGATCCCCGTAAGCCAGGCCTGCGCTGTTTGTAGCATAAGCACGTGGACGTAATAGGTGGTGTTGGGGGATAATCCGGTAATGGAACTGGTGAAAGAAATCCGTCTCGTGCCGTCTGAGGTTTTGTTGTCGGAAATTGTGGGATTCTGTGCGGTACTCCAGCATACACCCTTTGCAGTAACAGTTGCGCCACCGTCTGAGCTTATATTTCCGCCTGAATTTGCTGTTGTCTGTGTAACGGAAGATGCAGCGGACAGTTGTAAGAATCGGAATAGTTTTTTGTGCAGTCTCCCAAAAATTCCCACTCCAGCCAGTACCGGTTGCCCTTGGGCAGCGCCCAGGATATAATCCATTGAACCCGAATTATTAAAATCACTAATCAGGAAAACCTGTGCCCATCCGTCCTGCTGCATACGTATCGGTAGGATCAGGTGCTTTGAAAGCAATATCATATTCTGTTGCCAGATCATAGGTGCTTTTTGACGCGGATGTCCTCCGAAAATGGTGTAAACCGATCCGTTATAACTGGTCAGCTTTCTTGCCCATGGTGCACCCATGCTGATATCAGCAGTTCCGTCGCCGTTTACACTTTGCGGAACGGAATAGCCCAGATAGGTATCCGATCTGGTATCACCACCTGATGCGATATGTCCGCATTGTCTAATAAAGTGTTCAGGGGTTGTCACTTCAGGAAATGAAGTCTGACCGAATACCACCTCCACCTTACCTGAACCTGGTTATCTGTGTGGCTATCGAATTTTGACAGAGGTGAACCGATAATGATGTCATTAAAACTGTCTCCATTCACATTACCTATGGCAAGGATCCCCCACCGGTCAATGGAGTCACTGATCCCAGGCAAGCCGAAAGGACTTCAAGCTGATCATCCCTTCCCATCCTCCGTAAATCTGTTTGCAGGCAATCACCTTCTCCCCGCGAGATTCACCACCTTGACAGGGAAGTTGTACCCGCAGCCTGTAGAAAAACCACACCTGCATTCGCAGCACCGGACGGGTTTGTTTTATACTGATATTAGCCGCGAAAGCTCGGGCTGGAGCGGTTTCCCGTCAATATTTCCGACAGCCAGACTTGTAATCTGGAAAGCGATCTATCCCGTCATTTCTGAGAATATAATTATCTGCATCTGTGACGAGGTTTAGCGGGTTGGTGCTGGCAGAAAGTGACTCTTCACAATATACACCTCCGTTTATACTTTTCCCTGAATTTGTGATGCATGGTTCCAACTTGCATTTCCGGGAGGCCAGCTTGTATTCATAGTGCAAATATCTGCAATGATAATATCTTCGCTGCCATCCCCGCTCACGTCTTCAACGGTAATGGCACTGATCCACATGTTGTCATTCACCCGTTTTAAAATGAGGTCTGCATTCGTCTAACCGATAGTATGAATTCATACTCTGAGAAATGAACACTACAACATTCAGTGGCGGATGTATCCGCCAGTTCTGCTGAACAATCACCAGATCATCATAATTGTCAGCATTCAATTTTCCTGCTGCCAGCTCTGGAACCGGTCATTCCGCCAGGTCTGTCGCTCCCCCAAAGCCTTACATCTGCGTCGATGGGTGGTCTGATCTCCGTGATAAAGGAACTTGGCAACTGCTCTACATGGCCCCGCCGTAAAAAATCACACCATGCTGCCATATACACCTGTTAAAGCGATTAGCTCTTCGGGTGCGGATACTGCAAGTGTGATTCAATATTATGTGGCTCTTGTGCCATGAGAAAAAAACCGTATCGGTCAATTTTGTCCAGAACTCAGCCCACCTGCTGTCACTAATTCGTAAACATTCCTGTATTGTCAGTACAACAGATGCACCTTCGTCTTTCCATTTCATTCCGGAACAGCACAATCGCTGTTTTACTATGACTTTGCAAGTTGCTTCGGTTATTCCTGATCCGTGCACGGAATATTTTCTCGTACTTTTCGCATAATCCATTCTATGAAGGTTGTTATTGAAATAGTAATACCAGGATTCGATTTTATCCTTTTTTTTTTTGAAAGTTCATGTGTCAGAAATTTGCTATTCATTTCCCAGGCAAAATTTTCTCATGTACCGTATTCATTTTTCAGTTCGTGACACTTTTTCCCAATCCATTCCTTTTTTATTTTTATCTCTGAAAATGGCATTTCCGACATTTCCGATATATTCACTCGCATGGTAAAAATCTATTATCTGCACGGATGTATGTCTTTCCAAAAAAGACCAATTATCTTTTGCTCCGTCTGCAAGTCCGGCATATTCCGAATCAGGATAAAAAGTTTTTTAACCTGACTGATTTCTTCTTCCATTTTATTCAAAAAAGTCTGTTTTCCGCATTCAGGTGCTGCTGCGGCATATATTGTATGAAGTCTTTTACCTTCGTTGTCATAAAGTCCGATTGTGCCTGCCATTGCCCGACGATATCCGTCTTCAACGGTCAGCATACATGTACCGTCAAGACCGACCGTAACCGTTTTTACCTCTTTTTCAAGAGAAGGTATTTTATACTTCCAGGAATCCTCCTTTATTGATGCGATACTTCCGACGACGTCACATATTTTCTGGATATGCGACTCGATATCTTCTTCCCGTGATTATCTTCCGGGATCCTTCTGAACTCTCACCCCTCCCATATCGGCATACCTGGATGATACTGTTTTCGCAAATTTCGGTGTCGCCGCAGTAATGATTCTTGCATTTTTTTCCAACGGACAGTAACCCCGACCGCCCAAACTTCCCTGGTAAAAATGACGTTCAATCATAATATCTCCGTAAGGTGTCTGATATGTTTTGGCGATTTTTCCTTTTGCAGTCATTTTTTTACCTTCAACGATGATAGGAGAACCGTCTGTATCAAATTGCAGACTCCTCCGGAAAATATATTAATTGCCCACTTTGTTCAGTTGCTGCTGTATCAATTCCTCTGATTCCGGCATGGATTTACCGTAAGGAATTTCAATCTCAATTACATAACTTGTTGCAGACCTCTTTATTATTTTTGCGTCCATGATATATCCTTTCATATTTTAAAATTTTCTAAAATTATGAATGAAATACCATAGTTATATTCTTTTTGCAACATAATATTAAGGCCATACCCTACTGCAAGGTCTTCCACTGAATCCCGTTGAAATCGCCTTTCACCATGGAATAGGCAAAGATTGGCCCCTGAACTTTGTTTGTCGTGAAATAAACATCCGGATCTACAGAACCCTCCTTTCAGTTCTATCAGGTTTAGGCGACAACAGGCCCCGCAAGACAAAGAAATAGTGCCATTGACAGAATAACGTTTTTCCAATTCATTGCTAGGTGCATTTTCCTCTCATTTTCAAACCCCTGTGCTTTATTTAAAAAAATTATTTGGGTTACATTACAACAATAACAAAACCTTTATCACTCTCTACAGTTTTCAACTTGTTCCCACGTCTGGTGGAACGCAGTCCTGACGCTCTGCGTCATATGCTGTTCGAACCGGATTTTCAGGATTAAGGGATTGACCAAAATTTTCTTTTGTCGGAACCGGGATTATGAGGGATTAACGGGATTTACTGGATTGGTAAGAAAATCCCTTTAATCCCCAAAATCCTCTGTAATCCCAGTTCAGACAGTCTTTTTATCCCGGTTAATCCTTTAATCCTGAGAATCCCGGTTCAGAATTCTTTCTCCAGCCCGAAGCCTGTTTTAAATCCTGTTGGCAGTGTGGCGGGATTTGATTTTACTGTCCACCGGAAAGCGGAGATTTGTTACCGGACTGTACCATATTTCATGATCTCCCTTTCCCTGCCGTTCAAACCAGCAACCGTTTTGAAGAAGAATCTTTTTCAGAGTTTTTGAATAATTATCCATATGCAATTGTTTCGCACGTTCACAAAGAAGATGAAAAGGAATGGCCTTAAGGACTGAAATCCGCCAGCAGACCGTTGAGTTCAAGCAGTTCGGGAATCAGCACCTTCAGCTTCTCAATAAGCTGCTCGGAAGTGTCTGCTTCTGTCACCAGCCCCGGTACATCGGAACTTGTGGCAACCCATACCCCTGCCTCCGAATCCCATATTGCCGTGATACGGATTTGTTTATTATATAATTCCATTGCTTACTCCTGTTTTTGCTCCGGTCATCCGTCTCAGAAATCCGGACGGTTTTCAATTACTGCTCTGCATGTGTCCGCAATCCATGTTTCTATTTCCATATTCCTTCCGTCCTGCCTCAATGCTTATGGAAGTCAGCAGGTCAGGGGGAATTTCCAGCGTCACCTTTCCGGAAAAAGGTTTTTCCGGTTTCTTCTCTATTTCCGAACAGGTTTCAAGATAGTCATCCACTGCATTGCGGAAATCCTGTTCCAGTTCACTGACACTTTCTCCTTCAAAACCGATAATATCCGTAATCCCCAGAACACGGCCATGAAAAATCCTGTCTTCCGCGTCAAAATGGACACTTCCGATATATTCTTTATATTTCATAATATTATCCATTGGAATTGACTCCTGTAAGTATCAGAAAATCTCTGACAAGTCCGACTGCGTATTTCTTCATCTCTTTCTGCGGGTGTGGGGAATGCAGGTTGAGAATGCGGTTGTTCAGCACAATACGGACGCGTGAACCTTTTCTCCCCTGATTTCCGCACCGCAGGCTGTGAGAAGGGATTTTATCTCATTCCACTCCACATCGGAACGGGTCGGTTTTTCAAAGATTTTTTCCAGTGTTTTTTTCTGTTTTGCATTCATGTATGTGCCTGTCAGTCTGTTTGCCTGTCCGAACCGGGATTCACGGGATTAAGGGATTAACCCGGATTTTCCCGAACGCCTATTGAACACGATTATACGCGATTATGCAGGGGATTATACAGGATTTCCATGATTAAAAATCCTGTATAATCCCCTGGATAATCGTGTTCAGACAATCTCTCATCTCGGTAAATCCGCTAATCCCGTGAATTCCAGTTCAGTACTACTGGCCTGAAGATAAAACCAGCCGGAATCCATAGGAGTCGAACTGGGAACCAGGTGAGATGACCACCCGATACGCTGAACGACAATTCCCGGCAGAACGACTCCAGCTTCCCCCCCGATGTACCTGATACCAGCCTGTACTTGGGCCGAAAGGATTTATCACGGCTGATGTCGGATAAGCACCGAACCAGTCCTGTACCCATTCCCAGACATTGCCATGCATGTCATACAGTCCCCAATCGTTAGGCTGGTTCTGAGCCACCGGATGTGTCCCAGCACATGATGGTCCTCCCCAACTGCTTGCATCATAACATCCTGTATATGTTACACCTGCATTCCCGCAATACCATCCCATTTCATTCATATTTGAATCAAGAGGGGTACATCCGGTATTTGTAATTCCCCCATTTGCAAAGGCCGTTGTACTTCCGGCCCGTGCCGCATATTCCCACTCGGCCTCTGTCGGCAGGCGGTATGTACCTTCTCCTCTGGTATTCATTGCTGTGATAAATGTCTGAACATCATTCCATGAGACCTGTTCCACCGGGCAGTTACTCCCGCAGTTCACAAAATACGAAGGATTGCTCCCCATCACCGCCAGCCACTGCCTCTGTGTAACTTCGGTAGTCATCATATAAAAATCCTGTGTCAGTGTCACCTGATGCTGTACTTCACTACTGCTTCTTCCTAGTTCATCAGTCGGACTGCCCATCATAAAAGTCCCCGCAGGAATGAGCTTGAAAGTCATACCCAAAGAATTGGTATAGGTATCGCCTAACCCTACCAAAGCGGCAATATAGGCTTCAATTTCCGCAGCACTGCACCGTGTACAAGCTGATCCTACCGCATTGCTGATAAGCGTTGTCCCCCTGAAACCGAAAAGATAACGGTTCACCAGCAGCCCGTCTGTGCCGCCGTCCACGGTTCCGTTGCCGTCAATATCCAGCACCGCGCCTGCAAAGACCGGTCCATTCAGTCCGCCCATTGCCAAAATGAAAAAAACTGTGCAGATTCCCATGACTTTAACCGATTTTCTCATTTTACAACCTTCCTGAAACAATGTGAATTAATGTTCTACCCCGTTCCTACGATCCGCCTGTATCTCGTTCCCACGCACCGCGTCAATGCCGTTAAGTTAAGGGCGAAGGAGTCCCGAACTGAAAGTCTGGGACACTGAAATGATTCGGAAAATACGGCCAAAATTCCGTTTCACTTCATTTTGGCACTCCGGAAAGTCCTTGACTTAACGGCATTGACGCAGAGCGTGGGAATGCCTCCGGGACGCTCCGCATCCCGGTGCGTGACAAAACACATATGACGCAGAGCGTCAGGTCTGCATTCCCACGCGGAGCGTGGGAACGAGGCAAATCTCTGAAATCCCCAGAATCCTCTGTAATCCCGGTTCAGAAATCTTTTCAACCCGTTACATCCGAAAATTCTGAAAATCCCGGTTCAGACAGTCTTTCATCCGGTCAATCCGTAAATCCTGTGAATCCGGGTTCGGACAGTTTCATCAGAATTATTTCTCCAGACCGGCCTGTTTTAAAATGCTGTTGGCCGTATGGCGGGATTTGATTTTGCTGTCCACCGGACTGTACCATATTTCATGGTATCCCTTTCCCTGCCGTTCAAACTGGCAGCCGTTTTGCCTCTGGGATGCTCTGCGTCCCAGTGCGTGACAAAACACACATGACGCAGAGCGTCAGGTCTGCATTCCCACGCGGAGCGCGGGAACGGGGGGCAACCGGGATTTCAGTTTTCTGAACTGTGATTTCATTGATTGCCGTGACTGAACCCATGGAAATCACAGTCCGGGACAGTCTCTGTCCGTCACTCAGCAGATTTGCCCTTTTTCTTTCCTTTTACCGC
>JAWKPW010000116.1:0-16112 GCA_041390465.1 Desulfobacterales bacterium | reverse complement strand
AGAATTTGAAGAATCCTGCTAATTTCGTTTGTCAGAACCGCAGAGAATCGTCCCAGGTAATCAGGCTGGTTACGATTTCGCAGATGGAAATATCATGGTTCGTCTGCGAAATCAGAATGCTCTGCGATTCAGATAACTGGCCAACCCATAGATAATCTTGACGATGATGACAGCGCAGATGGAAATATCGTGGTTCATCTCTTTCATCACGGTTGTTCATCTGAACACAGATGAACTCAAAGCTGTTCCTCTGACAAGATAATGCAAAGCAGACCGCCTGAATCCGGTAATCCGGTTTGCAAAGGAAAAAAAAATGGGCATTTTTGAACTGCCGTGGGGAACTCCCGGACAATGGGGGGAGATCAATGAAACCATTGCACACATGATACACCTGTACAGGGATGAACTGGCAGAGGCCATTATTCTTGCACAGGACGCGGAAAAACTGCTGGAATCCGTTTTTCCGCTTATGGAAGAACTGTGCGCTGCCTCGTGTCCCTCCTGCCGGGAACCCTGCTGCCGGGTGGCCAGACTCTGGTTCAATTTTCAGGATCTGCTCTTTCTGCACCTGAGCGGCAACAGCATTGCAGAGGGACAGCCGCACAAAGAAATCCATCTCCACTGCCGTTATCTGGACAGGAGCGGATGCACGCTGCCCCGCATGGAACGCCCCTGGATCTGCACCTGGTATCTCTGCCCGCCCCAGACTTCCCTGCTGCGGAAAAAAGGAAAGTCCGTCAAAAACCGTGTCGAACAGATTTTCAGCGAAATCAAGGAAAAGCGCAGGGCAATGGAAGATGAGTTTCTCCGGGTCATTTCCTGAACACAGCGCTGCATCTGCAAAGATGGGCATGGAAAGGGGGAACAGGGAATGGTGAATGCAAAGAAACTTTGCTGACAGCCCAACAGATGCGCTGCCGAAAGCTTTCAGGTATTCAAAAAACCGGATTTTTTCCAACAATCAGGTTGTTCTGAAAACACCATGCCCGAAGAGTTATGCCGGACCGCTTATTTTTGTTCTTCTGAAATCACGCAATATCCGCAGGCAGCACAGGCTGGGGATTTGCCATGCTGCCAGAAAGGAAAAGCTTCTTGATCAGCAGAGAAAACAGAACATGGGAATTCAATGCCCGGATTCTGATAGCAGAGGATGATCTGATACAGCAGTGCATTTACCGGGAATATCTTGCCGAAGGCATCTGCGGCTATTTCAGCAATTCCCCGCAGACACAGATTCCCCTTGACGTGCGGCTATTTTCAGACGGAGCTCCTCTTCTGGAATGTTTCCGTGATGAATTTGCAAAGGGGAAAAGAATTCCCCTGTGCATACTGGATATGCGAATGGACGCCCTCAGCGGAATTGAAACCGCGCAGGCTGTCCGCATCATTGATCCGGATGTTTTCATCATTGTCATCACATCCTATGAGGACATCAGTCATGAGGAACTGATGAAAAATCTGAAAAAGGATGTGTATTTCATGAAAAAACCGGTTCGCATCCGGGAACTGCTGGCATTGGTGAGTTCCCTGATCATCAGTTGGAACAGTCAGCAGGAACTCTGTGCAGCCTACCGGGAGATGGATCATATTCGCGGTCTTCTGCAGATATTCATTGAAAACACACCGGCCGCTGTGGCCATGCTGGATGCCCGGATGCACTACATCGCGCACAGCCGGCGCTGGGTGAGCGATCTGGGCATAAAGAAAAAAGACCTGAGAGGATGCTTTCATTACGATGTTCTGCGTGATATTCCGGATCACTGGAAAAAAGAGCACGCGCGCTGTCTCTGCGGAGAAACCGTGAAAAACTTTGAAGAGGAGTATCATCATGATGACGGTTCGATGGATTATGTGAACCGGGAACTCCATCCCCTGAAAGATGCAGAGGGAAATACCAGGGGAATGATTATTTTCATTGAATTCATCACAGAAAAAAAACATGCAGAGAAAGCAAGGGAAGAGGCTGAGGAAAAACTCAGGGAAAGAGAGATTTATCTGAAAGCCATCATGTCCGCGGCCCAGACCAGTCTGATGATCATCGAGCCGGAAACCTACCGGATCACGGATGCCAATCCCTATTCCCTGCAACTGCTGGGATATGAAAAAGAAGATTTGATTGGAAAAGATTTTTATGAACTTCGCAGCCATGATGAAGTGTCTGACCCGGACTCCAGATTTGTGGAGGATGAATATGCGCTACAGACAAAAAATGGTGAAAGCATTCATGTGCGGCGCTCCGTGCATCAGATGGCTGTCAAAGGCAAAAAATATATTGTGCAAAGCCTTCTGGATATGACAGATATACGCAATCTCTTAAAAAAACAGGAAATCAGCATTGATCTGGCCAAGCATCTTCTGGGCATGGTCAACGGAACGCCTCCCCGGAACACCTCCCTTTCTCCGGGCATACATCTTTTTTCCCAGGGCATCTGTCTTCCCTGCTGCAAAGAGGGAGGAGATCATTATTTTATCCGGCATCTGAATTCGGGAGAGGAATCCGGCAGTCAAAAAACCCTTGTCAGTGTAAAGGATCAGTCCGGTCATCAGGTGGGCTGCATTCTCAGAAGCATTATCACGGATCTGCTTCATCACCGTATTGTGAACAACTTCCCCGGACTCATGCCGGACGAGATGATATGCCGCCTCAACCGGGAAATCTGCGCGTCCGGGGTTTTCAAAAACCGGGAGTTTTTCACGTCCCTTACAGCGGCAATCGATCATCAGACACTGGAACTGTGCTATGTTTCCGCAGGCCATCCCCGTTTTCTTCTCATCCGGGGAGACAAAATTCTGGCTTTGCCGGAACACGGCTCAGCCGGAAGAAATCTGCCCATTCCAATTCTGCCGGACAAACGCTTTTCCCAGGGGAAATGCCGACTGCAAACCGGAGACAGACTGATTTTTTATACAGACGGACTCAGCGATATTTTTGCCGGATCCGAAAGAGAGGCAACACCATTTGAGAATCTGCGGGCAGCTTTTGCCGACATGATCTGTCAGTCGCCTGACAGTACCGTGTCTGATCTGATATACGGCATTTTCAGCAGAGTTCCGCAATCCCCTGAAATACAGGAAATCCCTCTGTCCCGGCGTACATTTCCGGATGATATTACCGTGCTGGGGCTGGAAATTGAAGACAGCGCAAATTGGCATGAAAAAACCCTGCTGCCGGAAAGTCTGGATACGCTCAATGACCGGGTATTGCATCTGTACGGAGAAATGTCCGGGGAACTGAAAAAACGGGAATTTGTCATGGAGAATATGGCTTTGCGTTCTGTGCTCTCAGAAGCCTGTGTAAACGCATGGAAGCATGGAAACCGGGAGGATAAAGACAAAGCCATCCGCATCCGCTGGCGGTATGGAAATGATTTTCATCTGGAAATTCAGGATCAGGGAGAAGGTTTTGATTTTCAGCAGATCTATGATCCCAAATGCCCGAAGAATGTGAACCGGACATCCGGAAGGGGTCTGTTCATCATCCGGCATTATTCCGATTCCCTTCACTGGGAGGATCGCGGCACACGTATGATTGCCAGCTTCAGAAAACAGCGGTCAGAGGAAGCATAACTCATAAAAACCGCAGGGATTTTTTGTAAGCTGGGATTGCCGCAGTGGATTGACATCTGAATCCGGAGAAGCAAAGCAGAGTCCTGCCCAAAACAGCGTCTGAGGCTCAGCCCGGAGAATTTTTCACTTGAAAAATGCCGGAAAAGTAATACAGTCAATATGTGCATACTGACAGACGGCAGGCTTTTCAGGGAGACGGCATGGAAAAACAGAACGGAAAGGAATACGCGCAGAATTATGACATCATTGTCAAATGGATGGGGGCCGCACTGGAGGGGCAGACTCTGGAGGTCATCGGTGTGAAGACCGGCCGCATTCAGGAGGTGTTCGGCTTTGAGCCGGTGGACATTTCCGTCCGTGCCGGGCGTGTGGATCTCATGCTCAGGGATGACAAAGGCGCGCTGTATCATCTGGAGGAGCAGCGCAATCTGGCACGATCTGATCTGCACCGCTTTGCCGCGTATCATTTTCTGGGTGCAAAACAGTGGGGAAATGAGATCACGGACATCATCCTGGCCTCGGGTGAGGTTTTTGCCGGAGAAAAAAGGATTGTCACCAGAAGCGGGACATATTCCCCCATTGTGATTGATTTCACCCTGCGCGACGGCCGGAAGCGTCTGGCGGAAATCCGTGAGGCTGTGCGCTCCGGAAAATTTGGGGACTGCCTGGAACTGGTCTTTCTGCCCCTGTGCGGAAAAGAGGACAGAGAGGCAAGAGCGGAACTGGCCGAACAGGTGCTGCGGTTTGAGACAGAACTGTTTCACGCGGGAAAAATATCCTCGCGCCTCATGGCCGCAACCCTCATTCTTTCCAACAGAATCATTGACAGGGAACGCTTAAACGCCCTGTGGGAGGAAATCAAAATGCTGGATATTCTTGAAATTGCCAGAGAGAAAGGGATAAGGGAAGGCAGGGAAATCGGGCTGCGGGAGGGCAAAACCCAAGGTGTGCAGGAAGGCAAGGCCCAGGGTGTGCAGGAAACGCTCATGACATTTCTGGCCGAACGGTTTGAAAGCTTTCCGGCATACATAATGGAGCAGATCAGGGCCATCGGAAATCCGGATGTGCTGGGCATCCTGTTCAGAAAGGCCATGAAATGCCAAAATATTAAAGAGTTTGAATCTGTGATGCGGCAGATGGTCTGATCCGATCTTTCCGGTCGGATTCTTTCATATGCCGGGCAATGCTTTGCTTTTGCTCCTGGTGCCAACCACTCAATATAACACAATAAGGATCGAAGAATGAACAGAAAGCATATCCTGCTGTTCTGCGGACTGGTCTGCCTCCTGTCTGTCCTGCCGACTGCTGGCCATGCCCAGGACAGCACGGGAGACGCAGACAGGATTGTGCGGGAGAGTTTCAATTATTTCCGCGGGAAAGCATCGGAATCCATTGTGGAAATGACCATTCAGCGTCCGGAATGGAAACGGGAGATGACGCTTCAGGGCTGGACACGGGGCGAAAGCGACAGTCTGTTTTTCATCACAGCCCCGGCCAGGGATGAAGGCAACGGAACTCTGAAAAAAGGACGGGAGATGTGGACTTACAATCCCAAAGTCAGCCGGGTGATCAAACTTCCGCCTTCCATGATGTCCCAGTCCTGGATGGGATCGGATTTTTCCAACAATGATCTGGCCCGATCCGACAGTCTGCTGTATGATTATGTTCATACTCTGGAAGGAAAAGAGATGCACGAGGGAAAAACGGTATGGGTAATCAAATCTCTTCCCAAACCGGATGCGCCTGTCCTGTGGGGAATGCAGCGCCTGAAAATCCGGGAGGATCAGATTATGATCTCTCAGGAATTTTTTGATGAAGACATGAAATCTGTGAAAATCCTGACAGCCTGGCAGATGGAAATGATGGGCGGCAGACTGTTTCCCCGTTTCACAAAAATGCGCAAAACGGAAACAGAAGATGCCTATACGCTTCTGGAATACAGGAAACTGGAATTTTTGGATCATCTGCCGGATGATCTTTTCACCCTTTCGGCTTTGCGCAGGCCGAGGAGATAGGCTGTGTCCTGTTTTTTTCATGACTGAAGAATCCCAGGCAAAAAAAGCTTGACAAGAGACAGGGAAAAAGGATATTAGAGCGCAAAAATTATGTTAGTCATACCTAATAAAGGCAGAAAATGGCAGAGAACCAGATCCGAAAAACAGCAGAAAAACCGTTGACTTCTGCGATGGAAGACTATCTGGAGGCAATTTTTGATCTGGATCAGGACAAAAAATTTGTCCGGGTCAGGGATATTGCCAAAAAAATGGCTGTCAAGATGCCTTCCGTCACCAGTATGCTCAAGACCCTGAACGAGCGGAATCTGGTGAATTATGAAAAGTACGAATATGTGGAACTCACAGAGCAGGGCGCGGATATTGGCAGGGAAATACGCCAGAGGCATGAGGTTATCCGAAAATTTCTGACAGAAATCCTCAAAATTGATTTCAAAACCGCAGATGAGGACGCGTGCAGAATGGAACATGCTCTGAGTCCGGTCACATTGGAAAGTCTTGCGGATTTCATGGAATTCATTCAGATATGCCCTATGGGCGGAGACAGGATGAATCTTTTTGAAGAGTATCGAAAGCAACAAGCGGAAAAAACAGAAAAAAACCATTAAATCGGAGAGAGGCATATTTTTTTGTCTCAAAAGTTAGCTATATAAAACATTAGTAGAAAAGGTTAATATGGAACAGGAAAGAAATGATCAGATGAAAAATATGATGAACAGTATCCATCTCCTGTATCAGGATATGGACAGACACCGCCAGGTGATAGGCTCCATTCTGTCAGGCCATACTGGTGATTATGATTTGAAAACTCAGTCTTTTTTGTGTTCCCGTGAACACAGGCTGAAAAGAGCGATTCAGGAAGCCGTGGAAGTGATAGAGGAAAGCAGAAAATCCTTCAAATCCAAAAAACTTGAAGGACTGCGCAAACATCTCATGCAGGTGCTGATGGAAAACGGATAAGATGCGGATGTAAAAAAACAGTTGCGGGTCCGGAAATTTGTTTCCGGACTTGTGGGGATGTCTTACGGTTTCCGGCTGCATCAGCGCGGAAAAAGTGAAGGCGTAACTCGATGGGGATAATTCCCTCCGGGCTGCGCCTTTTTTGTTTTGAAAAGAGATCAAATCGATTTCTGTGATTGTTTTTCAGCCACGAATCGCACGAACTGCTCGAATTGAATCTGAAATCCGGCAGATCAAAACGATTGCGGAGAAGTGCGGAAATTGAGCAAAGCGGTTTTTTGCTTCTGAATCGTATGAAGGAGAGCAGGAATGTCTGAACACATTTTTATTTTTCCCGCGACAGGCACGGTGTCCGGCGGATCTCCGGAGTCGGTCTGCAAGGCCGGAAAAATGGGATTGGCAATGTCGCTGGACAACAGCGGAAAAGGGAAAAGCAAAAAGGGAAAAAACAGAATTGCCATCCGCCATGCAGTGCAGGGAAGGCTCCGTTTCAAAATAAAGGAAATTCTTTATGCCTATGAGCGCGCGGTTTCTTTGGAAAAATGGCTGGCACAGAAAAAAGGCATTGTCCAAATTGAGGTGCGCGCGCATTCCGGAAGTGTGATTGTCTTTTACAATCACAGGGAAATCAGTTCCGCCCAGTTGCCGGATCTGCTCCTGCAGGCTTTGGCAGCCTGTCCAAAGTCGGCATTTTCCCAATCTTCCCGCATGCCTGCGGTATGCACCGCAGACTGCGCAAAATGCAGGCCCTTTGAAAAAACAAAGAAGAAACATTCCCTGTTCAATTCGGTGCTGGGCATTGTCGGACTCACGGTTTTTGTGGTTTACACCATTGTGCGCAGGGTTGTATTCAAATCCCCTGTGGCACAGGGCATCTTCAGCCTGACAGCCGCCGTAAGTCTGATGGCAGCCATGCCTCTGTTCCGCCATGCCATCCAAGACATGCGACATGGCAGACACAAAAGTCTTTTTCCCTTTCTTGCCTGCTCCATCCTGCTGGGGATTGCCCTGGGCGAGGCAATGACCGCGCTGGAAGTGATCTGGATTCTCCGGCTGGGCATGCTGCTGGAGGATCACGTGGCGGAACAGTCCCGCAAAGCCATACGCGAGATTCTGAAGATTGCGGAAAAAGACACCTATATCTTTGTTGACGGCATAGAGGTTCGCATCCGTGCGGATGCCGTGCAGCCCGGGGATACGGTGGTGGTTCACACGGGTGAGAAAATTCCGGTGGACGGCCCCATTATCCGGGGGGAGGCCATTATTGACGAATCGCATATCACAGGCAGAGCCGAACCGGAGATGCGCAAAGAAAAGGATTTGGTTTTCGCGGGAACCATTGTGCAGAAGGGTGTCATTTTTATTCTTGCGGAAAAAGTCGGGGATGACACCTATCTGTGCCGCATTCTGCAGTTGGTGGAAGATTCTCTGGAAAACCGTGCGCCTGCCGAGCAGCAGGCTGATATCTTGGCAGAACGTCTTTTCAGAATCGGATCTTTGGCAACAGTCGGCACTCTGCTGATTACCCTCAATCCGTTCCGGGCCTTTACTGTCATGCTGGTCATGGCCTGTCCCTGCGCGACTGTGCTGGCGGCTTCCACTGCGGTCAGCGCGGCCATCGCCAATGCCGCGAAAAACCATATCCTTGTCAAAGGCGGGCGTTATCTGGAACTGGTGGGAAAAGCCGACAGTTTCTGCTTTGACAAAACCGGAACCCTGACCACAGATGTTCCCCGTGTATCTGAGATTGTTTCTTTCCTTCCGGACAAAACCGGGGATGACATTCTGGAACTGGCCGCAGTGGCGGAAATCCACAATGAGCATCCGCTGGCAAAAGCCGTGATGAAAGAAGCCGCTGTACGGGGCATTAAACCCCGCGCGCATGTAACCTGTGAATTTGCCATGGGCCTGGGCGTGAGCGCGCAGGTCAACGGCAGCAAGATCATGGTGGGAAACAGCAGATTCATGGAACAGGGCGGAATGGACACGGCCTTTTTTGCCAAAGACGCGGAAAATCTTGTCAATATGGGGCAGACTCTGGTGTTTGTGGCTGAAAATCAGACCATACAGGGAATTATCTCCATCGGCAACACGCTTCGTCCCAATGCCCGGTGCGTGATTGACCATCTCCGGAAGGACGGTGTGAAAAATCTGCATCTGATTACCGGTGACACCGGGCCGGTGGCAAAACATCTGGCCGAGGATCTGGAATTTGATGATTACAGGGCTGATCTCATGCCCGAAGACAAGGCCGCGCATATGGACATGCTGGAAAGCAGCGGCAGCCGGGTGGTCATGGTGGGAGACGGCGTCAATGACGCGCTGGCACTTTCCCGTGCCAGTGTGGGCATTGCCATGGGTGCAGGCGGCGCGGATGTGGCCATAGAAGCCGCAGATATTGCCCTGACAGACAGTGATCTGAAACGGCTGGTCACGCTTCGGCAGTTAAGCCGTCAGACCCTCAGAGTGATTGATCAGAACTATTATCTGGCAACCGGCACCAATGTTTTCGGCATGGTTTTCGGCGCAATGGGACTTCTCACGCCCCTGATGGGCGGCATGCTCCATATTGTCCATACACTGGGAATTTTGGCAAATTCAGGCCGTCTGCTGGATTGGAAAGAACAGGAATGAAACCCTTTTACATTGAACATCATCTGCCCGGGCGGAGCAGGATCCGAATTCCGTCACTGAAAAAAAGAAAGATTTTGGCCCAAAAACTCACGGACGCGCTGGTCTGCATCCCCGGAATCTCTTCTGCGGAAGTGCGGATGGAGACTGGCTCGCTCATTGTCCTGCACCAGTCGCGCGACTGTCTGGAATCCGTGCGGAAAATCCTGGAAAAGGAATTTGCGGACAGGGATGTTTCACAGAAATCTGTCTGTGTCAGAGGAAAAAAAGACCTGTATCCCTGTGGCAGCAAAGAATCCCATGTACCGGCTCCGATACTGGTTCTTTCCGGAGTGTATATGCTGACCCTGTGGATACGCCGCATGTTTTTTCAGAAAAAACCCGGCATGTTTTCCGGTATCCGCAGAATCTTCAATTTTCCTGCCGCAGTGGCAGCCGGTCTGAGTCTTCCCATTCTCAAAGACGGGCTGGAAAGTCTGTTCAAAGAGCGCAGACTGAACATGGATCTGCTGATTGTCAGCGCATCCTATCTGTCCATTCTCATGGGAGAACCTGTGACAGCCATGGTGGTGGTCTGGCTGATCAATTTTTCCGCATGGATGGAAAACAGAACCCAGGAAAAAACCCGCAAAGCCGTGCGTGCCATGCTCAAACAGGAACACCGCGAGGTCTGGGTGGTCAAAGAGGATGCGGAAATTGCCATGCGTGTGTCCGACCTGGTCCAAGGAGATGTGCTGAGTCTGAGAATGGGCTGCTCGGTTCCCGCGGATGGCACGGTGATCCGGGGCGAATGCCTGATGAACGAAGCCACCCTTACCGGCGAATCTCTGCCCGCGTTCAAAACCGAAGGCGACAAAGTTTTTGCCGGGACCACAGTGGAAATGGGGCATATCTTTGTCAGAGCCGAGTCTGTGGGAGAAGACACCCGGCTGGCCGCGATTATCCGGCTCATTGAAAACGGCGATGGCGCCATGTCTGCGGTCCAGCTTTCAGCCGAGCGTTTCAGTGATGCGGTCGTGCCGATCTCCCTGTGTCTTGCAGCCTCGGTGTTTTTCTTTACCCGAAGCATTTCCCGCGCGCTTTCCATGCTCATCATTGCCTGTCCCTGCGGTGTGGGACTGTCCACCCCCACGGCCATTATGGCAGCCATGGGCAATGCCGCGCGGCAGGGGATTCTGATCAAGGGCGGGAAATATCTGGAGATTTCCGGACAGATGCACACCCTGTGCTTTGACAAAACCGGCACTTTGACCAAAGGCATTCCCAGAGTGTCCCGTGTGGTTTCTCTGGATGAAAGGTTTGAACCCATCCGCATTCTCCAGCTTGCGGCCAGTTCCCAGCTTCACTGGAAACACCCCATGACACTGGCTGTGCTGGAAAAGATTCGGGAAATTGAAATTGAAATTCCCCGGCATGAGGAAACCGAACTCATTATCGGCCACGGCGTAAGAGCCAGGATCAACGGGGATGAGATTCTCACGGGCAGCCACCATTTCATGGAAGATTATGAGGTGGATCATGAAATGGGGCATGCAGAGGAGGAAAGAATACTGAAACGGGGCGAAAGTGTGCTGTTTGTGGCATTCAACCGCCGCCTGATCGGACTCATCGGCATAGAGGATCGCCTGAAGGAAAAAGCAGGGGAAGTGCTGCATGCACTCAAAGGTTTGCAGGTGAAACATCTGGCAATGATCACCGGAGATCATGAGCGGCACGCGCTCAATATTGCAAAAAATCTGCCCATTGACACGGTGCTTTGGGAACAGTCGCCGGAAGACAAGGCCGCGTGGATTGCCTCCTGGAAAGAAAAACATCCCCGCAGCATCCTGGCAATGGTCGGGGACGGCATCAATGACACGCCCGCGTTTTCCCATGCGGATCTCAGTTTTGCCATGGGAGACACAGGAGCGGATGCGGCAATCGAACATGCAGACATTGTTCTCCGCCAGGGAGACTTGGCTTTGGTGGCCCGGTGTGCGGATTTGGGGCAGAGAACCCTTTCCGTGATTTGGCAGAATTATGCCATTTCTGTGGGACTGAATCTGGCCGGTGTCGTGCTGGCCGCATTCGGACGCCTTTCCCCCATGACAGGCGCTCTGTTTCACAATCTCATCACGGTGGGCGTGGTGGGCAATTCTGCAAAACTGCTTTTTTATCAGACAGATATGGAAGATTTGGCAAAAAAGGGCGGAAAACCGGTTTCCGGTGCTTCGCAGTCTTAGAGACTGATGAAAGGTTTTGTGTATCAGAAGAAGTATCAGGTTTCAGGGAACAAGATACGGAACACTGACACCTGAACAGTCTGTACATGAAAATTTATTATGGAAGGTTATTTAAGATACTGAATCAAAGGAGAAAAGATTGTTTATGGAACAGGAAAAGGGAATGCCGCAGGAACCTCAGAAAAATCAGGGAATTCCTGTATCAGGAGAATTTCAGCAGAATATGGGAAATGCCTGTGAAGGTCAGATGAACATGGAGCCTTCACCCGGATATTCAGCACCGTCCTCCTGTGCGGATAAACAGGAAAACAGTCATCATTGCTGTGACAGCAGTCATTCAGGAGAGACAACTATGGGAACTTCAGGATCACATCATCCGCATCCAGGTATGCAGACACCCGGGCCGACAATGGGATATGCGGGTCATCCGCATCCGGGTATGCAGCAGGCTCCGGGACCGATGAACACGGGACATCATCCGGCTGCGCCTCATCCGGGGCCGACAATGGGATATGCAGGTCAGCCGCATCCCGGTATGCAGCAGGCTCCGGCTCCGGGGCCGATGAACATGGGACATCCGGGTCCGCATCATCCGGGACAGCAGCCACATGCAGGCATGGGAGGCGGTTATCCCAGACAGGGACAGAGTCATTGTTCCTGCGGAGGTCATCAGCAGTTTGGTCCCGCGCATGTATCGGATATGATGGGACGTCTGGCTGCGGGTCAGGTGACACCCGGTGACATCAGCACGGTCAGCAGTTTTTTGGGAATTGATTTCCAAAGCACCCGGTTCTGGGCAGGCATCGCTTTGGGCGCAGTGGGTGCTCTGCTGCTGACAAAAGCCTTCAAATCTGAATAAATGAAAGGAAAACAGGTTATATGTATACCTATCCCGTTTATAAATATCAGACTGCATCTCCGACACTGCCCAGTTCCAGATATGTTCTCAACGCGGGGATTCTGGGGACCATTGTGGGCGGTTCTGCGGCTCTGGGCGTGAATCTTCACAAAGTCCGGAAAAAAGAAATGACAGTGGAGCAGGCTGTCAGCAACAGCATTGCAAAGGGAGCCGGGGCAGGTGTGGCAACGGCTGTCGGTGCGGCCGCAGCATCAGCAGTCAGCGGCGGTCTTCTGTCTGTGGCTGTGATGGCAGCGGCTGCCAGTTCCGTGGTGTATCTGCTCAATTCCGGGGGAAAATCCGGTTCTGAAAAAGTGAAAAGCGCAGCAACAGAAGAGGCAAAACAGGAGGAGCCAAAAAATGACTGATTACAATGAATATTCTTCCGGTTATCAAAACGGCGGATACAGTGCCGCGCCCGGACATTTTTTTCAGACCGGAATCAATCCCGCGTCTTATCAGAATCCCTGTGATTATCAGAATGCCTATGGAGAGCCTGCTCTGTTTTACCAAAGTCAGCAGTTTTGGAAAGGCATGGCCATTGGCGCGATAGCTGCGGTTTTTGTCACCAATGAAGGGGTGCAGAAGGCAGTCATGAAAGGTGCGATAAAACTCTATGACATGGTTCAGGGCGGTGTGAACGAACTCAAAGAGAAATTTGAGGATGTTCAGGCTGAAGTGCGTCAGAAAGAAGGGGCAGAGGAATAACATGACCAATGCGGACGTCAAATTCCTTGCAAAGGCGGGCATGACTCTTTCCCTTGCCGCTCTTGTGGTTACCGGAGCCGGAAAAGGATATGCCAGCCGGCAGATGCATACATGGGCAGGCATTGCTCTGGTCGGATTTTCCGTCTGGCATTACAACGCATATCAGAAATCGGAATAAAAAATCCTGAGGGATTCCGTGAGTTGCAAAAACCGGATTTTTCCAAAAAATCCGGTTTTTATGAACGCTTTCGACCAAAACCGATCCTGAGGGGTTCAGCCTTCTCAGGATGGCGGAAGAAAGAAATAACGGAGTGCAAGAAAACGCTCCGTTTTTTAAGGCATTATTTTTTTGTCTCTCCAAATTTTATTTGAAGTCTTAAATTTTATTTATGAGGAGGAAGAATCAGTGAAAAAAATCAGCAAAGCGGCATTTGTGCTGCTGATGTGCAGTTTTCTGTTTTCATTTTCGGCAGTTGCAGAGGAAAAAGCAGGCGATGACAAAACAGGGCACATAGACCGGATCGGAGAGCAGTTGAAAGAAAAGATACTGCCGGAAAGCTGGGCAAACCGTGTCAGTTTCAGCGGTGCTGTTGAGGCAGAGGCAGTTTATGAAAAAAAGGATTCTGCGGATCCGGATGCTGAGGAGGAAGACAGCAGTGATCTTGCCCTGTCAAAGGCGGAACTGGGCATTGACATTGACATTGCCAAACATGTCAGGGGAAATGTGCTGTTTCTCTATGAGGATGATGAGGATGTTGTGGTGGATGAGGGCTTTGTCCTGCTCGATGGCGGTGATGTTGTGCCCCTGTATCTCAAAGTGGGAAAGATATATGTGCCTTTCGGCAGATTCGAATCCAACATGATTTCTGATCCGCTCACCCTGGAACTGGGGGAAACACGGGAATCCGCTGCTGAAATCGGTTTTGCCGCAGGAGGTTTTTATGCTGCGGCCTATGTTTTCAATGGGGATGTGGACAAAGACGGGGATGACAGCCACATGGACAATTACGGCGCGGCATTGGGTTACAGTCTGGAAAAAGATGTGTTCAGCATGGATGTTGGGGTGGGATACATCAACAGTCTGATTGATTCAAACGGATGGGAAGATGTTCTGGAAGAGGAGATCGCATCTGCCGAAACCATGGGACTTGCTTTTTCCTTTCGGGATTATGTACCCGGTTTTGTCGCGTATTCCATTTTCAATTTCGGTCCGCTGCGCATTATCGGAGAATATATGACCATGCTGGATGAACCGGAATGGAATCTGTCGGAACTGGTGCCGGGCGCGCTTGCGGCAGTGGAAATGGGGGCTGTCTTCAAAGGGGAAAAGACAAGCGCATGGAATGCAGAGATAGGCTGTACTTTTGAGATAATCGGCAAAGAAACCACCCTGGGACTGGCATGGCAGGGTACAGAAAACGGTGAAGAGTTTTTCCCGGAAAACCGTTATATGGGACTTGTCAGTGTGGGCATACTGGAGAAAACCTCTCTGGGGCTGGAATACCGCCATGATGAATTTGAAAACGAGGACGAGGCAGACGTGCTGACCGCGCAGCTTGCCGTTGAATTTTGATGACAAGGCAGAACGGTTCTCAGAACCGTTCTGTCATAAAAAATATCAGACAAGTTTTTAATAAGAAAGGAAATCTTCATGAAAATCTCAAAATATCCTGTTTCTGATGGCTGGAGAAACAAAGGAAGACAAGGGAAGATTTTCCCCTGCTTTCTCCTTTTGATACTGCTTTGCCTGTTTGCCTTCACCGGCTGCAGCGATGACGATGATGATGATAATAATCAGGAGAGTATCACGGAAAATGTCCAGGAGAGCGTTGCCACAGACACGCTGAATATTGTCCGTGACGGAGCTGCAACAACCTATACCTATGAGCAGGGGGAGACCACTTTTTCCGAAGTCTCTGCCACCGGCACTGTGGAGCAGTGTCTGTGCCAGCGTCTGGCCTTCCGTTCCGCACAGGCCCTGCAGGCAAGCAAAAGTTTCCAAAGTTACTACCCGGACGGCATTCCGGTCAATGACATCCGCATTGTCACAAAATGGAGCACGGACGGAGCCGAGGAACTGTTTGTTGACATCATGGGATGGGACCCGGACAATATGCGGATTCATGTCAATGCCGCTGATCCCAACTCCCTGACCCTTGCGGATACCGTGTTTTACTTTGTTTCAGCAGACGGGGAAAATGCGTGGAAAGTGTCTGCAAATGCGGCTCTGTTCCCTGAAAATTTCTTTGCTTTGCGGACGACTGCCAAAAACGGCGGTTCTGAAGCGGACAAGGCAGCATTCAAGTCCGCAAAAACGGATGCCATGGAAAATTATCTCAGGCCCCTGCCCCTTGAAAACAGATTCACTGTGGAAAAAATATCTGCCGCAGCAGAGGGGCTGACTGAGTCGCTGGCAGTGATTCCGGAAACTGTGGGTGTACTGGTCATTGCACACGGTTCTGACGAAGCACAGTGGAATGCGGATGTGATAAATGCTGTGGAAAAGGTCAATCTGCCATATCCTGTGGCTCTGGGTTTTCTGGAATACCATGCGCAGGATATTGCATATGCGGTTTCCGCTTTGGAAGAACAGGGCGTAAACCGGATCATTGCGGTTCCGCTGTTCATCTCCACCTATTCCAACCATATTGAGGAAATCCGCTATGTGCTGGGACTGCGGGATACGCTGCCGGAAACCGATGCGGAAAGTGCGCATCCGGGCAGTGTATCTGGCGAAGAACCCGAGCTGGTTCCGGTTCAGACTGATGCGGAAATTGTGCTGACATCGGCTCTTGACGATCATCCTGCTGTAGCGGCTGTTCTGGCAGAACATCTTGCCACGCTGAGTCAGGCCCCGGAAAACGAAATCGCGGTATTGGCCGGACATGGATGGGATGCTCCAGAGTATAAGGAAAAATGGGATGAGATATTCACCTCTCTGGCTGGCCAGGTCAGGACGATTATGGGATTGAAAGATGCACGCCATGCCTTTGTGGCAATGGGGGATCCGCCGCTTGCCGCCACAGTATCCGCAGCCATGTCAGAAGGCGATGTGCTGATCGTGCCGGTCATGCTGAGTGAAGGTTATTTCACACAGACCCTGATTCCCCGGCT
>JAWKPW010000115.1:0-16285 GCA_041390465.1 Desulfobacterales bacterium | reverse complement strand
CAGTTTTTTAATCACTGTTTTATCATATAAAAACCAAGTTGGTCATGTACTAGCCAAGAATCAACGGATTTGACCCGCTATCCTATGGTTTCAAACTGTACATCGTCATCAATCACATCGAAGAACTGATGTCCGTACATATTACACCCGGCAATACCGATGACCGGAAACCGGTCATGAATCTTGTCAGTCATCTGATAAGGAAAGCTTTTCGGAGACAAAGGCTGCATCAGTGCAAAACTCGCGGCGGAACTTGCGAAACAGGGACTTCAACTGATAACAGCTCTGAAAAAACATGAAAAAACAGAATAGTTCCATTTCTGACCGTATCATCTTAAAGTTTTCCCTAAAATTCGTCATACCGATGTAAACCTTTGTCAGACAGAGGTTTCCCCGGTTTGCTGACCGTAAGAGCCGGTAATCAGGATATTTTTCTTTACATTTGCATTGCATTCTGATAAATGCGGTTTAAAAAATTCAGAAATGCAAAGGAGAAAAATTATGAGATTCCATTTTTTCAGAGACGCTGTGCTTAATAAAATCTGTGTAAAAACAAGACTTAAGATGCTGTTCTTCTGGTATCTTCTGTCACTGATGACTGAAACCCGCAAACATTCTCTTTCCTTTGCATCAGAACTTTCCGGAATCGGAATTCCGTCATTCAGCAGATTCCTGTGCGGCAATGAAAAAAATATTGTATTGAGCATGAATGATCTGTCAAAAAAACAGGCACGTATATACTCGCGTTCATTGGATATGACAAAAAATGCACCGCATAAAATTTTTGTTCTTATTGATGATGCTGTTGGGGAACGCTGCAGCCTGAAAAGTGAAAATGTGCAG
Organism: Desulfobacterales bacterium; assembly: GCA_041390465.1. Taxonomy (GTDB): domain Bacteria; phylum Desulfobacterota; class Desulfobacteria; order Desulfobacterales; family Desulfococcaceae; genus JAABRU01. The sequence goes on along the minus strand of JAWKPW010000115.1, from coordinate 15,442 downwards.
AAATTCAGGCACGGGCACGGATTTGCCATCGGGCATCAGTGGACAAATATTGTTCTGTTTTTAAACGGAAAAATGGTTCCTCTGCCTCCGATTCCGTTTTACACAAAAAAATACTGCAGGGAAAAAAACATCACATGCAAAACTTCACATCAGAGAATTGTTGAATATATTGACAGTCTGAATTTGAATGAATATACCGGTCCGCATGCCGCATGCAATGTGATCGTGCTGACAGACAGCGGATTTGACGACAAAAAAATACAGAATGCCGTGCTGAAAAAAAAGTGGCATTTCATCTGCGCACTGAAAAACAGCCGCGGAGTGAAATCCGTGTCAAAATATGCCAAAGATCCGAAATCGTCAGACTGGGACGGGATTGCAGTTTTTTTCAAAAAATTCAGGAATCTGCCATGGTCAGCCATCCGTATTTTCACGGACGGTCCGAAAAAAAGGCGGACGGAGTTCCGCATAAGACATGCCGAAGTTTTTCTCAAAAAAACCGGGAAAATACGGGCGGCATGCTCTGAATTTGAGAAAAAATGCGGCGGACGCCGCAAATTTTTTGCATGCAGCGACCTGAAAATGCAGCCCCGCCAAATTCTGATCGCGTACAGAATCCGGTGGAAAATTGAAATATTCCAAAAGCATATAAAGATGCACTCCGGTTTTGAACACGCGGCCCCGAAACATTTTTCATCAGCTGTTTCCCATGTTCACCTTGTATGCATGGCGTACATTCTGCTGCACAGCGGGCTGCCGGGAACAGGTGATGAAAGTGATTCCGTCACTGAAAAACAGGCAAAAGTGCGGCAGATTCTGGAAAACAGAGAAAATGCCTGCATTATCCATGAGTTGACAAAGATCGGAGGTGCTGAAAGATTAAAAAATCAATTAAAATCGGCTCTTATGGCGTAGAAATTATGCAAACCTTTGGCAGACAAGGGTTTACAGAATTTTAATTAAATTTGGGGAAAACTTTAAGTATCATGCTCCGTAAAAGAGCTGTAATTGAAAGTGTCAGCGACCTGCTTAAAAATTTCTTTCAGACTGAACATTCCCGTCACCGTTCTGTCTCCGGGTTCGTGACAAATCTCTTCAGTGCTCTGACTGCATATACATTTTATCCCAAAAAATCTCACATGAGAGGGATTGATCTGCAGAAGGCATTGATAAAAATATGAAACTCATCGAACTCACGTTATATCGGATCATGTTAAACAGTTAACTGTGTAACTTCTAATATCTTAAGATTATTTATTTTTAATCCCTAAGGAGGTTTCATTATGTTTTCTGTATTTAAAAACATTCCTATTGCAAAAAAATTTCTCATTATCGGCATCAGTTTTCTGATTGCCTCGGTTTTTTCCGTATGGGGAATGGTATTAATTGCAAAGACAACCCATCTTGCAAAGCTTGAGCGCAACCATATCGAATTTAACACCTGTCTTTATTTTCAGGGACTGCAATATGTCAAACTGATGAAAGACGCCTCGGATGACACCCGGTTACAGGCAGATAAACTCTTAAACAGAAGATCTGATCAAAATAATCAAATGGGATTTTATCAGTTGGCAGAAGAAATGAGGAAGTTGCAAGATACTGTTTTTATTATTACCAATGCCTTTGAAAGGAAATTGTTCACATGGTTCGGTTTCGGACAGGCCTTTGAACTCGCCGGAACAGTTGCACCCGCGCATATTAAGAATATAAAAGAATTGTTATCCAAGTTGGAAAAAAATGAGTTGCATATGGCATCATTTGAAAAGGATTTTCTAAGTGAAATAAACGCCGTTGTCGAAAACAGCACAGAATTTGCCCCCATTGTATACAATGCGGGGCTGTTTGTCCGCAATCTGGTGATTACCCTGAGTATCATCTTCCTGCTTACAGGACTTTTCCTGCTTCTCCTCGTTTTCATTCCCCTGAACAGTTCCATTCGGCATTTTACAGAGATTTCAAAGGTGATTGCTGACGGGGATCTGGGCAGAGAAATTGAGATTAACCAGAAAGATGAAATCGGGCAGATGGCTGATGCCTTTCGTAACATGCAGAAAAGAATAAAACATGTGGCAAAAGAAACAAACATGCTCACCAAGGGGATTTTGGAGGGCAGGCTGGATATCCGGGGGGATGCATCGGCATTCAAAGGCGGATGGCAGGAGCTTGTCACGGGCATAAACGCGCTGACGGATGCATTTGTCAATCCCATCAATATGGCAGCAGGCTGTGTTGACAGGATTGCCAGGGGTGATATCCCGGAAAAGATAAGCGAGGAATACAAAGGGGATTTTAATCGGATAAAAAACAACCTGAACCTCCTCATTGATGCCATGAACGATATTACCGGTCTTTCAGAAGCCATTGCAGGTGGCAATCTTACCATGGAAATCAGGGAACGATCTGAAAACGACCGCCTGATGAAAGCAATAAAGCGAATGATAAACCGGCTGAATGCCATCCTCGAAGAGATGAGCAGTCTGATCCGGGGAATTCAGGAAGGCAAACTGGATATCCGGGGCAATGCAGAGGGATTTGCCGGAGGCTGGAGTGAGCTTGTGTCCGGCATGAACAGTGTCATGGATGCGTTTGCCGCGCCTTTGTCCGTTACAGCAGTATCCCTTGAGCGGATCGCAAGGGGAGATGTTCCTGACAGAATCACTGTGACATACAAAGGGGATTTCAGCGAAATCATAAACAACCTGAATACCCTCATTGATGCCATGAGCGAAACAACCCGGATTGCTGAGGCCATTGCCGGGGGAAATTTGGATATTCAGGTCAGGGAACGCTCCGAACATGACCGGCTCATGAAAGCAATGAACGGAATGATAAGCGGCCTGAAAGCCGTTATGGACGAAATGAACCGGCTGACCCTGACAGTCCGGGAAGGCAGTCTGAATATCCGGGGAGATGCAGAATCTTTTGAAGGGGGATGGAGGGAACTGGTTACGGGCCTAAATTCTCTGATTGACGCATTTGCAGCCCCCTTTGGGGTGACTGCCGAATATATTGACCGGATTGCCCGGGGCGACATTCCGGACAAAATAAGTGATGAATACAGGGGCGACTTTGACAAAATCAGAAATAATCTCAATGCCTGCATTGACGCAGTAACGGGACTGACAGCCGAAACCGTCTCCCTGACGCGCAGTGCTGCGGATGGGAGACTTGATGCAAGGGGGAATACGGAAAAATTCGGCGGAGACTATGCAAAAATCATCAGCGGAATCAACAATACCCTGGATGCGGTTATCAGCCCCCTGAATACGGCCGCGGGATATATCGAACGAATTTCCGTAGGAGATTTTCCGGAACAGATTACAGAGGAATACAGAGGGGATTTTGATAAAATCAGAAATAATATCAATCTGCTTATATCCAATCTCCGGGATACGGTGGGTGTGGCGGAAAAGATTTCACAGGGCGATCTGACTGCCGAGATTGCCATTCTTTCGGAAAAGGACATGCTGGGCAAATCCCTTGCCAAAATGGTGGATACGATTCGGAATATTGTCAGGGCAGTGAATCATCTCACTGATGCGTCAAAGGAGGGGAAACTGGCTGTTCGGGGTGATGCAGATACATTCAGCGGAGAATATGCCGGGATTATCAGGGGGGTGAACAATACCCTGGATGCGGTGACACAACCTTTGAATGTGACAGCGGCCCATATTGCCCGGATTGCCGGGGGCAGAATTCCGAAAAAGATAAGCGGTGAATACAAAGGGGATTTTCATAAAATTATTCACAACCTGAATACCCTGATTGAGAATCTCGGCAGCTTTGCTGTGGAAGTTCGCAGCACTGCGGAGCAGGTTGCCAGCGGCAGTCAGCAACTGAGCGCGAATGCCCGGCAGATATCCCAGGGCTCATCACAGCAGGCAGCGGCCATTGAAGAAATTTCCGCGTCAATGGAAGAGATGGACGGCATGGTAAAACAGAATTCGGACAGCACCCGCCAGACCGCATCCATTGCCATGAAGTCATCTCAGGATGCCCAGGAGGGAGGGAAGGCTGTGAGGGATACAGTTCTGGCAATGAAAAACATTTCAGACAAGATAGGCATTATCGAAGAAATTGCCAGGCAGACCAATATGCTTGCATTGAACGCTGCCATTGAGGCTGCCCGCGCGGGTGAGTTTGGCAAAGGTTTTGCTGTTGTGGCAGCAGAAGTCCGGAAACTGGCAGAAAAGACACAGAAATCGGCAAAGCAGATCGGCTCCATGTCGGTTGTCAATGTGGAAATAGCTGAAAAAGCAGGCAGGCTGCTTGACGGGATGGTAACAGGGGTCAGGAAAACCTCTGAACTGATCCAGGACATCAGCGCGTCCGGAGAAGAACAGACAGACGGGATTGCCCAGGTGAATAAAGCAATCCAGCAGCTTGATCAGATAATCCAGCAGAATGCAGCATCTGCCGAAGAAATGGCAGCCGCCAGTCGGGATTTTTCAGGACGGGCGGAACAACTGCTCCGTATTGCCTCATTTTTCAGGATTTCCGATGATGCCCTCAGAAAAACGGACGGTTTTCAACCGGAACCTCCTGCGGTCCGTGCGGAAAGAAAAGAGGATGGCATGGAGAAAATCTGCACTTCCTGTGTCAATAAGGACAAAAGCCCGACAAAAATTCTGTCTGCGGAGAGAGAGTCAAAAAATCTTTCCATCATACAAAAATGAAACATGCATCTGATTGATACAGGTGATTTCATTCTCGGGCATGATAAAGAATGAGAGTCCGATGTATTTATTGGATATGACAACAGATGACAGCGGATTTGATCGGTATTAGGTTCTGTTGATACCATCTCAGCCATAAGGAGTGCCCCGGCAAAGTGAAGGAATGGATAGATCCCGTTCCGAAAGTTTGTCAAACCGGAAGAAAATATGTCTAATCATTTGATTTTATTTATAAACATTCGGGATAATGCCGTTCCTCATACAGATATGTCATCATAATCCTGCGGGTTTTTCCGGCCGGAACGGACGGATGACCGGCTCCGCTGTGCGCTCCTGCGATAATCGCCGAGGCGAATCAATTGTCACAGCCTTGTCCGCCGGAATGGCAGCGGCCGGAAGTCACCTGTCAGTGCCCGGCCTGGAAATATCGCGGCCTTCCGGCTCCCAGGCGCGATGAATTTCAGATCCCCGGGCGGTGCGCGTCCCCCGCGATGCGGACTTTGGTGCTGAAGCGGCCCCTGCCGCGTCCCAATGCCTGTTTTTTCTGCCCGCCGTGCCTCTTCAGTGCTCCGGCGGCGCAGGGATGCGCCCCGGCCACAGTGCTGTCAGGGAGCAGAAGCTCCATATCCGGATCCCCGGAGCAGAAGATGAAAAACTGCTCCGATACCCCTTTGTTATGGATATTGGTTTTTCAGACAGCAGTCTGATGAAAAGGAGTCATATAAAAATGCGAATGAAGAGTCAGATTCCGATCAGATTTGACAACTTTTCAAAAGATGTCAAATCTTGTATGGATATACAACAACCTGCTTTTATTAATTCTGAAATTTTTTAATTCTTAATTCGCATTAAACATGCCGAAAAGAACTTATGAACACACCTTTAACACGAGCTATGCAATATCATGCTGTCTGCCTGTTGAGGAAACACGCCACAGAATCTGTGTTCTGTTGACATTTGTTCATATAGCAAATTAATTCAAAGAGTTGTCAAGATACAAGACAAATTTCCTGTTTGCGATAACTCTTTGTAATCAGAGCATTTTGTCAGGTCATAAAAATGAAATGTCAACAGAACCCAATTATTCATTGAACAGAAACTTTTGGCAATGCGGTCTGGTTATAAATGCCCATGTCAATGTATTTTATGATATTTGTCTTAAATTAAAATTCATCCCGAAATTTCTGAGACACCAAAATTTCGCCTTTCCAAACATCTGCTCCCCCCTTGACATCGTTTCATATCATCTTATTTTTCATACCAACGTTGACTGGCAGGGTTTTTCAGAGTTTTATTAATGCTTTTGGAAATGTGCTGCATATTTTGATTCCATTTGTATATATATTTGTCCGGTTACACCAATTTCTATTCAAACCTGGCAGGAGAGCATACTGGCCCATGACTGAGAATATCACAGAAGAAGAACATGCCGAAATGACAGAAAATTCAGTACCGGCAGAGAAAAATGCTTCCAAAGATGCGGAAGAGAAAAAGGGAGAAGACAGCCAAAGCGATCCCCTGATCCAGAAGGAGAAAGAACTGGAGGCTGTCCGGGAAGAACTCAGCGCGGAAAAAGACCGTTTTTTGCGTTTTTATGCGGAATTTGACAACTACAAAAAACGAAGTGCGCGTGAGATGCAGGATTTCCGGAAATTTGCCAATGAATCCCTGATCCGGGAGCTTCTTCCGGTCATAGACAATCTGGAAAGAGCTTTGCAATCCGCAGAAGGAAATTCTGATGCCCAAAAATCCATCCGGGAAGGGGTGGGACTGATCCATGCGGATATTCTGCGGATATTTGAAAAATTCAGCGTCAAACCGGTTGAGGCTGTGGGACAGCCCTTTAACCCGGCTTTTCATGAGGCCATTGGTCAGGAGGAAAGCGAAGAACTGGGCGACAATATTGTGGCAAAGGAATTTCAGAGGGGCTATCTTCTGCACGACAGGCTGATTCGGCCTTCCATGGTGATTGTTTCAAAGGCAAAAGCAAAAGAGGACACAGACAGGGAAGCAAATGAAAACCGGGAAATCCCGGAGGAATCTGACAATGAAATCGCTGGTGCACAGGATGAAAACCGTCAGAGCGATACCCAGTGATTTTGCAATCTGTGAATATAGTTATTCTCTAAGGAGGAGATGAAAATGGCTAAAATTGTCGGAATTGATTTGGGAACCACAAACTCCTGCGTGGCTGTCATGGAAGCGGGAGAGGCAAAGGTCATCACCAATCCGGATGGGGGGCGGACCACGCCTTCCATTGTGGCCATATCTGAGAGCGGAGAACGTCTGGTGGGCCAGATTGCCAAACGCCAGGCCATCACCAACCCGGAAAACACGGTGTTTGGTGTCAAACGCCTGATTGGCCGGAAATTTGATTCCAAAGAAGTGCAGGGCGACATCAAAATTCTGCCCTATAAAATAGACAAGGCAGGCAACGGGGATGTCCGGGTCAATCTGCGGGGAAAACAGTACAGCCCTGCGGAAATATCATCCTTTATTCTGGCCTATATCAAGAAATATGCGGAAGACTATCTGGGAGAGCCGGTCACGGACGCGGTTATCACGGTTCCCGCGTATTTCAATGACAGTCAGCGTCAGGCCACCAAGGATGCGGGAAAAATTGCGGGACTCAATGTGCTGCGCATCATCAATGAGCCCACCGCAGCATCCCTGGCCTACGGACTGGACAAGAAAAAAGAGGAAAAGATCGCTGTGTTTGACCTCGGGGGCGGAACCTTTGACATCTCTGTTCTGGAAATCGGGGACGGTGTGTTTGAGGTGAAATCCACCAACGGCGACACCCATCTGGGCGGTGAGGATTTTGATCTGCGCCTGATTGATTATCTGGCAGATGAATTCAAAAAGGATCAGGGCTTATTGATCTGAGAAAACGACAAATGGCCCTCCAGCGTCTGAAAGAGGCAGCGGAAAAGCCAAGATGGAACTGTCCCTCCTCACGGAGACCGATGAATCTGTTCTTTATCACCGCAGATGCGAGCGGCCCAAAACACCTGAACACTAAAATCACCCAAGCTGGAATCTCTGGTCGCGGGATCTGCTGGACAAACCTCGGAAATGTCCCTGCCAGATCGCGATGAAGGATGCCGGTCTGGTGCCAGCCAGATTGATGAGCAGATCCCTGAAGGCATGACCTTGTGGTGCCTGCGGTGCAGGAACGGGTGAAAAAGATTTTCGGCAAGGAACCCCACAAGGGGTGAATCCGGATGAAGCGCGGTTAGGTGCGGCCATTCAGGGCGAGTGCTCAAAGGCGATGTGAAAGACGTGTTGCTGCTGGATGTGACCCCGCTTTCCCTGGGCATTGAAACCCTGGGCGGTGTCATGACCCGGCTGATTGAAAAAAACACCACCATTCCCACAAAGAAAAGCCAGGTCTTTTCCACAGCAGCGGACAATCAGCCTGCGGTTTCCATCCATGTGCTGCAGGGGGAACGGGAAATGGCGGCAGGCAACAAAACTTTGGGACGCTTTGATCTGACCGACATTCCGCCTGCGCCCAGAGGTGTGCCCCAGATTGAAGTGACATTTGACATTGACGCGAACGGCATTGTGAGTGTTTCCGCCAAAGACTTGGGAACCGGCAGGGAACAGGCCATCAAAATCACGGCATCCAGCGGTTTGAGCAAGGATGAAATCGAGCGTCTGGTCAAAGAGGCTGAAATGCACTCGGATGAGGACAAAAAGAAAAAGGAACTCGTTGAGGCGCGCAACCATGCAGACAGCCTGATCTACCAGACGGAAAAATCCCTCAAGGATTTGGGCGCAAAGGTGGATGCTTCCACCAAGGGAAATGTGGAAAGCAAAATCAGCGCACTCAAAGATATCATGAAAAGCGACAATACCGAGGACATCAAACGGGCAAGTGATGAACTCATGCAGGCTTCCCACAAACTGGCCGAAGCCATGTATCAGCAGGCTTCCCAGCAGCATGGCAGCGCAAATCCGGGTGCGGATGCCGCCGGAGCAGGCGCATCATCCCAGACCGGAGGAAGTGCACCAAAGGATGATGATGTGGTGGATGCGGATTTTGAGGAAGTCAAAGACAAATAAAAAGAGATGCTGTCTTTTCATCTCGTAACTGAAAAATCCCGTGTGCATTCCGGATGAATGATCCGAAGATGCAGCGGGATTTTTATTGGAACCCTATTTGCAAATGACAAGGGCGTTACTCAGTTGAGCGGATAAACCCTGAGGGTTTTGAAAACCCTCAGAGCATCACAGAAAAACTCTCCGCTCCCCGGAGGAGCAGAAGAGGGGGGAAACAACCCTTCTGCCATCTCGGATTGTTTCCCCCTCCGTTTCAATGTGCCTGTTATCCTTCATTTTTTTCAAGGGTTTCAATTCTCTGCGCGACAGATTTCATCATTCCCTCGAGATTTTTGGCTTCTGCTTTGAGCATTTCAATTTCCTGCTCTTTGGTCATAATCGGTGGCTCATAGCCTGTGTAACCGCAGTTGATTCCCCGGCCGGGGCCGAAGCCTCTGCCGAATCTGCGGCCTTCCCACCTGCTCTGCCCATATCCTCTGCCCAAAAACTGGCGGCGAAATCCGCCTGCGGAATTGCAGAATCCGAAACCTCCGCCGGTCATTGATCCCATTCCCCTGGGACCTGTTCTGTCATAACCTGGCATATAGCACCTCCTTTGTTTTGATTAGGGACGGGATAAGTTTGCATTGTTTCAGCTTAAATTGCAGGATTATTCCATGAGAAATGCCTGATTGCGGAATTAGGCTGACGCCGATTCGATCTGCAATTTAAATGAAATGATACACTATTTTTCATCCTGCGGTTGCTGTCCGCCCTGTTTTTGCCCGCCGCCCCTGCCGCTGCCCTGACCTTTTCCGCCTCTTTGGCAGCCCTGACCTTTGCCCCGGCTTTTTCCGGAGCCGCAGCCTGAACCGCCTTTGCCCTTACCGCCCGGACCTGTTCCGTTACGATTCGGCATATCACACCCCCTTTCCTCCGCGTTGCACATGCCCCGCCGTCTCCGTCCGCGGTGATGTCCGCGAAATTCAAAATTTCCGCCTTCCACATACACAATCTTGCCGGTGACCAGCGCGTGCCCCATAATGCTGCGCGCTTCAGAGAGAATTCTGCCGTAGGTCTGACGGGAAACCCCCATAAGTTTTGCTGCCGCTTCCTGATCCATTCCCTCAACATCACTGAGCCGGATGGCTTCCATTTCTTCCATGGAAAGAAAAACCTCACCGGTCGGCAATGCATTCAAGGGACCGAAGGTGTCAAAATGCGGCTGCTGGCTGACAAATCTTGTTTTTTTGGGTCTCGGCATAGTGCCCCCCTCTGTTTTGGTCATTTGACAATAATTTAATATTTAAAATTCAGACTGTCAAGAAATATTTTGGTCATTTGACTTTTATAAAAGATTAACCATTTTGATTTTAATGATTTTTTGTCAAACATTTGTTTGGCTTCCGTCAAAAGGCATTCCATGCTATATCATACCGATTCTCCTTTGAAACCATGCGTTTTTTTAACCACAAAGGACACAAAGATGGCACAAAGTTCACAATAAACTGGCAGTACTGCATAAAATCGGCAGTGAATCGGCATTGCCTTGCGCAAACTGTGGTTTCAATGGAGAATCGGCATTATAGCGATTCTCCATTGGTTTGATCGAATATTGCGATTCCGTCTGTGCAAAAAACCGCTCCGCCCAATTTTTGCACTCCGCCGGATCATCCCGTGACAGTATCAAATCAATCGGGAATTGGTATTTTCCGAAAATGCATAAACAACCAATTCGGCCCACTACCAATGAGAGTATGATAACTGATTTGTGTTTTATCTGGTTTCATTTTTCTAATTGCCCCGCCTTTTCCTCATCCCGTTTATTTCCGTTTTAATGTCCTTGATCCATTTTTTCTGAGTGTAACGGTAAATACCCCGCTTTTTTTGTTCCTCATCCATATCTTCCATCATGACAGACACACTTTTTTATATAACCCAATCCAGACCCGCAAAGACTGAATAGCGAAGACAAGGATAAAACTCATAACTTTCAAAGCAAATCCCTTTGAGGTCACTGCATGAATTTTTTTTGGAAAAAAATTCGTCACAATGCTGAAGACAGTTTCAATCTTTTTCCGGGTATAACTGACCGCCCGTCGGACAATGAAATCCCCTTCCGCCCGCTTCGAATTCTTTTTCCTTATCGGTTTCAGAATGATCCCGGCAACTTCTTTCAGGAGATCCTCATAACTGTAATCATTACAGATTTTATCTCCGTAACATACAGAACCGGGAGGCAGTCCGAAGTTCTGCTGCTTCAGAACCGTAACATCGGATTCGGCTCCGGGAGCGATCAGAAATTCGACCGGTTCCCCCGATGCTGTGATAATCATGTGAACTCTGATACCGAAGAAATATCTCTTTTTGGAGGATATGTATCCCCGGTAATCCTCACCCCGGAAGATTTTGGAACGGCTGATGCGGATGTTGTCACAGACGGGCACGGGAAAACTGTCTGTAACATACTCCTGTCCGTTATTCCTCATTTTGAAAATTTCTGAGAGAACGGAAAACAGGGCTTCCCATATGTAATCATCAATGCCGTGGATTCTGCGGTTCAGACGGCTTTCACTCAGCATCCGGGGAATATAACCGTGTTCATTCAGGAACCGCCCCTTTCCTGAAGTTCTCTCCGAAAATGCATAAACAACCAATTCGGCCCACTACCAATGAGAGTATGATAACTGATTTGTGTTTTATCTGGTTTCATTTTTCTAATTGCCCCGCCTTTCTCATCCCGTTTATTTCCGTTTTAATGTCCTTGATCCATTTTTCCTTCTGAGTGTAACGGTAAATACCCCGCTTTTGTTCCTCATCCATATCTTCCATCATGACAGACACACTTTTTATATATATGAACTGTTCACTGAAGTATTTTTTTCGCTATGTGCTGGGAAAACCTGCTGAACGCATGTCCATAGCCCTGCCTGTGGGGAAGGCTGTACACGCAGGGATTGAGCACTGCTACAGGGAATATCTTTCAAAAAGGGAAAAGCCGGATGCTGATGTCATCTGCAAACTGTTTGCGGATTTTTTGACAGCAATGCTGGATAAATCGGAAGCTCCGGTTGTTTTCGGTGATGATGAAAACAAAGACAGCATCATAGAAACAGGCAAAGCAATGATGACAGCGTTCTGCAAGGCGGTAAAGCCGGAGAATGTGAATGTAAAGGCTGTGGAACTGCCCTTCAGTGCGAAATTATACACGGAGACAGCCCACAGGGTTGAACCTTATCGGTGTCATAGACGCTCTCACTGAGGATAAGAACGGAATTGTTGCGGTTGACCATAAGACAGCGAAAAGCATTAAGCAGCAGGCCGATGTGGATAATGACCTTCAGTTCAGTGTCTATGCCTGGCTTCTCACTTCCAATAAATATGCCGGATCTTGTGCGCTGTCCGCAGGCGCTTCAGGAACAGAATTTGAATTACTGGCTCCGTGAAGAACAGAAAAACAGAAAGATGTTCTTCTGCCGTTTTGACGGGCCGCTGTCAGAAAATTCAGGCATGTTTCCGAAAGAGCGGAGATTGAGTTTGAAGATGTCCTTTCCGGTGCGGACAGTGACATCAGACAGACGCGCAGCCGATTCCGGATTTCAATGGAAACACCGGCAGGCAGTCCTGATGAAACCTTTGCCCGTTTCAATCAGCGTTTTCAGATTGCACGCAGAGAAGCGGAAATTGTGAAAAGCGCCTGGGCGCAGGACAGGGGTTATACAATGTTTCATATCATCAATGCCTACACCCGTGGCGCACAGCATCCTGAACTCACAGCCGGGGAAAGTTACAGACTGGAGAAAACCGGGGGAATGATACTTGATCTGGTGAAACAGCTTTTCACCTTGACATCATAAACAAAGCCCCGGAGTTAAGTGTTCGGGGCTTTGTTCTTTTCAGCTTGATTTGCTGTTCCGGATAAATTATATTCAGAATGATGATGTCTCTTACAGAAAGAAATGAGGTATATTTATGAACCCGAAAATACAGCCCTTTATAAAAACTGTCCGAGGTCTGCCGTTTCCCGACCAGTTGGAAATACTTCAGGAGATAACCCGCTCTATGTCTGTAAAGTTCAGGCAGTCTGATATGCGGGATGACTTCTGGCATCCGAAAACTGCGGAAGAACATTCGCAAACGGCACGCACCGAAGCTGTGTCGGATGTTGACGATCTTATCGGGGATTTCTGGCTCCGAAGATGAAAGTGTGATGATCGACAGCTACACCTACGACAGACGCAGGGAAGACAGGAAAAGATGTTGAGAGATACGGATATGCTTTTACTGGACACCAATATCATCTCTTTTATTTTCAAAGGGGATACCCGCATCAATGACTATAAACTGCATTCCAGAAGGGTGTATGATTGTCAGTATCTTTTATGACCGTTGCGGAACTTTATCAGTGGGCAATGGTTCGGAAATGGGGGAAGCCCAAGAATAAAGAAAATGGAAACAGCATTAAGAAAATATACAGTTCTTTCTTTGATATTGAACTGCCAAGCTCTTATGGGGTGAGGTCAGAGTAAATGCTTGTCCGCTGGTCGGCCCATTTCCCCCGCAGGAGGCTCGGATATGTGCTACAGCATTACAGCACGGTTTACCCTTTGTCACACACAACCCTTCCTGATTTTGAAGCGGTTGACGGTCTTGAAATCATTACAACTGTAAGATAAAATTTCTTCATGAAATTATAAACCAAAGAACCGTCTCTGAAAAGGCATGTTTATTTTTCCGGAAATGATATAATCTTATATATTCAGATATGAAAATGCAAGATTATTGTTCGCAGTGTGGATATTAATCTTTTTAAACACGGCTAAATTCTACTGCTGAAACCCTGTGATAGATTAAGTGTGGCAGAAATTTATCATTTCCTGATTATAATATCTTTAATATCAATATCCGGTATATTGTCAGACTTGATAAAACTTATCAATAGCTGCCTGTTACTCAGCCATACCGTTATTATTTATCCGGCTTTACAATTTTTCTCAATCCATACAATTTCAGAGTTTGGCTCTTTTAATGATATTATTACAGCATTGATTAGACTCCGGGCTCCTGCATTCTATAAAAACGTGCCAAATAATTTCATCCGAGACCATCCCAGATTGCTCCAGGTACAAACAGTTAATGCTTAGAGGGCATAACCCTTCTTCTGCTGTTGTTTACCAAAGAAATTAAAACAATATGATGCGTTTCCTGTTCAGGAAATATAAGCAACTCGCTTCCCATCCGGAGACAAAGCCGATGTTTTGCTGTATAATCTGATGCAGTAAGCAGATCGTCTGCCGCTTTCATCTTTTAACTGAACATAAATTTTTGAACGTCCGTTCTGATGTTCTCATCAATACAACACCTTCCACGGATCTGATAAAATCAATTACCAGGAAGGGTTTAATATTCCCTTAATACCCACCTGCCGATATTGACCAAGTATCCACGTAACAGGTATTGCTACAATCAGCAGTACGCCTATTACAAGCCAGATATTCCGTTTTTTATCCGGATTTGTCACCCCTGGTCTGGGATTGCTTCTGAGAATTATTCAAAGGCGGCGCATTTAAGTCCGGTCTTTGATTGTGAGGATGATCTGATAATCTGTTATCCATATATACCCTATGTGCATTTTAACTTATTATATATATTGAGATATGCTGATCCATATTCTTTATTTCCTGAATTCCAAAATAAATGAGCCAAACATTTGTTCAGAGTGTATGAAAATTTTATAAGATCTGAAAATTTTTTTCTGTTGTTTTTATCAAATAATTCTGCCTGATAAAGCTGACTATATAAATGTAAGGCTTCATCAAAGTCTCTTTGACTGGAAGTTCGGATGGCGCTGTTATGAAACCTTATGGCATTTCTGAAGACATTCAGAGTGTCTTCTGTAAAAGATGAAGGTTCAAATTCCTTTTTCAACTCCTGAAGAATATCCGTTTCCGAAAGTTGTGGTTCAACCAGGAGGTCACCATGCAAGCTACCAATATTCCCTCCTGACATTGAAATATTCAAGAACTGAAATGTCTTATATTTATTCATTAGACCCCCTCTCATTAAGATCGTAAAGAGTGTTCTCTGTTGCCAAAAAAATATTTTATATATTTCATTATGAATAATTTCTAATAAATTCAATCTGATTTGTCATAATAAAACTCATCAAAATCGGTTCTAGCGTTGCAGGCAATCAATTTTGATACTTTTGTCCACCGTTCAATTTCTTTTGAAAAAACAGAGACAGTATCTCCGTCTTCTTTGGATAGCGGTTTTAAATGCAGTTTATTCCACAAATCCCATCTGAATATATCAAAGGCTACCTTCACACATATTCCCCAAGAAACAGCACCATTAACAGCACCTTCATAAAATACAAAAGTTAATAAGAAGGTTATAAACAGATATGGCAGAAAATAAAAAAATTGTCCCAGATAGATTGACAGATATGACAGTTCCAGACCAACAACAAACACAGTATACATCATATTCAGCATAAAATCGAAAACCGCTTTTTGGTGAGAGATAAATTCAATATATTTAGTGTCCTGGAGTACAGGTATCAGTCTGGGCCAAAGTGCAATCGCATCAATGCCATAACGGGTATTAGAATAATGCTCAAAAGATGCTATGGTATTTCCCAATTTTGTTGGCAGAACAGCTCTTTCTTTACTTGGAAAATATGTTTCAAGTTT
This sequence comes from Desulfobacterales bacterium, assembly GCA_041390465.1. Lineage (GTDB taxonomy): Bacteria > Desulfobacterota > Desulfobacteria > Desulfobacterales > Desulfococcaceae > JAABRU01. Next base: position 27 of record JAWKPW010000115.1, on the reverse strand, counting down.
TTGAATTGCGCTGTTGTCGTCAATAGT
>JAWKPW010000114.1:0-16482 GCA_041390465.1 Desulfobacterales bacterium | reverse complement strand
GGAACATCCCGGAAAACCGGAACCTTCCGGGTGCTGGACATCAGCGAGCGCACCTATGACAACGGCCCGGCCATTGCCGTGCTTGTCTCGGAGCCGCTGGATCCTGCGGTGCGCCATGATGAGCATCTGCGCATCAGTGACACCCGTGAACTGCTCAAAAGCGCATGGGTGCTGTCCGAAGACGGACGCACGCTCTGGTTTCCCCATGTGGAAGCGGAAACCGAGTATTCCGTCACGGTTCTGGAAAGCCTGAAAGCCGCGGACGGACAGGTTCTGGGGGAGCGGGTGAGCCAGTCTCTGACCACAAAGGCCATCAGCCCCATTATCAGTTTCGCGAGTGAGGGTTTTCTGCTTCCTGCCAAAATGAACAAAGGACTTCCCCTTGTCAGTATCAATGTCACTTCTGTGTATGCAGAATTTTTCCGCATGAAGCCGGAAGGTCTGATAAACCTTGTGGACTGGGACAATACAGCCGGGGAAAAGGATTATTATCAACTGGCACAGAGCAAAGACTATGGGGAAATGGTGTATTCAGGCCGTTTTGATCTGGATGTTCCCAAAAACAAACGCACGGTCTGCCATATTCCGGTGGAAAACATTGAACCTTTGCAGAAACCGGGCGTATATCTTGCCATTCTCCGGGAACCGGGTCAGTACAATTACGCTTATCAGGGAACCTGGTTTCTCGTGACAGACATCGGACTTCATGCCAGAGCCTATGCGTCTGAATCCCTGATTTTTGCTTCCTCTCTCAAGACCGGTGCGCCCCTGCCTGATGTCAATCTCATTTTTTACGACAGCAGCAGCAAAGTTGTGGCCGAGGGTGTCACAGATGAAAACGGAGAGTACAAAAGCAATCTGGTGCTGCCGGGCGATATTCAGATAGTGATTGCCTCCCACAAAGATCCCTCCGGTCAGGATCAGTCCGGCGTGCTTCCCATGCGAACCCCGGCTTTGGATATGAGTGAGTTTGATCTGGGCAAACGGGCATATCATCCCCGTGAAATTTTCCTGTACAGTCCCCGCGATCTGTACCGTCCCGGTGAAACAGCCACCGTATCCGCGCTGCTGCGCGATGATGACGCACAGATGATTGACACTCTTCCTTTGACAGCAAAACTGTTTCAGCCTGATGGCCGGGAAATCCGGACCTTCACCTGGCACGCGCAGGAAAACGAAGCCCAGAACATGAATTATTTCCGCACAGAACTGGATTTTCCTGCGGACGCGCAGACCGGAAAATGGGAACTCCGGGTCTGGGATGATCCCTCAGTCAGCAATCCGGCTGCGGTGCATGAACTGCAGATTGAGGAATTTCTGCCGGAGCGCATGAAACTGGACATAAAAACCCAGCCGGATTTTCCCGGGCCAAAGGATACGGTAAAGGCTGAAGTGAACGGCATGTATCTGTACGGCGCGGCAGCCAGCGAAAATGAAATCGGATTCCGCATCCGGGTTAAAGCCAAACGGGATTTGTTTGAAAAACTCAAGGATTTTCAGTTTGGAGATGTCGCGGATGAGGAATACCGGGATTACTGGGAAACCGATACAAAAAAACTGGACGCGCAGGGAAATTTCACTTTGGAAGTGGAAAACCGGTGGTCAGAAATGCTCAGCCCCCTTACGGTGAGAATTGTCGCGGATTTGTACGAAAGCGGCGGCCGTCCTGTCACCCGTTATGCAGACAAAACGGTTTGGCCTGCCCCAAATCTGATTGGCATACGTCCTTTGTTTACCGGAGAATCCGCGGACGCGGGGCCTGTCAGTTTTGAAGTGGTCATGGCAGACACAAAGGGAAAACTTCTGCCGGCCCGGGGTCTGCTGGTGGAACTTATCAAAGAGGATCGGGATTATTACTGGGAATATTCCGAATCCACAGGCTGGCTGTACAAATACACGGAAAAAACCTATAATTTCCTTACAGATTCTCTCAATCTCAAAGGGGACAGAGCCACGCCTTACACCATTTCCCTGCAAAACGGCCAGTATGTGCTGACTGTACGGAATCCGGAAAACAATCTGGTCTCCAGTGTGCGTTTCCGGGTGGGAAGATGGTGGTACGGAGAGGATGGGGAAAAAGCCGCGCGTCCGGACAAAGTGGTGCTGACGCTCAATCAGCCCACATACCGGCCTGGCGATATTATCAAACTGACCGTAACCCCGCCCCACAGCGGCGAAGCCCTGATTCTGGTGGAGGGCGACAAACCCCTGTGGACGAAACGTCTTCCGGTTTCCGGCAAAGGCACGGAAGTGGAAATTCCCATTCTTGCGGGCTGGGATACCCATAATATCTACATCAGCGCGGTCGTGTTCCGTCCCGCGGATGCACAGGAGAAAATCACGCCCAACCGGGCTGTGGGACTGATTCATCTGCCTCTGGAGCGATCCGACCGGAAAATCGCTCTGGAAATCGAGGCTCCCAAAAAGACCGTGCCGGAAGGGCCGTTGACCGTAAAGGTAAAAATGTCCGGGAACAGAAAAGACAGTGAACCGGTTTACGTTACGCTTGCGGCTGTGGATACCGGCATTCTCAATATCACGGATTTCAAAACCCCTGATCCCTTTGGCTGGTTTTTTGAACCCCGGCGCTATGATGTGAACGCGTATGACGTGTATGCCAAAGTCATAGAAAATCTGGACGGCAATCCTGCCGCGCTGCGCTACGGCGGTGACGCGGATTTGGCAGGGGGCAAACGTCCGGAAAGCAAGGTCAAACTCCTTTCCCTGTTCCATCCGCCTGTGGCTTTTGATGAAAACGGCATGGCAGAAATCACATTTGAACTCCCGGATTTCAACGGAAAACTGCGGCTGATGGCTTTGGCTTTTGATGCAAACCGTTTCGGGTGTGCAGAATCTGATGTCACAGTGGCCGCGCCTGTGGTCACGCAACTGGCCATGCCCCGGTTTCTCGCGCCCGGCGATCAGTCTGTGTTTACGCTGGATGTGCATAATCTCAGCGGCAAAAAACAGGAGATTGCCATCAGAATGAAAACCGAAGGCCCCATTGCTATGGAAAAAGGGGAACAGAACCTGCCTCTGGCAGACGGGGAAAAGAAAACCCTGCGTTTTCCGGTGCGGGGTGCAGACAATTATGGCACCGGCAAGGTTTTTATGGAACTGAAAGCAGGGGATTTTCAGCAGAAACGCGACTGGCAGCTTCCGGTGCGGCCCGGCTATCCCGGCACAGAGCGCAGAGTGTTTCAGATTCTCAAGCCCGGAGAGGTGTTCAGTCTGGATTCCCGGCTGGCCGATGATCTGATTCCTGCCACGGTGGACGGAGAAATCAAAATCTCTGCACAGATGCCTTTGGATTTTCAGAATGCCATGAAAGGACTGATCGGTTATCCATACGGATGTCTGGAGCAGACTTCCAGCAGTGCCTGGCCCCTGCTGTATGCCACAAAGGATCAGATCGCGCTCTGGCATCTGCCTTCCATTACACAGGCAGAGCGCAGCAAACGCCTGAAAATTGCCATGGAGCGGCTGGGAACCATGCAACTGGATACAGGGGGATTCGGGCTGTGGAACAGAAACAGCCCGGAAGCTGCCTGGCTTACGGTGTATGTGACAGATTTTCTGCTCACCGCGCGGGACATGGGCGCGGATGTGCCGACCGCCATGCTGGACAAGGCTTTGAAACGTCTGGAAACCTATGTGTCCAAAAGCGCACCCATTGAGGATTACGGCGACAATGCTGCACGGGAGCATTTGGATTTTTCCGTTCGAAGTTATGCGGGCTATGTTCTTTCCCGGCTCAACCGTGCGTCTTTGGGAACCCTGCGCACCCTGTATGACAATCACCGGGAAAAGGCCGGTTCTTCTCTCCCGCTGGCTTATATGGGCATTGCCTTAAAACGCATGGGGGATCTGAGCCGCAGCGCGGAGGCTTTGAAACTCGCTGCAAAAAAACGCATTGCAGAATACGGATACTGGGGCGATTACAGCAGCCTGATCCGGGATCTGGCCTGTACCATTGCTTTGCTTGTGGAATACAATGCAGACAGCACCGAGGGATTTGACAGCCTCATGGCGGATTTGGATGCGGCCATGCGTCAGCGGAGATGGCTCAGCACACAGGAAAAATCCGCGATTTTCCGGGCGGGAATTGCGCTGCAGGAACGCGCAGACAGGGAATGGAAGGGAAAACTCACGGTTTCCGGCAAAGAAACGCCTCTGATGCAGAAAGGGGATTATTTCAACGGGCTGGGCGCGGGGGAAATCTCCAACGGTGTGAATTTTGTCTGCGAAAACCCTGAGCGGATTTATGTTTCCGCGATTGTGCGGGGCTATACCAAAACCCCGCCCCCCAAAGAGGATGCAAAGATTTCCATTGTGCGGGAAATCTATGACATCTATGGAAAACCTGTGAACACACGGGAATTCCGTGTGGGAGAACTGCTGCTGGTGCATCTGAAAATCAGTGCCAAACAGTGGATTCCGGACGGTCTGGTCGTGGATCTGGTTCCTGCCGGGTTTGAGCCGGAAAACCAGAATCTCAAACACAGTTTCAAGATGGAGGATATGAATATTGATGGCAAATCCATCTGGAAGCTGAAAGAGGCGGCCTCGATTCTGCATGAGGAATACCGGGATGACCGGTATGCAGCGGCTGTGTTCCTCAATGATTACTCTGCCACCCATCTTTTTTACATGGTGCGCGTGGTCAGTCCCGGCACATTCTCTGCGCCACCGGCCTTTGCAGAATCCATGTACCGGCCCGAAATCCGGGGCATCGGAGATACACCGGGACAGATTAAGGTTGTGAACAAAAGCAGGTGAGTTTCATCTGTCAATGCAAAACCCTGCAGGGTGTGTGCAAAATCGCTGTCAGAGATTCTCCCCTGCCCCGTGTGGAAAGCGATTTTGCGCACCCTGCTGTGTCAGCGGAATTCCAGCCGGAAGATGATTTCCCCTCCATAAACGCCGCTGGTATCCTGAAACGCGTTCACAATCAGATTTTCCAGAAATTTGTATTCTGTGGCGATGGTCTGCACGGTTTCACCGGATCGGGTTTCCACCCCGTATTTCACACGCATGCGCCGGGAAAGCTCTTTGCCCACTGTCACCTTTATCTGACTGTCCTGTGTGCCGTTTCCCTCGGTATATCCCAGTTCCAGCGTATCCAGTGCTGTCGCGTCTCTGAGTTTTTCCCCCATTTTTTCTGCCACCATATCCGCAATCAACTGTGTGGCGGAAGTGGAACTGCCGTCTCCGCTGACCAGTTCTTTGCCTGTCTTGCCAAAAACCAGCAGGGAAAGGATGTCGCCATGCTCTTCCTGCGGGTCTGAGCTGAGTTCAAATTTCAGATTGTCCGGTGTGCCGGAAACCGCGAGATGCACGGTCCAGTCCCGAATCTCCGCATCTCCCTTTATATCAAAGGTGGGCTCAATTTTGTAGGGATTGAGAAAATCTATGACGCCTTTTTCAATTTCAAATTCACGGGTCTGGTAAATAATGGTTCCGGATTCCACTTCAGCCCGCCCCCCAATCAGAGGCACAGCCGGGGTTCCATGCACTTTCAGATCCGGTTTGAGGGTGAGCAGAGCCATATTGTTGTCCACCACAAAGGGATTGCGCGCCCTGACCGTGACATTCATCCGCATGTTTTTTGCAAAAGGATGAACAGTTCCGGAACCGGATGCGGATTCGCTCCGTTTTTTCTGTCCGATCTTTCCCAATGTTTCCAGCAGTCCCAGCTTGACATCCTTGTAATATTCCCCTTCCAGAAGAATCATCTCCCCTTCCAGCAGAGATTTTTCCTGTGTTCCTTTCAGGGTCAGATGCGTATTGAACAGAATATCTGCCGTATCCGGAACACTGACCGGCAGCCTGCTGCCTCGCAACTCCAGTTGCACACGCCCCGGACGGAAATTGTCCAAAGCAATGGTTCCGCCCAGATCAAAACTGCCCTCATCGAGTTTTCCGGCAATGTTTTTCAGAACCAGTGCTTTGGAAGACAGTTCAATGTTTCCGTTGAGATCATGGAGTTTCTGCATCAGTCCCGGAACGGTCATGCCCAAGCTGTTCAATGCGATATTGGCCTGAAAATCCGGTTTTTGCGGACTTCCCTTTATGTCTGCTTTCACACGGAGACTGCCGCTGAGATCCTCCAACTCTTCATTGAAAAGCGCAAAAACCCGCAGGGGAATTTCACCATCTGCCCGGAAATCCAGAGGCCCTTTGCTGTTTCCTTTTCCGGCAAGGTTCAGATTGCCTTCACGCAGAAGGGAAATCTGTATGCCCGGAACAGACAGTTGGCTGTTTTCAAACAAAATTTTTGCATTGGAAGTTCGGAGCAGCTCCGCATCTTTGAGAAAAATTTCCAAAGCCCCGATGTCGGCCACTGCCCGCATCTCTTCCGGTTTTCCCGCGTTTCCCGAAGCTTCGATGATACCGGTCACGGAACCTTTGAGATCGTCACGTCCGGCCAGGCTGAAAAAGGGAGCCAGCTCGGTTCGGTCAAAGACCAGTTTTGCCGTGAACGCCTTTGAGTTGAGATGATACAGGGCATCCAGATCAAAATGCACATTCCCGGTGATTTTGGCAGTCTGATCCGCAATATCCACCCGGATTTTCAGATCATCCAGCACTTTCTTTTTCAGGGTCATGCCCTCAATTTTTATATCTCCCTGTGCATTGGGATTGTCAAAACTGCCTTTGCCTGCGATCTGAAAAGAAATTTTCCCCTTTCCCAAATCCCTGTGGCTGAGGGAATCAATATTTTTCAGGGAAATGCCGTCAGATTTCATGCGGAGATCATAATTTCTGCGCAAAGGGGAAACCCATCCGTCTGTGACAATCTTTTCTCCCGGAGCCATTGCCACCAGAAAGGAATCAATGTTCACCCGCTCCCCATCGAGCCGGGAATTGAGCTGCATCCCTTCAATGCGCTGCATTCCCAGATCAATTTTTTTGCCTTCCACCGTGATACTGCCCTTTGGCCGGTTTTTTGTGCCTGAAACATGACCGGACAAAGCCAGTTTTCCCTTCATTCCCTTTATGAAATCCTCCAGAAACAGGCTGTCACCGGCCATTTTTATGTCAACTTCCGGATCTGCAAGGACTGTGTTTGTTTTCGGATTCAGAACAGCCGCGCTGCCGGACAGATCCAAAGCGGATTTGCCGTTGCGCACCTGCATTTTGTCCATGAGCAGTTTTCCGTCTGCAAAGCGGAGTGCAGCCCGCAGATTTCCGATTCTGCCCGAAGGCGCGGCCAGATTTTCTCCGTCAACCGAAAGTTCTGCACGGGGATCACTCTTTTTCCCTTTGGCATGCCCGGAAATCCGCAGTTTTCCCTTCAGACCGTCCGTGAAATCTTCGGGAAACACAATGGCTTTGCTGATGTTCAGATCAAATTCCGGATCATCCAAAGGTTTGAGAGACTGCGGATCTGTCACGCGGGCAGTGCCGGAAATGCTGATGCCGGATTTCCGGTTTTCAAGACTGAGATTTTTTACCGTGACAAGTCCCCGCGCAAAGGCCAGTTCCGTGTTCAGGCTGCCTATCCGGTTTTTTCCTGCTGCCAGATCTTTGCCCTCAAGGCTGAGCAGGATTTCCGGAGAATTCAGGCTGCCTTTGCCCTGTGCCGTGAAACTGAGTCTGCCTTTGATCTGATCCGTGAAATCTTGGGGGAAAAAAGCGGACGAGGCCAGATGCAGATCAAAACCCGGATCCGAAAGGGGTTTCATATTTTCGTCAAGAATCTGAAGCGTGCCGGACAGTTTCAGATCCGACTGCCGGTTTTGCAGTTTCAGATGTTCTATGTCAGCTTTTCCTTTGGCAAAATGAACACGGGCATTCAGATCCCCAATTCTGCGGGAAGCAAAAGCAAGATTTTTTCCTGTGAGCTCCGCATCAGCAGCAGGTTTTCTCACAGGCCCCTGAATGCGGATGGTGCCGTCCGCACTGCCTTTGAGCGTTTCCTTTGCCATGAAATTTCCGGCTTTGACATTGTGCAGCGTCAGCAGGATATCCGCAGGCAAATCCGGATGCACGCGCAGCCCTTTTTCAAAAATCCGTATCTTTCCGCTTGCGGACAGTTTCGAATCTTGGTTATCCAAAGCAAATTCCGGAATCTGCACTGTGCCGTCCGGCGCCAGCCCGGCTTTGCTTTGCAGATTTCCAATGCGGATGTCCTGAAATCCAAGCCCTTCCCCTTTGATTTCCACCTCTGCCAAAGGCTGAACCAAAGTTCCGGAAATATCCGCGAGCAAATTCAGTTTGCCTGTCACATCTTTTATATTCACTCTGGAAAAAACAGCGTTCAGATCAGATGCATCCAGTTTCAGTTTTGCCTGAATTTCCTTTGAATCCGATGTATAATCTCCGTTTCCGCTCAGATGCAGGGCATCCGCATTCACATCCAGAGACCGGAATGTCACCTTTCCCTTTTCCACAAGGGCCTGTGCTGTGAGATGAACATCTGCGGGGTTCAGCACCTTTTCCACAGACAGGTTTTGGGCTGTGAGATCTGTGTCTGCGCTGAGTTGGAGATGCTCCGCTGAAATTCCGCTTCCCTGCACCCGGATGAGACCGTCCAGAGTTCCGTCCAGTCCTGTTTTCTGTATGGGAAGCTGATCCAGCGCCATTCCTGCCGGTTTTACGGAAAAGGAATAGTTCAGGGCATTCATCTCCCTTTGGGCGGAAAAGAATCCCTGGGGAAAGGCTTTGGCAAAATCTGCCTGTCCTTCGGCCTGCACATTTCCCCCGAAAGCACGGATATCCAGCTTGCTGATGTGCAGAATTCTGTTTTTCACGCGGCAGGTTCCGGCAAGGTTTTCCACCCGGATTCCTGCCAGATTTCCTCCTCCATAGTTCAGATCCAGTTCCGCCTCCGGATCACCGGGATTGCCGCGTGCTTTTAACCGCAGTTGCACCGGGCCGCTCAGATCCGCAGCCAGTGACAGACTCTGCCGGATGTTTTCAAGATTTGCTTCCAGATGCAGTTCCATATCCGGCACGGGCCGGGAAAAGGTGTCAGACACACTGCCGGACACGCTGAGCCTTGCCAGATCCGAATCCAGTTTCAGGTCTGTATCCCTGAAATTCCCCTTTTCCAGATCTGTTTTCAGAGAAAATTCACGGAATACGGTTTTCAGTCCCGCAATATCCGCATCACCGCCCCCGATTTTCAGTTCTGCTTTGCCTGTCCGGTCTGCAAAATCCCCTTTTTCCAGTTTCAGATCAATATCGCGCACAATTACATGCTCTGCGGGGCTTTCCGGAGTTTTCCCAGGTTTTTCATAGGAAAAAAAACCCTCTTTGATTTGAATCTCCTCAGCCAGAATGTTGAAAGGCATTCCCTTTCCTGATGAAGGTTCCGCTTTGGGTTTTTGGGGATCGGAAAACGCTGTGACAAGATTCAGATGTCCCTGCGCGTCCGTTTTCATCCGCACCTGCGGCTTTTCCAGTATCAGACTTTCCGCACGGATATTTTTTGCCAGCAGGGAAGGCAGGGACAGATTCAGACGTATTCTCTCCGCTTCGATGATTTTTTCATCCAATGTCCCCGCAACCGCCGGTTTTTGAAGATCAATGTGTCCGGTCAGCAGGGAAAACTCAAGTTTTTCCCATGAAATGCTGCCGGGAATGGCATGGTTGATTTTTGCCAGAATCCTCTGCTGCGCGCTTTGCGTTCCCAGCCAAAGCCTGATGCCGCATACGGTCAGAAAAAAAAGCGCAAAACAGATGCTGATGGCAATAAAAAAAATTTTTTTTCTTGTCATAACAGTTTCCAAAAAGGTAAATAGTCCCAAGCAGTGTTTTCCCATCACTGCACGGATCAGAAGAGAAATTCAGAATACCGGTTCGGAAAATATAGCACCGTTCCGGACAGAATAAAATATTTTTTCCTTTTTTTGCTTTGAAAAAGCCAAAAAAATCATTTTTCCTTTGAACATTTTTTTGGCAGTGTATATAAATGAAGGACTGGCTTCCTGGGGCTGGCAGCCGGTGAGCTGATACTGAATTTTGCACACCTGCATCTCCCAGCTCCCCGGAAACCCGTATTCAGCAACCCGTACACGGTCTTTTTTCAAATTTTTCCCTTACCGGCAGCACAGGTGAAACATGGCAGGCTTCAGCATACAGAAAAAGGCAATTGACGCAATTATCGTAATGAACGTGGCGGTGACCAATATCCGGCTCTATCCGCCCACCAGTGCCATTATCCGCAACAGCATTGACAGGGTTCACCATATCCTCAGGGAAATTCTTGCCCATGAGGAAGCCGTGGTGCTTGCTGTCTCAGAATCAGAAAACAATTATATCATCTGCGGACAGGTTTTCAGTGAAAGTGATCAGAAAAAATATCCTCCTGTGGCTTCCTTTTTTGAAATGCTGCTGAAAATGAATGTGAAAAATATCGCCTTTGAGCAGAATGTGACCCGCGAGGAAGTCAAAACCTTTCTGGAGATTGTCAGCAAAAGTCCTGAGGATCTGGAGAAAGAGGGGGGCCTTGAGGCAATCGCGGAAAACGCCAGCCTCTCCCATATTGTCATGGATCACCGGGTTTACATTGTTGTGGACAAGGAACAGAAGATCATCGCGAACATTGAAATCCGGGATCAGGATATTATCAAATATGTTTCCGGAGAAAAGGCATTTTCCGAAGAGGCACTCCAGAAGATCAGGGAAATGGCACAGGATCCGGACTGGATTCAGCAGGTTTTTCATGCAGGCATGGCCTATATCATGAAGCAGAAGCGATCCAGGCCCTATGAGAAACTGTCTGAGGTCATCTTTCACATGATCCGCACTCTGGATGAAATCTCGGACAATGAGCATAAAGAGATGATTTCCAAAAAACTGTCCCGCTCCATTGCGGATATGGATGAGGACATGCTGGCCATGATCCTGACCCAGGACACAGATGCTGTGGATGAGAAGGTTTTCAACCAGGTCATTGATCTGCTGGATGAGAAAAAGTTTGAAAAACTGGCTCTCACTTTCAAACGCATGGCGGAAAAACAGGGCGGGGAAAGTACGGCGGAAGGTTCCGCACAGCCGGAGAGCATCCATATCGCCCATAAATTCATGATGAATTCGGTAAAGGGAAAACGGCTGCAGGAGCATATCGGCAAACGCATTGCACTGGAAAAGGAACGCAAGGAACAGCAGATGCAGGTGCTGAAAACCGGTCTCAGCAGCATTCTCAAGGGGGATGAAACCCCTTTTCTGGATGAAACCGTGATGATTCCGCTGCCGGATTATGTTGAGCAGTTGTTTCTCGCAGGCAAAAGTCAGACAGCCGAGGCCATCATCATGCGCCTGGCCGACGGTCTGCTCAATGATGACAAGGAGATCCGGGACAATGTCTCGGAAGCGCTTTCCCATATCGGCCGAATCCTGATCCGTCAGAATCATACGGAAATCATGATCCGGATGCTGGATCACTGTCTCAACTGGATCAAAACAGAGGAAGCCTTCAGCCCTGCCTATGAGCGCATGAGCATACAGTTGCATGAACTGGCTCTGACCATGATTAAGGGAAACTGGTTCCGAGAGTGCATTCCCATACTTGAAACCTTCAACAGCATTCTTTACGGCAAGCTTCCCAAAGGCAGTGAAATTCAGAAACTGGCAGCCGACATGCTTGAAGACATTGCCACGGATCGGATTACGGATCTGCTGCTCAACCGGATCAAAAGCAGTGAAAAGGGCAAAAGGGAACTTGCCACCCGGTGTCTGACACTGATGGGAGAGTCTGTGATTGAGCGCCTGCTTTCCATTCTGCAGGACAGCAGCGATATGACGGAACGGGTCCGCATTCTGCAGGTGGTCTCGGAAATCGGGCAGGCCCCCCGGGTTCTGAGTGAAAAAATTGCAAAGGGAGGCCCCTGGTACTATCTGCGAAATCTGATTCTGATGCTGGGAAAGGTGGGAAATGAGGATCATCTGCCTGTGCTCATTCCCCTTCTGCAGCATGAGGATTTCCGTGTGCAGAGGGAAACCCTTAACACGGTGTTCAATATCGGCGGCAAATACAGAGGGGAACTCCTGCTGTCCACCCTTGATTCCGCGGAAGAGCGTCTGAAAATTGCCATTGCGGATATGCTGGGTGCACTGAAATATGAAAAAGCGGTTCCCTATCTGCTGGAAATGCTGGAAACCAAGTCCTTTTTTTCCTCAAAAATCAGTGACAAACTCAAGGAAAAGGTCTGCACGGCACTGGGCAGGATCGGTTCGCGGGAAGCAATTCCTGTTTTGCAGGAAATTGTGGAGCGCAGGGGAATCCTGAAAAAAGCCTATCCGGAAAATGTGAAAAAAGCAGCCGCAGATGCACTGATACGGATGCAATCTGCTCAGGAGACAGAGAAAACAGACAGGGAAAAGGAAGGGACTGCATCTGAAGAGGATGCCGGTGCAATCCTGCCGGAAACCGAAGCACCGAAAATGCCTGCCGCAGCAGAGTATGTTTCCCAGTTTGCCGGACGCAATGATGAAACCCTTGAGGCAAGCGTTGTCAACATGCTGTTTGACGCGGTTGTCAAATATGCAAAAGAAAAGAATTTTGAAAAAGCCGAGGCCATGCACAAACAACTCGTTGACACAGACCCCATGGCCATTGCGGAAATCATCCGGGCGCGCGAGATTATTGAACAGGAAAAAAAGGAAGGGGCAGAAATCGAGCAGGATCACCTGCAAATCTGGTCAGAACTTTATGACAGTCTGACGCCGGATGAGGCCAACGCCCTGTATTATGCCCTGGAGGAAGCGGTTTATGAAGCTGATGAAGTGATCTTCCGGCAGGGAGAGCGCAACAGCCGCCTCTGGTTTATCCGGGAGGGCGAACTGAAACTGATCTTCCGGCAGGGGGAAAAGGAAAGTCTGCTCAAGATTGCGGAAGGCAGTGATATTGTGGGGGAAGACACTTTTTTCACCCTTTCCCACTGCACCACTTCTCTGGTCAGCCTCTCCCGTGTGAAACTCAATTTTCTTGAAAGCAGCGTGCTGGAAAAATGGGAAAAGGATTTTCCCGCCCTGGAATCAAAACTGCATGATTACTGTCTCCGGCTGGAACGCATTCATGAGATTATCCGGGGCAAGGGCATTGAGCGCAGATCCCGGAAAAGATTCAGTCTGAAGGGAACCGTATCCGCGCATATCATCAGTTCAGCCGGAACGCCCACAGGCAAAATCTTCAAAGGCAGTCTTTCCGACATCTCTGAAGGGGGGATAAGCTTTTCCATACGCACCTCCAGCAGGAAAAAGATCAGCCCCCTTCTGGGCAGACAACTGGAAATGTCTTTTGCCTTTCCCCTGGCTTTGGTGCAGGAACTGGATATGGGAATCAAATTTCCCGGAAATGAATCCGGAATCAATGTTTCCGTAATCGGAACCGTGATTGCCATCTCTTATCATTATGAAAATGATTATTCCACCCATATCCGCTTTGAAACCACCCTGAGCGACATCCTGCTCAGGGGAATTGAGAAATTTCTGGCTGCGGAAGGAGTGTGAGTCCTGTGAGGAAAGTGAAACTTCCCAGACAATTTCCGGAAAATTTGCGGAAGGCAATGCCGATTCACCGCTGATTTTATGCGGTGCTGTCCGTTTATTGTGACCTTTGTGCCATCTTTAGTGTCCTTTGCGGCTAAAAAGAGAACGCATGGTTTCAAAGGAGAACCGGTATAACATCCGGGAAGTGTTCACTTGTCAGAAAAGGAAGTGTCATGAACAGTTATCAGATCGGTGTTGATCTGGGCGGAACCAAAACCGAGGTCATTGTTTTGGATTCTCAGCACAGGGAACTGCACCGGAAAAGAATTGCCACTCCCAGAGGCACGGACAGGGAATATGAAAGCATCTGTCATGCCGTGTATCACCTGATCCGGGATGCTGCGGCGCTGATTCCGGAGTCCGGGACATATACTGTGGGCATCGGCATTCCGGGCGTGATCGCACCTGAGACAGGACTTGTGATCAACGCGAATACCACATCCCTGATGGGGCGCCCCTTTCGTCTGGATATGGAAAATCTGCTGGAAACAAAAGTGGAAATGGAAAATGACGCGAACTGCTTCACCCTGGCTGAAAGCCGCAGGGGCGCGGGAAAAAATTACAAAACAGTTTTCGGCATCATCATGGGAACCGGGTGCGGAGGCGGTCTGTGCATGGACGGGCAGATTCACAGAGGCAGGCACGGAATTGCCGGAGAATGGGGGCATTTTTCCGTGGATCCGAGGGGAAACAGATGCTACTGCGGGAACCGGGGATGTGTGGAAACAAAAATCAGCGGCTCCGGTGTGGAAGATGCCTTTTGGGAAAAATTTGATGAGCGGCTGCCCATGAGGGATATTGTGGATGGGTTTCGGAAGGGTGAATACCGCTGTGCGGAAGTCTTCCGCCAGTTTCTCGATGATTTCGGCCGGTGCCTGGGCGGACTCATTTCCGTTCTGGATCCGGATGCCGTGGTGCTGGGCGGGGGGCTGTCCAATATCGAGGAACTCTACACGCTGGGAGTGGAAAGGGTGAAACGCTACGCATTTCATCCCCAGATTCATACCCCCATCCTTCGCAATGAGCTGGGCGATTCTGCCGGAGTTTACGGCGCTGCATGGATAGGGAAAAAATAGAAATGCCAGTTAAGGGTCTGTATCAAAATAACCTGTCAGAACCCTTAGGGTTTTCGGACAGAAAAATTGTACGGGTTATTTTTTTGCAAACCCTGAGAGCCAAAAATATCAGACTGAACAAAAACAGTCTGTCATAAAAAAGGTGCGGATTTGAAAACTTTCTGAAAGTTGTCAAATCCTGTCTGAACCTGACTCTTCATTCGCATTGGAAATGCCTCCGGTCTGCTCCGGAGCATCGGGAAATCTGTCACAGGCAGCAGATGGAAAATTTTCCGAAAAAAACTGCGGAAATTGTTTTGTGCACCCCTGAAATCCGGCCGCACCGGTCCGAAAATATTTTTGGAGTATGCTTATGCGCATCCTTGTGGCAGTTTTCATATGGATCATCTTCGCGGGCGGACTGGCCCTTTACATGGATTCCAGAAATCCCCCGCCCTTTCCTGCGGAACACACAGCGGAATCTTCTGCGGAACACACAGCGGCATCTGATTCCAAACCGGCGTTTGCCTCTGAAAACACAGGCCATTCTGTTTTGGAGATAACACCTGCGTTTGCTCCGGAACCTGATCCCTTTGCCCTTCAGCCTGAGCCCGGAGTGCCGCGTCCGGCTTTGCTCGTGCGCATGGGAAATCGTGAAATTCTGCGCGTGACAGAGCCGATGGAACCCGGAATTCCCCTGAAAATCAATCTTCCTGCGGATCCTGTGCCGGGAAAAAAGGAAATATGGCTGGAGGCCAGTCCCCCTTTGGAAGCATACCGCAAAACCCATGCCCTGCGGATCCGGGTGCTGGAAAATGATGCGGTCACTGCGGAGCAGACCTTCTGGTCAGAACCGGGTGCAAATGTAAGCGGGGTTCTGTCGTTTGAGACTGCACCGCATTTGCAAAAGGAGTCTTATGATCCTTCCTGATTCCGGAAAAAATCCTGCTGCTGCCATTGCGGTGCAGAATCTGACCGTAAGTTACGGCCCGAAACCGGTGCTGCTGGATGTCTCCCTTTCCATAGAAAAAGGCTCCCTGGTGGGTGTCATCGGCCCGAACGGCGCGGGCAAATCCACTTTTGTCAAGGCCATTCTGGGATTTGTGAAGCGGGATGTGGGACAGGTTCGCATTCTGGGGGTTCCGGCTGAAAAAGCCAGAGGACTGGTGGCCTATGTGCCCCAGCGCGGCGCGGTGGACTGGGATTTTCCCATTCAGGTCAAAGAGGTTGCCATGATGGGGCGTTACGGAGCCATTCCCTGGTACCGCAATCCGGGAAAAAAAGATCGGGAACTGGTGGATCAGGCTTTGGAAATGGTGCGCATGTCCGAATTTCGGGATCGCCAGATCGGGCAGCTTTCCGGCGGTCAGCAGCAAAGGGTGTTCATGGCACGCGCGCTGGCACAGGGCTCAGAAGTTCTGCTGCTGGACGAACCCTTCGCGGGAGTGGATGCTGCCACGGAACGGGCTATTCTTGATGTGCTGGAAAGAGCCAAAAAAACAGGCCGCACCCTGGTGGTGGTGCATCATGATTTGGCAACAGCAGCAGAATATTTTGACAAACTGATCCTCATCAAGCAGCGTCTGTACGCATTCGGGCCTCCGGCCGCTGTTTTGCAGGAAGAACTGCTCAGCGAGGTGTACGAAGGACGGCTCCGAATCTTTTCAGAACTGAAGCAGGACAAGACCGCGTTGAATGTCACAGAATCAGAGTAGTACATAAGCAACTTGGTTTTTACAGGATCAAACAGGGAATGAAAAAACCGGATTTTTTGGAAAAATCCGGTTTTTGATCCCATAAAATTCAACGTGGTCATGTACCAGTACATAAGCATATTGAATTTTATACTGATTCTCCATTGAAAATATACTTATGCCATTACTCAGAAGATTTGATGGTAAAGCCGCGAATTGCACAAATTTACACG